>JAFWGU010000021.1 GCA_017512285.1 Erysipelotrichaceae bacterium | reverse complement strand
GGTGGGTATAGAAGTACACATTCACGATTCAATTCTAGCAGAATTATCTGTCGTTCTGATGGACACTAAACATCAGTAGAAAGGAAAGGTATATACTAACTGCTCTTGTTAAGTGAGCTAATTAATATATACCAGGTGGTTGTTGTTGACACCGTTGGACTTGAATTCGCCCTTGATGTCTTCGTCTGATCCACCCATGCCGGTACCGGTTGGATCACCGCCCTGAATCATGAAATTCCTGATTATGCGGTGGAAGATCAGTCCGTCATAGAAATGCTGATTAGCCAGTTTGATGAAGTTGGCTGTCGTAATCGGTGCGTTTTCGGCATCGAGTTCAAATTTCATTTTTCTTCCGTCATTCATTTCGATAACTATCATGTTAATACCTCTTTACTGCTTTTTCTATTTCTCTCTGTGCATCACGCTGCTTGAGCGTCTGACGCTTGTCATATAAGTCCTTGCCTCTGGCCAGGGCTATTTCCATCTTGGCCAGTCCCTTGACGAAGTACATTCTGGTTGGGACTACCGTGTAGCCCTTGACCTGAACGGCTCTTTTCAGCTTGATTATCTCGTGTTTGTGGAGCAGCAGCTTTCTTAATCTTGTCTCGTCATGATTGAAGATGTTGCCATGGTCATACTGGGCAATGTGCATGTCACGGATAAAAGCTTCGTTACCAACGAAGTCAATGTATGCATCCTTGAATTGAACATGACCCTTGCGAACACTTTTGATTTCAGTTCCCGTCAGGGCTATTCCAGCCTCGTAGAACTCTTCCAGAAAGTATTCGTGTCTGGCCTTTCTGTTTACAGCTATGACCTTTTCCATTCTGCTCCCCTTGTTTCTAAAAAAAAGACCGAACGGTCTCTTTTTCTAGCCTACTATTAGTTTGATAATTACTAGTATAAAGAATAAGATACCAGCAACCAGAGTAGCCATGGCGATGACTTTTTCAGGACCTCTTTCCTTTGCATTACTGAAGAGATTCAGTCCGCCATTACCGCCTGCGAATGCACTGCTGACACCGGCAGATTTTCCACTCTGTAATAAAGTTAGAATAATGATTGCGACTGAGTCGATCAGGATAAGTACATCTAACATAGTGCGGCTCCTTTCTGATGCTCATACATTATAACAAACCATAATGCGTAATTCAAATAGTTTTTACTGCATTATAAAAGGTTATCTGTTCATCAGATAACCTGTTCTGTTAATCAACATTGATCAGCTTGGCTCTTACCAGGGCAGTAACCAGAATCGGTATAACGATCAGCTGAATGATGATGCCAGGTAACGCAGTAACAAACGCAGCTGAGAGCCATGTCTGCAGTGAATACTGACCGGCTCTTAATACCAGGGCATTGAGCAGACCGTAGCCGATGCGGCCGCACAGCATGCTGAGGATCAGAACGCAGTAGATTTTGGCGATCAGAGGCCTGATCCTGATGGCCTTTGTCAGTAAGCCTGACATCAGTCCGTACAGGGCAAGTTCGAATAACATGCTTGTCAATACCGGTGCCGGAGGCATTCCGAACATCAGGTGTGACAGTAACGGAGTCAGAATTCCAGCGCATAATCCGAATAACGGACCTACTGAGAATCCTGCCAGTAATACCGGAATATGCATCGGCAGGAAAATGCTGCCGGCATTAGGTACGGCGTGGAATACCTGAGGTAAGGCGACACCCAGGGCAACGAATAAAGCGGTTAGTACAAGTCTTCTTGTGCTTGACATTGTGATTGTTCTCCTTTTCATAAAAACAGCCATGACGGCATCGAAAAAAACTTTCCTAGCCTTCATGGCATGTTCCTGTTCAAGAAATCCAGCTTCATGCTGAACAACATAAGTTTAGCTTTTGTCGCGTTGTGTGTCAATAGATGTATCTTTCCTATGCTATAATGCAGGTGAGGTATATAAATGTTCGTAGTTAATGATCTGACCATATCCACCCTGAAGGGCAGAGTACTGCTTAAGGACTTCAGCATGACTCTGAATCCTGATGACAGGATCGCTCTGATCGGGGAGGAAGGAAATGGCAAGAGTACGCTTCTGAAAATACTGGCAGGAATTGATGTGAGCAGCTACGTCACACATTCAGGCAGTATCTTTTGTGATGAGAAGACAGCCTACCTGCCCCAGAAAATTGAAAATGAATGGCTGGATGAGACAGTCTTTGGCTACATGGTCAGAGAAAATCATGATGATGAGATCGATTACGAACACTACAGTCATTATGCCGAACTGTATGATGCCTTAAAGGCGGTAAATCTGGATGCTTCAATAATTGATGACGAAAGACAGTTAAGAACATACAGCGGCGGGGAAAAGGTCAGGATAGCCATGGCCAAGCTGCTATACGGCAACCCCGACATACTGTTACTGGACGAACCGACAAATGACCTTGATCTGGAAACTCTCATCTGGTTGGAGTCCTTCATCAGCAGTTCATCGTTGCCGATGATCTTCATTTCCCATGATGAATCATTACTGGAAAACTGCAGTAATGGCATTCTGCATCTGGAACAGCTGAAGAGAAAGCAGGAAGCCAGGATGACCTTTGCTAGGCTGAATTACAGTGATTATGTCAGAGACCGTCTGCACTTCATTGAACGCAATAACTCGATAGCAGCCAAGCAGAAGGCAGAGTACTTCAAACAGATCGAAAAGTACCGGCAGATATATCAGAAGGTAGAACATCAGCAGGCTACCATATCCCGTCAGGATCCTCACGGCGGTCAGCTTCTCAAGAAAAAGATGCATGCCGTCAAGTCATTGGGCAGAAAGCTCGATGAGAAGAAGGAAAACCTGACGGAAAGATTTGATCCTGAGGAAGCCATTAACATCTTCTTTGCGGGTGTTGATCTCAATCCCGGCAAGGTCATACTGGACTATCATCTTGATGAACTGACAGTAGGTGAAAAGGTACTGGCCAGAAACATTGAACTGCAGGTAAGGGGAAGGGATAAGGTATGTCTGATCGGCAAGAACGGCTCAGGCAAGACGACACTGTTGAGAATGATGAAGGATGTCATCATGAACGATGTCAGTGTCCATGCCGGCTACATGCCGCAGAACTACGATGAGGTCATGGACTTTGACATATCACCGGTTGAATTCCTGAAGAAGGAAGGCACCAGAGAGGAGATCAGCAGAATAAGAACACATCTTGGATCTCTTAAGTTTACAGCCGAAGAGATGGAGCATGACATCAGGGATCTGTCTGAAGGTCAGAAGTGCAAGATCCTGTTACTGAAACTGATACTGGATGGCTGTAATGTGCTGATCATGGATGAGCCGACCAGAAATCTCTCACCGCTATCCAATCCACAGGTAAGAAAAATGCTGAATGAGTACGGAGGCTGCATCATCGCAGTAAGCCACGACCGTAAGTTCATCGAAAACGTCTGTGATAAGGTATACATGCTGGATGAAGATGGTCTCCACAGCATGATGTAAACAATATATAATTAAGATAAGCTTGAAAGAAGGATAATCAACATGAACAGAGAACATTTCGGCAAGAGCCCAAAAGGTGAGGAAGTATCACTGTATACCCTGAAAAATGACAGAATCACGGCCAGAATAACTGATTTCGGGGCAACACTGGTATCTTTGATGGTAAAAGATGCCAGGGGAGAAGACAGGGATGTGGTGCTGGGTTACAGATCACTTGAACCTTACTTTGACAACCCGGCCTGCATGGGAGCAACCATTGCCCCATGTGCCAACAGAACGGCTAACGCTTCTTATGTCATTGACGGCGTAAGATATCAGATGAGCATAAATGACGGCAGGAACAATCTGCACTCAGATCTGGTAAACGGTGCGCATAAGAGAGTATGGAGTCTGAAGAATGAAACGAACAGTTCTCTGACTTTTGAACTGGAGATGGCTGATGGTGATCTGGGTTTCCCGGGAAACAGAATGATCAACGTAACATATGGCATAAGCGAAGGAACTCTGTCCATTGAGTATAAGATCAGAAGCGATAAAGCAACGGTGTTCAATCCGACCAATCACAGTTACTTCAATCTGAGCGGTCATGACAGCGGTGATATTCTTGATGACTGGCTGAAACTTGACTGTACATGCTTTACTCCCGTAGTTGCCGGTTCAATTCCTGACGGCAGCATACTAGAAGTAAAGGGAACACCGATGGATTTCACAGAGGGAAAGACCATTGGCAGGGACTTTGATCTTAACTATGAACAGCTTAAGCTGACAAACGGCTACGACCATAACTTCGTCATCGACGGTTATGACGGTATGTTAAGACACTTTGCTACTCTTAAGAGCAATAAGACGGGAATAGTGCTGGACGGCTATACGACAATGCCTGGCGTTCAGGTATATGCCGGTAACTTCGTTGAGAGCGATGAGGGCAAGAACGGTGCAATTTACAGGGCTCATGACGGTGTATGCCTGGAGACCCAGTTCTTCCCGAATTCCGCCAACCAGGAAGGCTTTGTTTCTCCTGTCATCAACGGCAATGAGGAATACTGTTACCGTACGGAATACAGGTTCAGCTGTTAAGGTCTGATTGACAACAGAGTCAGTTCATATAGTATAATATCTAGGTAGATATATTATGTAATAATAATAACGAAGGAGGATAATATGGGCTTTTTAGATGGTATTTTTGAAAGAAAGACATGTGACATCTGCGGAGAAAAGTGCGGTGTATTGGGCGGTACAAAGCTCAAGGACGGCAGACTTGACAAGAACTGCGTCAACAAGTTGTCACCATTACTGGGATATCTTAAGAACTATACAGTAGAAGACATAAAGGAACATCTGGCATACCGTGAACACAACGAGGAGATCGTAAAAGGATTCAACGTTACTCACATTGCCGGCGCAGACGGTACCAGACTTTACATTGATGCTGAAAACAGACTGTTCTTCGTCAGCGGCAGTGATAACTGGAGAGCTTCAAATCCTGACGTTCTGAGCTTTGATCAGATCATTGACGGCGATCTCAACATCGTTGAAGACAAGAAGGAAATAATGAAGAAGGATGAAGCCGGCAAGGAAGTCAGCTACAATCCCAAGCGTTACGAATACAGCTATAACTTCTATGTCAAGGTCAATGTTAATTCTCCATGGTTCAACTCTCTGAACATCAAGGTAAACAGAAACAAGATCGACGGCTTTGACAATGAAGCCTACGATGATGCTTATCTGTACAGTGAAGAAGTATGTGAAGTCATCAACATGCTCAAGGATGCTGAGCCTGATGAGATCACTGAAGCCATTGACTACTTCAAGGACAGGATCGCTCAGCCAAAACGCAAGTATGACGTTACCTACTACGCTGATACCAAGTCACTGAGAAAGGGACACGACTACTACATTCAGCGCGACCCGAGGAAGTCACACTACCGTTTCTAGAGTGAAAAAGCCAGAACAGCAGGTTCTGGCTTTTATGCGGCCAGAACTGAAAAATGTTGAATTCTGGCGGGAGAATATACATAATAAAGAGGATAACAAATAACTATTGGAGGTTTACATATGAGATTTGAAAATGCTTATAAGGGTATTGGAAACATCATTACCGCTGAAGTACTCTCAATCATCGCAACGGTTACTGGTGTTCTGACAGCAGTCTTCGGTGCTGTTGCCTACGCAGCAGAGATGGAAAAGATCAAGGAAGTCCTGGATTATACCATTGGCGGATTTACGATTCTGGGAATCATCACGCTGGTATTGCTGGCACTCTCATTCATCATCAACATCATCGGTTTGGCTAAGGCCGGCAAGGATGACAGTGAATTCGTCAAGGCTCTTGTAGAGATCCTGATAGCCGTAGTTGCCCTGGCTGCCGGAGTTTACTTCGATGGCAAGAACGATCTGATCAAGACCGTATGTAACGCAATTCTCAGTGTTGTTAATACCATTGTCATGATGCACGTCGTTAACGGCATTGCCAATCTGGCTGACAAGATGTTCAACAGCAAGATGATCAACAAGGGCAAGACAGTCACCATCCTGATCATGGTCGCATTTGGCCTGAAGGCACTGGCTGAAATCGTGCTCAAGTTCTTCTTCAAGGATCCGAAGGCCAACATCAACGTGATCCTGTCACTGGTTTCAGCACTGGCACAGATCATTCAGTATCTGTTCTACATCGGCTACTTAGGCAAGGCCAGAAAGATGCTCAGAGCTTAGTCAAAAGGAACTTCGGTTCCTTTTTTCTTTGGTTTTGTGTTAGAATGTTGATGTTAAGGGGTTAACAAATCGGAGAATTATTACTGAATGGAGGAAGGCAATGATCTCAGCAGTTTCAGAGGGTTATAAGAAGGCCGGATCAGCAGTAATAGGAAAGATAATGAAAGAAATGAGCGGAAGGATGTTTTCATATGGCTTTGCTGGATAAGATTAAGGATGCTAACGACATCAAGCAGCTGCCTGAAAGTGATCTTCCGCTTTTAGCAGAGGAAATCAGGCAGAGATTACTGGAAGTAACCAGTACTAACGGCGGACATCTCGCCAGCAATCTCGGGGTAGTGGAGATCACCATCGCCCTGCACAGACTTTTGGATTTCCCCAAGGATAAACTGATATTCGACGTAGGACATCAGTCCTATGTACACAAGATGCTCACGGGCAGAAATGAGGCCATGGACACATTAAGACAGCTGGATGGCATCAGCGGATTTACCGATCCGGGGGAAAGCGAGGATGATTCCTCCATCTCCGGTCATGCCTCCAATGCTATATCCATTGCCCTGGGCTATGCCAGTGCCAGAGAGATAAAGGGAACAAATGAGAAGGTAGTGGCCCTAATCGGCGACGGTTCTTTAACCGGAGGCATGTCAAATGAGGCGCTTAACAACGCTGCCAATCTGAAGGGCAATCTCGTCATAATTCTCAATGACAATGAAAGATCGATATCCGCTAATGTCGGCGGCCTGGCTAACTATCTAGGCAAGATCAGAACAAGCAATCGCTATCTTTCAACCAAGACGGTCGTTCAGAATACTTTGGGCAAGATCCCGGTAGTTGGTGAATACATCAAGACGGGTATTCACGCCACCAAGGAATCGATCAAGAGACTGTTTGTTGAAGGCATGTTCTTTGAGGACCTTGGTCTGACTTACATCGGCCCGATCGACGGCAATGACATTGAGCAGGTAACGGATGCCCTGGAGAGCGCCTTCCGCTTTAATGAACCTGTCATCATACATGCTCTGACCGTTAAGGGCAAGGGGTATAAGGAAGCTGAAAAGCATCCGGCACAGTACCACGGCGTTGATCCGTTTGATCTGAAAACCGGCAGGCCATTGAAGAAGAAAACGGGAAGAAGCTATACGACCTGTTTCTCCGACAAGATGCTGCAGCTGGCAGAGAAGGATGAAAGAATAGTTGCCATTACCGCAGCGATGCGCTTTGGCACGGGATTATACAATTTCAACAAGAAATACCCGGAGAGGTTCTTTGACGTCGGCATTGCCGAGGAGCATGCCGTAGCCTTTGCGGCCGGTCTGGCCTCAGCCGGGTTACGACCGGTGGTAGCCATATACTCAACGTTCTTGCAGAGAGCGTATGACCAGATGATCCATGACGTCTGCATGAGCAGACTTCCGGTCATCTTTGCGGTCGACAGAGCCGGTCTGGTTGGCAATGACGGCAAGACCCATCAGGGTTTACTGGATGAATCATTCCTCACCAGCATTCCCAACATGACGGTTATGAGCCCGAAGAATGAATGGGAACTTGATGAGATGTTTGACCTGGCCTTGGAATTAGGCAGTCCGGTAGCCATCCGCTATCCGCGTGGTCAGGCATGTGAGAGTCTGAATGAATACCGTCAGCCGCTCGTACTGAATGAAGATGAAATAATGGAAAGAGGCTCCAGAGTATGCATTCTGGCAACAGGCGTCATGGTTGAAACCGCCATGAAGGTCAGAAACTTGCTGAGGGAGAAGGGAATTGAACCGACCGTAGTCAACGTAAGATTCCTCAGCCATGTAAATACTGATCTGATCAGGGAACTTAAAAATGATCATCAGCTGTTTGTTACGATGGAGGAAGTCGTGGCTCACGGCTCATACGGACAGAGAATGGACGCTGCCGTTACTGCTGAAAAACTTGGTGTCAGCGTCATGAACGTAACCCTTCCGGACAAATTCATTGAGCATGGAACCATTGAAGAATTAAGAGAACGTTACGGGCTGACTGCCGAAGCAGTCACAGATCGCATCGAGAAGGAGCTTGGTGGCTTTTAGTTGAAAACACCGGGTTATTATGATAAATTGAGTTTGAATGAGGGAGTAACAGGCGTTGAGAAACGTAGCTAAGTCGTCATCACGGATCAGTCCCGGCTTGCTTTAATTTGTGAGACTCATGCATTACTTCTGTTGTGCGTGAGCGTATTGAAGAAAATACATGGGTACGGCAGATGCCGTACCTTTTTTTCATAAAAATGAACGTCAGTAGTTAAGGGGACTACAGGAGGATAACATGGATATTTATTCATTCTTGCAGATTCTGGTAGGATTGGCCTTTTTCCTGTTCGGCATGCAGGTCATGTCGTCATCTCTGGAAAAAATGGCCGGCGGTTCTCTGGAAACGACAATGAGAAAGGTGACCAGCAATAAGTGGCTCAGCTTCTTATTAGGCATGCTGATCACATGTGCTATTCAGTCGTCTTCAGGTGTAATCGTCATGCTTGTTGGTCTTGTAAACTCCAACATCATCATGTTTAAGGATACATTACCGATCATTCTCGGTACCAACGTAGGTACTACGATCACCGGCTGGATCCTGACTCTTACCGGCATTGACAGCAGCAGCTTCTCAATCATGTCGGTACTGAGTCCAAAGTTCTTCACGCCAATTCTGGCCTTTGCCGGTGTTGTCATGAGGATGGTATCCAAGAAGGAAAAACAGAAAGACCTTGGAACGATATTCCTGGGTTTCGCAGTATTAATGTACGGCATGACCTTCATGTCAGATTCAGTAAAGCTGATGGCTAATGAGCCTTGGTTCGCCAAGCTTCTGCTCATGTTCACCAACCCGATACTGGCTGTACTGATCTCAGTAATCGTCACTGCCGTAATTCAGTCATCAGACGCAACCATCGGTATCATTGAGGCGTTCGCTTCATCAGGCCAGATCTCACTGGGAATGGCCGTACCTCTGGTACTTGGCGCCAACATCGGTACCTGCGTTACCGGTCTGATCAGCTCAATCGGCGTTTCCAAGGGTGCCAAGAGAGTCAGCGTACTGCAGGTAATGGTAAACTGCATGGGTGCCCTGATCGTACTTGCTGTATTACTTGTAATTGGCAACATGGAATTCCTGAAGGGCATGACAAACCATGTCGGAGTTGCCCTGACCCATACGCTGTTCAACGTATTCGTTACGATCGTTGCCTTCTTAATTGAGCCGATCCTCATTAAGATCGTCAAGAGCATCGTCAAGGACGAGGCAGAAGATCTGCCAAAGGTTCTCATCGACGACAGACTGCTCAACCAGCCGTCAATCGCCGTTACCGAATGCATGTACAAGACGATTGAAATGGTTCTGATGGCCAGAAGAAACATCCTGTCATCACTGAACCTGATCAAGGAATTCAATGAGATTGAATATGAGACCATCAAGGAAACCGAGCAGATGATTGACTGGTACGAGGATGAACTCGACAGTTTCCTGGTCAAGCTGTCAAAGGTATCCCTGTCTCAGGCTGACGCTGATACCGTAGGCAAGATGCTGCATGTAATCACCGACTACGAGAGGATCGGTGACCATGCCAACAATCTGGCCGATCTGGCTAAGAAACTGAATGAGAGCGATGAAAAGTTCTCTGAAGATGCCATGAAGGAAGTTGACAACATGATCAATGCCATCAATGAGATAGTTGAATTCGCTACTGACTGTCTGGTTGACAATGACCTGGCCAGCGGCGCACAGGTTGAACCGCTTGAAGAAGTCATTGACTACATGTCAGATGCCATGATGGATTCTCACGTTGAAAGACTCGTCAAGGGCAAGTGCTCTGTTTCCCAGGGCTTCCTGCTTTCTGACTTTATCAATAACTGTGAAAGAGTTTCTGACCACTGCTCCAACATTGCGGTTGCGGTTATTGAAGCATCAAATGATGAATTCTATACCCATCAGTATCTGCACGACGTGAAACACGAGTCAGAAGATTTCAAGGCACTATACGATTTCTACTTCCAAAAGTACTGTTAATCACAGTACTTTTTTTACAATTACATGTAAAAAGAGTATAATTTACTAGATAGATAACAAAGGAGGATAATCCAATGAAATATGTTCTTATTGCTATTGTTGTATTAGCCGTTTTGGCAGTTCTGTACTTCATTTCAACAAACAATGCATTTGTTGCCTTACAGAACAAGATCGAAGAGGCATTCTCAACAATGGATGTATATCTGGTTAAGAGAGCTGAGCTGATTCCAAACATCGTCGCGACTGTAAAGGGATATGCAAAGCATGAAACTGAGACTCTGGAAAAGGTCATCGCCGCCAGAAATTCAGCCGTTACAGCCGGTGACAAGATCGCTGCTGATACCGAGCTGACAAAGGCAGTCAGACAGGTATTTGCCCTGGCAGAATCCTATCCTGAATTAAAGGCAAACACCAACTTCCTGAATCTGCAGCAGCAGCTTTCATCAATTGAAGAAGACATCGCAACATCACGCCGTTATTACAATGGTGTCGTAAGACAGTACAACACCAAGTTACAGACATTCCCAAGCAGCCTGGTTGCTTCAGCAAAGGGACTTGTAAGACAGCCGATGTTTGAAGTAAGTGATGATTCACAGCGTCAGAATGTTAAAGTAGAGTTCTAAAAATGCGTAAGCTTCTGAATGTAATTTTGGCCATATTGATTGCCGTAAGCGTCATTGCCGTCAGGACTGACCGCGTACAGGCAAGAGAAGGCTTTGATATCAACAAGCATGTAGTAGAAATGGATGTTCACGAGGATGGAACCATTCTGGTAACCGAAACCATGGACGTACTTTTTACTGTGCCAACTTTACATGGCATCTACGTGAATATTCCAAAGGAGTATTCAATGAGATGGGAGATCAACGATCAGACTGTCAGGAAGAAATATGTCTTCCCTGTGCGCCATGTAAAGGTGCTGTCCGATCATAAGTATGACACTACCGATTTTACTGAAGGTGTTCAGATCAAGATCGGTGACAAGAACAGGTATGCAAATACAAACGAAACCTACAAGTTCCAATACGAGATCGTGACCAGAGATCTGGATCTTAACGGACTGCAGATGCTGTTCATGAACATCATCTCCGGAGGCTGGAATACCGTAACTCATTCAGTTGAGTTCCAGATCAACATGCCTAAGGAGTTTGACAGAAGCAAGCTGCAGTTTGACTCGCCGGAAGGCGTTACCAGTGAATCAAAGGGAGCCCTGTCATTTGTCGTTACCGGAAAGACCATTTCCGGTACATACAGCGCAGATCTGAATCCTGGTGAGGCTATCACCGTTCTGCTGAATCTGCCGAATGACTACTTCCATTTCATCAGTAACAACGTTTACGGTCTGTACGCAATGATCACATCCTGCATCATAGCCGTGATTATGGCTACACTGTTCTTCATTTTCGGCAAGGATGACCCGCTCATCGACAGCGTTGAATTCCATGCTCCAAGCGGGGTAACGAGTGCAGAAGTCGGCGTCATCATCGATGGCGTTGCCAATGACGGGGATGTCATTTCACTGATCCTTGACTGGGGCAGGAGAGGACTCATAACCATTACTGACAAGGAAGATTCACTGATCCTCACCAAGAAGAGCGATCTGGAAGCTACAGCCAGAGGTTATGAAAGACACATGTTTGACGAGCTGTTCAAGAACCGCGATGAAGTCAACATTGACACTCTCAAGGACAAGTTCTATACGACCATCGGCAGAGTTGAGCAGATGCTTGACAAGTACTTCAATTCCAAGAAGCGCAGACTGTTCACTGAGTCATCTCTGACCGTTCAGACAATATGCCTGATGCTGTCATTTTTGCCGATAGGCATTACCTCATTCATGCTTTATTACTGTTACTACTATGACATGGTAGTCGGACTGATCTGGGTTGCCATTGATGCGATCACCATCATCGGCGCCACGGCCATCATGGTATACATGGATAACAGAAGATACATGCACAAGTGGTATACAAAACTGCTGCTGTACATCGCCGTAGGCGTACTGTTCACCATACCGGTCATCATACTGGTATACATCGCAGCTGATACCAATACAAACATCGGTTATCCGATCGTCAGCATAGTGGCCAACATTCTGGTAATTCTTGTCGTAAGGTTCATGAAGAAGAGAACCGAGTACGGCAATCAGATTCTTGGTCAGGTAATAGGTTTGAGAAACTTCATCCTGGTTGCCGAGCAGGACAGACTGCAGGAACTTGTTGATGAAAATCCATATTACTTCTATGACATTCTGCCGTTTGCCTATGCCTTAGGTCTGACAGATGTCTGGAATGATCATTTCAAGAATCTGACAATACAGCCATGTGACTGGTATTACAGTCCGTATTACTCTAATCCGTATTACATGACTAACTCACTGTCCAGTCAGATGCATGTCATTGAAAGGGCCATGACAAGTGCCCCGGCACCTGAAAGCTCATCAGGAGGATTCAGTTCAGGATCTTCCGGCGGAGGATTCTCAGGCGGCGGCTTCGGTGGTTCATCAGGAGGTGGATGGTAAGTGAAGAAGATACTGGCCGCACTAATGGCCATGACACTGCTGCTGACAGCCTGCTCAGGTAAGAGCGGAATGGCTCAGGCTTCAGTCGGTGTCGGCAGAAAACTGACAACAGAAAACAATTCATGGTAAGGAACACATCAATGTGTTCCTTTTTTAATATAATATTCCCATTGTTTTGTGCTATCATACTAAAAGGGGGTATGTACATGAAGAAGAAGGTGATTGATATTCTTGCGGTTTTATTTGGCAATTTCTTACTTGCCGTTTCAGTTGCCTATTTCGTACTGCCCAATGACGTTCTTTCCGGCGGCGTAGCCGGCATTTCCATTATTACCAAAGTGCTGTTTGGCTTAAGCCCTACACTGGTCATTGACATACTGGTCATCAGTCTGTTCATCATCGGTGTCCTGGTACTGGGAAAGGACTTTGCTATAAAGACTGCTCTCAGCAGTATCAGCTATCCGGTATTCCTGGAAATTCTGGTGCGTTATCCGATAGAAATGGATATCGATCCCATTTTAAACTGCGTATTCGGCGGTGCCATTGCCGGCATCGGCATGGGCATTGCCTTCAGGCATAACGCTTCTACCGGAGGAACGGACATCATATGTCTGTTGATGGACAAGTATCTGCACATTCCCGTATCTACGTCAGTCATGATCACTGACGGCATCATTACAGCCGCAGGTCTTCTCACTTATGGTCTGCAGGATGTCTTCCTGGGAATGGTCTACATATATGCATCAAGCGCTGCCATCAACAAGATGATGGTACCTAAGACAGGAGAAGCCATTGCTCTGTACATCATCACTGACAAGTTTGATGAAATCAAGGAATTCATTCACATCAAGCTCAGCCGCGGCACGACCATTCTGGATGGACGCGGTGGCTATACCGACAAGAAGAAGCAGATCATTCTGACTGTATTATCAAGAGGACAGTATGTTACTCTGTCCGACTTCATTGAAAAGACTGACCCGTATGCCTTTGTCATCGTATCAGACGCCAAGGAGATTAAGGGTGAGGGCTTCACGTATGAGTTCCGAGTATAGTTCAATAATCAAAGTTATGTGCTATAATCTGTAATAGATAATTATCGCGGAGGTTATCATGGTACATTTGCAAAATGTATATAAGACATATAAAAACGGGGTCAACGCCCTTAATGATGTAACTATCGACATCCAGGATGGCGAGTTTGTTTACGTTATCGGCGAAACCGGTTCAGGCAAGAGCACCTTCATCAAGGTCCTTGACGGCGAAGAGATCCCGACCAGGGGAACCGTAGAAGTCAACGGTGTCAACGTTGGCAAGCTTCGTTTCTCAAAGGTTCCAAAGTATCGCCGTAACATCGGTGTCGTTTTCCAGGACTACCGTCTTCTCAAGAGAAAGACTGTCTTTGAAAACATCGCCTTTGCGCTTGAAGTAATCAACAAGCCGAGAAAGGAAATCAGACAGAGAGTCAGAGAGGTTCTCGAGATCATTGACCTTACTGATAAGGCCAAGAGCTTCCCTGATGAACTTTCAGGCGGCCAGCAGCAGAGAGTTACCATCGGCAGAGCCATTGCCAACAATCCGAAGCTTTTGATAGCTGACGAGCCTACCGGTAACCTTGACCCGGAGCGTTCAAATGAAATTCTGGAGCTGCTGGAAAAGATCAATGAGGCAGGCACAACGGTAATCATGGTTACCCATGATATCAACCTTGTTAACAAATATAAGAAACGTACTATCAAGCTTGATACAGGCCATGTGGTTTCTGACAATAAGGAAGGAGGGTATGTTTCTAATGTTTAGACTTATTGGAAGACATTTTAAGGAAGCATTCCAGGGTATCTTCCGTCACTTTGCGATGGCGCTTTCCAGTGCCAACGCCGTTACCGTTACTCTAGTGCTGGTAAGCTTGCTGACACTGATCGTAGGTAATGTTTCACAGATAACCAGGAATCTGGAAGAGAACATTCAGATATACGTAAAGATAGACAAGGAACTTGACGAGGTAGAAATACCGGCCTTACAGAGAAGAGTCGAAGCCATTGACGGTGTAGGCAGGGTAGAGTATTCCAACAAGGACCAGGAACTTGACAGATTCATCAACGGCAAGGGTGAAGGCGGCAAGATATTCGAGATCTACCGTGAAGACAACCCGCTGTCACCGGCATTCCTGGTAGAGATCAAGTCGGGTTACACCCTATCTGGTGTTTCCGAGCAGATCGGCAAGATCAACGGTATCAAGGAAGTTGAATACGGTGGAGCAACCGCCGATGATTTCCTGCGCGTACTGACAACAGTCCGTACCAGCGGCTACATCATCATTCTGGCCTTGACCTTACTGGCGATCTTCCTGATCAACAACACCATCAACATCACCATTCATAACCGTAATGAGGAAATCGCGATCATGAGACAGGTCGGTGCGAGCAACAGCTACGTAAGACAGCCATTCGTCATTGAAGGTATTTTCATCGGACTGTTCGGCGCCATCATCCCGGCTCTGGCAACCATCTTCGGTTACAAGTACATTTACGATACACTTAACGGCCAGCTGATCAGCGGAATGCTGACGCTGCTGCCGACAAACCCATTTGCCTACTATGTTGCCGCTTTCCTGGCAGTCATAGGCATGGTCGTCGGTCTTATCGGTTCATTACTGTCAGTCAACAGGCAGTTAAGATGGAGGCGTTAACAGATGAAGAAACTTTTATCTGTTCTGTTAACACTTGCCATGATCGTCGGCTGCTTCCCATGGCTGAACAATGAGACCTTCAGGATCAAGGCTGAGGATAATCCCTGTGTCATTTCCGATAATATGACTGATGAGCAGAAGGATGCCTGCAAGCTGTACAGACAGGAACTGGCTCAGCAGCTTGAAGACAGCGAACAGTACATCAGGGACATCAATGCTAACATCAGCGAAATGAAGGCCAACATCGCTGCCCAGGGTCAGAAGATCAATGAGATCAACGAGAAGATCCGTACGGTTGAGAATCAGATCTCAATCGTTGAGGAAAACGTCAAGGTCACGGAAAACAACATCGTCGTCGTTGAGGAAAAGATCGCTGAACGTGAGCAGAAGATCGAGGACATGAACAACAAGATCAAGGAAAGGATGGCTGCTGAGCAGTCAAACGTTTCCTCAAATAACTACATCAAGTTCATCATGGGCGCAACCAGCTTTGTTGACCTGTTCAGAAGGATCAGTGCTCTCAATGAGATCACCGGTTACGACAAGCAGAAGATCGATGAGATGGAAGCTGAGAAGGTACTTCTGGAACAGGACAAGGTTGAGTTGGAAAACCAGAAGATCGAACTGGAAAAGCAGAAGGCAGATCTGGAAAGAACCAAGGATGATCTGGAGACACTCAAGGAAAGATGTCAGGAACTTATTGATGAGTACCGCCGCAAGCAGGCAGCTCTGGCTACGGAACTTGAGAACGTCAAGCTGGAAATGAGTGAACTGAAGAATTCCATCAAGAACATTGACCAGGCCCTCTCAGATTTCTATGCTTCAAACGGATTCTATTTCCCGATACACAACAGTTTCTACATTTCATCAAGCTGTTATTACTATGAACCGGGAGATTCCTACAGCGGATTCCATCCGGCAGCTGACATGGCGGCTAACTACGGATCAAATGTATACGCGGTAGCCAATGGAATCGTCGTAGCTACCAATACCGGATGTCCTTATGGATATCTGGGCAGTTACTGCGGTTATGGTTTCGGTAACTACATATGTTACATCGTTCAGGTCGGCGACATGGTCTATGAAATCATAAATGCTCACTTAAGTTCAGTTAATGTTTCTGTTGGTGATCGTGTTTATCAGGGAGACGTTATCGGTAATCTGGGCAGTTCCGGAAGTTCAACCGGACCACACCTGCACGTTGAGGTAATCAGAATGGGCAGCGGCTGGATCGGTGACTTCGTGGAAGATTACGCTAACGTAGGGCGTGTATACTATACGCTGGGACGTAACATCTACAGTGCATGTACCTATAGAGGTGCGCCGTGTTACGAAAATGCGCTGAACATCTTCGGCGTAAAATACGGATACTGGTATTAATTCGTAAGGACTCGCAAGAGTCCTTTACTATGGGAAAAAGACAGGCAGTGTGTTACAATATTCAAATAGAGGTAAATTAGTATGTCGGAAAACGAAGTCTACACTGTAGCGCAGCATCAGAAAAAGAAGAGCAGGAGAGGATTCTTCATAACGTTACTGGCCCTGGTAACGCTGATTTCCTTTGTGCTTGGCGTAGGCATTGGCAGGGCTACTTCTGATCCGGAGATCATTTACCGTAATGACAGTTCTCTGGCAAACTTCGATGCAGTTCTCAAGATACTGACAACGAAGTTCTACTATGGCGAGGGAACCGAAGAATATAAGAACAAGCTGATTGAAGATGCCATCAAGGGAATGGTCAATGCCCAGGGAGACATTCACACCGAATACATGACACCTGAGGAACTGGAGGGATTCAACGGTTCCCTGCAGAGCACATTCGTCGGCATCGGCATCAGATACAATGAGCTGGACGGCAAGATCTTTGTCATTGAAACCCTGTATTCATCCCCAGCCGAAAAGGCCGGCATACTGCCTGGTGACTACATCATCGCAGTAGATGGCGTCAAGGCCGAGGAAGAGGGAGTTGACGTGCTTGTTTCCATGATTCCCGGCGAGATCGGTTCAACGGTAACCGTTACCGTTCAGAGAGGCAGCGATACCTTTGACGTTCCGGTAAGCAGGGGGTTAATTGAAAGTACCGTATATTCCACAACCAAGGAAGGTGTCGGTGTGGTAACCGTAACATCTTTTGGTACAGGTACGGCTGACGAACTCAAGAATCATCTGGAAAGGATCAAGAGTGCCGGCATCAATGATCTGATCATTGACTTAAGAGACAACGGCGGCGGATACGCAGCCACTCTTGACCAGATGTGCACGTATTTCATGGATAACGGACAGATCGTCATGATCGAGGAAGACCGTGACGGCAAGGAGATAATCGACAAGGTTGAGAAGTCAAAAAAGTTTGACTTCAGAAACATCGTGATCCTCATTGATGAGGGAAGCGCGAGCTGCAGTGAAGTATTCACCATGGCTCTCAAGGAAAACTGCAATGCCAAAACCGTTGGCACGACAACATACGGCAAGGGTGTGGCACAGCTGACCAAGACATTCTCAGACGGCAGTGCTCTGAAGTATACGGATGTCATCTGGAAGTCGGGCAAGGGTGTTTACATTGGTGGCAAGGGCATTGAACCTGACTATGAAGTCAGACTGCATGAAGCTCTGTATCTGCCGCAGTTCACACCTGAGGAAGGTGAAGAGTACGCATATGACAGCGTATCATACATGGTTTCCAATGCTCAGTACATTCTGGACTTCCTGGGTTATGACGTTGACCGTACTGACGGATATTTCTCAGAAGCTACCGCAAAGGCCGTTGCCAAATATCAGCAGGATCATGGCTTTGAGGTGACTTCAACACTTAATGAACAGACATGCCTTGGCCTCAACAGCAGTGTCATCTATGACTGGAACATGAAGAGGGACGTCTATGACACGCAGATGCAGAAGGCTCTGGAGATCGTAAAACAGTAAGATGGATGAAAAATTTGAATTAGTCAGTTCATTCGTTCCCAAAGGTGATCAGCCTCAGGCGATCGATCAGCTGGTGGAAGGACTGAATGAAAACAGAAAATGTCAGGTACTGTTGGGCGCAACGGGTACCGGCAAGACATTTACCATAGCGAATGTAATAGCCAAAGTTAATAAACCAACTTTGGTTTTTGTACATAATAAGACCCTGGCTGGTCAGCTTTATACGGAGTTCAAGGAACTGTTTCCGAATAATCACGTGGAATATTTCGTTTCCAACTTCGATTACTACCAGCCTGAAGCCTACATACCCAAGTCAGATACCTACATTGAGAAGAACGCCATGATCAATGACGAGCTGGACATGCTGAGACTGGCTGCCTACAATGCGGTTCTGGAACACCGCGATACCATCATCGTGGCTTCCGTTGCCTGCATCTACGCATCCAGTGACCCGAACCAGTACAGGGACATGTTCTTTACCATCAAGACCGGTCAGCAGATCGACAGAAGGGAACTGATCAAGCTTCTCGTTGACCGTCAGTACAGCCGTAATGACATGGATCTCAAGAGAGGTACCTTCAGAGTCAGGGGAGATGTCATTGACATTGCCCTGGGTTATACGGACAGTTACATTCTCAGAATAGAACTGTTTGAAGATGAGATCGACAGGATCTGCGAGGTTGACCCGATCAACGGCAAGGTCCTGAATTCCTATACCGTATACAATGTCTTCCCGGCCAGTGGCTATGCCAAGGCACAGGATGACATCAACAGAGCCTGCGACAACATTGAAGTTGAGCTGGCTGAGCGTCTAAAGTATTTTGAAGACAATAACAAGCCCCTGGAAAGGGAACGTCTGGAAAACAGATGCCGCTATGACCTGGAGGCCTTGAGAGAATTCGGCGTATGTCCGGGAATTGAGAACTATTCCCGCCATCTGGAATTCAGAGCCCCGGGCAGCCGTCCGTTCACGTTATTTGACTACTTCCCGGATGACTATCTGCTGGTAATTGACGAGTCACACGTTACGGTACCGCAGGTAAGGGGCATGTACAATGGCGACCGTTCCCGTAAGGAGACCCTGGTTGAATACGGCTTCAGACTGCCGAGTGCGCTGGATAACAGACCGTTGAAGTTTAATGAGTTTGAAAAGATGATCAATCAGGTCATCTTCGTATCAGCCACCCCGGGCGACTATGAACTGGACAAGGTCGATAACAAGGTAATTGAACAGATCATCAGACCTACCGGTCTTCTTGACCCGAAGGTAGAGGTAAGACTTACCAAGGGACAGATCGATGATCTGATCTACGAAATAACAGAAAGAATAAAGAACGGCGAAAGAACGCTGATAACGACCCTTACCGTCAGAATGGCTGAGGAGCTTACAAGATATCTTCAGCAGCAGTCCTTCAATGTTGCCTACCTGCATCATGAGACCAAGACCCTGGAAAGAACGGAGATCATCAGGGATCTGCGTAAGGGCAAGTACGATGTGCTGGTCGGCATCAACCTATTAAGGGAAGGACTGGACATTCCGGAAGTTTCACTGATCGCCATACTCGATGCCGATAAGGAAGGCTTCTTGAGAAGTGAGAGATCACTGATCCAGACCATCGGCCGAGCAGCCAGAAACGCCAACGGTACCGTCATAATGTATGGTGATGCCATTACCGATTCAATGAGAAAGGCCATTGATGAGACCAACAGAAGAAGGGGCATTCAGGAAAGGTTCAATGAGGAGCACGGCATCGTACCTTCAACGATCAAGAAGGAGATCCGTGATGCCATCCACTCCAGAGAGACCCATGAAATGGCAGTCAAGTACATGGCACGCAAGAACAGAAAGTCAGCCCGTGAGCAGGAAGAACTGATCAGGAGACTGGAAAAGGAAATGAGAGAGGCAGCGAGGATCCTCGATTTCGAGAGGGCTGCCGAGCTCAGAGACATGATTATGGAAATGAGAGCAGAGGGGTAGTCACATGAGAGACATAATACTGGCTTCCGCGTCACCGCGCAGAAGAGAAATAATGGATAAGCTTAACCTGCATTACAGGATAATCGTCAGTAACGTCAGGGAAGTAATGAAGGAAGAACTTCCAATTGAGGAAAGGATCAAGGATCTGGCCATGCAGAAGGCACTGGCAGTCTATAAGGAACATCCGGAGGAACTGGTCATTGGTGCTGATACCATCGTTGAGATCGACGGTAAGATCCTGGGGAAGCCTCACACCATGACTGAAGCCAGAGAGATGCTTAAGTTACTGTCCGGCAGAACGCACAGAGTCATTACCGGCGTTGCCATGATTTCAAAGGATCATCAGTACGTTGACTATGACGTAACGGAAGTAACCTTTGAGTATCTCAGTGAGGCTGAAATTGAGAAATACATACAGACCAGAGAGCCATATGACAAGGCTGGAGCCTATGCGATACAAGGTTGGGCATCTGTCTTTATTTCCGGCATTAAGGGAAGTTATTATACTGTCGTAGGTTTCCCGCTTCACAAGGTTTATGGAAAGCTGAGAGAACTGGGATACTACGTAGGTTAATTAAATGGATAAGAAGAAGTTCGTTGATCTTACAGAAGGAGTAGTCTGGAAACAGCTGTTGAGATTTGTGTGGCCGATAACCCTCGCAAACCTGTTTCAGCAGCTTTATGGAATGACAAATTCCATGATCGTTGGCAACTATATGTCATCAGACGCTCTTTCATCGGTAAGTTCTACACAGTCGATCTGTAACATAGCGAGCTTCTTTTTCTATGGCATTTCCACTGCTTGCGGCATTCTGGTTTCAAACTACCACGGGGCCAAAGACAAGGAAAATCTGCGCAAGACCATTCATACCGGTTTGGTGATGGGAGTTGCCGTTGGCGTGATCATTACGATATTAGGAGAGATATTCTGTGATCAGCTGATGGGACTTACCAATATCAGAGACTCAATTTATGAAAATGCCGAAATATATCTGCGGGTATACATGTTGGGCAATGCCGCAGTATTCCTGTATAACATCAGTTTCTTCATAATGAGATCACTTGGTGATTCCAGAGATCCGCTGTATTATCTGATGATCTCAAGTGTAATGAATGTCGTCCTTGGCATAGCCTTCGTCAAGTACCTCAACATGGGTGTTGTCGGAACGGCACTGGCTTCAATCATATCCCAGCTGTTGGTTGACGTGCTGGCCATCAGAGCCCTGTTCAGAATGGACCCTGGCTTCAGAATGACCTCAAAGGATCTGAAGATGGACATGCACCTGGTAAGAAGAATGATGTCATTAGGTATACCTGCCTCCATTCAGAACATGCTGATAGCCTTGTCAAACATGGTGGTACAGTCACAGGTCAATCTGTTCTCCAATGAATTCATTGCCGGGGTTGGCGTTGCCGAAAAGGTCGCTGCATGGACCCAGATACCGATGCAGAGCATTTCAACCATAGGTACAAGTTATGTCGGACAGAATCTTGGTGCCCGGAAGTATGAACGTGTTCATGAAGGCATTAAAATGTGCAATACGATCGCGACAATAATTACCACAGCCCTGGCCGGCATCATATTCATTTTCGCTGAATCATTTGTCGGATTGTTCAACGAAAATCCGGAAGTCATAAAGTTTGGGGCAACGATGACCAGATACTCGGTCTTCGGCTTCATCCCGCTGACCTGGTCACACATCTATAACGGGTGTTGCCGTGGTGCCGGCAACATGAAGGTTCCGATGATCATAGCAGTATTTGCCCAGTGCGTATTCAAGTTCATATTCGTCACGGTCGGCCTGAAGATCAGGTTCGATGTAATATTCGTCTATCTGGCAACGACGCTGTCATTTGCCCTGGCTGGCATACTGGCAACGATCTATTTTCACACCAGCAAGTGGACAAAGGAAGCACACTTAAGACCGTGATTGACGGAGCGTACAATATCTGTTATCATATTCTTCCAGTGAATCGGGGTCGTCTTGGTTTCGACAGGGCGTAGTTGGATTCGGACTGCAGTGGAGTTATTCGCCTAACGGATAAAACTAAAAATAACTGGCAACAGTAATTATTCATTCGCTGCTTAATAGCCTGACGTAAGGCTCGCAGCCGTCAGCCACTGTTTAGCTTCTGGGCTATGGACTGGTGTAAAAGACAGAAGATAAGTACTGATGACTTCTGATAAATCAGTAACGAAAACCAATCAGGGAAACAGAGACTACATCTTGTTCATCATGAGGTTTCTGTTAATGAGATGAACTAAACTGTAGAGGTCTGAATGTGGGACACGTTTTGGACAGGGGTTCGATTCCCCTCGGCTCCACCAATGACAAATCAGGCACTGTCTCTTAATGGGGCAGTGCCTTTCAGGAGATAGCATGATATTTAGACTTGGTAACATTACCCTAGACATTGACATTGAAAAGACTGCAGAATTCCATGCCGGTCTTCAAACCGCAGCGGAAAGCTGTGGATGTGCCGGATGCCGTAATTACGACATGGCCTGCGGCAGTTTTCCTGTGGCAGTCAGGGAATTCTTCTCAATGCTGGGAATGGATATCGGGAAGGCTACCGAGATAATACCATGGTACACTGAAGATGAAGAAGGGAAAATGTACTATGGCGGATTCTATCATCTTTGCGGAAGGATCATTAAGGGCGATGAATGCTGGAAGGATAACGGAGAAATGAATCTGTGTGAGATATGTGGAGGTTATTCAGCAGGCTTTACCACGGAAATATCGCTTCCGGAAGAAAATCTGCCATATCCTGCCCTGCAGATGGAGATATTCTTCCATGGTGTACCGTGGGTGCTGGATGAGAAGAATCCATACTGAGCCATATAAGTATCAATACTGTAAACAGAATAAAGGCATCTCACTGAGATGCCTTTATGTTATTTTGTCTTCTTTTCCAGTGGCTTGTCAGCCTTCTTTGGCTTTTCTTCTTTCTTGTCTGCACCGCCCAGCCATTTCTTTCTTTCTTCCATTAACTTGGTAACCTTGTCGGCGAACTTGCGCGGGATCGGGTTAACGGAAGCGTTGGCGATCTGGTCAGCAAACCTGGCAACAAAGTTCAGGGTGATCATGAATGAATCAGGATCCAGGTGATCCATGTTGTCATGATGGTTGTGGATCTGAGCGCCGCCTCTGGTCTGCAGTCTGGCAAATGTACATGCCGGTACGCCGGCAGCTGCGAAGCTGCTGGAGTCAGATGAGTACATGCCTAATTCTGATGACAGCGGGTAGTTCTCGATGTTGGCCAGATATTCAATGGCATGCAGAGTGTCTTCAGAGCATGAGCAGCAGACGAATTCATAGCCGATCGTTACACCGGTCATGTCAAAGTTGATGTTGAAGATGTACTTGCCAAGCTCATCCTTATGAGCTTCGCAATACTTTCTGGATCCTACCAGACCGATTTCCTCTGAACCGCACCAGATGAACTTCATGGTTCTTCTTGGTCTGTTCTGACTGAAGTAACGCAACAGCTCCATGACGGTAACTGAACCGGTACCGTTATCCCAGCTGCCCTTTGAATAAGGAACTGAATCGTAGTGGGCACTGAAGGCGATCACTTCGTCCTTTAAGTCCGTACCTTCAATGGTAGCGACTACGTTATGAGACGTTCCCTTTGTCTTTCTGGTTCTTAGTACCAGTCTGACTTTCTGGGGCTTGCTTCTGACGAGTTTCTCGGCATCGTCAATGTGGATCTTGAGACCAGGAATGTTAACATCTTTTCCAAAGGCATTTGTCGGTCTTAATTCGTGCTTGATGCTGTCTTCTTCATAGAAGTCACCGCCAATGGCAACATAACCGAGAGCACCTTTTTCTACCAGTTTCTTCATCAGGTCAGGCATCGTTCTGCCCTGTACAAGAACTATCTTGCCCTTAATATCCGTAAGATTGGCATCCTTGGCATTCTCAATGTACTTGAAGCCTCCGATGACGCCTTCCTTTTTTGTTGACTTGGTCTTTCCAATACCGATTACAGGATAGCTGCAGTATTCAGGTTCCAGTACTTCCAGTACGGCTTCTGAGATGCTTGCACCTTCGATTTCAAAATCTTCAATGACTGTTTCAGCACCGAGCTTTTCAGCTTCTCTCTTAAGTATGTTGGCAGCCCTTAGTTCTTCCTTGGTACCGGCAACACGTACAAAACTGATTTCATTTAGTAATTCCCATGCTAGATTTTTATCCATATGATAATTCTCCTTTAATTGTGAACTATTATAACACTTGAACAGCGTCAATACAAAAACTAAGCCTGTTATTGTTCTGATATTTCTTCTTGATAAATAGTTCATATCAATGTACAATAGGTGTACACGCAGTAAACGTGGGGCATTAGCGCAGCTGGGAGCGCGTATCGCTGGCAGCGATGAGGTCACGGGTTCGAGCCCCGTATGCTCCACCATAGTAAAAAATGAGGCTTCCGAAAGGAAACCTTTTTCGTGCCTTAAAGTGCTAAAAACCCCTTTAAATAAAGGGTTTTTGGCACTTTTTGTTTTTTGAGAAATCAAATTTCGTGAAAATCCTTAACTCATGAAAACATGAATATCGTGGGGTCAAATTGTGGGGTCAAATCTTGCGTTGCTCTTCCATGTTGGTGTAAAATGGGGTCAAGGTGGGGTCAAACTCATAGTTGTGGGGTCAAAGCGATGCGGTTTTGAAACAATGGAATTAAAAATAATTCGGCAAATAATAAAAACGCCGAAATATATTTAAGTATTGTTCTAATCGATGATAATATATGTTTGGAGGAAAAGCTTATGGATATCTATTCAATTGAAGATAAGTACATTCAGGCAAAAACTCTTAGGGAAAACGGTTATTCGTACTATAAGATTAATAAACTTGTGGAAAAGAATGTACTGCGTAAGATCAATAACTTTACATATGAGAACTTGCTTTACAAAGGTGAGGAAAATGATTTTCATAATGCTTTGGCCTATATTCCCAAGGGAGTGATCTGTCTTCTGACGGCTGCAAGGTATTACAATCTTACTAATTACATGCCTTTGGAGATCGATGTTGCCATTGGACGCAAGGATAAAGTCAGTACTCTCCCTGAGTGGCCTCCCGTAAAAATTCATTATTTTACGGATACCCGTTACAATACGGGCGTTGTTACTGAAGAAGAAAATGGCCTGGAATTCAGAATATACGATATTGAGAAAACCGTAGTCGATTGTATTTATTACAGGAATAAAGTTGGTATAGAAGAGACATCAGAGATACTGAAGAACTACCTGAGGAGAAAAAACAGAGATTTAAATAAAATGCACAGATTTGCAAAAGATCTTAAGTGCGAAACAACGCTGAGAATTTATCTGGAAGCAATCGGTGGATGGATGTATTGATAGTAAGAGATAGTTAGTAACATAGTCGACGATATTATCTGATATATCAAAACATACATTTTTCATACTTTACTTGTACGCTCTTGTAAAGTGTACTCAGAAGCAGGAAAGTAAGATGAGCATAGTATGAAGAGCCTAGCTGGAATAATTATCAAACAGTCAAATGAATCAACGATTTGTATAGTGAATATGAGGAAATAGAAATATGAAAAGACTACCCAGAAACATTCCTGCCAGATATCAGAAGGAATGGAAAGAAGATGTAAAAGAATGGAGATTCCGCAAGAAGGTCCGTTTCGTTAATGCCCAGGGGAAAAAGGTAGATACTACTACCAGGTGGCACTGGACTATCGATGAATGTGAGAAAGAAGCTGAACAGATCATCGCTGAAGGTCAGTATGTTGAGAAAGAAAAAAGGAAGAAGACTGTTTATGACATCTATGAAGAATGGCTCCAGGAATTGAGTGATCTTTCTCATAGAGAAGCTAATGTTAAGATCAGCGGTGATAGAAATAACTTTGATAATGCTTCCGGCTTAAAACAATACTTTGACCCAAGTATGAAAAATAAAGCCATTAAAGAGCTTAAGACGGAAGATTGGAGTAAATGGATCGATTATATCAACTCACCGGTAAAAGGCCACAAGAACCTTTCTGGTGCGACTGTAAAGAAGTATAAGGGAGTTGTTAAGAAGTTCAACCGCTATCTGCAGCTTAAAGGATATATCAACGCTGAACAGGCAATCCTTAATGAGAATGCCATCCTGTTTGTTAAAACCAAGAGACTGGAAGTAGGTAGAAGAAATGACCGCAACTATCCGGAATTTGAAGATCTGAGAAAACTGATGGATTACTACAGAGGAAAGGGGACTGATAAGGATAAGATCGGCCAGTTCACCAACCTTTACTGGTATACCTTCTGGACGGTGCTGTACTTTACCGGAATGAGAGTTGGCGAACTTATTGCCTTACAGTGGAAGAACATCGACTTTGATGGTGGTGATTATGGTACTGGTGTCATCTATATTACTAATGCCATTAACCATAAAGAATCCAGAGAGAATGTCATGAGACGTATCAAGGCCAATAATCTGGCTCTTAAGAACAGCAATTCTGAAAGAGAGATAACTATCTGGGCATATTACAAACAGATCCTGATAGACTATAAATATGCCTACAGATATGAATTCCAGGTAAGCGAAAGAAAGATGGATAACATGTTCGTCTTTCCTAACATAAATGCCAGGGATCCTAAGGAAAAGGAAGGATATCAGAGACAGGCTAATGCCTTAAGAGAACTGGACCGTGTCACAGAAAAACTGGAAATGAATAAACTGGACTGCCAGATGTTCAGACATGGTTGTGCACACTTCCTCTGTGATGTTAAGCACATCTCGGCTGAAGAAGCACATGACTATTTCGGACATCAGGATTCCGAGATGATCAGGGAAGTATATGCTAAAGCTAATCAGAGACAGAAGAGAGTCAGAGTAGACAGAGCTTTGAAGGATCTTATTACTGAAAAACCTGACTATGAATTACCGCAGGTTCAGGAAATTGATATCTCTGACAGTGAAGAGAATCGTAAGAAGCAGAAGTTCGCCAGTTATATGCGTGAACTTGCCCAGATACGTACAGCCATCAAGAGAAAGCAGAAGGTATATTACTATGATCTCGAACATGCTGAACATATCATTCAGGCACTTCAGGAGCATCCTGAGTTAAAAGATCAGATAGAGTTTGAAATGGAGTAGTATAGCATCATAGGCACTTTGATGATTGCCTTGCATCAGCAATTGAAGGTCTGCAGTATTTTAGAAGAGAAAGAGAAAATAAGGCGTGATTATTGGTATAATCATGTTATAGGTGATTGTTATGGAGGAAATGTTCAGATTAGAGGATTTTAATCAATACAAAGAAGATAACAGACGAGAAGTTAAGAAAGCAAGGAAAGGGCTGCCTGTTTCATTATGGGAAACCTATTCAAGCTTTGCCAATACTGACGGTGGTGTTATTATCCTTGGTGTGGATGAGAAAGATGATAAATCCTGGGTTACAGCCGGATTGAAAAAGAATGATGAAGATCAGCTTCTCAAAGCATTCTGGGATACTGTAAACAATCAGACAAAAGTTAGTGTAAATCTGCTAACAGAGAAGAACATTAAGAGTTTTACTGTAGGTGACGATTTGGTCATAGTTATAAGTGTTCCTAAAGCCAGAAGAGACGAAAGACCGGTATATATCAATAATGATATGCTTAAATGGACTTATAAAAGGAATGGAGAAGGTGATTATCACTGCTCGCCATCTGAAGTGAAAGCCATGTTAAGGGATGCTGCTGAAGAGACAATGGATACAAAGGTTTTGGAAGAGATGAACTTATCAGTTATTGACACGGAAACTCTGCATTCTTATCGAAACAGGCATCAGTTATACAGAGCAGGTCATGTATTTGAAAATGATACTGATGAAGAATACCTCAGAAGGATCGGTGGAGCTGCTTATGGCAGAGACGGCAAGACATTGTATCCAACAGCAGCAGGATTACTGATGTTTGGTCATGAATACGATATTGTCAGAGAGTTTCCGTATTATTTCCTTGATTACAGAGAGATGCTTGACCCATCGATACGATGGACTGATAGGATACAATCAAGTTCCGGTGACTGGACTGGTAACGTCATGGAGTTTTTCTTCAGGGTAAATAACAAGCTTTCTAAAGATATTAAAGTTCCTTTCAAATTGGATGGAATCATCAGAGTTGATGATACACCTGTTCATAAGGCTATCAGGGAAGCGTTGATCAACTGTCTGGTTAATGCTGACTATTATCAGCCAAGAGGTGTTGTGGTAAAAAAGGAAGCTGATGTAATCACTTTGGAGAATCCGGGTAGCATCAGAACCGGTAAGCAGCAGATGCTAAGAGGTGGCATTTCTGATCCAAGAAACGCGACATTATTGAAGATGTTCAATCTTATCGGTTATGGCGAAAGAGCTGGTAGTGGTGTCCCGGATATCTTCTCAGTATGGCAGTCTCAAGGCTGGGATGAACCAATCATTGAGGAGACAACTGATCCTGATAGAACAGTTCTTGTTCTTAAATTGAAGGAACAAAATGGTGAAGTAGGTAAAGAAATGGAAACTACCCAGAAAACTACCCAGAAAACTACCCAGAAAATAATAGGACTAATCAGCGATAATCCTTACATTACGCAAGCTGAATTAGCGAAAGAAGTGGGTATAACTGTTGATGGCATCAAGTATCACATTAGAAAGCTCAGTAAAAATGGTGTGATCAAACGAGTTGGTGCAGATAAAGGTGGACATTGGGTAGTTATGGATAGTAACGATAATTAAATGCTTGTAAAAAACTGATGACGATGAAAAGGTTGTGCCTCTTGTGTCATCAGTTTTTTGTTATTTATAAAAAAATGTTTTTAACCTGCAGTTAAATGGTCGTTAACCATCAGCAAATATCTCCCAAAAATGTGGCAGAATCCTCTCTGTCAATTACGGTAATTAATCCAGGTATTCTGTCATATCGGGTATTTTTACTCTGTCATAAATGTAAATGACGGAAAACTATTCTGTCACTTTCGGTAAAGGTTTACTGGTAGATTCTGTCATTGTTATTACCGCGACATCTATAATCACCTGAGGTGATGTGATTGGACGACAAGATTAAATATTATCTGGTTATGAGGAATGATGTAGTAGAACTTGGCTTTAAAAACATGGACAGATTCGGAGCAGATCTGTTCTGCTTGGTAATGAGAGAGTTAAGAAGAAGTATTGAGAAGAATAACAGGAGTGAATGCTGCTTTTACTATTGGGAGTTAAAAGAATACCTTAACATTGATGACCATGTCTCCTATGAAATGTATAAGAAGGAGATAGACAGATTCAGGAAGACTATTCTTTCCTGCTGGTATGAATTTGAAAATAAGGAGATAGGAGTTGAAATGGTAGTCTTTATGGAAGTGATCAATGATAAGAAGAACAGGATGATCACAGTAAAGGCTAATCCTGATTTTATGGAGTTTTTCCTGCCTTCCAGCAAATTTACCTACCTTAGCCTTACAGAGTTCTGCAATTTGAAAACGATGTACTCAAAGCGCTTATATGCTTTTCTGAAACAGTTCCGAAACAC
Source organism: Erysipelotrichaceae bacterium (assembly GCA_017512285.1). Lineage (GTDB taxonomy): Bacteria > Bacillota_I > Bacilli_A > Erysipelotrichales > Erysipelotrichaceae > RUG521. Next base: position 686 of record JAFWGU010000021.1, on the reverse strand, counting down.
TGGATACAGAAGAATAAGTGTTGAGCAATTCAGAGAATACATGGGAGCTGAAGCAAAGACATATGATGATTTTGCTCAATTGAAAAGAAGGGTCATTCAGCCAGCAATGAAGGAATTAACCGATAAAGGATACTTATTAAATCTTAGGGTTAAGGAAGAGAAAGGCAACAAAGGTAAAGCGGTTGAAGGGCTACTGTTTGAGTTTGATTCTGAAGACAAATATAATAACAACTGTAATCATCCATATTGAAAAGTGACAAAACTGACCCAATTTTGAGCGATTCTGACCTCAAGTGTTTTTTACTATTAATGTATAATAAAATTGAAAATAGCAGATGTGAAATAAACGGACCAAAACAATCTACACTTTTTTCAATTACGAGGTAAAGATGAAAATAAAGATTATTATAAGTTTAATTGTTTATGCTGGAGTATTTAGGCAAAAAACTTTAAGCGACTTAGGCAGTGAACCCCAAATAGTTCACAATCAACAAAACGATTAAAGAAGTGATTGGTGAATTACTACATTATAAAAATGGAAGATTAAAGCAATAGAGAAAGGTGGAAAGGATTGATATCTATGTATAGACAAGGTACATATTTATCATACAAGGGTGAGATATGCCATTATATATGTGGTTCCTGATTAGACGAACAATAGTATTAGTAATATTTTTATTAATGCT
>JAFWGU010000020.1 GCA_017512285.1 Erysipelotrichaceae bacterium | reverse complement strand
CAGTTCTGCTGTCTTGCCTTCTACTGCCTTGCCATCAGCTGTTAACTGTACCTTGACTGTTACGCCTGTTGGCCATGTAGTTGTTCCATCAGCGTTCTCCCATACCTTCTCTACAGTTACTTCTGTTGGTACCTGCTTGTTGGTGATGGTGATCTTGTCATCCTTGATGTCAGCTACTTCTGTCTCGTATCCGGCTACTTCTACTTCTTCTACGGCGTATTTAATCTCTGTAGTCGTTCCTACCTTGTACTTCGGTAAACCTGTGAACTTCTCGCTTGTCTTTGAAGCTGTCAGTTCTGCTGTCTTGCCTTCTACTGCCTTGCCATCAGCTGTTAACTGTACCTTGACTGTTACGCCTGTTGGCCATGTTGTAGTTCCATCGGCGTTCTCCCATACCTTTTCTACAGTTACTTCGGTTGGTACCTGCTTGTTTGTGATAGTTGAACCACTGGCAACTGGATCAGTTGTGCTGGCAGTATATCCTATGTATGTTGTCGTTTCAGCTACTGTGTAGACTATCTCTACTGCCTTGCCTTCTTCTACTTTGTACTTCGGCAGGTTGATGAATTCTGCTTTCCAGGCTTCGCTTTCATATCCACCTGTTTTTTCAGGCTTTGTATCTGCTTTGCCATCTAATGTGACTGTATAAGTTGTTGCAGTGCCATCAGCATACAGTGTGAATACTACTGTTGCGCCTTCTGGTGCTGTTGTTGTACCATCAGCATTCTTCCACTCCTTGGTTGCGTCAGCAGTTGTTGGCTCCTGAGTATTAGTGATCGTTGAACCGCTGGCTACTGGGGCAGTCGTGCTGGCTGTATAACCTGGATAGGTTGTTGTTTCAGCCACTGTGTAGACGATTGGTTCAGCAACATTATCAACTATCTTAGATTCTGGTAAGTTAACGAATGAAGCTGTCCAGGCTGCGCTCTCATATCCGCCTGTTGTTTCAGGCTTTGTGTCTGCTTTGCCATCTAATGTGACTGTATAAGTTGTTGCACTACCATCAGCGTACAGTGTGAATACTACTGTTGCGCCTTCCGGTGCTGTTGTGCTGCCGTCTGCGTTCTGCCATGCCTTGGTTGCTGTAACGGATGTGAAGCCCTGTTCATTTGTTATGACTCCGCCAGGTTCTACCGCCGTTACCGGGTTTGCCGTGTAGCCAGGCCATGTTCCTGTTTCCTGTACAGTATACTTGATCGTTTCAGTAGTGCCGTTCTTATACTTTGGCAGATTATCGAATGTTGCGATCCAAGCTGTTAATTCTCCAGCTTTGTCTTCTTTTCCATCCAGTTCCACTGTCTTGCCGGTTGTCTGTCCATCTGCAAACAGTGTGAATACTACAGATGCTCCTGCAGGTGCTGTTTCACTTCCGTCGGCATTCTTCCACTTCTTCTGTGCAGTAACCTTAACTGCTTCCTGGATATTAGTAATTGTTTCTCCGGCTGCTACTGCTTCTGTTGGATCTGCCTTGTATCCTGGATATGTTGTTGTTTCCTTGATCTTATACTCAATTAAAGTTGCTTCACGTGAATATGTTGTTGTTTCCTTACCGTCATTATCTGTTGTTGTTTCAGATTTTTCTTCGTAAGTATACTTAGGCAGATTGCTGAAAGTAGCTGTCCATGCAACTGCTTCTCCTGCGTCATCAGCAGTACCATCTAATGTTACAGACTTGATTGCAGTATTCATATCTGCAGCATTGTAGACACTGAAGACGATACTTGCACCACTCGGTGCTGTTTCACTGCCGTCAGCGTTCTTCCACTTCTTAGTGGCAGAAACTTCTGTCTCCTCTGCCTTATTGGTCATTGTTGTTGTGGCAACAAGATTTTCGCCATCCCATTCAGTATCTGTTCCGGTTACACTTTCTACTGAAAGTGACTTATCTTCATTCTCCTTGATGACGATAGTTACTTCCTTTGCTACATCATAAACAATACCGTTTTTGGTATCACCAGCATCATCTTCCTTAATAATATATGTATATGTGCCAGGGGCTGTAAATCTGATTTTGCCGAATGAATATGTCTTTTCAGCAGATGTACCCACTTCATTTTCCTTCGGTGACAGATAGAATCTGGTTCTTCCGTTAATGCCAGGTAATGGTTCATCATCATTGGCTGACAAATTGAAATAGTATCGTTCATTTGTAATCCAGGTATAGCCACTAAGTTTCTTCGTACCCTTCAGTTCTACATCAATGAAGTCACTGGTCTTATTAGTGAATTGATTATAGTAACGGGTATCCAGGTCTTCTATGGTACCTGTAACCTTGGTTCCTGTTGTAGTCTTCGTTTCAGAACCATGCTTTGTAATAATTGAGGTAGATGTATAACCCTGATCAGCGAGATTGCTGTCTACGTCCGTTGAAGGAACTGCATCAACGTTACGGCTTGGATCTGCCTGTCTTAAGTTAGCGTATACTTCTTCAATTTCATACTGAGTACCGCTTGGTAAGTTAGTGAAACGAATAATCTCATTACGCTTTAATGTGATGTCTATGGTTGCAGTTAACTTATCTCCGTCTTCTACAAATACGTGTGCTAATGTATTGCCGCCACCTGGTGTAGTAACAGTGTATGCACCAAATGTCTTGCCAGAGAATTTTTCAACATCATCATCAAGTGCTCTGATACTTTCATCATCCTCCTGCTGATAACCGAAAATTGTAAATCTTCCTGCTCCGGTTCTCGGTACATATTCATATGCGGTAATACCGGTAATGTCTGCATCCTTATCAACAGTAAGTTTTACTCTGTAAGTAAATGTTTCCGCATCCATCTGTTCAGGAGTCATCTTCTCTTTTCTGTTATCAACGATAACCTTTGTGATGTCTAATTCAGCTGTTTTACGGTTGGTTCCTACCAGTTCACCGTTGTTAGTAGATGCTACATAATATGTCTCACCTTCAATTGTATATTCCTTTGCTCCTTTTTCATTGGTATTGTACTTATCCTTTAATACCAGGAATGTCAGTGTTCCGTCAATTACCATCGGACGTACTGTCTGTGGAGTAAATTCGTATTCGTATTCATCTCCTTCAGTAATGACTTCATACAATGAATACTTATGACCTGTTTCAAGAACATTTTCTCCATTCATGAAACCAGGAGCAATGTAAACACTGCCTGTCCAGTTTTCCGGAGCCCAGAAAGCTTCACCTTCAAGTGATTCATCAACTGGCAGTTTAACTGTATAATATCCTGTGCTGTCTTTTGTTGGTACGGTATCAGATAATGTACCGTCACTCATGTAGTACTTGCCATCAACCGTCAGATAGAAGTTCAGCTTTGAATATGGACTTGTATCATTAATGGCATGAGCAAAATTCTTTCTTACATTCATTTCTGATGATACTAACGGCATATCACCTGAAACAAGCTCATTTGGATCAGTGTATGTTTTTCCATTGAAAGAATACGTAGTATTTAAATGCGTATTAGTCTTCAATGTATATTTATTACCATCTTTGTCGATCTGACTCTTAACATCATCTGATAAACTGTCCCATTCAACTGTACCGTTATTCAGGTTAGCAATTAAGTCATAGGCTTCCTGGCTTGGCCATACCTTGAACACAAGTCTGTATGTTGTTCCATCCTTTAATGTGCCGGCATTTCCAAGATCCCAGGTAACACCGTTATTTTCACTGTACGCTGTTCCAGGATGATCCGTCCACTCTGAGAATTCTTCAGCATCTTTTTCCTTAATGTAATATTTAAATCCATCAGCTGCTCCGCTTACAGATGTACTTACTGATGAAAGCTCAGGAACACCATCGTCAACAGATACATTATTTGCTCCCAGGTCATTGAGAATTGTTTCAGCAATAGCCTTGAATTCACTTTCAATTGTATCTGCATTTGCGGCAATCGCTTTCTGACCACCCTGGCCAGTTCCAGTTATTATGTTAACAAGTCGATTAAAGGATTCACCTGATGGTGTTGTGCCAGAGGATCCACAATAAATACCGTACAGCTTATTACCGGCAGCAATTGTTTTGGCTTCATCAGCTGCACGGTTTGCTGCTATAGTGCTACTTCCCTGATATCCAGGGCGCATGTAGGTGTCAGAAGCACCATAAAAGCTGTTTGGTCCTACGTTGTCACTACTTACATATCGAGTAGGCCTTGTATTTGGAATGGCCGAACCAATATCATCATTATTCCAATACCATGTATTTGGATCACCATCAGTCAGGAAAATAACATACGTAGGATCGTGTTTTTCCGCAGTTTCACCTTCTGGATAATTGTTCAGAACGCCATAAAGTCCACCACGCATACCTGCTTCCCAGTTGGTTCCTGATGTACTTACCATATTAATACCGGCACAAGTAGTCTTAAATGCTGAGTTATCTTTTGTCCAATTCTGAACAACAGTCGCTGAACGGCCAAAAGTCACTAATGCATAATCTATTTTCCCCGCATTTCCTGCATTGTCACCTTCACTAAGAGTTTCTATCAAGGTATTCATGGCAGCTTTTGCATTAGTCCATTTACTGCCATTCATACTTGCTGTAGCATCAAGTATAATCAGAACATTGGCATAGTGAGATTCATCTGACTGAACTGTCTTGCCAACAATGTCCAGAGTGATTGTTGCCGTACCATCTTTATTTACCGTTACATTTTTCGTAGTTTCAGGTGTTGGGACACTAGGATCATCTGCTCCTTGATCAGCCGGTTTTTCCGGCTTGAAGTAGAAGGCATAGATATCCGAACCATTTTCTATTGTTGTTCTGACAGTTTCTGTCTTGTCTGTTTCTTCATTATAGACATACTGGTCAACTTCCCATGTATTTCCATTTCTGAACAGAACCTCACCGATGTCAACGCCATCTGCGATCGTCTGTCCTGACGTGCAATAAACAGCAGAAAGATAATTATAACCTTCAAATGTGTTGGCAATACTTACATTCGTTGCTGATGTATCCAGTACGATAGTCTCTTCATCAAATTCAACGAAATTACCGTCACTGTAAGTCCCATAATGAATCGTTGCCTTTTCCTCTTCATCAGATGCATTCTTCCATGTCAGAACGAAAGTGGAGAAGCTTTCTACCGTAAATGCAGCCTCAACTGCCTCTACCTTTTCTTCCGTAGCTGTAATTTCTACTGATCCAGCTGTCTCATCAGCCGTATCTGCTACCTTAACTACTTCATTTGCTTCCGTAATATGGGTAACGTTAACTGATTCAACATCGATCTTCTCTGCTTCTGCTTCTGCAAAAGCTTCTTCTCTCAGTGATAGTTCTACTTTAACATTTTCATCTGGCTCAATTCTTTCACCAGTTGCTACGACCTTAAAGTAGATGTCAAAAGCGATCATGTCATCAAAATCAGCACCATCATTTTTCAGAGTTTCCTCTGCATTCTGATATTCCTCTGTGCCCTTTCGAATCGGATCTACTACTAATACGACCTCTTCCTTAAAAGTTCCTTCTGCTACAGTAGCTCTTACCAGAATCTCCTGTACTTCTGCAGTATACTCCGTTGGCAGAGTTCTGACTTCCTCAGCTGCTTCAATTAAAGTTTCCTGTTCTGCAGCCTGTTCTTCTGTCGTAACTTCTTCAGTTACGGCTTCTTGCTCGATGACAGGTTCTTCAATTGTGACTTCTTCTGTCAGTGTTTCCTCAACGATCGGCTGTTCAGCAGCAGTTTCTTCTGCGGCAGTTTCCGTAGCAGCCTGTTCTTCATTTACATACTCTGTAGTATTTTCTGGACTATTCTCATCGGCGGTGATCTTAAGTCCTTCAAATGACAGAGAATGAAAGAGCATTAATGTTGCTACGAGACTGATAACGATGTTTCTCAACACTTTATACATTCATGTCTCCCCCTTCATACGTATAGTAAAAGCGTATTTAATTAGTCAAAGTATATTATCAGTTTCACTAATTGCGTTTTTGAGATTCTCATGAATACTGATAGCAAATCTATTGAATACTATCACCACAATACACTCTCAAAACAATAAGCGCCCACTTATTCATAATTATTCTACTATATTTAAAGTAAACATTTCAGTATATAACTTAACTTTTTTTATTTATTCATATATGTAAATCACGATAATTATTTGAACATCCAGCCAGGTGTTTGAAATAGTTCGCTTAAGTCATCATATTTTGGATCATAATCACAACGAAAAACTCATCTTTGCGCGATAAAAAAAACCGGCTTTTCGCCGGTCTGTCTTAATTCTGATCAATTACTTTACGAATTCAATGTATGCCATTGGAGCAGCGTCGCCGCGTCTTACAGTTGTCTTAACGACTCTTGTGTAACCGCCCTTGCGGTCAGCGTAACGTGGTCCGATTTCATCGAACAGCTTCTGAACTGCTGTCTTGTCAGTCTTGCCAACCTTTACATCGCGAACATATGACAGAACCTGTCTGCGTGCGTGTAAGTCGCCTCTCTTTGCGAGAGTAACTAATTCGTCAACTACAGTTCTTAATTCTAAAGCCTTTTTCTCAGTTGTTTCGATTTTTTCATATACGATCATATCCGTAGCCAGGTTACGTAAAAGAGCTTTACGATGATCAGCTGTACGGCCTAATTTACGATTGTGCATCTTGGGTTATCCTCCTAATCCTATAATTCTGAGCTGCGGAAACTCTTGCCGAGGTTCTCTAACTTGTCCTTGACTTCCTTCAGAGACTTCTTGCCTAAGTTCCTGACTCTCATCATTTCTTCTTCTGTTTTCTGAGTTAATTCTTCAACAGTCTGGATACCGGCACGTTTTAAACAGTTATATGAACGTACTGATAAATCCAAGTCTTCAATAACCATATTGAAGCCCTTAGAATCTACTTCATCGCCTGCCTCCTTGATGACGTTGCCCATTTCACTGACGCCTTCCTTGACTGTTGTTAACAGTTCGAGGTGGTCGATCAGGATCTTTGCTGATAAGGCAACGGCCTGCTGAGGAGTGATCTCACCGTTTGTCCATACTTCCAGTGTCAGGCTGTCGTAGTTGGCGTTTTGACCAACACGTGTCTGCTCAACTGAGTATGTAGCCTTGGTAACAGGTGTGAAAATTGAATCTGTATAAATAGTTCCAATACCCTGTGAAGAGCCAATATAAAGTGCTTTGTTTGTATCTGAGCTAACATATCCACGGCCCTTGCGTGCTCTTAATTCCATCTCGATCTTTCCGCCTTCTGCAAGATGACAGATGACCAGTTCAGGATTCAGGCACTTGACGCCTGTTGGATATTCAATATCACCAGCTGTAACTGTCTTTGGCCCTACTGCATTTAATCTCAATGTATAAGACTCATCATCTTCAACATCGAGGATCATATCCTTGATATTCAGAACGATAGCAGTTACATCTTCAACAACACCTGGAATAGCTGTAAATTCATGATAGACTCCTTCAATCTTGATGGAGTATACTGCTCCACCCGGCATTGAAGAGATTAATACTCTGCGGATGGCATTTCCGATAGTTGTGCCGAAGCCTCTTTCCAGAGGTCCCATGGTAAACTTACCGTAATGTTCATCTTCTACATATTCTTTAATTTCAAAATCTGCTCTTTCAAATTGCTGCATCAACTATTCCTCCTATTTCTATTAACCACGAGGTCTCTTTGGTGGACGGCAGCCGTTATGAGGAATTGGTGTAACGTCGTTGATTACTGTGATATTCAGACCTGCTGTCTGTAATGATCTAACAGCAGATTCTCTTCCAGGACCAGGTCCCTTAACGTTAACTTCAACTGTCTTCATGCCATGGTCGATTGCAGCCTTGGCAGCAGCTTCAGCAGCCTGCTGAGCAGCGAATGGAGTTGATTTACGTGATCCCTTATAACCTAAGGCACCAGCACTTGACCATGCAATTGCATTACCCTGTTCATCACAGATGGTAACGATTGTATTGTTAAATGTTGAATGAATGTGAGCAACTCCCTTGGCAATATTCTTACGAACTCTACGCTTACGTGTTGTAACTTTCTTATTTGTAGCCATTCTCTATTACCTCCTGCCCTATTTCTTCTTGTTAGCTACTGTACGACGTGGTCCCTTACGTGTACGTGCATTGGTCTTTGTTCTCTGACCATGTACAGGTAAGCCCTTCCTGTGACGTACGCCACGGTAGCAGCCAATTTCCATTAAACGCTTAATGTTTAAGTTTGTTTCTCTTCTCAGGTCACCTTCAACCCTGATCTTGTCGATCTCTGAACGGATTGCTGTTTCCTGAGCTTCTGTTAAGTTCTTTACTCTGATGGTCTCGTCAACGCCAACTGTAGCTAAAACCTGCTTAGCAGTTGTAGGTCCGATACCATAGATATATGTTAATGCGACTCCCACACACTTTTCACGTGGTAAGTCTACTCCAGCTATACGAGCCATATTTACTCTTTACCTCCGATTAACCCTGTCTCTGCTTGTGTTTAGGATTTTCACAAATTACCATAACACGACCTTTACGTTTGATTACACGGCACTTGTCGCAAATAGGTTTGACTGATGGTCTAACTTTCATAACTTTGTACCTCCTAAATTACTACTTATGTCTATAAGTTATACGCCCACGTGTTAAATCATATGGTGAAATTTCCAATGTGACACGATCACCCGGTAAAATGCGAATGTAGTTCATACGGATTTTACCAGAAACGTGGGCCATGATTGTGTGTCCGTTAGGGAGTTTCACTTTGAACATAGCACTCGGAAGAGTTTCCTCGACTATGCCTTCAACTTCGATTACATCTGACTTGTCCTGTTTTGCCATGAATGACTATTTTCCCTCCTGATGTTCTGCGATGAAACCATCAATGACTTTCTGGACGTCTGCCCATACTTCCTCAATGGTCTGTGATGCATTTACATCATGAACCAGATTTAATCTTCTGTAATGCGTCAGTACCGGGAAGGTCTCTTCCTCGTAACTCTGCATTCTTCTCTCCAGGCTCTCACGGTTGTCGTCTGCTCTCTGATACAGTTCGCCGCCGCAGTTATCGCATACTCCTTCAACCTTTGGAGGCAAGGTATGCATGTTGTAAACGGCACCGCACTGTCTGCAGATCCTTCTGTTTTCGATTCTGTCAAACAATGCTTCCTTATCAACTGTCAGGTTAATGACGATGTTGACTTCCTTAGGAGTCTCAATAACCTTGGTATCAAATACATTGGCCTGTACCAGGGATCTTGGGAAACCATCGAGCAGATAACCGCCGTCACAGTCAGGCTGTGACATGCGCTTGAGAACCATGGCGATGGTCACCTCATCTGGGACCAGTAAGCCCTGCTTGATGTATTCAGTGGCTTTCTGGCCCAGTTCAGTGTTATTCTTGATTTCGCTGCGGAACATGTCGCCTGTAGAAATATGTGCGACATTATACTTCTTTTCAATCAATTCAGACATTGTGCCCTTGCCGGCTCCGGCCGGGCCCATAATGAGCATGTTAAGTGTCATAATTACCTCTTCATGAATCCCTTATATTCTTTCTGAGTCAACTGATCTTCAAGATCCTTAACGGTTTCGAGTGCGACACCAACTACGATGATGATACTTGTACCACCCATCGTGATGGTGCTTGGAATGTTCGTGAACATTGACAGCAAGTGTGGTAATGCTGCAATGAAGCACAGGAACAGTGCGCCAAGTAATGTGATTCTGTTAAGAACCATTGAAATATATGTCTGTGTTTCCTTACCAGGTCTGATACCCGGAATATATGTTCCTGACTTGTTCAGATTCTCCGTGATCTTAGCAGGATCAACCTGTAAGTTCGTATAGAAGAATGTGAAGAAGAAAATCAATACTACGTAAATCAGCAGCCCGCCGATCTTTGTGAAATCTGAGATGTAATCAAAGATGTTGATCAGCTTGGTTGTGAAATCTGTTGTCTTATACCAGCTGGCATTGCTGATCAGTGCCATGATCGTCTTTGGAGCAACCATGATCGTTGAAGCAAAGATAACTGGAATAACGGATGCTGAGTTGATTTTCAATGGTAGATAATTCAAATTAGCGCTGTTTCTCTTTGTCGTAGAACTTGTGTACTGAATCGGAATCTTTCTTGTTGCCTGAGTCTCATAGATGACCAGAACAATGATAGCGATGTACATCAGAACGAGCAATACGAACTTCAATACTCCAGTGAATGCTTCGCCCTCAGCGGCTGAGTTAACCAGTGTAACATATGATGAATAGAACTGATATGGCAGGTTTGCGACGATACCTGCAAAGATGATCATTGAGATTCCGTTGCCGATGCCGTGTGCTGCAATTCTGTCACCGATCCAAACCAGGAAGAATGATCCTGCGGTCAGGATGGTTGCCGTGTACAGATAAGCTGTAACGGTGTTGTTTTCCAGAATGCCATATGCCTTGTCAAATGTCATTGTCAGAGTGTAGGCCTGGGCAAATGCCAGTACTACTGCCAGATAACGGGTAATCTTATCCATTTTCTGACGGCCTTTCTGACCGTCCTTGGCTAATTCTGCCAGAGGTGGAATGACATCCATTGCCAGTAATTCGATTACGATGCTGGCTGTGATGTATGGTCCGACACCCATTGAGAATACTGAGAATGTCTGCCAACTTCCTGCACCGAGCATGTTCATCATGGCGATCAGGTCATTATCAGATAAGCCTGTCACCAGCTTTGAGGTATCGATGTTAGGAACAGTAATTGCTGCTCCTAATCTGAATACCAGTAACATGCCCAAAGTGAACAGTATTTTTCTACGTATATCCTTATTTTCGAAAAAAGAGATAAACGTTTTGAGCATGTTAAATTACCTCAGCTTTTCCGCCTGCTTTTTCAATTAATTCAACTGCAGACTGTGAGAACTTGTGAGCCTTGACATTGAGCTTCTTTGTCAGTTCACCTTCACCTAAGACCTTTAAGCCATCCTTTAAGTTCTTTACAAGGCCTAATTCCTTTAAGATCATAGGATTAACTTCTGCACCATCTTCGAAGTTGTTTAACTGTGATAAATTGATAATTGCATATTCCTTGCGGGTAAAGTTTGTGAATCCGCGCTTTGGCAGACGTCTTGCTAATGGAGTCTGGCCACCTTCGAATCCGAGCTTGCCCATTCCGCCGCTTCTGGCTTTCTGGCCCTTATTACCCTTACCGGAAGTCTTGCCGTTTCCGCTACCATGGCCACGGCCAAGTCTGAATCCATACTTACGTGCACCATCAACTGGTTTTAATTCATGTAACTTCATACTGACCTCCTATTAGTAACGAATTTCCTGAGGCTTCTTACCTCTTAATGCAGCAACGTTTTCGATCGTTGTCATGTTCTTCAGGCCATCGCATGTAGCTCTGACAACGTTGATTGCTGTTCTTGAACCCAGACACTTTGAAATAACGTCTGTAACACCGGCTAATTCCAATACCGCACGTACCGGGCCACCGGCGATAACGCCAGTACCTGTAGCTGCTGGACGTAAGACAACTTCACCTGCACCATATCTTCCAACGATTTCATGTGGAATTGTTGATCCGACCATGCTTACTCTGAACAGGTTATGCTGAGCATTCTCAGTAGCCTTTCTGATTGCATCTGGAACTTCCTTAGCCTTACCGGTACCGAAACCGATGCGGCCCTTCTTATCGCCAACTACTACTAAGGCTGCGAAACGCATTCTACGTCCGCCCTTTACTACCTTGGTAATACGGTTGATCTTTACAACACGTTCTTCAAATTCCTTTTCCTGAGGAGCGCGTTCATTTCTTCTGCTTGGACGACGGTTGTTGTCTCTGTTGAAACGACGATTGCCTCTGGCGTTTTCCTGTTCTGGAGCCTTTTCTGTAGCTTCTGCTTCTACAACAGGTGTTTCTACTGCTTCATTAACTGTATTTGTAGCCATTGCATCTCCTCCTAGAATTCTAATCCAGCTTCTCTTGCTGCATCAGCAAGTGCCTTTACTCTGCCATGATAGATGTAACCACCACGGTCAAATACTACTGCCTTAATGTTCTTTTCCAGAGCACGCTTTGCAAGCTCTGTGCCTACAGCCTTTGCAGCTTCAACGTTTCCGCCATTTTCAAGCTTTAACTGCATGCTGCTGGCTGAAACTAATGTAACACCCTTAACGTCATCAATGATCTGAGCCTGGATGTTTGCATTGGAACGGAAGACATTTAAACGTGGGCATTCAGCAGTTCCTGAAATTTTCTGACGAACACGTACATGACGACGGATTCTGTCTGCGTTTCTAGATCTAGTCTTATACATAATCTCTGTCTCCTTTCCCTATTAAGCTGCCTTCTTACCTTCCTTACGCAGGATATGTTCGCCCTTGTAAGCAATACCCTTGCCCTTGTAAGGTTCTGGTTTTCTGACTGCTCTGATGTTTGCGGCTAATTCGCCGACTCTCTGCTTGTCGATGCCTGAAACAACGATCTGGTCCTGCTTAGGACATTCGATTGTCAGGCCTTCCTCAGCTGTAATTACAACTGGGTGTGAATAACCGATCGTCAGTGTCAGAGTGTTGTTTGCTGCAGCTGCTCTGTAACCGACACCAGTAATCTGTAATTCTTTCTTGAATCCATCTGATACACCAACTACCATGTTGTGTAACAGGGCTCTGGTTGTACCATGTAACTGCTTTGTATGCTTTTCGTCGTTTGGACGCTTGACAGTGATGATACCTGCATTCTGTTCAATTTCCATTAATGAACTGAACTGACGAGTTAAAGTTCCCTTAGGTCCCTTAACAGTCACCTCATTGCCTTCTGATACAGTAACTTCTACACCAGCAGGAATGGTAATCGCTTTATTTCCGATACGTGACATTTACTTACCTCTTTCTAATTACCTAATTACCAGATGTAAGCAACAACTTCACCACCGATGTGCTGCTGCTTGGCTTCCTTATCAGTGATCATACCCTTTGAGGTAGAAATGATAGCGATGCCTAAGCCGTTCAGTACTCTTGGCAGTTCATCAGCCTTTGCATAAACTCTTAAACCAGGTTTAGAGATACGCTTTAAGCCGCTGATGACCTTTTCGTTGTTCTTGCCGTACTTTAAGGTAATAATAATGTTTTTCTTTAAATCACCATCAACTACAAAGTCAGTGATGAAACCTTCTTCTTTCAAAATCCTTGCGATTTCGAGTTTTTCTTTGTTAGAAGGAACAACAACGCTGTCGTGTTTTGCCTGGATAGCGTTTCTGATACGTGTGAGCATATCAGCAATTGGATCTGTAACCATCATAATTCTTATTCCTCCTTTTACCAGCTGGCCTTTCTGACACCTGGAATCTGACCCTGATAAGCCAGTTCACGGAAGCAGATACGGCACAGTTTGTACTTTCTCAGTACTGAGTGAGGTCTTCCACAACGCTCACAACGAGTGTATTCTCTTACAGAATACTTAGCAGGCTTGTTGGCCTTGTTAATCATTGCTTTCTTTGCCATTGTTAACCTCCTACTTTGTGAAAGGCATACCTAATTCTTCTAATAATGTATATGCCTCTTCGTTTGTGTTTGCAGTTGTTACGATGACAACGTCCATGCCTCTGACAATTGCAACCTTATCGTAATTGATTTCAGGGAAGATCAACTGTTCCTTAATACCTAAGGTGTAGTTTCCTCTGCCATCAAATGCGGTTCTTGAGACGCCTCTGAAGTCTCTAACTCTTGGTAAGCTGATCGTTACCAGCTTATCAAAGAAGTCGTACATTCTTTCGCCTCTTAAGGTAACCTTACAGCCAATCTGCATGCCTTCTCTTAACTTGAAGTTAGCAATTGACTTCTTAGCCTTTGTAATAACCGGCTTCTGACCTGTTATAGCGGTTAATTCTTCTACAGCTTCTTCCAAAGCCTTAGGATTGCCGATTGCATCGCCAACGCCCATGTTTACAACAATTTTAACCAACTTAGGAGCCTGCATTACTGACTTGTAGTTGTACTTCTTCATCAATTTATTAACGATTTCGTCGTTATATCTTTGATTTAAACGGTTCATCCTGCTCCTCCTTATTTCTTCTTCTTGTCGGCCTTAACCTTGTTGCCGGTCTTCTTATTGATTCTGACCTTTGTCTTGCCTTCCATTACGTAGCCAACACGGCCGGCCTTCTTGGCCTTTGTGTCGTACAGCATAACGTTGCTGGCATCGATAGGTGCTTCCTGTGACATGATGCCACCATCAGGATTGATCTGAGTAGGTCTGACAGCCTTCTTGCGAATGTTGACGCCTTCTACGACAACCTGATTCTTGTCCGGGTATGTAGCTAAGACATCACCTGTAACGCCTTTGTCCTTGCCTGCAATGACCTGAACCTTATCGCCTTTTTTAATCTTCATGTGACGTCCTCCTATAATACCTCAGATGCCAGAGAAGCGATCTTTGTGTATTCCTTATCACGAACTTCTCTTGCAACTGGTCCAAAAATACGTGTTCCAACAGGTGACTTGTCATCCTTGATGATAACTGCTGCGTTGTCATCAAACTTGATGTATGTGCCGTTTTCTCTTCTTATTGGGTAAGATGTTCTGACGATGACACACTTGACAACATCACTCTTCTTAACTGTTCCGTTAGGAGTAGCAGACTTTACTGTAGCGACAACGATGTCACCAACTGATGCGCTCTTTCTTCTGCTTCCGCCTAAGCAACGGATAACTAATAATTCCTTAGCTCCTGTGTTATCGGCAACTTTTAACCTTGTTTCGTTATGAATCATTCAAGTGTACCTCCTATAACACAACTGCCTTCTCAACAATCTTGACTAAGCGGAAACGCTTTGTTGCTGATAAAGGTCTTGTCTCCATGATCTGAACTGTATCACCCATTGCGGCTTCATTGTTCTCATCATGAGCTACGAATTTCTTTGAATACTTTACACGCTTGCCATAGGCTGCATGTCTTCTGCTTGTGGCGATTTCGACAACGATTGTCTTATCCATCTTGTCAGAGACAACTACGCCCTGGAATACTTTACGATGTGTTCTTTCCATATCCTAGACCCTCCTACGCTCTTTCGCTAGCACGTTCTGTAAGAACGGTCTTGATACGAGCAATTGTCTTACGAATTTCTTTCATTCTGGCAGGATTTTCCAATACGCCAGTAGCCTGTTGGAAACGCAGGTTGAATAGTTCTTCCTTAAGTTCGTCGATCTTCTTTGTCAGATCAGCGTTGCTTAATTCGCGGATTTCCTTCATCTTTTCCATGACTATTTACCTTCCTTTCCTCTTACAACGAAACGTGTCTTGATAGGAAGCTTGTTAGCAGCAAGACGTAATGCCTCACGGGCAACGCTCTCGTCTACTTCAGCAACTTCAAACAGAACACGGCCGGCCTGTACGACTGCAACCCAGCTGTCTGGTGCACCCTTACCACTACCCATACGTACTTCTAATGGCTTCTTTGTCTTAGCCATGTGTGGGAAAATCTTGATCCAGACTTTACCGCCACGCTTCATGTTACGAGTCATGGCAACACGGGCAGCCTCGATCTGGTTATTTGTTATGTATGCGCCTTCTTCTGCAACTAAGCCGAATTCACCGAATGTAACTTCTCTTCCGGCCTTGCTGCGTCCTTCATAGCTGACGCGGTGAGGTCTTCTGTACTTTGTTCTCTTAGGCACTAACATTTTCAGTTACCTCCTTCTTTTCTGCAGGAGCTTCGTTTCTGTCATTTGCTCTTGCATCTCTCTGTGGACGACGGTTGTTATTGTTACGTCTGCGGTCATTTCTCTGACCAGAGAACTTTGGAGCCTCAGGATCCTTAACCATCTGTCCTCTTAATACTTCGCCACGGCAGATCCATACCTTGACACCTAAGCGTCCATAAGTTGTAGCTGCTTCAGACAGTGCATAGTCGATGTCAGCTTTTAATGTATGCAGAGGTGTAACGCCTTCTGAATAGCCTTCGCTTCTGGCGATGTCGGCGCCGCCTAATCTGCCAGATACCATGGTCTTGATTCCCTTTGCGCCTGAACGCATTGTCTTCTGAATAGCTCTCTTCTGAGCTGTTCTGAATGATGCTCTCTGTTCAAGCTGTTCTGCGATGCTCTTTGAAACGAGGTGTGCATCCAGATCAGGATTGGCAACTTCAACAACCTTGATGTTGATCTGCTTGCCGCTTGTTAACTTAACTAAGTCCTTTTTCAGTTTTTCAACAGTTTCGCCGTTTGTACCGATGATGGCACCTGGACGAGCTGTCTTAATGATCAGTTCAACCCTGTTCTTCTGTCTTTCAATCTCAACATGGCTGACTGCAGCATCCTTTAATGCAGAGAAGAGATACTTACGAATCTTGATGTCTTCCTGTAATAATGTGCCGTATTCCTTTTCAGCATACCATCTGGATTCCCAGTCACGGATAACGCCTACGCGTAAGCCTATTGGTGATACTTTCTGACCCATAATTTCTCCCTCCTATTCCTTTTCGTCAACAACCACTGTAATGTGGCTCTGACGCTTTAAGATCTGGCTTGCAGATCCCTTTGCTCTTGGCATCCAGCGCTTCAGAGTTCTGGCCTCGTCAGCATAGCATGCCTTGACATATAATTTTGTATCGTCAAGGTTGTGATTGTGTGTAGCGTTGGCTACTGCAGAATTCAGAACCTTTAAGATGACCGGTGATGCAGCACGTGGCGTGAACTTTAAGATTGCCTGTGCTTCCTTGATGTCCTTGCCTCTGATAAGATCCAATACTAATCTGGCCTTGCGAGGTGTTACGCGGACGCTCTTTGCAGTTGACTTAACTTCCATCTCGAATAATCCTCCTAAGCCTTCTTATCTTCGGCATGTCCACCGAATTTTCTTGTTGGAACAAATTCACCTAACTTGTGACCAACCATATCTTCTGTAACGTATACCGGAACATGTTCCTTGCCGTTGTGAACAGCGAATGTATGTTCGAGGAATGACGGGAAGATTGTTGAACGACGTGACCAGGTCTTGATGACTTCTTTTTTGCCGCTCTTATTCATAGCTTCAACTTTTTTCATCAGGCTTTCATCGACGAAAGGTCCCTTTTTAATACTACGACTCATTTTTCTTCCTCCTTTTCCTACTTGCCGTTACGACGACGTACGATTAATGCAGTAGATGCTTTTTTCTTCTTACGGGTCTTAACGCCCATAGCCTTCTTGCCCCAAGGTGTCATTGGAGACTTGCGTCCGATAGGAGCTCTGCCTTCACCACCACCATGAGGGTGATCTACTGGGTTCATGGCTGAACCTCTGACTGTTGGTCTTTCGCCCATCCAGCGGGTTCTGCCGGCCTTACCGAGATTTACCAGTGAGTGGTCGCCATTGCCTACAACACCGATGGTTGCACGGCAATTGCCTAAGAACTTTCTGACTTCACCACTTGACAGTCTGACGATGACATACTTGCCTTCAGAACCTAAGATCTGAGCGCTGCAACCAGCACTTCTGGCAACCTGTCCGCCCTTGCCTGGCTTTAATTCAACGTTGTGAATGAATGTACCATCAGGCATGTTGTTCAGCTGGCAGCAGTTACCGACCTTAATGTCTGTAGCTTCGCCTGAGATGACCTCTGTTCCAACCTTTAACTGATCAGGGCAGATGATGTATCTCTTTTCACCGTCAACATAATTCAACAGAGCGATGTTTGCGCTTCTGTTTGGATCATATTCAACTGATGCTACCTTTGCAGGGATGTTGTCCTTGTTACGCTTGAAATCGATGATACGATATGCCTGCTTATGTCCGCCTCCCTGATGACGGGTTGTGATACGTCCGTTATTATTACGGCCGCCGTTTGACTTTAACGGAGCTAATAATGAACGTTCTGGTTTTGTTTTGGTGATTTCACTGAAATCTAATGACGTCATGCCTCTGCGACCGTTTGTCGTTGGCTTATACTTTTTAATCGCCATTGTATTTTTCCTCCTTACACAATTTATCCGGAAATAGTGTGCTTCTTCCGATAGTTTCTTTTAATTAACCTTCACTGTAGAGGTTAATTGTGCTTCCTTCAGCTAACTTGACGATAGCCTTGCGGATGCCGCCAACTTCACCAACGTAACGGCCTAAGCGCTTTGACTTTCTTGGTGTGTTGACAATGTTAACTTTTTCAACCTTGACGTTGAAGATCTCTTCAACTGCGAGCTTGACTGCTGTCTTGTTAGCGTCCTTAGCTACTTCAAAGGTGACCTTGTTATCGTCTTCCTGATTCTTCATTGATTTCTCAGTTACGATTGGACGTAAGATAATATCACGTGCTGCCATTATTTTAACGCCTCCTCAATTTTGCCAACTGCTGCTTCAGTAGCTACCATGGTGTAGGCATTTGCCATATCCAGACAGCTTAAGCCGTCGCTTGTTGCGAATGCAGCGTTTGGAAGGTTACGCATGCTTAACCATGCATTTTCCCAGTCTTCGTTAACGTCGAAGACGAATAATACCTTTCTGTCAACCTTCAGATCATTCATGACCTTGACGAAGTCCTTGGTCTTGACTGCATCTAACTGGATCTTGTCAACAACTAACAGTGCGTTGTCGTTAACCATCTGTGACAGATAAGAACGTAATGCAAGTCTGCGGATCTTGCGGTTCAGACGATATCCGTACTTTCTAGGTGTAGGTCCGAATACTGTGCCGCCGCCTCTCCACTGTGGAGCTCTGGTAGAACCCTGTCTGGCTCTGCCTGTGCCCTTCTGACGCCATGGCTTCTTGCCGCCGCCGGAAACTTCTGAACGTCCCTTTGTATCGGCTGTGCCCTGACGTAATGATGCCTGCTGCATAACAACTGCATCAAACATTGCCTGCTGATTTGGCTCAATGCCGAATACAGCTTCATCTAATGTTAAGTCTCTTAATTCCTTACCAGTCTGGTCAAGAACCTTAACTGTTAACTTCTTAGTTGCCATACATTAAGCCTCCTCTTTTTTGCTGTAGTCGATCAGATCAACAGGATCAACATGCTTAACAGGTTTAACTGTTGTCTTGACGATTACCAATCCCTTACGTGGTCCTGGAACGTTGCCCTTGATTAAGAGGCAATTGTTTTCCATGTCAACCTTTACGATTTCGAGATTCTGATTTGTTGTTGTGTAATTACCTTCATGGCCGGCCATTAATCTGCCCTTGTTGATGTAACCGTTGTTACGTCCGATGGTAGCTAATGAACCAACTGCTCTACGTGTTCTTGAAACACCGTGAGTCCTTGGCTGTAATGCCTGATTGTTACGGTATACAGCACCCATGAAGCCCTTACCACGTGAAGTACCCTGTACGTCGACCATGTCGCCGGCTGCGAACAGATCAGCACATACTGTTGCGCCTACTTCGAGGTCAGCCATCTCGTCGCTCTTAACTTCGCGGTAGAATCTCTTTGGAGCTGTGTTAGCCTTCTTGGCATGGCCAATGTTAGCCTTTGTAGCTCTGGATTCCTTCAGGTCTTCCATACCTAACTGTAATGATACATAACCATCATTTTCCAATGTCTTCTTCTGACATACAACGTTAGGTGTAACTTCAACTACGGTCACTGGGATGAGTGTACCATCATTTGTGAAGACTTGAGTCATACCAAGTTTGCGTCCCATAATTCCTTTCATGATGTTCACCTCCAATGTCCTATAACTTGATTTCGATCTCGACACCGCTTGGCAGTTCCAGTCTGCTTAATGCATCGATGGTTTCTGCTGTTGGTCCGATGATCTCAACAAGTCTCTTATGAGTTCTGATTTCGAACTGTTCACGAGCATCCTTATACTTATGAGTAGCTCTTAAAACTGTAACTACCTGTTTCTCAGTTGGTAGTGGTACTGGTCCTACGACTTTCTTAGCGCCATGATTCGTTGCTGTTTCAACAATCTTCTGACTTGCTGAATCAATTGAACGATGTTCATATGCTTTCAGACGAATACGGACAGTATTCTTTGCTTTTGCCATGGATATTTCCTCCTTTTTGCTTTGTCTATTCCATGATAGATTCCGCTCGATGCGAATTCCCCGACTACACACCATGACAACGAATATCAGTGTGCCGGCAACCTCGCATGTCCACACGGTCGCCCGATTATGATAGCACAAAAAAAGGCTTTAAATCAAGCCTTTTTTAACTATTTTTACTATATGATTTTTAATAGCTGTCTTCCTGCTGAGCGGCCTTGAAGAACTCATTTAATGAGATGATTCCGTCCTTGCCAACCTGGATCAGTTCAGGGATGTCGATCTCGGAAATGTCGTTTACGCTCATTCTCTTTCCCAGCAGTTCAAGCAGAATTGAGAAGTTCATTCCGGTGATAACCTGCATGCGGTCATTCAGTACCAGCGCGCTTCTGTTGCACGGTGTTCCGCCTAACAGGTCACACATGGCAATGACACCCTGTCCGTCATCGATCTCCTCAACTGCGGCTCTGATCTTCTCATCAAATTCCTCAGGGTTGTCACTTGCCATCAGGCACAGTGCCTTGATCTGAGGGATGTCATCTCCAAAGAACAGTTTGCTTGAGTCAAGCATACCTTCTGCCATTCTTCCATGGCTCATCAATAAAATGCCTACCATATGTAATATATCCTTTCTTTGTTATGTTGTATCTGTCAGACAGATATTAGTTACCTGATAAACCGCCGAAAATGCTGTTGATGAATGCACTTACATCATTCAATGTCTTTACGACGTTTTCAACATCCAGCTGGGCCACCTTTTCAAACGTGCCGCTGTAGGTCTTGATCACATCTTCTACCTGTCCGTAAACGGTATCGATGTACTTCATTGCCTGATTGTACTGGCGGTACATTTCCAATACCTTTGGAATGCAGATGGCCAGAGCGATCGCAAGGCATGCTACCAGAACGAATACGATGATGGTTCTGGTTCTCTGCTGGGCAGCTCTTTCTCTCTTTTCCCTTAAAAGTTCAAGTAGGATCTCATGATCCTGGAGTTCTTCATAATTATCCATAGGTATCTCTCCATATTTATCTATTATATATTATACACTCTTACAGCGCTCATAGTCCAAAATCTGCATCGGTAATCGTAACGATTGCCTCATTTGTCAGGGATGACAGATCCATCGTATTAAGTCTGGTATTATGAGCGGCAATTACCCTGTCACAGATGTTCCTTACGCCTCTGGCATTGCCGAAGTCCCTGGCATTCATTTCCCTGCCTATCGTCTCGGAAAGTACGCTGTCACTTATGTTGAGTTCATATCCCCTCTTCTTCATGTCAAACCTGAAGATCTGCATCAGTTCATCCAGAGTATAGTCCGGGAATTCAATGATCTTTGAAAGTCTGCTTCTCAAGCCGGGGTTACTGTTAAGGAACTCTTCCATCTCCCTGGTATAACCAGCAAGAATCACTGCCAGATTGTCCCTGTTGTTCTCTATTTCACTGACCAGAGTATTTACGGCTTCTATGCCGAATGAGTCATTGGAATTCATTACCAGCGAATAGGCCTCATCTATGAACAGGATGCCTCCCAGCGCCTTTCTGATGACTTCCTTTACCTTAAGAGCCGTTTCACCCTGATATCTGCCAACCAGGTCAGCTCTGACGCACTCAACGAACACATCAGGTCTCTTTAACAGACCCAGATGGAAGTATATCTGGCTTAACAGTCTGGCGACGGTCGTCTTGCCGGTGCCTGGGTTTCCAGTGAATACCAGATTCATCGGTATGGCGTTATTAGCAATTGCCAGTCCCCTCTTGCGGCTTTCATTCTGGATCTTGATGGCTCTTACCAGTGAGTTTACCTCATCCTTTACGGAATCCAATCCTATCAGGTTGTTCAGTGATTCCAGACAGCTGTCCAGGGTAGACAGATCAGTTTCCAGCTGACCGAAGTCCTGTCCTTCCAGAACCTGAAGATCAGCCATGTCAATGCTATCGATGTTCTCCGACAGTCTTACGGCCTGTTTCTCGATGGCTTCATCCAGAAGTCTTCTGGCAAAGCGGGCATTGTCAAATGTATCGTCGATTTTTTCCTTGTTTATTCTGGCCAGAATGATGTCTCTGGCTTCCTTTTTTATGTGGAAGTGACGGCCTTCAGCCATGGACACCAGGATGTCTACCAGTTCATCTGCTGAATAGTCCTCTATTTCTATCTTATGGTCAAATCTTGAAGCCAGGCCCGGGTTGGCATTTCTGATCATGTCACCCATCTGTTCGGCATAGCCTGCCAGTATGACGCAGTATTCACCACGGTGGTCTTCCATGTCCTTCAGTAAGGTATCTATGGCTTCAGTACCGAAATCACGTTCGTTATCCTTCTTATACAGGGTATAGGCCTCATCAATGAACAGGGTGCCGCCCCTGGCCTTTTCAATCGTTTCTGCAGTCAGGATGGCTGTCTGGCCGATGTACTGACCTACCAGCTTTGAACGGTCTACTTCGATGAAGGTGTCCTTTGGCAGAAGATTCATGTTGTACAGCATCTTGCCGATGATCCTGGCAACGGTCGTCTTTCCCGTGCCCGGATTACCGGTAATGATGAAATAATATCCCTGCTTGCTTGATGATACGCCAAGAGTAAGCTGACGCATTGAATCGATCTTGAATCTCTTGTACATCGTATCAAGCTGTTTCTTGACATTATGCATGCCAATGACGTTTCTGAAGTCTTCCTGCAAGGCAGCTGAGTATTGCTGATTGTCGTTATTGCTGACATGCAGATAACGTTCATCATAAGTTTCCTGCTTCTGTTCAGTGCTTTCCACCCTGCCGATGGCAGAAGTATCCTTTATCTCATTACCATATTTATCCTTATGGAATACAACGGCAGACAATTCGTCATCCTTGTAATCACAGATCTTGTGAGAACCGTCAGGATAGGTCACCTTGAAGATGCCGTTTCGCTTGTTCATTATGAAACTGCCCTCATACACCGTACCGTCAGGCGTGGTGTACTTTCCCTTGCCATGACGGGTCCACAGGTTGTCAATGCGCTTGAGATCACCCTCATATACACAGTCACGCAGATACTCCACTCTGTATTGAGGACCGTATTTCATGGTCATGGGACCGACGGAATACTCTGGAACATTATCATCAACCATTCCCTTCAGATCGCAGCCGTCATCCCACTTTACATGATAGGTCTGCTGAGTAGTGCCGTTAATGCCGCAAATCTCAATTTCCTGATATTTTACTCCATTATCGTAGTATTCAAGCACAGATAATCCGGAAAACTTTCGACTGTCTTCTATCCATTCGCAGGTCTCCACACAGTACAGTGCACCATTCTTATGCCAGTATGTTGTACCTCTTCCCTGTCTTTTGTTACTGATCCAGTAACCGTCATAGATGGTGTCAATATTTCCATCATTGTCATAGAAGGTCGCCTTGCCATATCCGTTCCATTCGTAATTGCTGAAATTGCCATCGTATGTCTTTGCCGGCGGGCCGGGATAAAACATGTAACCCTTACCGGTTACAGTATTATTTCTGTACTCGCCGTCATAATAACCGCCATTGTCCCATTCGATATGTACGGTTCCATCGGGATTACGAATGAATTTTGTTTGTGCCATGGTACTTACCTCATGCTTGATACTTCTATTCTAACAGTTATTATTCCAAACCTAAAACAATAAATTTACACACATAGAAAAAAGCTGTTCACATGAACAGCTTTTATATACAGATACTAAACTAATTAGCCGAGGATTTCTGTAACAGAACCTGAACCAACTGTACGTCCACCTTCACGAATTGAGAACTTTGTTCCCTGTTCTACAGCGATTGGGTG
>JAFWGU010000019.1 GCA_017512285.1 Erysipelotrichaceae bacterium | reverse complement strand
TGTTATTAAAACCCGGTGGAGTTTGAATATAAACGCCTACCTTCCGTTTCCTGATACATTCTAGTTTGAATTCCTTTGAATACTTCATAAATGAAAAGTGAACCTCCTTTAAGTTGGTCCAACTTTAGGGGTTCACTTCATACCCGCTGTTTATGCCAATGGCATTCTTAATTCAGTCTTGAACAGGTCGCCGTCTACTGACAGTTTCAGGCTTCCCTTCTGTATTTCAGCCAGACTTGAGGCAATGTTAAGTCCAAGTCCGCTTCCCTCCGTATGACGTGAGCTGTCTCCTCTGACAAATCTCTCCATCAGTTCGTCAGCACTGATGTTCAGCTGTTCCCTGGAGATGTTCTTGATGGATATCAATGCATTGTCATCCTCCCTTGAAACATCAATGTATACTCTGGTATTGGCCATTGCATACTTGTTGATGTTGCTGTAGAGATTATTTAGGATCCTCCATAACAGATTTCCATCTGCTCTGACCTTAACATCATCATCCCTTATGTCCGTTATGATCTCCAGTCCGTTGGCGTCAAACTTCTCCCTGTACTCAGCCAGAGACTGTTCCAGGATTTCCTTTACGTCAATGCTGGCAAGTTCCATGCTGATGTTTCCGGTAGAAGCCTTTGAAGCTTCAATCAGGTCTTCCGTCAGTTTTTTCAGCCTGTTGGACTGTCTTGACAGCACTTCCAGATACTTTTCCTCTTCCTCATCAGTATGCTCCTTCTGCAGCAGATCAACATAGTTGATTATGCTTGTCAGAGGGGTCTTGATGTCGTGGGAAACGTTAGTAATCAGATCAGTCTTGAGATGTTCTGATCTCATCTGCTTCTCAACAGCAACCTTCAGTCCATCCTGTAATGAGGTCAGTTCCTCATAGTGCTTTCTGATGTCATATGGCATCCATTTTGTGTTGAGTTCATAGTCTACATCACCGGCTGCGATTCTTTCCGCTGCCGTCTTGACCTTGGAGGCACAGATGAACCACCAGGCCATGTACAGCATTGCCATACCGCTGACAGTCACTGCCAGGAATTCATTATTCTCCTCAAGGGAAAACATCAGTATCATCATGACGATGAAGGCACCCAGGGCAAACTTCCAGATAAGCTTTAAGTTTACAAGGATGTCCCAGATCCACTTAAAGACTCTGTAGACTACTGTATTCCTGTATATCTCGCCTTTGCCGTACTTGATTCTCTTGAAGATGGTAACAAGCCACAACAGGATTCCAAGACCTGCCGCAATGGCTACGGCATAGAACGGCAGCTGCATTGACAGTGACGTAAATACGCCGACCATGTCAGTGTAGTAGTATTCAATTACCTCAAAGACCTCCCTGGCGATAAGCATCATCATAAACTCATATACGCCTGCGGCAATTGTCAGAACATCCAGAGGTATCCTGTCGATCCAGTTCATGCGCAGGCCTTCATAGTGAACGTCATAACCGCATGAATACAGTATCCATACCAGGTCCAGTATTGCCAGTACGAACGCAACAGCCGTGGTAACCAGAACCTTGTTGAGATTATCGCTGAAATAAGTGTGATTATGCTGCCCTTTCAGAAACTCATCATCGGTAACCAGCGGATCATAAACCATGAACCTGACAACATGCTTCTGAGCAAAATCATCGGCATTGATCAATTTACCGTCATGAGTCTCTATCGCCCCATGCATTCCAAGAACATCATAGCCAAAGAATTCCGCAGTGAGTCCGGTCTTTCCTGTACCATAGTTATAGGTATAAACGACCTTTTCACCTTCTTCAGCAGCCAGTTCAACGATGGCATATCCGTAGTTAGCGCTTGTTTCACTATATACTTCCTCCATCTTGCCATCACTTATCATGTAGCTCCATAAGGCATCATAAGAACGGTTCCTGGCATTGCGGTAACAGTCTCTGCTTTCATAATATGTCTGTTCTGAATTGATGGCTCCGGTATCATAGGCATAAATGGCAAACAGACCGCCAAATAACGTTACACAGGCCAGAACGCAGAGCAGTATGACTGATATCATCTTGATTGACAGTCTGTCCAGCATTCCTGCTTTTCTATACTTTTCCATGATATTCCTCCATCTTGTAACCCTGACCCCAAACTACCTTGATGTAACGCGGTTCTGAAGGATTTATCTCTATCTTTTCTCTCAGATGACGGATGTGTACGCTGACGACACCGTCATTGAGCATCAGATCATCATTCCATACGTTCTTATAGATCTCATAGGAAGAATATACCTTGCCCGGATTTTGAATGAGAAGTTTCAGTATGCCGTATTCCATCGGCGTAACATCGATCGTCACACCGTCAACGGTAACGATCTTCTTTTCATCATCCAGAGTTATTCCGCCATTTACAAATACACTGTTATTGGCAACCTTGCCGCCAAGCTGAGTGTATCTTCTTAACTGTGACTTTACCCTGGCAATTACTTCCGTAGGATTGAATGGCTTGGTAATGTAGTCATCTGCACCGATCTCCAGGCCAAGGATCTTATCCATGTCCTCGCTTTTGGCCGTAAGAAAGATTATCGGAACATTTGTGATCTTCCTTAATTCATGTGTAGCCTTGATGCCATCCATAACAGGCATCATGATGTCCATCAGAATGAGGTCGATCTCATTATTCCTGACGATCTCAATGGCATCCTTGCCCGTATAGGCTTCATAGAGTCTGTAATCACTGTTTGACAGATAGATCTTCAGAGCATCTACAATGTCCTTTTCATCATCGACGATAAGTATTGAAGTCATATTTCATCACCCACTACCATTCTAGAGAACAAAGTTTTAACAAACAATCGGCTAAACCTTTAAGAAATCATTAAGAAAAAATCCATACTGTCAAGTATGAATTATCTTCCTTTCTGCTGCAACTGATATGTTTTCCACTCCAGTAACTGAACTTCTTTCTGGAGCTTGACCAGATTGGCTCTGGCCTTGTTCTGATGATCTCTCAGGATCATGGCTCTTTCCCTTGCCGTTTCATCGCCCTTCTTGGAGAGATCCATGAACTTTCTGACATCGTCAAGTGACATTCCCGTATCTGCCAGCATGATTACCATTCTGACGTCTTCCAGGTCATTCTCATTAAAGACTCTGGAGTTATATTTATCTCTGGTTATGTTCGGAAATAAGCCCAGTTTTGCATAATATCTTATGGTGTGTTCGTTTTCTTCAACTATTTCTGCTATATCTTTTATCGTGTACATATTTTCACCCTGTTTTTACTATACACTTATTATACACAATCCTGAAAAATAATAAATATCTTTCGCAAACTATTACATTAGAGTTTATCTAATGTAATTCATAATATCCAGTATTTACTGGTTATTCTTACGTTTTAGTCCTAAAAAGATTTTTAGTTTGCCTTCCAACAAAAAAGACTGCCAGCGGCATGTTCACATTGACAGTCTTTGTTATTATTTGTAGGTTGGAGCTGCTTCAGAACAGCTTTCTGATATCCTGAATCGTTACGAATACGAACAGCATCAGGATGATTGCCAGAGCAAAGTAGTTGATGAAGTTCTCAACCTTCTCATCCAGACGGTGACCGATGATGGCCTCAATGATTGCCAGCAAGATCTTGCCGCCATCGAAGATAGCCAGCGGGATCTGGTTCATCAGGCCTACGCTTATGGACAGCGACCCCATTAATGACAGTAGTGATACCAGACCATACTGGGCAGCTTCCTCAGTATACTTGTAAATCGAGATCGTTCCTCCCAGGGAATCCAGTCCCGTCCTGCCGGTAAACAGTCCGATGATGGATGTGAATGTCAGTTTGACGACATCGCTGGCATACTTGATGCCAACCGGAATCGCTTCGAAGAACGTGAGTTCCTTCCTTATGAGTTCGCCGCTTGTGATGCCAATCAGATATGCGTTGTCTTCCTCGGAATACCTTGGCGTTACATTGATGACCATGCTCTGACCGTTTCTGTCAATGTATACAGTCATTGTCTCGGTATTGGTCTGATTGGCTATGATGACATCATAGAAGGTCTCAGGTACGACGACTTCACCGTTTTTGAACTCTATTCTGGTTATGAGGTCCCCTGCCTGAAGTCCTGCCTCATAGGCTGGAGAATCGATCTTTACGCTTTCGATGTACGGCTTTGGATACTCGTTAATGAATCCGTTGATCTGGAATACGGCAATGTATACGACATACGCCAGTAACAGGTTGAATGCCGTACCTGCCAACAGTATCAGTATTCGCTTCCATATGGCCACACCATACAGCGTTCTTTCGTGCGGTACGCTTAATACTTCGGTAGGATTTCCTTCCTGGTCAAAGGCCAGAGGCGTATCCTCCTTCTCGACCATGCCGTTGAAGCCTCCCAACGGGATCGCCCTTAATGAATATGTTGTTTCCTTTCCCTTGCGGCTCCAGATCTTTGGACCGAAGCCCAGGGCAAATTCATAGACATAGACATTGAACAGCTTGGCCAGTAACAGGTGGCCGAATTCGTGCACCAGGATGATGATTCCCAGCATCAGGATGAAATATATGATGGTCATTACTTGTTAACAACTCCTTCAACGTACTGCTGGGCCCATCTGTCGCTGTTGATGATGTCATCAACGCTCGGATCAGAAATGAAGCAGCAGTTATCTACAGCCTGGAATATCAGTCTTTCGATGTCCAGGAAACTTATCTTCTCATTTAGGAACAGATTGACAGCCTTTTCATTGGCACCGTTCATTACGGCAGCCAGATTGCCGCCCTTGCGGCCAACGTCAAAGGCCAGTCTTAACAATGGATATCTGTCATAATCCATCTTGCGGAAATGCAGCTCGCTGAGTTTGGCGAGATCAAGCGATTCGGTATTGTTCACCAGTCTGTCCGGGTATGCCAGAGCATACTGGATCGGTACCCGCATGTCTGATACGCCTAACTGCGCCAGCATGGAGTGATCCCTGAATTCAACCAGGGAATGGACGACGCTTTCATAATGCAGGATCGTCTCAATGTGATCGTAGTCGATGTCAAACAGCCACCTTGCTTCCAGTACCTCAAACCCCTTATTCATCATGGTTGCTGAATCAATGGTTATCTTCTTCCCCATTGACCAGTTGGGATGGCTTAAGGCCTGCTTGAGAGTAACATTGCCGAGTTCCTCCCTACTCAGATTACGGAAGCTTCCGCCGGATGCCGTAATTATGAGTTTGTTTATTTCGGAATGCTTACTTCCCTGCAGACACTGGAAGATGGCGGAGTGTTCGGAATCGATTGGGATCAGCTTTACGTTGTTTCTTCTGGCTGCCTCCGTCACGATCGAACCGGCAGCCACCAGTGTTTCCTTATTTGCCAGGGCAACGTTATAGCCGTGCTGCAAGGCGTTTAGTGTCGGTAGTAATCCTACAAACCCCTGCAGTGAATTGACCACCAGATCGACGTTCTGAAGCTCAGAGAGCCTCATGAGTCCTTCAGCACCATAAAAAAAGGAAATCTGAGGATACTCTTTCTGTAATCTCAGGCAGTCGGCCTCATCTGCGACGCAGACATGCTGAGGTTTGTTGTTCTTAAGATAATTCTCTAGGAAAGCGACATTGTGTCCAACGCTCAGGGCCGTTATTTCAAACAGGTCAGGATGCTGGCTTACAATGTCGACAGTCTGTGAACCAATGGAGCCGCTGGCTCCAAGCAATACCAGTTTCTTTTTCATAACATTACCACTATCAGGGCATACAGCAGCATTGAGTTAAAGGAAATGCTGTCGAGTCTGTCCAGTACGCCGCCGTGGCCCGGGAACAGATTGCTGAAGTCCTTGATGCCGTAGTGGCGCTTTATTGCCGAATAGAACAGGTCACCTATCTGACCGACCAGCGGTAAGGTAAGTGCGCTGACAACTATGAAGGCCGTAGGAATCGCATAGAACTTCTGCAGAACGAGAAAACCGTAGACAAAACAGATGATGGCACCGGCGATGTATCCGCCTACGCTGCCCTCTATCGTCTTGTTAGGTGAAATTCTGACATTGAGCTTATGCTTGCCTATTGCCCTGCCGACAAAATATGCGAACATGTCCGGGAAAGTTGTCCCGAAAGCCATGTAGAATACAAAGAGATTTCCATAGTCATACATTCTCAGAACACCTGCCACCATCATGGCAAAGATGGTTGAGTAAATGTATACCAGTCCGACGTCTTCAAATCTGACGTTTTCATCCTGAACCAGCCAGAATCCCAGCCATACTATCATTGCCGCTTCCATCAGCACAAAATAGCTGATGCCCAGAAAATCGCTGAATGCGGTCAATAGGCACAGTAAGTATGTTGAATACTTAAGGATCGGATTCCACTTCTTTCCGACGATGTCCAGGATCTCTTTTGTTGCCAGGATGCTGGCAACGGCTGCGAAGATCTTGAAAGGAATTCCGCCGAAATACAGTATCGGTGCAATTATGGCAACAAGTATCAATGCGGTTATGATTCTAGTTTTCATCTTTCAGTCCTCCAAATCTTCTGGAGCGTTGAGTAAAGTTATTTATGGCCTTTTCAAACTCTTCAGGAGTAAAGTCAGGCCAGTACGTGTCAGTAAAGTACAGTTCAGTGTATGACAGCTGCCACAACAGGAAGTTTGACAGTCGGTAGTCCAGGGACGTTCTGATCATCAGATCGATCTCCGGGTATTCAGCGGTAGACAGATAGCTGTTGAACAGTTCCTCCGTCATCTTCTCCCTTACCCGGCCGCTTACATAGTCATCAACATACCTGTTGATGCCGTCTACGATGTCCTTTCTGCCTCCGTAATTCATGGCAAATACCAGAGTCATGTTCTTGTTGTCTCTGGTCTTTTCCATGGCTTCCTCAAGTACCTTTCTGGTACTGTCAGGGAATGCGGAAAGATCTCCGATCGTGGCGATCTTAATGCCCTTTTCCATCAGTTCCTTTAAGAACTTCGTGATAAAAATCGCCGGTAAGCCCATCAGGTAGTTGACCTCTTCCTGAGGTCTCTTCCAGTTTTCCGTAGAAAAGGCATAGAGAGTAAGAACCTTTACTCCCATGTCATTGGCCTTGATGGCAATGTTACGGACATTTTCCGTGCCCTGATAATGGCCGGCGGTACGCGGTCTGTTCTTTTCTTTAGCCCAGCGTCCGTTGCCGTCCATGATTATGGCAATATGCTGCGGTACATTTCTGTCCATACTAAACTTTCATTATTTCTTTGTTCTTCTTGGCAGCGATCTCATCGATCTTCTTGATGAACTCATCAGTTGACTTCTGAACGTCATCCAGCATGTCCTTCTGAGTATCTTCAGGGATGGTCTTATCCTTCTTGATGCTGTCATTGACATCTCTTCTGATATTTCTGATGGCAACCTTGGCTTCTTCTGCCATGTTCTTGACCTTGACAGTGTATTCTCTACGTCTGTCTTCAGTTAATGGCGGTACGACGATTCTTAACTGCGTACCCTCATTCTGCGGGGTAAGACCGATGTTGGCAGCGAAAATGGCCTTCTCAATGTCCTTTACGCACTTCATTTCGTAAGGCTTGATGAGAAGCTGCTTGCCTTCAACTACTGAAATTGAAGAGATCTGATTGATTGGAGTCATCATGCCGTAGTAATCGATTTCAATGTTTGATACCAGATTAGGATTGGCGCCTGAAGTTCTGATCTGAGTCAAAGCCTGTTCAAAGCTGGCAATCGTGAGTTCCATTCTGTCATTGACTAATTCGTATTCATCCATAGTTATTCCCCTTTCGTAATAACAGTTCCAATATCTTCACCATTTATTACTCTGGAAATGTTGGAGAGGTCGTTCATGTTGAAGACAACGCAGTCAATGTTATTGTCATTGCACATTGACGCTGCTGTCAGGTCCATGACACCAAGCTGCTTATCCAGCATTTCCTTATATGTCAGTCTATCATATTTCACGGCATCAGGATTCTTGCGCGGGTCATCTGAGTAAACACCGTCGACACCGTTCTTGGCCATGAGTATTACCTCGGCATTTATTTCTGAAGCTCTTAATGAAGCTGCAGAGTCCGTTGAGAAGTAAGGATTGCCGGTACCGCCGCCGAATACGACTATTTCACCGGCTTC
This sequence comes from Erysipelotrichaceae bacterium, assembly GCA_017512285.1. Classification (GTDB taxonomy): domain Bacteria; phylum Bacillota_I; class Bacilli_A; order Erysipelotrichales; family Erysipelotrichaceae; genus RUG521. The sequence goes on along the minus strand of JAFWGU010000019.1, from coordinate 98,176 downwards.
CAGATGCTGAATGGCCTTTCTGGCATCTGCTACGTCCGCACATCTCGGAACTTCAACTGCTGACTGCAGGTAAGCTGTCATGCCGTTGGCTTCCAGGACACCCTGAATGGCCAATGCGTTGATTACCGTACCAAGCATGCCCATCTTGTCAGCTGACACTCTTGGCAAGGCCAGCTGTGAAGAGAACTTGCCGCGGATGATGTTGCCGCCGCCGACAACGATTCCAACCTGTACGCCGCTTGCCGTAACCTTTTTCAGCTCATCGCTTAACGCCGTAAGCACCTTTGGTTCAAAGGCGTTTTCCGGACTTGATAATGCTTCTCCTGACAGTTTCAATAATACTCTCTTATACATAATATCACCTGACCTCGTTAATTCCTATCTGACTGCCTACTTGTAATCATCGGCAGTAATGTATACCTCACGTGGCTTTGAACCGTTGGCCGGTCCGATGGCTCCTTCCTGTTCAAGGTAGTCAATGATCCTGGCTGCCCTGTTGTAGCCGAAGCCGAAATATCTCTGAATTGATGACGTAGAAGCCTTGCCGGTCGTGGCAACGAACTTCTTGACATCATCGTAGAGTGGATCTGCGCTTGTCATGCCCATCATCTGAGTCTCAGCACCTTCACCTACCACGAAGGCATCGTCGTACATCGGCTTGCCCTGACTCTTGACGAATTCGGTAATGCGGTTGATCTCATCATCGCTGACGAATACGCCCTGAATACGTCTTGGTGCGCTTTCACCCATTGGTATGTACAGCATGTCGCCATAGCCTAACAGTCTTTCAGCGCCTACCTGATCAAGAATGATACGGGAGTCAATGGCACTGCTGACCGCAAAGGCAATACGGCTTGGAATGTTGGTCTTGATGGTACCGGTGATTACATCGGTACTTGGACGCTGCGTTGCGACGATCAGATGGATGCCGCTGGCTCTGGCCAGCTGCGTGATACGCTGGATGCTGGCTTCAACGTCCTTGCCGTTGGTTATCATGAGGTCAGCCAGCTCATCGACGATGACGACGATCTGAACCATCGGCTTCATCGTTGAATCTGTCTTGGCCTTCTTGTTGTATTCTCTGATGTCTCTTACCCCGCGGTTATGGAATTCGTTATAACGGTTGTCCATGATCGAAACGATCGTCTTAAGGGCCGTAGCGGCCTCCGTGGCGTCGTTGATTACCGGACCGATCAGGTTAGGAATGTCCTGATACGGTGTGAATTCAACCTTCTTCGGGTCAATGAGCAGCAGTTTAACTTCATTAGGCGTTGTTCTTAACAGCAGTGTCGTAATGATGCTGTTGATGCATACGGACTTACCGGATCCGGTACTTCCCGCTATCAGCATGTGCGGCATTCTGTCAATCTCGCCATATACGTTTTCACCGGATAGGTCCTTGCCCAGAGCGATGAGAAGCTTCTTGTCTTCCAGCTTCTCAGGAACATGTCTGAGCAGTTCGCTCATTCTTACGGTGCTTCTTTCAACATTAGGTATTTCAATGCCTACGGCATTCTTTCCCGGTACAGGAGCCTGGATCCTGACATCCTTGACAGCCAGTTCCATCTTGATGTTTTCCTGAAGAGAAGTGATCTTGCTGACCTTGATTCCCGGTTCAGGCTTGACCTCAAACTGGGTTACGCTTGGTCCGATGTGGATCTCCTGTAAGGTACACGGCACGTCAAACTGCTGCAGGATGTCAATGAGCTGTTCGCCCTTGATCTTGGCGTTGTTCTTATTGGCATTGCCCTTGTTTGGCGATACCGTCTCCAGTAGAGACAGTCTCGGCAGACGGTAATCCCTGAACATTGATGAGCCAACGGAACTTGTCGGCTTTTCCTCCAGGTGTGTCTTAGGTGCCTTATCAGCATTCAGATCAAGCTGCGGCTGTACAGCCGGCTTGATCGGTTCAGGCTTTGTTTCTTCCTTATAGTCATCCTCAATGTTGTCTACCAGCAGAGGATCCTTCGTAACGATCTTTTCTTCAATATTGATAGGTTTCTGTCTTACCTTCTGCTCCTTCTTCTGAGCCTTTCTTTCAGCAATCTCTTTCTTGGCCTTCTCGCCTGACTGCTTCAGATGAACTCCCAGTTTTCTGAACAGTTCCCTGGTGATATCATTGTCCATTAACATGTAGAATCCCAGTAAGAACAGCACGACAAGTACGATGACCGTGCCGATGAATGATACGAATCCGCTGATGAATGAGTACAGTACGGTCCCTACGGCTCCGCCTCCTGCCTCAATGTTTCCGGCAAATATCTCAGCTGAATTGCCGAAGAAGGCATCCATGGCCTGCTTGCCGGTTGCGTGATCTTCAGGGATGGCAAATACGATGAGCAATCCCAATACGATCACTGCCGTACCGACGAGTTTCCTGATCTCTATCTTTGGAAACTCCTTGCCAATGATGAATGACAGACCGATTACGGCAAGTACGAAGAAGACAACAAAGTAAAGCTGCCCGAAAACGTACCTAGTGGATCTGTAAAGCAGATCTCCGACTATGTAGGTGTTTTCGTGCATCAGCGCTATGATGCTGATGACCAGCAGAATGCCACCGTATATCTGAATGATGGATTCCTTCTGGGCTTTTGTACTTCTGCGTTTCTTTGCCATTTATTTCCTCCTGTCAGTCTGGAAGATTTATCTCAATGAGTGCCGGAAGGATCATCGGACGCTTTCCGGTCTCTCTTAGTACGTATCTTGAAACTGTTTCTCTTAATTCGGCTCTGACCGCCATGTTTTCATAGGTTCCATTGGCGACCTTTTCCTCAATCATTTCAACTGCCATCTTGCCGACGTTTCTGATGACATATTCAGAGTCCTTGACGTAAATGACTCCTCTTGACTGAATGTCCGGTCCGGCAATTATTTCCTTGGTCTTGTAGTTTATTGCCAGTCCGATTATGATCACACCGTCCGTTGACAGTGTCTCTCTGTCTCTTAAGACGAAGCTTGTAATGTTCTTTTCGTTATCATCACCTACCATGGTATCGCCGGTTTCAATGAATTCGGAGCATGATACCAGTAAGCCGTCCTTTATCGTAGCTACCTGCCCGTTGTCCAGGATGATTACCCTGTCAGGGGTAAGACCCAGCTGCAAGGCCAGGTTGCCTGCCTGAACGAAGTTGCGGTATTCACCCATGACCGGCAAAAAGTAACGTGGCTTGACCAGGTTGAGGATCATCTTCATGTCCTCACTGCCCGGATGCATTGACAGTACCTTCTTGGAATCAAGCTTGACGACACTGACATTGTCCTTGTACAGTTCGTCCTCCATGGCACTGGCCTTCTTTTCCAGGCCGCTGACCACTGGAGACGCAATGATAACCGTATCGGTATCTCTCAGTTCTATGGTGCTGTCTTCACCGGTGGCAATGCGGTTCATTAGAGTAAAGATCTTGTGTCCGCTGCCATTGACGATGATGACTACGTTTTCCATGTCATTACGGAAGTCTTCACGCTTTACTTCCAGATTTCTCGGCATTCTGTAATAGCCAAGATCCTCCAGATCCTGAATTCTCTGTCTCAGGTGTTCATTGAAGAAATATACGCTTCTCTTGAATTCCTTGGCCAGAGCCAGTATTTCCTTAACGCGGAAATAGTTCTGGCTGTAAACCGTGATGATGATCCTTCCCTTGGCATCCTCAAAGTAAGGTCTTACCAGAGAAGATATGCGGTGCTTTGGAGCCGTGAACTCATTGCTGTCTGCATATGATGACTCAAGCAGCAGAGCCAGCACACCCTTCTTGCCGATTTCGGCAATGGCGCTGAGGTCGCAGTCAAAGGCCTTGTCATGCATGTCAAAGTCGATAACGAACTGCTCACAGATGACTATCTGGCCTTCTGATGTATCTATTGAGATGCCGATGGCATCTGCCGTTGCGTGTGTAAGTCCGAATGTAGATATCTTAATGCCGTTAATGTCTGCTTCCCCATATCTCGGCAGCACATGGAAACGTACCTTTTTGTATTCTTCGGTCTTCATGTTATGTCTGAGCACGCTGTAACACAGCTGTGGTCCCCAGACGTCAACGTCAATGGTTCTTAACAGCTGTGGCAGTCCATTCATCATGTCATCATGAGCATGCGTCAGAACAAGTCCCTTTATTTTGGATCTGTTTTCTTCCAGATAATCAAACTTAGGGACTATGTATTCTACACCGTACTGGTTTTCATCAGGGAATTTCAGGCCCGCATTGACAATGACGATGTTCTCATCGATTTCAATGCAGTACAGATTCTTGCCGCTTTCATCCAAACCGCCTAAGGCAACAATTCTGATATTACTCATATTTCCTCTTTCTTATTCCTGTTCACCGTTGAGGGAATTCTTTTTGCCCTCAGTAACCCTTACATCTATTATATCACCAATGTTACCCTCTTTCAGAGTGAAATTGATGAGCTTGGACTGTGGGGTGTAACCCGCATAAACACTTGGATTATTCTTTGAAGGGCCGTCAACAAGGACCTTTACGACCTTGTTTTCCCACTTCAGATTATTCATCTTGGAATAGTATGCAAGTCTGGCGTTCAGTCTCTGCAGTCTTTCCTTCTTTACTTCCACGTCAATGGCATCTTCCATTTTGCTGGCTGGGGTGCCGGGACGCGGGGAGAAGATGAAGGAATAGGCATTGTCGTACTTGCAGTATTCAACTATTCTCAATGTATCTTCAAAGTCAGCATCGGTCTCATTGGGGAAACCGACGATTATGTCAGTAGATATTGCGATGTCCCTGACTCTGCTTTTCAGCTTGTCAAACAAGGCAATGTATTCACCATTGGTATATCTGCGGCCCATCTTCTTGAGGATCTCATTGCTGCCGGACTGTAACGGCAGATGAACGAACGGCATTATGTTGTCGTTATTGGCAATGGCATCGATCATCTCATCAGTGAAGTCCCAGGGGTGAGACGTCATGAATCTTATTCTGGCGATGCCCGTGGCCGCCACTTCATTCAGCAGTCTGGCGAAGTCTCCGTTTTCCTTATCCAGATCCTTGCCGTACGCATTGACGTTCTGTCCCAGCAACATGATCTCCTTGTAGCCTCTGGCTACCAGATCTCTGGCCTCAGCTAAGACATCGTCAAGCAGTCTGCTTCTCTGCTGACCCCTGGTATAAGGAACGATGCAGTAGGTACAGAACTTGTCACAGCCGTCCATGATGTTGATGCTGGCCTTGAAGGCTGATGTCCTGACTGAAGGCAGGCCTTCATAGATGTTTCCCTGCTGGGAATATACCTTGATGCTTCTCTCGTTGTTAACGATTATGTTTTCGATCAGCTGCGGCAGCTCATAGAGATTATGGGTGCCGAATACCAGCTGAACACTCGGGAATTTATCAATAATATGCTTAACTACAACATCCTCCTGCGCCATGCATCCGCACAAGCCCAATATCAAAGAAGGCTTGATGCGCTTGTAGTTCTGCAGGAAACCTATTTCCCCTATTACTCTCTTTTCGGCGTTGTCTCTGATTGCGCAGGTGTTCAGGATGATGATGTCAGCCTGCTCAAGCAGTTCAGTATGACTGTATCCCATCATCTCCAGGATTCCGGAGATGACTTCACCGTCTCTGACATTGGCCTGGCAGCCGTATGTTATCACATGATAGAAAAGACCATCTCCGAGATGGCTCTTTGTCTCATCCATTTTCAGGGCATCTCTGATGATGTCTGCCCTGTATCCGAAACTGCGGAAACGCGCCTTGTTTAAATCAGGTAAGCTGTAATTACTCATATCTCATACCACAAAAAACCAAGCGGTTGAGCTTGGTCTATTCTTTTTCGCTAATAGCACCCATTGGGCAGGTGTCCATGCAAGCGCCGCAGTCGATACAAACTTCCGGATCGCTTTCAGCTAAGCCGTCTTCGCCTAACTGGATAGCTCCAACTGGACATACACCGACACAAGCTCCGCAGCCGATGCAAACCTCTTTATTTACTTCTACTGGCATTTTATTCTCAACTCCTTTTCCTTGACGTAAATCATTATAACATAATGATGTTATTTTTCAACATTATGGTTTTATTTGAATTCTCTCAATGCTGACAGCACTTTCACTGTCAAGGTCAATGTCCACGATGACTGCGCTCAGCATTCCCGGATTATCGGAAATGGTATATCTGCTTGGCTCCTCATTGTAGAACATGTTGATCACTTCGTACTTGTCTCTGCCTAATACCGAATCATACGGTCCGGTCATGCCGACGTCACATATGAAGGCACATCTGCCAAAGATGGCCTCATCAGCCGTCTGTATGTGCGTGTGAGTACCGACGATCATCTGTACTTTCTGGCAGAAGTAATGCATGAAGGCATACTTCTCGCTTGTTGCCTCCCCATGGAAGTCAACGATCCTGATGTCGCAGGGATATTCCTCAATGAGGCGCTCCATCGTCTTGAACGGGTTATCGGTAACGTTATCCATGTATACGCTGCCGTAGATGTTGAATATGCCTATCTTCCTGCCTTCAAACTCAATGATCCTTACCGGCTTGCCATATTCTACAGGGCTCATGTTTGCCGGCCTGATCATCCTGTCGGCGTTCTCTATGAACGTGAAGATGTTGTCCTTGGAAAAAGTGTGATTGCCCATGGTCACGCAGTCAGCCCCGGCATTGACGAAACTGTCGTAGATCTTGCGGGTGATCCCCTTGCCATGGGCACTGTTTTCCCCGTTTACAATTAACAGATCATAATTGTATTTTTCTTTTAAAAAAGGAAGATGCTCAAAGAGAGCATTTCTTCCTGATTTTCCAACTACATCACCAACAAAAAGTACCTTCATGTTACTTGGCCGTTTCGCTGGCTCTTGTTTCTCTGATAACCGTAACCTTGATCTGTCCAGGGTAAGTTAATTCGTTTTCGATCTTGTCCTTGATCTCTCTGGCAAGTCTGTAACAGTTGACGTCATCGATCTTGTCAGGCATTACCATGACACGGATCTCACGGCCGGCCTGAATGGCATAGCTCTTCTCAATGCCTTCAAAGCCGTTGGCGATCTTTTCGAGTTCTTCAAGTCTGTTGACATAGTTTTCCAGAGATTCATATCTTGCGCCCGGTCTGGCAGCTGATAAGGCATCAGCAGCAGCGACCAGATTGGCAATTACGCTGGTAGCTTCGGTATCGCCATGGTGTGAAGCGATTGAGTTGAGAACGATCTCGTTTTCTCCGTGCTTCTTGCAGACCTTGACACCCAGTTCAACGTGTGAGCCTTCCTGCTCAAAGTCAATGGCCTTTCCGATGTCGTGCAGTAAGCCGGCTCTCTTAGCCAGGTTCTGATTCATGTGCAGTTCAGCTGCCATGATGCCTGCCAGATGAGCAACTTCCAGAGAATGCTGCAAGACGTTCTGGCCATAGCTGTAACGGTATTTCAATGTACCGATGAGCTTGACAAGTTCTCTGTCCATCTTGCCTAATCCCAATGAGAATACGGCATTCTCACCGGCCTTCTGGATGACCTCGTCCAGTTCACGGGTCTTCTTGTTTACGACTTCCTCAATCCTGCCAGGCTGGATTCTTCCATCCTTGATCAGGTATTCCAGAGTCTGTCTGGCAATTTCTCTTCTGATTGGATTGAAGCAGGAAATGGTAATTGTCTCAGGCGTATCATCAATGATCAGGTCAACTCCGGTTGCCTGCTCGATTGCTCTGATGTTACGGCCTTCACGACCAATGATCCTGCCCTTCATTTCTTCTGAAGGCAGTCCGACAACGGAAACGGTACGGTCAATTGTCTCTTCCTGAGCATATCGCTGGATGGCAATGCCGATGATGTTTCTGGCCAGTTCAGATGCGCTTGACTTGGCCTCGTCTTCCTTTTCCTTCATGTAAGCTGCCATTTCATTGGCTGTCTGCTGTTCAACGATTGCGAACAGTTCTGCCTTTGCATCAGCAGCAGAAAGGTTAGCGACTCTTTCCAGTTCAGTGACCTGTATGTCGATCTTCTTCTGTAAGTCGTTTCTCATTCTATCTAATTCTGAAGTTCTGGTTTTAATTGATTCTTCGCGGTCTTCCAGCTGTTTCTCGCGATTTTGAATCTTTTCTTCACGGAAATTGAGGGAATCGTCTCTTCTTAACAGCTTGTTTTCAAGATCTGTCACTTCCTGACGATGCTTCTTTATTTCCTTCTCAGCTTGCAGTTTTAAATCATATGCCGCATTTTTACCATCTAAAACAGCCTGTCTCTTGACATTCTCTGCTTCGATGTTTGCTTCCTTTATAATTAACTCTGCCTTTTGTTGATTTTTGTTCAAACCCATCTTGGAAAGCACTGTCATGATCAGTACTCCAATGATTATTCCAACAGAACAGTATAAAATGAGGTCAATAATATGTCTATCCATAAATAACCTCCAAATCTAGTATTCCAAAAAACACCATTAACATTCTACCATATTTTTCACAAATATCCATATAGCATATTTTCATTTTGTTTCAGTAAAAAAAGCGTTAATATACCTTTTGTATCCCGTTTTTGCTACAAATAGCCAGTAATTCACGATCTCCTATTGACTCTTCGGCATAATTCTCATGCCATTGGAGTACAGTCAGGTTTGCCTTGTGAAGAATCTCTTTCAGTGCTTCCCTGCCAGGGCTGCTGTATATGAACTGACTGGAAAACATTTCTCCGTTAACGGTACCTTTCCTCAGTCCATGAGTAAACAGAAGATATCCGCGTTCCTTAAGACAGCCCGCAAGTCTGTGGAACAGTTCTTTCTGTCTCTCCTCTTCTACGTACCAGAGACTGTCAAAAGCTATCACGGCATCAAACTCATGGTCAGGCTGATAATCCATCATATCACTGACAATGAAATCAGCATCCGGCAGATCAAGTGCCTTTGCCTCAGCGATCATGGAATCGGAAATGTCCAATCCTGTGACCTTATGTCCCCTGAACGAGAAATAAGCAGCTATCGGATAACCGGTACCGCATCCCACGTCAAGAACAGCTGAATGTCTTTTCAGCATACTTTCAAATTCAATAAGGCATTTTCCTGTTACCGTATTCCTGCGGTACTCAGCCCATTGTCCAGCTATTTCTTCGTAGTAATTCCGGTTGATCTCTCTTTGATTCATTTTCTTCTCTGACCCCATGAGTATCCATAATGAAAAGCTGAGCATCTGCCCAGCTGTTTATTCATCCTTCTTATTCATCTCAGTTCTGATTTTCATCTCAAGTTCATCTACTATTTCAGGATGTTCGTTCAGGAATCCTCTGACGTTTTCCTTTCCCTGTCCGAGCTTCTCGCCCTGATATGAGAACCATGTTCCGGATTTTTCCAGCAAACCGTAGTCTACTGCCAGATCAATGATTTCGCTTAAGCGGGAGATACCCTCACCGTATCTGATCTCTACCTGACAGCTCTTGAATGGAGGAGCAACCTTGTTCTTGACGATCTTGATGTTGGTCTTGTTACCGATGATCTCGGTTCCCTGCTTGATGGCCTCGCCCTTTCTGATTTCAATTCTCAGAGATGCGTAGAACTTCAGAGCCAGACCGCCTGTAGTTGTTTCTGGGTTACCGTAGACAACGCCGATCTTCTGTCTGATCTGGTTGATGAAGATCACTGTACATCTTGAACGGTTGATGGCTCTTGAAAGTCTGCCCAATGCTCTTGACATTAATCTTGCTCTCAAGCCGATCGTATTGTCTCCGATGACGCCATCCAGTTCCTGCTGAGGAACAAGGGCCGCTACTGAGTCAACAACGATGATGTCAATGGCACCGCTGTTGATGAGCAGTTCGGAAATCTCCAGAGCCTGTTCACCGCTGTCCGGCTGAGACAAAATTAGTTCATCAATGTTTACGCCAAGACTCTTGGCATATACGGGATCAATGGCATTTTCAGCATCGATGAATGCTGCCTTGCCACCGCTCTTCTGTACTTCGGCTACAGCGTGTAAGGCCAGTGTCGTCTTACCACTGCTCTCCGGTCCGTATATTTCGATGATACGGCCTCTTGGATATCCGCCAATGCCGATTGCTCTGTCCAACAGTAATGAGCCTGTCGGAATGGCGTCTACTTCCAGGGCAGCAGCGTCGCCAAGTCTCATGATTGAGCCCTTGCCATACTGTTTCTCTATTTCCTTTATCGTTTCATCCAGGATCTTGCCTGTATCATTGCTCTTCTCAGCCATTTGAATGTCCTCCTGCTAAACTATTGTTATCCGTAACAGTTCTACCTGAGATACTGTTTAAGTCTTTCTACTGTTCTTCTGATGATCTCTTCTCTTAATTCATTACGCGGCATGTCGATCAGGTCGCAGTAATGATGAACTTCATCATTGATGATGATGCATGTGTATACCAGTCCGGCCGGCTTGTCTTCCATTGTTGATGGGCCGGCATTTCCGGTAAATGAAACAGCTACGTTGACATTGAACTTCTTCTGAACGTTCAGAGCCATTTCATATGCCGTTTCCTTGCTGACAACACCTACGCTGTCAATTGTTTCCCTCTTTACGCCAACGACATTTTCCTTAATCTCATTCCAGTATGAGCATATGCCGCCTTTGAGCACCTGGGAAACGTGAGGTACCTCAGTCATTCTGGCCGTAAACAGGCCGCCCGTAAGGCTTTCACAACTGGCAATCGTGTAATTTCTGGCCAGCAGTAATTCATATAGTTCCTTCATTACTTGCTCTCCCATATGAATTCCTTTGCCTGATTGTAGTAGTCAATGCCTCCAATGACACTGATGATTGTTGAGAACCATAACAGGATGTCACACATCGGTAAGCCAAGCTGTTCAAACGGAATGTTATTGATCATTGTGAGAATGATGCAGAACATCTGAGCTACCGTCTTGATCTTGCCAAGTATTCCAGCGCTCATTACTACGCCCTTGCCTGAAGCCATCATTCTGGCTCCATCGACAATTATGTCTCTCCATATCATGATGATGACAGGAATTACCGGAATCGTTCCGTTAACTGCCAGCATGATGAACATCGTAGTCGTGAGGCACTTGTCAGCGATCGGGTCAATGAACTTTCCAAATGTAGTAACCTGATTGTTCTTTCTGGCCAGATAGCCATCAAGGAAATCAGTGAATGACGCAAAGGCAAAAAGTGATACAACGATGATGTTGACTAATGGCAGTGAAACAAAGCCAATGTGGTAAACCGGTAACGTGATCCCCATCTGTGCATATGGGAAAATCCATATGATCACGATTATCGGGATGAGTACAACTCTGAGTATTGATAGCCTGTTCGGTAAATTCATAAATGACCGTCCCCTCTCACATTTCTTAAATTATAACATATTAAGAAATGGTTTAGCATCATTACACAATGCTATTTTATCACATACTTGAATATGTTTCAAGTATACTGAAAAAAAGAAAAACAGCATATTTCTATGCTGTTTATGAATTGACCTGTAAGCCATGTTCTGTCACGGGCAGCTATTTATCTACGGCTAAGCCGTCCCTGATCTCTTCTTAGTTAGAGACTTCGGATTCCCCTACCAAATTTGGGTTTCTCACTTGCGGGGTTTACCTCGTTCCACCCTGCAGGTTTCCCTGCAGGCTACGTCACTGTGGCACCTTAGGGCATCTCGTCCATGGTTTCCTTTAGGAGTTGATGCCGCCGTCTACGCTCGGCTTTATTTATTATACCGACACAAACGTTACTGTCATCACAGACAGTGTGAGCATGGACTTTCCTCTACGGATGAACATCCGCAGCAACTGCCTGGTCAATTAACTACTTTTTATTGAAGACTTCCTGTTCCAGTCTGGCAATTCTGCGCAGGATATCTACCTGTGAGAGATTGCTGGTGATCTGGTTATTGATAGTACTGTTGTTGTCTTCCAGTCTTCTTACCTTGGCCTCCAGTTCGGCAACCTTGCTCTTGAGAGCAGAGTTCTCATCCTTCAGATGTTCAGCTTCCTCGCTGACTTCTGACAGCATCTTTTCGTAGCTGTCATAATCACGGACAACGGAATCCAGGAACTGGTCAACTTCGACCGGAGAGTAACCCTTGAAGTCAATATTAAACTGCTTGTTTAAGATAGCATCGATATCGAGTAATAACATTTTGCGTGCCATTTGGGTTCCTCCTGAGTACTTCTTATTAATTATACAACTGAAAGGTCTTCCTTTCAATAAACCGAATCAAGATTAACCGGCCATTTTCCTGGCTAAGCGGTATACTCTTGTAACGTTCTTTCTCAGCTGGGTTCTCTTGAGAATGCCCTTGTTAAGAGCCTGAATGATCTCATTGAAATCAGTCTTGCTGCCAGGCATTACCAGATCTCCGCCAGCCTTGGCGATGAGTCCGGCATTTACCGGCTGCGGATCCTTCTTGGACATCATGAGTCTGACGATCCAGTCGGTCATTACCAGGCCTCTGAAGCCGAATTCACAGCGCAGTATGTCATGGATCAGACCATAGTGCTGGCAGGTATGAATGCCGTTGATGAGATTATATGAAGTCATCAGGGCAATCGGACTGCTGTTGGCCAGACACACCTCAAAGCTCTTCAGATAGATTTCTCTGAGTGCTCTTTCCGAAGCCTCTGAGCTGTTGCCGTATCTGTTGGTCTCCTGGTTATTTGCCGCATAGTGCTTTACAGTTACGCCTCTGTTTTCGTGCTTCTGAACGCCATTGGTGATCCAGGCAGCCATCATGCCGCTTAATACCGGATCCTCAGAATAGTATTCAAAGTTACGTCCGCACAGTACGTTACGATGAATGTTCAGCGCCGGGGCAAGCCACAGGTGAATGCCGAACTCCTCCATTTCGCCGCCGACGATGTCTCCGAGTTTCTCTGCCAGTTCAATGTTGAAGCTCTGAGCAACTGCCGTACCAATAGGAATGGCTGTTGCGTAATGATGGAGAACCGTCTTCTTGCGGGCAAACGGCAGTTTTGGATTCATTAACGCCAGAGCTACCGGCGGCAATAATTCCATGAAGTCTCCGGGTAATGCTGAACCAACACCAACCTGTCCCTTCTTGCTTAACGTGTAGTCCTTGTTTATCCTTATGCCTGCAGGACCGTCTGCCATTACCAGCGCCGGCATTCCCTTGCCTTCAAGCATGCTGGCCGTCTCACCGGCAGCACCGGCTACCTTCTTGCCGGAATTACCGATCATGTCCAGGCCTATGGCGCCGGCTGAGAAGCTGCCGACAGATGATACTGCCAGTTCCTCATCGGATAATTCCTCTACGAAATCATCGGTCTCTTCCTGCAGTTCATAATTTATCTTTTCAGTCTTAATGTCTTCTCTTCTCAGAACAAACGCATTGTCACTTTCTGTTGAACCAATTCTTTCAACTTTCAGGGAATACTCGTCAAAGTCAATGTTACCGAAGCAGTTATGTACCACCTTTGTAACGATGTCGTCATTAAGATAGATGACTGCAGCCGTTTCAGTATTATCACTGCTGTTACCAACTCTGATGACATAATCCCCCTTCTCCAGGACGAAGCACTGATTCTCTGTATCATAGGAAGCCTGATCCTTCATTCTGAAGTTCATGATGACTTCAGTGCTTTCACCAGGCTTTATCTCTTCAGTCTTTGCGAAGGCGCACAGCTTCTGATATGCCTTATCCAGTCTGCCATCCGGTTCGGAAACATACGTCTGAACGACTTCCTTTCCAGGATGTGCACCCGTGTTTTCCACTTCAGCAACGACCGTTACGGCATCATCGTTTACCATTACTTCCTTTACGGCAGTTTTGAAATCAGTGTAGCCTAAGCCATGACCAAACGGGAACATCGGCTTCACGCCTGCGGTATCAAAATATCTGTAACCTACATAGATGCCTTCACGGTATCTGGTCTGCTGATCGGCACCGAAGTCATCCTTTCCCGGATAGTCCTCATATCTTGCCCAGGTCGTTGAAAGCTTGCCGCTTGGATATGACCTGCCGCTGATGATGTCAGCCATTATGTTTCCTGTCTCTGCACCGAGCTGGGACAATAACAGGATGTTTTCCACTTCAGCAACTTCCGTAAGGTCGACCGGTCCGCCTACGTTGAGAACCAGCATGAACTTCGGATACTTTTCCATGGCTTTAAGGATGTCCCTTATTTCGGTATCAGTAAGCCTGAAATCACCTTTTTCGTTTCTGCGGTCATTGCCTTCACCGCTGATCCTGCTGAGCACGTAAACTGCCGCATCAGCTTCATAGTTCATTTCAAATTCATATTCAGGTTCCATTTCAACAGCACCCATGCCGACCATCACGGCCAGCTTGTGCTGCTTCTTGGCCTTTTCCTTAATACCGGCAATGAATTTCTCATGGTTTGCCTTCTTAATTGCATCATATTCATCAAGCCAGTGCTTTGTCACGATGTCATATCCGGCATTCTTCAGGCCTTCCTCAATGGAAACCGTAACCCGTGAATTGACGTCACCGCTGCCGGTTCCGCCCTTTATCGTCTTTCTGGCACCTGAGCCAAATAAGGCAACCTTGCATGGTTCAGTTAGCGGAAAGTCTTCGTTTCTCTTTAAAAACAGTGTGCATTCGGCAGCCAGCTGCCTGACTGCTTCGGCGTTTCTGGTCTCTCTGTTATCCATATTCAAACACTCCTTACGTTAATTATAGCATTAAAAAACCGCAGATTATATTTCTGCGGTTAATTAATTACATGCCTTCTACGTTGTGATATACGCGCTGTACGTCATCAACTTCATCAAGCAGACGCAGTAATCTCTCAAACAGCATCTTGTCATCGCCTTCCAGAGTTACATAGTCATTTGGTAACATGCTGATTTCCATTACATCAAAGGCCATTTCGCCCTTCTCGGCTTCAAGTGCATCCTTGGCAGCGTAGAGATCCTTTGGATCAACGTATACGGTGACCGTATCATCTTCTGATTCAATGTCCTTTACGTCAACTTCAGCCATCATCAGAATGTCCAGAACCTCATCCTCAGTTCCCTTGAATGAGAGAATGCCGCTTGTTTCGTAATTGAAGGAAACGCTTCCGGCCTGTCCGAGGTTGCTGTGAGCCTTGTTGAAGCAGCTTCTGATTTCAGCCAGTGAACGGTTGGAGTTGTCAGAGAGAGTTTCAACGATGATGGTGGAACCGCTTGGTCCGAATCCTTCGTAGCGGTTTTCGATGTAAGCCTCAGCGTTACCTCCCTTGGCCTTTTCAATGTTACGCTTGATTACGTCAGCCGGTACCTGGTTGGCCTTGGCCTTTTCGATGACTCTCTTCAGAGCAACATTCATTGAAGGATCAGGAACACCACTCTTGGCAGCCATGTAGATTTCCTTGCCATAACGTGAGTAAACTTTTGTCTTTGCTGCTGCTGTCTTAGCCATTGATGCTGCACGCACTTCATGTGCACGTCCCATAAATATCTCCTCCTTAAAATTTGCCTATTAAATTATACTCTTCAGCGTATTGCCTGACAAGACTCAGCTGTCTCTCAGGGTTGCGCCCAATGCTTTTCTTAACTGACTGATTATCTCAGTATGATGCGGCATGATGTCATCTTCAGACAGAGTCTTTTCTGCTGACTGATAGACTACCTTTACCGCAACGCTCTTCTGGCCATCAGGGATGTTTGCTCCTCTGTAAACGTCAAATATCTCTGTTTCCTTGAGCAGCTTGCCGCCAGCCTTCTTGATGACTTTGACTATCTGCTCAGCAGTGACATCTTCACTGACGATCATTGCCAGGTCGTAACTTACAGCCGGATATCTGGCTACTGAAGTAAACCTTACCTTGGCAGGCTTTGCAGCGAACAGGGCTGACAGATTCAGTTCACCCATTACGTTATCATCCAGGTCATACTTTCTGCGGCATGTCGGATGAATGACACCGATCTTGCCGATGAACTTGCCGTCAACGGCTATATCGGCGCTCTTATTCGGGTGCAGCATTTCATTTGTCTGTTCACTGACCGTGAAACTGACTCTCTTTTCGTCATAGCCAAGCTTGTCCAGTAAAGCCAGTACAATACCCTTCAGTTTATAGAAGTCATTTCTGTCTGCGACACCGTTCCATCTTGAATCAGTCGTCTTTTCAGACATGATCATTGAAAGGTGCAGTTCTTCGACGTCATTGTCATTGCCGTATACATTGGCCAGTTCAAACAGTCCGTATTCTTCATTGCTTCTGGCTACGTTGAAGGCAGCTGTCTCCAGCATGCTTGGCAGTAATGACGTACGGTAGTATCTTCTTTCCTCGCTTAAAGGATTGGCGATTTCTACCGGATCATCGCAGTTCATAATACCCTCATCTATCTTGGCGCGTGATACCAGTGAATAACTGATTACTTCGCTTAATCCAGCACCATTCATGATGTTCTGAACGACTCTCTTCTTCCTGCCAAGTTCAGACAGACCGCCCTGAACAGTCGGCATCAATGGCAGTGTTGAAACGATGTTGTCATAGCCCAGGATCCTTATTACTTCCTCAGCCAGATCCTGCCATACCTTGATGTCCGTACGGTATGACGGGATCACCGTGGCGATCTCATCGTCGCTGACCTTGCGAGGCTGGAAATCCAGTCTCTCAAAGGTTGAACATATCTGCTCATAGCTGAACTTAGTACCTAAGAGTGCATTTATTCTGTTTACCGAAGCGATGATCTCGGTTTCTCTGAAGTCATTTGTTCCACATAATACGGTTTCTTCAATACCGCTGGCCTCAGCCAGTTCGATGAGCAGCTGTACGCTTCTTTCAACGGCTTTATGTCCGCCCTTTGGATCGATGCCCTTCTGGAAATGTACGGCAGCTTCTGTATTCAGATCAAGCCTTCTTGATGTGTTTCTTATTGAGACGTTATTGAATGTGGCAGCCTCAATGATGATGCCCTTTGTATCCTCGTCGATCTTGCTGTCGTCACCGCCCATGACACCGGCAATGCCGATGGCCTTGCCGCCGGTAGTGATCATGATGTCTTCCGGCTGGATCTTGTATTCAATGCCGTCCAGTGCCGTATAGATCTCATCCAGGCCTGTCTTTACGGTGATCTCTCTCAGCGGGATCTTTGCCAGGTCATAGAAGTGTAATGGCTGACCGGTTTCAAGCATAACGTAGTTGGAAATGTCAACGACGTTGTTGATGGCCTTTACGCCGGCTGCGTGCAGGGCATCCTGCAGCCACTTCGGTGACGGCTTTATGACTACGTGATTAACGATCTTGCCTTCAAATAACGGACACTTGTCAGTTTCTGAAGCCAGCTTCAGAGTAGCCGGTACGGTTTCGCATTCATAGCTGTAATCAGGGAGTCTGACTTCCTTATTTAGAGTTGCTCCAACCTCTTTTGCAAGTGACCACATTGCCAGACAGTCGGCTCTGTTAGGCGTAAGTCCCACATCATAAATGACATCATCCAGGTTCAGATATTCAAGAACCTTTCTGTTGCCGACTTCAGCATCATCAGGCAATATCTCAATGCCTGAAAGCTGTTCTTCCGTCAGCTGCTTTTTATCAACGCCAAGTTCAAACAGAGCGCAGATCATGCCGTCAGACTTCTGACCTCTGATGACTCCCGACTTGATCTCTCCGCCAGGCAGCTTGCAGCCAGGCAGGGCAACGATGACCTTGATGCCTGCTCTGACATTAGGTGCACCGCAAACAATCTGTCTTACCGTTGTTCCATCATCAACCTGACATACGTGCAGATGGTCGCTGTCAGGATGATCAATGCATTCCTTAACATATCCGATGACCAGGTCGCTTGCTGAAGCCATTGGTTGAACGCCTTCAACTTCCAGACCGCTTCTTGTCATCTCTTCTGCCAGCCTTTCAGGTGTAACATCTGACAGATCCATGTACTGTTTCAACCAGTTATAAGTTACTCTCATGCTGACACCTCCTATTCAAAACGCTTGTAATTCCTGAGGAATCCAATGTTATTGCTGTATAAGATACGGATATCGTCAATGCCGTACTTCAGCATTGCTACTCTTTCAACGCCAAGTCCCAGAGCGAAGCCGCTGTATTTCGTTGAATCAATTCCTGCTTCCTCGAGTACATTCGGATGAACCATGCCACTGCCCAGGATCTCAATCCAGCCGGTGCCCTTGCATACCGGGCAGCCCTTGCCGCCGCAGACATGGCATGATACGTCTACTTCCTGTGAAGGTTCAGTAAATGGGAAGTATGACTGTCTCAGTCTTACCTGTCTCTCCGGTCCGAACATGCTTCTGGCCAGTAATTCCAGTGTTCCCTTCAGATCAGCCAGGGTAATGCCTTCACCTACGACCAGTACTTCGATCTGAGTAAACTGATGTGAATGGGTTGCATCATCATCGTCACGTCTGTAAACCTTGCCAGGGCAGATTACCTTGATAGGCAGCTTGTTGCCCTGAGCTTCCAGAACACGCATCTGAATGGCTGTTGTCTGTGTCCTTAACAGTCTTCTGACATCGACATAGAATGTATCCTGCATGTCACGTGCCGGATGGTCATGCGGAATGTTGGCCTTTTCAAAGTTATAGACGTCATATTCTACTTCCGGTCCTTCTACTACGGAATACCCCATTGCCACGAAGATGTCCTCGATCTCCTGACGGATGACCGTCAGCGGATGCAGTGTTCCATGTCTGTATGAGGTTGCCGGTAAGGTAATGTCGATTCTGTCCTTGGCCAGCTGAGCTTCAAGCTGAGCCTTCTTAAGCTGTTCCAGCTTTTCAGCAAAGCTCTTTTCAAGCCCCTGCTTGAGGTTGTTTACGGCCATGCCAAAGGCTTTCTTCTCCTCAACTGCCAGATTCTTCATTTCCTGCATCAGCGCATTGACACTGCCTTTCTTGCCAAGCAGTTCAATTCTCAGCTGTTCCAGGGAATTCAGTTCCTTACATTCAGAGATCCTGGCCAGATACTCCTTTCTCATTGATTCCCAATCACGATTCATATCTATTCCCCTTCCTGAAAAAAAGCGTCCAGCATAAGGACGCTTAACGTGGTACCACCTTACTTGTGCATTTCAAGAACACACACTCATTAAGCCTTAACGCAGCCATACGGGGATGATTAGTCCCACTCCAAGGTGAATGCATATGTGATTATCAGAAGTTTTCACCGGCCACTTCCTCTCTGGGATAAGAGCACATACTATGTTCCTTTTCATCGTATTGAATATATTATAGCCTCCAATGGCGATTACTTCAAACTGTTTTTGAAATAATGGGCACAGATGCCGCAGGCAACTGCGACGTTCAGGGATTCAAAGCCTGACATCTCGATTTTGATGTTCTCATCGCACAGACTGACCGCTTCGTTACTCATTCCCTGTCCCTCATTGCCGAATACCAGCGCATACCTGTCACACTTACGGACATCCGTGAGATAGCTGACACTTGATAATGTCGTCGCGAAGAGTCTGACACCCATTGTCTTGAGCCTTTCGGCAGCTTCCCTGAAATCCATTGTCAGTACCGGTATGTGGAACAGTGCTCCCTGAGTGGACTGAATCGTCTTCTCGTTGTAAAGTGAAGCGCAGTTACCGGTCAGTATCACCGCATCATAACCGAATGAACATGCCGTTCTGATGATCGTCCCGACATTGCCCGGATCCTGAACGTTTTCCAGAATTATATAGCTGGTTCCGATTGGAAGTTCTGGCTCTGCTATCTTGCAGATGCCCAGACAGTCATTGAGGGAAACGTTGCCTGATAGCTTCTTCATTACCTTTTCGGAAACGGTTATGGCATCATGGTCAAACGGGTTTTCTTTTCCTTCCAGTATCAGCAGTGTTTCCAGTAATCCCCTGCTGATGGCTTCCCCTATCATGTGCTTCTGCTGAACGATGAAAAGACCGTATTCGTCACGGTATTTCTTCATTCTCAGTTTTTCCCATTTTATGACATTCTGATTGTCGACAGACCTTATTTCCATACGCATATTATAGCTTCATTTTGCCATAAGAAAAAGGCCTTATCAGCCTTACTCTTCGATGTGCTCCTTGCCCATGGCCAGGATCTTGTATACATGGTCGTCATCCAGTGAATAGAAGATTGACTTGCCGTCTCTTCTGCTCTTGACCAGATGATTTTGTTTCAGAATCCTTAACTGATGGGATACGGCTGAAATCGTCATGTCAATGGTGTCGGCAATGTCGCCAACGCCCATTTCCGTTTCAAAGAGAGCATACAGTATTTTTATTCTTGAGGAATCACCGAATACCTTGAACAGTTCAGCCAGTTCGGTCAGTTCCTTTTCATTCATCATTTCCCTGTTTTTTGTCATGTTATCCTCCTAGAGATTCTTTACATTCAATGCTCTCATGGCATTGATGACCGCAATTACCATGACGCCTACGTCCGCGAATATGGCCAGCCACATGTTGGCGATGCCCAGGGCACCAAGAACCAGACACGCCAGCTTGACACCTATTGCGAAGTAGATGTTCTCATATACTATTCTGATACACTTTCTGGCGATCTTGACAGCCTTGACCAGCTTGTAGATGTCATCATCCATCAGAACGATGTCAGCTGCCTCAATTGCCGCATCACTGCCCAGGGCACCCATTGATATGCCAATGTCTGCTCTGCTTAAGGCCGGGGCATCGTTGATGCCGTCACCTACGAAAGCCGTTGTCTGGCCTTCAGAAAGAATCTCTTCCAGCTTTTCAACCTTTTCTTCCGGCAGCAGTTCGCCATATATCTCACTTATCTTCAGCTTATTGCCAATGCCTTCGGCTACCGCCTTGCGGTCTCCTGACAGCATTACGGTCTTCTTCACTCCGATCGTTGGCAAAGCTCTGAATGTCTTCTCGGCATTATCCTTCAGAACGTCCGATACGATGATGCTGCCGGCAAATCTGCCGTCAACTGCCACGTAGACTATGGTTCCATAGCTTTCAGCCTTCCTGAAGTCAACCCCTACGGTTCTCATCAGCTTGTCATTTCCGCAGGCTACCTCATGAGAATCAACGGTGGCGATAATGCCCTGTCCGCTTACTTCCCTGACGTTATCGATCAGACTTTCATCAATGTCTTTTCCATATGCGTTTCTGATGCTGCGGGCGATCGGATGATTTGAATATCCTTCACAGTGCGCTGCGTAATACAACGTTTCTTCCTTATTATCGCAATCCAGAAATTCATTTACCTCAAAGACTCCCCTGGTGATCGTTCCCGTCTTGTCAAAGACGATCGTGCTTACCTTGCTTAAGGCTTCCAGATAGTTGGAACCCTTGACCAGAATACCCTGATTGCTGGCGCCGCCAATGCCTCCGAAGAAACTTAATGGGATGCTGATGACCAGCGCACACGGACATGAGATTACCAGAAAAGTAAGTGCTCTGTAGATCCAGCTGCTCAGATTCGGATCCCTGCCCATGAAATACAGTACCAGCGGCGGTAAGATGGCCAGTGCCAGAGCACTGTAACATACTGCCGGTGTATAGTAACGGGCAAATCTGGTAATAAACTGTTCGCTTCTGGATTTTCTGCTGGAGGCATTCTCCACCATGTCAAGGATGACTGAAGCGGTTGATTCCCCGAATTCCTTCGTTGTTTCTATCTTCAGCACGCCTTCAAGGTTGATGCATCCGCTTATTACTTCATCGCCCGGCCTGGCACTTCTGGGTACGCTTTCCCCCGTGAGAGCACTGGTATCCAGTCTGCTTTCGCCTTCCCTTACGATGCCGTCCATCGGGATCTTCTCACCTGGCAGTACCACGATGACGGTACCCGTTTCAACTTCATCAGGATCGACCTGTTCTAGTCCGTTTTCACCTTCGATGTTAGCATAGTCAGGTCTGATGTCCATTAATTCCGTAATGCTCTTGCGGCTTCTTCCCACGGCATAGCTTTGGAAGAATTCCCCGATCTGATAGAACAGCATTACGCTTACCGCTTCTACATATTCTCCCAGGGCAATGGCACCAACGGTCGCAACTGCCATCAGGAAGTTTTCGTCAAATACCTGTTTATTCCTAATTCCATGCAGGGCTTTCTTCAGAATGTCGTAACCGACGATCAGATAAGGGACCATATAGGCAATAAAGCTCCAGATCCCTTCGAGAGGCAACAGCCTGCATATAATAACAAGAATAATAGCGGCTATTATTCTTGTCAGTACGTTCTTCTGTTTCTTAGTCATCTATTACTTAAGGTAGATCTCGCATTCGTCCTCGACAGCCTTGCAGTTGACCAGAACGTTCTTCATGACTTCCTTATGATCATATCCTTCCAGAAATTCAACACTCATCTTAAGTGTCATGAAATTTACAACGGCGTCCTTGACCCCTTCTGTCTTCCTGGCTGCCTGTTCCATCTTATTGGCACAGTTTGCGCAGTCTACTTCGATCTTATAAGTTTTCTTCATAATGCTACCTCTCATCATTTGAACATCTGTTCAACTAATTAAATGATAGAGCTGCCGCACATGAATGTCAATAAGGAAATGAAAAAACAGGCAGTTTTTTCTGCCTGTTTAATTCATTAACCTTCAATGATTGCGTGACATCTGTCGCATAAGCCGTTTTCATCAACGTGGTCGACTACATTCCAGCATCTCGGACAGGTATGTCCTTCAAAGTTTTCAATTCTGATCCAGCCTGTATCGTATTCATCGTATTCTTCTTCAGTCAGTTCGAACTGGGAAGCGATGACCAGCTGAGCAAGATCATGGTTGCTTAAGCCGGCAAGGCAGTCTCTGTATTCAGCCTTCGGTTTCAGATATACCTTGGCTTCCAGAGCCTTGTGAATAACGTTTCCGTCTCTGGCAATTTCCAGAGCCTTGAGGATGTCATCCCTTACCTTCATGTATTTGTTCCATTTTTCCTTGACTTCCTCTGCGTTAGAGTAACTCTTAGTCTCCGGGAACGCGGTCAGGAATACTGATTCTACCTCAGGATTCAGGAATGAGAATACTTCTTCAGCCGTGTATGACAGGATCGGTGACCACAGTTTGCATAAGGCGTCGCAGCATTCGTAGAATACCGTCTGAACCTGTCTTCTTCTTAATGAATCTACCTTCTCAATGTAGAGAATGTCCTTGGCATAGTCCATGTAGAAGGCACTTAATGTATTTGTCATGAAGCTGATCAGTGATGATGCAACCTCTATGAAGTTATACTGTGCATAGTTTTCCTTAACGTGAGCAGTCAGTTCGCTTAACAGTACCAGAACATACTGGTCAACGCTCTCCAGATCCTCATAGGCTATCTTGTCTTCAGCATAGACGAAGTCCTTTTCACCGGACTTGGTCTGGGTATTGATGTTTCCTAACAAGTATCTGAAGGTGTTACGCACCTTACGGTAGAAGTCTGAGTCCTGCTTGAAGATGTCATCTGAACATCTCATGTCCTGCTTGAAGTCAACCAGTGATGCCCAGAGTCTCAGAATATCGGCACCGTACTTGGCGATTACATCCATCGGATTTACGACATTGCCGGCTGACTTGTGCATTGCCATGCCCTTGCCGTCAACTACGTAGCCGTGTGACAGAACTGCCTTGTATGGAGCTACACCGTCATGGGTAGCTACGCCTACTGACAGGCTTGAGTTAAACCAGCCACGGTACTGGTCGCTGCCTTCCAGATACAGATCACATGGATATGGCAGGCCTCTTCTGGCAAATGTGTTATGAGATGAACCGCTGTCAAACCAGACGTCCATGATGTCGGTTTCCTTGGTGAAGATGCCGTTCGGGCTGCCTGGATTCGTGTATCCTTCCGGCAGAAGGTCCTTGGCTTCTCTTTCAAACCAGACATTTGAACCATACTGTTCAAACAGTTCAGCTACGTGTTCGAATACCTTTTCATCGATGATCGGCTTGTTGGACTCATCATAGAAGATAGGAATAGGTACGCCCCATACTCTCTGACGGGAGATACACCAGTCCTTGCGGTCCTTGATCATGTTGTAGATTCGCAGGTGACCCCATTCATTGTGCCATGTCGTAGCGTCTACGGCATCCAGCAGTTCCTTCTTGATTTTCTCAATTGATGCGAACCACTGAGTTGTGGCGCGGAAGATTACCGGCTTCTTCATTCTTTCATCATGAGGATAGCTGTGGGTGATCCATTCAAGTTTCAGTAAGCGGCCCTGCTCATCAAGTCTGGTGACAATGGTCTTGTTGGCATCGAAGACGAACTGTCCTTCCAGCCAGTCCCCGGCTTCAGCTGTCATGCAGCCTCTTTCATCTACCGGACAGAATGCCGGTAAGCCATATCTGCTGGTTGTCATGAAGTCATCGAGACCGTGTCCGCCTGCTGTATGAACACAGCCGGTACCATCTTCATCAGTGACATAGTTTGCCAGACAGATGATTGATTCCTTTTCCTCAGGATACAGTACGTGTCTGCAGGTAACGTATTCCAGCTTCTGTGCAGGGATTGTTCTCAGAACCTTGTATTCGGTAAGTCCGAACTTCTCCATCAGAGAATCAACTAAGGTATCCAGAACGATCAGCTTGCCCTTCTCTGTTTCCACAACGGCATAGTTGAATGCCGGGTTCAGGGTGATTGCGGTATTGGCCGGCAGTGTCCATGGCGTGGTTGTCCAGATGACGAACTTCTCATCACCGTCAAGCACACCCTTGCCGTCCTTAACGTCAAACGTAACGAAAATGGTAGGATCTTTACGGTCGTGATATTCAATTTCACTGTCAGCTACGGCGCTTTCTCTTTCCGGTGACCAGTAAATTGGCTTCAGTCCCTGGAAGATGAGTCCCTTGAGAGCCATCTTGCCGAAAGTCCTGATCTGGTCAGCTTCGAAAGTCTTCTGCAGCGTAATGTAAGGATTGTCAAAGTCAGCGACTGTTCCCAGTCTCTTCATGGTCGTCTTCTGAATCTCGATCTGCTGACGGGCATATTCTTCACACTTCTGACGGAAATCGGCAACGCTCATCTTCTTGCGGTCGTAGCCCAACTTAGGCATGGCATTTTCGATTGGCAGGCCGTGAGTATCCCAGCCCGGATAGAAGCTGATCTGATAGCCATCCATGTGTCTGCTCTTTACGACGAAGTCCTTCAGACATCTGTTCATGGCTGTTCCCATGTGCAGGTTGCCGTTGGCATATGGCGGACCGTCGTGCAGTACGAACAGCGGCTTTCCTTCATTATTGGCGACCATCTTGTGATAGAGGTCCATGTGTTCCCATTTCTCCTGAATACCAGGCTCCTTCTTAGGCAGATTGCCTCTCATCTCAAAACTGGTATTCGGCATCAATAGCGTATCCTTGTAATCCATAAAAATCCCTCATTTCCCTAAAAAAATACGTCCTTAAACCTAAGGACGTGTTAACGCGGTACCACCTTAGTTCATGTACGATATGTACATGCCCTCTATCCCTTAACGCGGGCAACGTTACTGACTACATGTCGCCAGTACGGCTCCAAAGTGATATCTGATCGTTTCCCTGATTGACTTGCACCAACCGTCAATTCTCTCATTGCCGGAAACAGCCAGCATGTCTTTTTCCTCGCCTTTATTCTTCGCTGGTGATTTTCTTCACCAGACTGTCCAGATCCGGAGCCTCAGGGGCTTCGCATCCGTCTAATGTTTCGATGAACTGTTCCAGGTGAGCCTTGAGTTCTCCCTTTCTCCTGTTGGATTCATCGTTGTAGCTTTCCGTTTCTGCCAGAAGGCTCTTGGCCTTGAACAGAGCTTCCTCAATGATGGCATCAGCGTTGCGCTGAGCATTCTCAATCACTGAATTTGCTTCCCTTAAGGCCAGCCTGGTAACATCGTCAGCTGCCTTTTCTCTCATTGTCAGTTCCGATACGAGTTCCTGATAACGGTCACGTAAGGTCCTGAACTGAGCGCTGACCTTTTCGATCTGACCCTTATAGGTCATAACCAGGTCATTGAGACTGTCGATCTGAGACTGCATGGCGTTGATCTTTCTGGAAACCTGACCGGGATCGTAGCCGTTACGGACAATGTCGAAACTACTGTTCTCGCTCATTTGTGACCTTCCTTCCTAGATGAACTGCCGTATCTCAAGGACGTGATTTCCGCTCTTGGTAGAGGCTTTTTCCTCCCCTATCATGAATCTTCCAACACCCCTGACCGACAATATATCACAATTATGACATAGATAATCGCAATCTTCAATAGTCTTGTAATTCACGGCAACAAGCCCGTTTTCGATGTATTCACGCGCCTTTTCCCGCGATTTTCTGATGACCTGAGAGAGCATCTTATCCAGTCTGTAACTCGATACGGTAACGCTTCTGGATCTGAATCTGAATACCTGTCCGGCGAACTCCCCATTGTCCCTGAATCGTACCGAAACCCGTGATATTCTGTTGAGTTCATCCATGACGAACTGACTGATCTCCCTGGTCACATACAGATAAATGGCACCGTCTTCTACCCACATGTCGCCGAAGGTCTCTTCGTCTATTCCCAGGTGGTATACCGCTCCCAGCACATCCCTGTGCGTTAGCGTATTGAATCTGGTGTCATAGGTTGCCTTCAGGCAGCAGATGTAATCACTGCCATCCAGATCCTCTCCTATGACCAGACGCCTGCTGAAGGCTTCATCATAGCCACCAAAGGCTTCATATGGTACACGGTTGCCAATGTATGTTTCGGCTACTTTCAGCTCGTCGACACCAAGAAAACCATATACCACCGGTATATAGTTTCTTTCGTATCTCGTAATGCCTTCTTCTAATTTTCTGATTAGAAATTCGTAGCCCTGATAGTGCTGATAAACCGAGTTATTCACTAGTCAACAGATTCTTCAAGCCCACCGTTTACCGGTACGCTCTTAGGTGTGCACAGGAATACATCTGTACCAACCTTCTGAATCTTGCCATCGATTGCGTATACAGCGCCCCATAAGAAGTCGATCAGACGCTGACGGTATTCATTCTGTAATCTGTGAATGTTAACAACACAGGCTTTATTTACCTTTAAGTAATCTGCGATACTTGTTGCATCATCATATGAACGCGGTTCGAAGATGATCATCTTGGCATCAGTTTTCAGGATGCCCTTCTGATTAGCTTCTTCATAGTCTGAAGTTGGCTGAGCTTCCTCTACTTCTTCAAATTCTTCTTCGCCGTCTTCATCCTCTGCTGAAATAAAACGTTTGAACTTCTCTCCAATTTTATCCATAATAACGCCTCCTGAATTCACTGATAATTATATCATATATTGTGCTCATTTTATAATATTTTGAAAAAGAAAAAAGCTGCCAGAATTGGCAGCTTAGACAGCTTCGATTACGCCGTATCCTCCTTCTTCACGCTTGTATACAACGCTGATTACACCAGAGCTGTAATCCTTGAAAATGAAGAATGAATGGTCGAGAAGCTCCATCTGCATGATGGCTTCTTCAACGTCCATTTCCTCAACCGGTACTCTCTTTACTCTTACCGGTACGGTCTTTTCTTCTTCTACATCCTCAGAAATGAAGTTCTTTGCCAGCTTTTCCTTATGTCTTCTTGACAGACGTGTCTTCTGTCTTCTCAGCTGATCCTCTAATTTATCAATTGAATCATCTATGGCGTTCCTGATATCCTTATCGATAACTTCGGAACGTAAGTAGCCTACTTTGGTAGGTACCGTCACTTCCAGTTTGATGTTGTTACCATGCTTCTTGACAATGACCTGAGCAGTCGTTTCATCATCAATTAAGATGTACTTGTCCAGGAATGACAGCTTATAGGCAATTCTTTCTACCATATCCTGGCTGACTGTTAAGTCTTTTCCATGAACCTTGATTTTCATTTTATACCTCCTCCGCTGATTTTCAGCGGTTAAATCCTATATCAGTGAAATGAGCCAGTTGTAAACCTCGATCATCGCATAGGAATCCAGTCCGCAGTACTCATACAGATCTTCGTAGTACTGCTTCTTTTTTTCCGGGTCATCACACTGTTCAAGCAAACGGTGGATGGCTACGGCGTCGAGTCCGTTTTCAACGGCAAGATCATGATATGATCTTTGATCGTCCAGCATTTCCTGTATTACCTTGAGAGAATACATTCCCCTCATCCTGACGTCGTAGACGACCCCGTTGACAAACGGCAGTGCCAGATCCACGAATCTGCTGATTATGCCTTCCAGTCTGTCGGAATACTGCGGGAAGTAACGCTGTAATTCCCTCAGTCTAAGTATCTCCGCTCCTCTGGCGTTATAGGCAAATATCACACCTTCATCAGGAATGTCCTCGATCATGCGCTTAAGGAATTCCTCTCTGCAGTCCCTTTCACCGATGAACTGCCTGTGGGTAACGGTACCGTCTTCATCCATGATGTGCAGTGAATACTGAAACAGATTCACGTCCAGCGGATGCATGCCGTCATACGGCGGTACCAGGTACAGATCCCATTCAAAATCTATGAATGACATCGGATAGCCAGAATAATTTTTTAACCAGTCGCTTAATGCCAGCTTGTCAAAGAACCTGCCCCCCTGGCGGTCTGCCATGATCTGGGCAAACTGCTGCTGAGAGCCTTCAAACTTATCGGTATTTACATCTCTCAGGTATCTGATGCCTGAGCGGTACATTTCATATTTATACTGTGATCCCATCAGGGTAAGGATGCTGTTGTCAGGTACTCTGCTCTCTTCAGGGAAGCACTTTTCATAATACGGGCACTTGTTTCTGCCGGCACATTTTGACGTTCTGACGGCCTCTTCCTCAAAGCCGCTGTCGAAATGCAGCAGGATGTCCAGTACACCGTCAATATCAAAGTCCTTGTTTCTGATGTAGGTCAGAATGTGCTTGGTCAGATGACCGTTGCCGTTGAAGAAGTGATCAGTGATGTTCCATAACGCATCGTGATCCAGTTCTCCCGATCTTTCGTATTCCTTATTCGGGTAAATGATGTATACGTTATCTACGGTCAGACCGTTTTTCTCAACTACTGCGGCAGTCCACATGATGTTATCCGCTTCACCGTCTGTCGGGTTGACGCTATATGATGAAAAATACAGATCACAGTGACTGTCCTTATGATAAAGGTAAGGCACTCTGCATCTTAAGCCTCTGTAGGTAAATCTTGCCCTAAGAAGCCATTCATGTTCTTTCAGAGCTTCGGCTGTATTATCATTATCTTCATTTACCCTTCCCAGGTAATAATTATCAATTCTGAGTTTATCGACAATACTCTCATCAACATTGATATTGATGTTGAAGTATGGAAATGACTTTTGATTATCTTTTAATGAATACTGATACAGACGCGGGCATCTCAGAAACTTGCGTACATCAGAAATATGCATATTCTATCCTCATCTATATTTTAACATATATGTATCCCAAAAAAATAAAAAAGGACCAAATTGGTCCTAATTTTTTACTTAACTGTTTCCTTTAAAGCTTTAGCAGGTCTGAAGGCTACGGCCTTTTTAGCAGCGATAGTGATCTTTGTCTTTGTAGCAGGATTAATTCCATCATGTGCTGCCTTTTCCTTAACGACGAACTTTCCGAAACCGCTTAAATCAACAGAGTTGCCCTTTTCCAGTTCAGCAATTACAGTGTCCAGCAGGAACTGTACTT
The DNA here is from genome assembly GCA_017512285.1 of Erysipelotrichaceae bacterium. Taxonomy (GTDB): domain Bacteria; phylum Bacillota_I; class Bacilli_A; order Erysipelotrichales; family Erysipelotrichaceae; genus RUG521. The sequence goes on along the minus strand of JAFWGU010000019.1, from coordinate 68,773 downwards.
CTTCGCCGGCTGCCTTCTTTGTTAATTCAAATTCGTCAGCTAATCTTTCAGCTAAATCTTTCTTGTTAAAAACTTCTGCCATGTTAATTCCTCCGTGGTCTATTATACCAAAAAAAGCCCTGTTTACAAGCAAAATACGCTTCTTTTGGTACAGTTTGGCCCTGTTACTCCTCTTCCTTGAGGCTTCTGGTCATCAGTTCGTAAATGGCTTTCGAAGGTTTCTTATGCTCAAAGAGAACCTGATAAAGCTGTTCGGTTATCGGCATTGATATTCCAAGTTTTCTGGCCTCGGTGCAGATGATCCTGCAGGCTTCAACGCCTTCTACCGTCTTGGTATTGGTCTTCCAGAAGACTTCAGCATCGTCATTTGAACCGATGGTGTATCCGGCCTGCCAGTTACGTGAGAATCGTGAGGTGCAGGTAACGATAAGATCTCCCATTCCGCATAATCCCATGAACGTCTCTCTCCTGGCTCCCATTCTGACACCGTATCTGGTCATCTCGGCCAGTCCTCTGGTCATTAATGATGCCTTGGCATTGTCCCCTAATCCTATTCCATAAAGGATGCCGGAGGCAATGGCGATTATGTTCTTAAGACCGGCGCCGTATTCACAGCCGATCATGTCGCTGTTTCTGTATACGCGGAAATAATCGTTTGCAAACATCTTCTGCAGCATCCTGCCGATTTCTTCATCCTCGCAGACGATGTTTACCGTTGTCTGTAATCCCTGTACTACTTCCTCTGCATGTGAAGGTCCAAGTATTGCCGCATAGGCTCTTAGCTTGTCTTCATCAAACATCCTGGTTATCTCTACGGACAGTCTGCCGTGAGTAACAGGCGAGAAGCCCTTTGCAGAATTTATGATGATAACCGGTCTTTCGACCATCCCGGCAATCTGTTCAGCAACGCTCAGTGAAGCACCGCTGGGAACGGAAAGAAGAATTATCTCGTGTTCCTTTACCTTTTCAAGTTCTGTGGTGGCCTTTAACTCAGGGTTGAGCAATGTATCAAAGTAACGGGAATTCTGATGCTTCTCGTTTATCTCTCTTACCTGTTCCTCATTACGTCCGTATATCGTGACGTCGTGGCCGTTATCAGCCAGGACATTGGCCAGGGCCGTACCCCAGCTGCCGTATCCGACAACAAATACTTTCATCAGTTCTTCTTCCTCGCTAATATCTTGATCGGGTTGCCGTCAAATCCAAAGGCATCTCTCAGTCTGTTCTCCAGATATCTCTGATATGAGAAATGCAGAAGTTCAGGGTCATTGACGAACAGTACGAAGGTTGGCGGTGCCACGGCTACCTGGGATGCATAGTTGATCTTCAGCTTGCGTCCGTTATGGGCAGGCGGTGGCGTAGTGACCATTGCATCGTTGATTACTTCATTAAGCAGGGCTGTAGATACTCTTGTCTGACCGTAGTCATATACCTCGTCGATCAACGGGAAAAGCGTATTGATCCTTGACTTATTCTTCGCCGAAACAAAGGCGACCGGAGCATAGTCAAGATACAGGAATTCCTGTCTGATCTGCTTGGTTATCTTATCCATGGTATTCTGATCCTTTTCAACCAGGTCCCACTTGTTGTAAACAATGATGACACCCTTACCGGCTTCCTTGGCGTACCCGGCAACGTGCTTGTCCTGTTCAGTGATGCCCGTTGAGCCATCCAGCACAAACAGGGCAACGTCACATTTGTCAATTGCCTTCATTGCTCTTAAAACTGAGTATTTCTCTACTTCCTCGTAGACCTTGCCCTTCTTGCGGATGCCGGCCGTATCAACCACGACATAATGCTTGCCGTCACGTTCAAACGGCGTATCGATGGCATCTCTTGTCGTACCTTCAATGCTGGATACGATTACTCTCTGCTGATTCAGCATGGCGTTGACCAGAGAACTCTTGCCAACGTTTGGCCTGCCGATCACGGCAAAGGAAATCATTCCTGCATAGTCATTTACGGGCTCCCCGTCAAATGATTCAACTATCGCATCAAGCAAGTCACCGATGCCAATACCATGCACACCGCTTATCGCAATCGGATCACCCAAGCCCAGCTTATAGAATTCATAGATGTTTGCCTGATAGGAAACGTCATCGATCTTATTGACCGCAAGAATGACCTTCTTATCAGATTTCTGCAGCATTCTGGCAATGAAGATGTCATCATCCGTGACTCCATCCTTGCCGTTGCACAGCATCACGACGGTATCGGCTTCCTCAATGGCAACCTCAACCTGTGCCTTGATCTCTATTTGAAAAGGTTGATCAGCGATTTGTAATCCACCTGTATCGATGACATTAAAAACCTTGGTCAACCATTCGCATTTTCCATAAATTCTGTCTCGAGTTACTCCAGGTGTGTCATCAACGATTGAAACCCTTTCTCCAATCATTCGATTAAACACGGTTGATTTGCCTACATTGGGACGTCCGACGATAGCAACTGTTCCAATCAGCATAATCTCACACTCCCTACAGTTTACTTTCAACTATCTTCAGGATCTCATCGGTAACCTGAACGATGGTCATGTCTGACGTATCGATCTCGATGGCATCGTCCGCCTTCTTCAACGGTGAATGCGTACGGTGAGTATCCTGATAATCTCTTTCTATGATCTCCTGCTTCAGAGCTCTCAGATTGCTCTTGATGCCTCTTTCCTTGTTTTCGAGGTATCTTCTCTGAGCTCTGGTTTCTGCTGATGCCGTCATGAAGATCTTTACTTCGGCATCAGGAAGGACAACAGTTCCAATGTCTCTGCCATCCATTACGTACCCCTTATTTTTGGACATCTCCTGCTGCAACTTTACGAGATGCTGCCTGACTGCCAGCTGAGTGGACACGTCAGATGCCAGCATTGAGATCTCGTTAGTTCTGATTGCAGAGGAAACATCCTCGCCATCAAGCAGCACCTTACCCCTTGGGGTAAAGTCAATGTCTATGTTGTCCAGCAGCTGCTTCATGGCTGCCTTATCTTTATAATTGATCCCAGTCCTTGAAACCTTGAGAGCTACACAGCGATACATTGCACCTGTATCAAGATGCTTGTAACCCAACTCTCTGCACAGCCTCTTGGCTATTGTGCTCTTGCCAGATGCGCTTGGCCCATCTATGGCGATATTGATCTTTCTGTCCATGAGATCACCACCCCTGTTTTCTATATTAAGCCTCTTTCCTGAGCAAAGAAGAATCCAATGATTACGATGATTACGAATAATGCGATGATGAGCAGTGTCAGTACGACGTTCAGTATCCTGTTGGTTCTGCTGACGTTGTTGTTGACATCGTTCAGCTCATTTTCATATTCAGATACCTGCAGTTTCAGCTGCTGTGTCTGTTCAAACATTTCCTGACGCAGTTCACGTTCCATCTCAATCTTCTGAGTCAGCTCATTCAGATGCTCTCTGTTCTCTCTGGTTGAATCAGATTCCTGTCTCTGTAACTGCGGCTGATATTCAGGCGCCATTGCCGGAGCAACAACAGGTGTACTGTCAAGTTCATAGAAGCTTTCGTCTTCATCGAGAGCATACTCTTCATTGAAGTTGAGATCTGTCAAAGCAGTGGAAGCAGACTCGCTGGCTTCTTCTTCCTTATGTACAGGTTCATCAACGCTGACTTCCGTTTCTTCAGCCTTAATGTCTTTTTCTCTGACAGGTTCTTCTACTTCCCTAACAGGTTCTTCAACCTTGACTTCAGGTTCCATGACTGGCTCTTCAGCTTCTACGGACGGCTTTTCAACTTCCATGAATGGCTGTTCTATTTCCTTAACAGGTTCTTTTGCTTCATATGCCGGTTCTTCAATTTTGAATTCAGGCTCTTCAGTCTCCGGTTCTTCGAAATCGGTAAATTCAAACACTGGCACATCAGGCTCCGTTACAGGATTATCAGCTTCATAGCCTTCATCGTCATCGTCATTTGCATTGAAGAATCCGGCAAAGATGCCTCCTCTGGCAGGTTTCTTTTCTTCAACGACCTTCGCGGCTTCTGCTTCCTTGGCTTCCTTCTGTCTTAATTCAGCCATAATGTTGACCTGAGTATCCTCGGCATTTCTGATGCCGTGGGCAATGTTGTATGCCTTGACATCTCTCAGGATCTTCTCTACGTCATTGTAGCTGTCTTCCAGAGGTTCACTGCTGAACATGTCTTCCATGTCATTCAGTTCATCATCAATGCTGAAATCATATTCAGGAACGTCTGATGATTTTGTTTCTGCCGGCTGAGGTGTCGTTCTTTCAATGTTGAACGGTCTTACGTTAACGCCCAGATCATACTGTGGTTTCTTAACTGCGGCATTCTCAAATGGCAGATCGATCTTCTCTTCAGCAGGCTCTTCCGGCTGATCATTGAAGTCAAAGCTGAATACTGGTTCCTCAGTCTTTTCTTCAACAGGTTCTTCCTTAGCTTCCTCTGCAGGTTCAACGTATTCCATAGGTTCCTCCTGTGTTTCTTCAACAGGTTCAGCATATTCTGCTGGTTCTTCCTGTATTTCCTCAACTGTTTCCGTGAATTCTGCCGGTTCTTCAACTGGTTCTGTGAATTCGGCAGGTTCCTCCTGCATTTCTTCAGCAGGTTCAGTGTATTCGACAGGCTCTTCATCAGGCTGCTGCTCAGCTGCTGATTCCGCGAATTCAGCTGGTTCTTCCTGTATTAACTGCTGTGGTTCAGCATATTCTACAAACGGTTCTACGAATTCTTCCTCAACATCCGGAATGCCTTCGAATTCAGTTTCCTGTACAGGCTGTTCAATTGGTTCTTCCGCGAAGTCCTCCGGCTGCTCAGTTGATTCCTCAACCGGCTCTTCGACTTCTACAGATTCCTCAACGAATTCTTCAGGCTGTTCAGCCGGTTCTTCAGCCTCTGCAGGCTGTTCACTGTATTCCTCAGGTTCAGTAATTTCCGGTTCAGTTTCCTGAACTTCTTCTACAGGATGGAAATCGAATGCGGACACTTCTTCCTCGCTAACCGGCTCTTCTTCCAACGCTGGTTCATCAACGTTTTCCTGAACCTCCGGTTCTGCTTCAACGGCATCATCGGCAGCTTCGGTTATCTTTTCAGCCGTCTGTTCAGATTCCGGCTCTGAAATGATTTCATCAACGGCAGCATCGCTGATAAGTTCGTCAGCTGCGTCAGCTTTGTACTCAAATTCTGTATAGTAGTCGTCAACCGCAATGTCCAGCGGTTCTACATACATGTCATCAAAACTGATTTCCTGCTCTGGAGTTTTTTCTTCGTAATTTACCTGATCATTATCCATAATATCTTGACCCTCTTCATGTTGGACTGCTTCTTGTGAAGCCTCATCAATTATTTCTAACTGTTGCTGTTCAACAGTACCTTCCCTTAACTCTTGTGAATCCTCAGATTCAATCTCATTTATTTCTACCAGCGGTTTTTCTGTCTCCGCCGGTTCATCTGTTTCAATCTGCGGATCCTGTTGAATGTCCATATCCAACTGAGATTCTTCGATAATGACAGGTTCCTCTCTCTTTCGGTTGAAGAACATGTCTTCATTAAAATCGCTCGATGTTTCTTCCAGAAGATCTCTGTACAGTTCTTCATCGTCATCTTCCTGAATGATATCCTCATCAATTTCAGGCTGTGCTTTCTCTTCATGAACCTCAGATTCTTCTTTCCCGTTCTCTGCATTCATGTTGCTGATAAAATCGGCAAATGTATCTGTGAATTCACTTCTTTCCGGAATTCCAACGTCATTCTGCTTCATGAATTCCAGAGCGTAGTCTCCAATGATAGGTGACAGTTCCTCTTCTGAATAATCTGTTGTTTCAGCCAGTGGTGCTTCCTCGATTTCTGTTCTTTCTTCCGCTTCTTCTCTGACTGGCTCATCGATAATAAGATCAAGCCTTTCTGCAGGAGCGTTCTCTTCAGAATGCTCTTCGTAATCAGCCAGTTCATTTTCATTGACGATCTCTTCGATCATCCTTTCCTCAGGTTCATCGAAGTTCTGCATCGTTTCTTCAACGACCGGCACGATAGGATCTTCTGCATATTCACTGGGTTTGTATTCATTCGGAATCTGTGGAATCAGGTCAGGATATGCATCCTTAACTATTTCAACTTCTTCCTTGTCATTTTCGTTCAGCTGCTCTGTTGCCTTCTCTGGCTCAATGAGTTTATAGTCATCTTCTACTTCAGTTTCAGTCTCATTTGAAACAAACGTGTTGTAGCTGTGCAGATCATACATCGGATCATCGTAACCCGTGTTCTTAATGCCGTCCATTGGCCCAAATACACTTGATACTCTCGGCAGCTTCTGGGTATGGACAGGTTCTGACACTGTTTCTTCCTTCTTTTCCTCAAAGAAATCAAACGGTTCATTTGTCTGTCTGTTTGTCCAAGGCATGTCAAGTGACATGTAGGTGTTGTCAATGACATCATCTTCGACCTTCAGTGAGTCGAGTATCTCATTGAAGTCCTCATGCTCGCTGCTTAAGCCAAATCTGTTGTCAAAGTCAGCATCACTGGGGACTGTTTCCTCATCATCAGATGTTTCCTCGAAAGAATCTGATTCCTCAAAGAACTTCCGAATCTCTTCCTCAGTCACAGATTCAGTTACTTCGGGTTCAGTCAGTTCTTCCTCATGTTCCTTTACAGGCTCTTCTTCCTGTATTTTTTCCTCATGAATTTCTTCTTCGGATGTCTCCGATTCCTGTTCAGTTTCCTCTTCAGCTGCTTCAGGTTCTTCAGCAAGTTCTTCAATTGCTTCAGAAATCTCTTCTGCTATTTCATCAGTTTCCTGCTCCTGCAAAGGCAGTTCTATCTCTTCACTTTCTGCCTCAGGCTCTTCAGTCTCCTCAGGTTCGGTTTCATTGATTTCTTCCTCCGAAGATTCTTCAGCAGGCTGTTCAGTTTCTTCAGCTGCTTCTTCTTCAGTTACTGTTTCCTGAACTTCTTCTTCCGGTTCAATTGCAAGTGTTTCAACAGACTGTTCAGATTCAGCAGTTTCCTCAACTGTCTCCTCTTCAACAGTTTCTGCTTCAGTGACTTCCTCTTCGATCACCGGCTCTTCTACTGTTTCAGGTTCTGCTTCTGAGGTTTCTTCAATTACGGGTTCCTCATCCGGAAGCTTTGGTTCTGACGGGATGGCATCATCAAAAGCCTGAACTTCCCCAGCGCTTTCTTCTCTGACAGTTGAAAAAGAGCCGGTATTCTTGAAAACGTCAAACTGTTCTTCCAGGGATCTCAGGAACTCTTCCTGTTCTCTGAGCATCTCATCATAATCAGTCGTCAGATTTCTCGTTACTCTCGTATTCAGACTGCCGGTGTCGTCATTAAAGACGTCACCTGAAGAAACTCCACCGCGGGAATGCCGCAGGTTATAGGAGCTGTCCCTTACCGTACCGTTTCTGGGAACAGTAGAGCCTTCGCTTTCACCAGCTACTCTTCTGCGCAGATCCTGGTACCTGTTCATTCTGCTTCTGCCATCCATTAATTCAAAATTCCTCCAATAGGAACCCCATCAGTCAATTAAGCACGTCCGCAGTATTTACCGTCAGCTGTGCTTACTACGATCAGTTCATCCTGTTCAATGAACAGCGGCACCTTAACCTGCCAGCCTGTCTCCAGAACAGCGTTCTTTGATGCGCTTGTAGCTGTATCGCCCTTTACGGCCTGTTCAGCTTCAGCGACCCTTAATGTTACCTTATCCGGTAATGAGATACCCAGAATCTCACCTTCATAGCTGGTGATGTTGACATTCTCATTCGGCTTCAGGAAATTGAGTTCCCATTCAAGATTGCTCTTTGGAATCTCAATCTGGTCATATGTCGTAGTATCCATGAATACCAGTTCATCGCCGGCATCGTAAAGATACTGCATCTCACTCTTATCAACCAGAGCTTCCTCAACCTTATCTCCGCCTGTAAATACAACGTCCTTGATCGTTCCCGTTCTCATGTCCTTGGCATGAGCCTTTACAACCATCTGACGCATGGCAGTCTTATTGAGGGATGTGCTCAGTGTAATATAAATATTTCCTTCGTAAATGAAAGTTGTTCCTGGTTTCAAATCATTGACAAGAATCATGAACATAAACCTCCTGTGTTATTTTTCCACGCGAAAAGACACTTATCGCATGATATACATAGTCATTATAACAAAAAAATAAGATATATTAAACAATATTTTAACAATGCCAGAAGGCCGAAAACCATGGAAAAATCCATGGTTAACGATAACTGGAAACGATGTCTGTAATGTCGTCAAACTCAAGCACGCGGGTTCTGGTAAACTGACCGTACTCAATGGTTATTGTTACCGTTGTATCGTCGTAGCGGATCGATGCCTCGCACTCACCCAGACAGATGTTCTCGTCTTCCTCCTCATACGCTCTGAGTTTTTTCTTTACTCTGTTTACGCAAAGAATTTCCATGCGGTTCATGATCCTCATTGCATCACTGTCTCTGGCAAACTCGTGGTAGTCTCTTACCGATGTACACAGTGAGGAAACCACTGCCAGTGTGACCGCAAGGATCATGCACAGATAAAAGGATATGAAGCCTTTACGGACTGTAGTAGGCAATCGGCCAGCACTCCCTTCTGTCTCTGCTAAAATTCAGATAGACGATGTCGTCAATCACCTCAAAAGAACATTCATCGATGCCGTGAATGTAATCCACGGTACCCGGCTGACTTATGAGCTTGCCGTTAAGAATTCGGATGATGCAGTTACTGTCTGCACTGCGGTAGGTGATGCTTTCTGAGGTGACATTGGTAATGTCGTTGACTGCCAGGGTGATCTGAAGCTGATAGATTCCGATCTCATCCTGATAATCAACCTTCAGCTCCCTTTTCAGTTCAATCAGACTCCTGACTGTCGGATAGATCAGATTTGCCAGCAGGGTTACCGCCATCAGGGCGACCATCAGTTCAACAACGGTAAATCCTGACCGGTTTCCAGCTGCGGCAACAGTTCCACCGCCTCTTGGGGTATTACCGGTTCCGCCGGATCGTATATTTCCAGATAGTCCTCGTCTCTCCACAGTTCTTCCATCTCTTCACTGGCAGTTTCAAATTCAACACTGTTTCTTAGTGATGATGCGCCATATATCAGAGAAGCCGTTATTGATATGATCAGTAGTCCCAGCATGGCGTCCATCAAAATCATTCCCTTATGGCCTGACATATACCCTCCCTGTTCCTAACGACACTATTATGTCCTTCCCGCCGACCGTAAAGCTGCCAGCCAGCAGGACATTTCCCCTGTGGTTGAAGGTCACGTGAATGTCGTGAGCGTCATTGTCATAATCAGCATAATCATCCGTCCTTATTGCCTCGATCTGAGCCATCGTGATGCCTTCCATTACCCTTGCGGCGTCAGACTCGTCATTGTAAGGCATTACCGTTTTTGCCGTCAGTGACATCATAACCGTCAGAATAAGAAGCACCAGCATGCTTTCCGCAAAGGTGAAACCTCTAAGAGGCAACCGCCTGACCGTCTTCAATGTGAATGTAGTCGCCATTTGGACAGTGGCACTGGTCTTCGGTAAGATAATCTTCACTGACCAGATCCTCCACGCTGCCAGGCTGCTCTCCGGTATTGAGTTCATACATCAATATCTGACCGTTGACGATTTCCAACAGAGCCTTGCAGCCGACGTTGTTGATGACTTACTTCTTCTGGGCAATGTTGGGAACAGTTACCAGAACGATGATGGAAACCACCGTGAGAACAAGAATCATTTCCAATACAGTAAATCCCTTTTTCATAAGCTAATACTCCTGCAAGAGCTGTAACGGCAGTAACAGTACCTGATATCCCATGGTAATGACCGCTGCCACAAACAGGTAGCAGACTGCCTGAATCACGCCGGAAAGTCTCGTCAGGATTCTGTCCAGTTTCAGTTCAACCATGTACTCATAGTCTTCCAGAGCCTGATTGAAGTCATCGCTTCTTATACCCAGTAGACACAGAGAGTGGAAATCATCATCAAAATAGGCCATGTCCAGACTCTTTTCAAAATCCACCCCGTTCAGCAGCACTTCATCGAAATGATGTGCGAGCAGGTTCACCATCCTTGTACTGTCATCATGCCTGAGCACGTTAAGGGCATCTATGAGACTTATTCCGTTTTCCAGCATGCAGTTAAGCCTGATGACAAAACGGTACGTGGCATAGACCTTAAGCGGCCTGTCGAGGCCATGGTGATGCAGATATACCCAGAGATAGTTCTCCCTCTTCCTGATGATTATGTACAGCACAAAGAGAACGAAAAGGACAATTAGTATCATAAGAACGTCCCTTATTATGTTCATCACCCGGAATACCGCCATTACCGACTCACTTCTTTCATCAGCCAGCGCCAGCATGCTCATCATGTTGGGCAGAACGATCTGCGAAAACAGAAACAGCAAGCCGAATGATGCCAGTAACAGCATTACCTGATACCCAATCTTGCCGGCAAAACGGCTGACGATCGTCTTTTCCTTCTTCAGCTGCCTGCTGACTACCATTATGCTCTTATCCAAAGAGAGAAAATCAACGTAGAACGAAAGCTCCCTTTCAAAGGGTGAGCTGCCTAGCAGTCTGGCGAGACTTATCCCCTCTTTCAGCCCTGAACATATGTTTCTTATGGCCCTGCTTGAAGGATAGGTCCTTGACAGTGACTCAAAGGCATCCCTGACGCTGTAATTGCGTTCCAGCATCCTGGCCAGTAACAGCCACTGAAGTTCACTCAATGAGGCGGAGGAACTACGTTTCCTCAATGATCTTGTGACTGACTGCCCAGGCAACCTTTTCCTCCATCCTACTTCTGACGGGATCATTCCTGAGCAGGTATCCTCTTATCTGGTCCTCATTCAGCAGGTCATAGACGCAGGTATAACTATCTTCACCGTATTTCTTCATCAGGCGCTGATTGACGATGCCGACCGCACTTTCAGCCAGATCGCTTCTGTTAACCCCCAGTTCCAATAATCTGTTCATGGCTGAAACGGTGCTCCTTGAGTGCATGCTGGTAACGATCAGACAGCCGGTCAGAGCCGCTCTGACGGTCATTTTCGCCGTCTTTTCATCTCTGATCTCCCCGATCATGATTATGTCGGGATTATGCCTCATGATCTGCCTGATGCCTTCATCATAACTGAATCCTGTCTTTTCATTGATCTCCATCTGTACGACATTCTCCTGTGCGACCTCGATGGGATCTTCCAGGGAGAATACCGTCTTTCCCTTCGCCATTCTGAGCAGTGAATAAAGAGTTGTCGTCTTCCCGCTGCCCGTCAGTCCGGTAAACAGAATGAGTCCTGACCTGAGTGAAAGCCACTCACTTAAGACGTCCTGAACGGCCTTATCATAAGTAAGTTCATCCAGACTCAGTCCCTCGTGACAGTTCAGTATCCTCAGAACACCGTTTCGGCGTTTTGAAGTGCTCATTACCGCAAAACGGAAGTCATAGAACACCGAACGGTAATAGTAGCTGAAGGCTCCTGACTGCGGCTTGCTGAGACTGGTTATGTCAAGATGAGCCTGATACTGCAGATAGTTGAACAGATTGATGTCTGCTCTTTCTGCCGGTACGCTTTTCAATCCTCTGATACCTCTCAAGGCTATCGTTATCTCATCATCAATGATGTTGAAATGGATGTCCGTGGCCTTTTCCTCAAGTGCCAGCTGAAGCAGCTGTTCAAATCTTTCTTCCATGTTGATTTCCTCATTAACCTATTCACTTTTCTGAGGAAATAACCTAAAAAAAGAACCTGGAATCAGGTTCTCCTACAGGAATGGATTATATTTCAGTTCGTGTTCGATGGTCGAAGGACCTTCATGACCGGGATAAATGACCATGTCAAACGGCAGGGTTTCAACTGCCTTCAAGGACTGCTTCAGCTGTGAATAGCTGCCGCCATACAGGTCGGTACGGCCGACCGACTCATTGAACAGCGTATCACCGGAAAACAGGTTGTTTTCAATGACATACATGACTGAACCGGGCGTATGACCGGGAGTATAAAGGATCCTTATGTCAAAGTCCCCTGCTTTCAGTTCGTTTCCCTCAAGCCAGCTGATTTCAGATGAAACGCAGACTCCCATGTTTTCTCTGCTGCTGATTTTACCCGGTACGATGATGTTCTCATCGTCCCTGCAGGCATATACCGGACACCCGAAGGTATTTCTGACGGCGTCTACGGCGCCGATGTGGTCAAAATGGCCGTGAGTAAGCAGGATCGCCTTAAGTGTGCAGCCTTCAAGACTTCTGATGGTTTCGATGACTCTTCTTGGTGAGTATCCGGGATCTATCACCAGCAGATCACTGCCCTTTTTCAAGATGTAGCAGTTAGTCTGGTAAAGTCCCAGAACAAGTGTGATTACTTCCATGTTCAGCTAGAAAAAAAGCCCTGTGTACAGGCTTATTTTTTCTCCTTATGTGTAGTCATCTTGTTGCAACGTGGGCAGTACTTCTTGATTTCCATCTTTTCAGGATGTTTTCTCTTATTACGTGTGCCTAAGTAATTCTCTTCACCACATACAGTGCACTTAAAGATCAGATTTTCTCTCACAACGAACCCTCCTTGCCATTCAAAAATTGATTGCTTGATTATTCTAACATAAACTTATAATAAATGACAACACTTTTTTGTATGTTATAATCTAAACAGAGGTGCATTTATGTATACAAGAGAAAACACTAGACAGATAAAGGTTGGAAATCTCACCATGGGCGGCGAGAACAAGGTTCTCATCCAGTCCATGACCAATACAAAGACCCGTAATGTTGAAGCTACAGTGGCTCAGATCAGGCAGCTGGAAGACGTAGGCTGTCAGATCATCAGGGTAGCCGTCTTCAACGAAGAAGACGCCCTGGCAGTAAGGGAAATAAAGAAACAGATCAACATACCTCTGGTATGCGACATTCACTTTGACTACAAGTTGGCCATCACCTGCATAGAGATGGGCGCAGACAAGATAAGACTCAACCCGGGCAACATCGGTTCCGAAGAAAACGTTGCCAAAGTCGTTGAAAAGTGCAAGCAGTACAATGTACCAATCAGAATTGGCATAAACAGCGGTTCAATTGAAAAGGTACTTCTGGAAAAGTACGGCCGCTGCTGTGCAGAAGCCATGATCGAGAGTGCCCAGAAGCACATCGACATTCTGGAGAAACATGACTTCCATGACATATGTCTCTCCTTCAAGTCATCCAACGTTCCGATGACCATTGAAGCCTACAGACTGGCTGCTCAGAAGTGGAATTATCCTCTGCATCTGGGACTGACGGAAGCCGGAACCAAGGATTACAGCCTGATCAAGTCATCAGCTGCCCTGGGTACCCTGCTCAATGACGGCATCGGCGATACGATAAGGATCTCGATTTCCGATGACTGCGTTGAAGAGATAAAGGCAGCCAAGAAACTGCTGAAGGCCTTTGACCTGGCACATAACGTGCCTGATCTGGTAAGCTGTCCGACCTGCGGCAGACTGCAGTATGACGTTCTGCCTGTAGTTCATGAAATCGAGGAATTCCTGGAAACAGTTAACAAGGACATCAAGGTAGCCATCATGGGATGTGCCGTAAATGGTCCTGGAGAATCCAGAGATGCTGACATCGGCATTGCCGGCGGTGTTAACGAAGGAATACTGTTCAAGCACGGTGAAGTAGTAAGGAAGGTAAAGCAGGAAGACCTAGTAAGGGTTCTGAAGGAAGAAATACTGAATTACTGATAAGAAAACAGTGCGTTAGAGTATGTCTAATGCACTGTTTTTTTCGTTTTTTGTTTTTTGTACTCTGATTTCAGTCATATTTATGAAACTGGTACATGCGATTCCCCATTCTGAGCATGAAGTCCTTCGGCCCCATGCACATCAGAACTATATCATGATTATTTTTATCAAGATAAAACTCCCTTGAATAGCCCCATGAATACTCCTCTGGAACTGTTTCATTGCTGAACATACCGTTTTCCCTGGAAAGAGCACCGATAAATTCTTCATAATCGTATCCCGTTCCCTTAATCTCATATCTGCCATTGGCAAAGATGATTTTTATACTTCCGTCATCCTTTAACCTGTATTCTCCATCAAAGGGTGGTACGATCACTCTTATGACCTTCTGACTGTCTTTTCTGTACTCATAGGCATATATCAGTCCCTGCTCTTCAAGAAATTCCGTTACTATGACATTGCCTGATGGAGTCAGATACTTAAACTGATCGTTTTCGTGTACTAAAGCAGAAGCATCTTTGATTTTCTTATGGGCAACATCTTCACTGTCTCCTATTTCAAGCTGTTCAAACTGTCTGAGATAAACCTGTTCCGCATACACTCGATATAAAGATATTCCTCCCACCATCATCAGAACAGCAATCAGGAAAACGGCGGCGATCCTGTATCTGCTTTTTATCATGTTGAAGCTTTCTGACAATTTGGTCGCAAATCCATTCACTTCACTGCTGTCTGCTTCGTTCAGTTCACTCCCCATTAAGAGATCCAATACTGAAACATCCAGCGCCTCACTTAACGGCACTAGCATGGCGGTGTCTGGAATGTTGACTCCTGTTTCCCACTTTGATACTGCCTTATTGCTGACATGGAGAACATCGGCAAGTTGTTGCTGGGTCATCCCCTTTTTCTTTCTGTTTTTTTGAATGAAACTGCCAATTTTCATCTGATCCATAACCCAACCTCCTGCCTTAATGGTAATACATGATGCCGTAATTTCAATCGACGCGAACTAGAATAAGCCTTCTTGATTTCGATATGACGATCGTAAAAAAAGGAACACGAGTGTTCCTATGATATTTTCTTATAGATGTAGTTGCCGATCATCTGTACTATCTGTACAAATACGATCAGTACCAGTGAACAGACGACCAGATACGGTGTTGAGTATTTCTGATAGCCGTACCTGATGGCTATGTCTCCGATTCCTCCCCCACCTAGTGTACCGGCCATGGCTGAATAGCCCAGCAGATTGATGATCAGCAGAATGATTCCGTTTATCATTCTTGGAATTGATTCCTTGATATATACCCTGAACAGGATCTGCCAGTCTGAAGCTCCAAATGACCTGGCTGCCTCAATGACACCCGGGTTGGTCTCTCTGAGACTGGTTTCAAATACTCTGGCAATGAACGGTATCGCACACACCGTCAGCGGTACGATTGCCGCATTGGTACCGATGGATGTACCCGCAATCAGTCTTGTCAGCGGAATGATGACGACCATCAGGATGACAAACGGGAAACTCCTGAATACGTTTACGATGAAGCTTAAGACCTCATAAACGATCTTGTTTGGCTTCAGACCGTCATCAGCGGTAAGCGTCAGAATTATTGCCGGAATGAATCCGAGTATTACTGAGAACAACGTAGACATGAATACCATGTAAAGTGTCTGCTGAGATGCCTTTAATATGATCTGTAACATTACTTCAGCACCTCCCAGTTGACCTTTTCTCTGTCAAGATACTCACATACCTTCTGAGTATCCTCATCCTTTACGTTAATGACCAGTGAACCATAGACGTTTGAACGGAAGTCCTCAAGCTTTCCCCAGCAGATGGAGAAATCCAGATCGAGTTCCCTGGCCATCATTGTGATGACCGGATCAGAACTCTTATCCGTAAAGAACAGCTGAATGTTGGTTCCCTTCGTCGGCAATAATCCGCTTTCTTCCTGCAGGAATTCCTTAACTTCCTTTATCGGGTGAATGAAGAGGTCTTCCGGCTTGCCTTCCGCCAGTACCGTACCGTCTCTTAAAAATGATACTCTCTGACAGATCTGCTTTACTACTTCCATCTGGTGAGTAACGACGATTATCGTCTTGCCCATTTTTTCATTGATTTCCTGTAACAGTGACAGGATCTCTCTTGTTATTGCCGGGTCCAGGGCGCTTGTGGCCTCGTCACAGAGGATTATCTGAGGATCAAGTACCAAAGCTCTGGCTATGGCAACACGCTGCTTCTGGCCTCCCGAAAGCTCAGATGGCCTTGCATGCTTCTTGTCTTCCAGACCGACCAGTCTGATCAGTTCTTCGATTCTTCTGACTGATTCCGGACTGCTGACATTAATGCCCCAGAATTTCATCGGCAGCGCCACATTATCATAGACATCCAGTCTTTCCAGAAGATTGAAGTTCTGGAAGATCATGCCCATGTTACGCTGTAATCTGCGCAAGGTGTTCTTGTCCTTCTGGGATACGATGGTACCGTCAACGGTTATCGTACCGGACTGGTAGGATTCAAGGCCGTTGATGCAGCGCAAAAGAGTGCTCTTGCCGGCACCTGACTGACCTATTATTCCGTATATTTCACCATCATTGATGGTTATTGATATCCCCTTCAGTACTTCCAGGTTATCAAAGTTCTTTCTGACATCCCTTAATTCAATCATCAAAACACCTCACAATAACAGTCAGCGGTGTTTGACACCGCTGACTGACATCATACACTAATATGTTCTTTAGTTCAATGGCTTGCCTTCAGCATCAACGAATGAAGGAATGACCGCACCCTTATAGGTATTGTTGATGTAGTCTTCAACTTCCTTGGAGTTGATGGCCTTTACCAGAGCCTGAATCTTTTCTGAGTTTTCGCTTCCCTGCTTTACGACGATGTAGTTTGTTCTGCGTACGCTTGTTTCAGCGTTGAATACCTCGATCTGTACTGCCGGTGAAGTTTCCGGTAAGCCGGCTTCCAGAGCATAGTTGCCGTTGATTACGGCTGCGTCAAGGTCATCCAGTGATCTTGGCAGGCCGGCTGCTTCAATCAGAGTGATCTTATAGCCATGAGGATTCTTTACAGGATCGCTGTTGAGTTCTTCCGGTGTGCCTGTTCCGGTGATCAGATACCAGGCTGCCAGTAAGTCGAGAGCTCTGTTGCAGTTGTCTGTGTCGTTTGGAACGCCGATCGTTGCGCCATCCGGAATCTGATCCAGTGATGCATATTTCTTTGAGTAGATTCCCATTGGTTCGATGTGTACGCCGGCTACGGCTGTCAGATGCAGTCCGCCGTTTTCGTTCTGATCCTTCATGTAGCCGAGAGTCTGGAAGTAGTTGGCATCAAGTTCACCTTCCTCCAGAGCGGTATTCGGGGTTACGTAGTCATTGAATTCAACTACTTCAAGTGTCCAGCCGTCCTTGGCCAGCTTGTCAGCTACGACGTTCTTGAGAATTTCAGCATGTGGAACCAATGTGGCTCCGACCTTGATGACCTTTTCATCCTGCTTGCCGCCATTGCCGCCGCAGGCTGCCAGTGTAAGTGATAATAATACTGCTAATATAACTGTTAATGTCTTTTTCATTTTCTTTTCTCCTTTTTCCTTTTTTCATTCAACAAGTGCCAATGTGTCAGTCCTCACTGCTGCACATTCGCTTTGAATCATAATTGGAATAAGTCAACCTTCGTAAATAACTGCTCATGAATTTCCTTCCCTTCCCACAAAACAAAACCGGACATCCGATGATCTCCGGTTCATTGTTTTACTGACTTCAAACTTGGCTATGAGATTACATCGGATTATTTTCCATCAAAAGAAACACGCATCATCATGCGCATGGCCATCATTTCCATCATCATAGCTGTGCTGTTTCTCTTCATGGGATGAATCTCCTTGTTGTCTGTATTGTAAACTGTTTTCATTGAATGTGTCAATGTTAATTTTCATTTTCTGAAAATTATTTCAACAACATTTCAATTTCTTCCTTATATGGAGCCTTGCCGCCTACATATGGCGTCTCAAGAGCCATTGGAACATCGTCCAGACGGGCATTATGTACAATCTTATATAATGTTTCAAAGCCAATCTCGCCTTCACCTATGTTGGCGTGGCGGTCCTTGTGAGCGCCCCTGACATTCTTGGAATCGTTGATGTGCATTACGTACAGCTTATCCAAACCGATGATCTCATCAAATTCATCCAGTACCTTATCAAACTGCGTAAGGTCATATCCTGCGTCATGGGTATGGCAGGTATCAAAGCAGACACCGATGTGATCCTGCAGTCTGACCTGAGATATGATCCTCTGCAGCTGGGCAAAGTCACGTCCTACCTCACTGCCCTTGCCGGCCATTGTTTCCAGACAGATGATCCCGTAAGGACATTCTTCCAGAACTTCATTTATGCCTCTGGCTACCTGATCAAGCGATTCATTGACGTCTCCCGTCAGGGCACTGCCCGGATGAAGCACCATGTATCTGGCGCCGATGGCCTTTGTTCTGGCCATTTCCTTTAGCAGAACTTCCTTGCCCATGTCGTAAACGCCTTCCTTGACGGTGTTGGCCAGATTGATTATGTAAGGCATGTGAATGATCATGTCTTCCATTCTGTAACCGCATGAAAGCCATTTCTCCCTGCCTTCAGCTATCTTAAGCTTGTCCAGCGGTGTCCGGAAGGAATTCTGTGGGGCTCCGGTATACAGCATCAGGGCATTGGCACCGTATGACAGTGCTTCATCAACGGATCCCAGAACATAGTCCGGAGCATTCATTGATACGTGTGAGCCTAATCTGATCATTAATATCCGCCCTTTTCACGCTGAGCTGCCTTGGCTCTTTCCTTCTGGCGCTGCTTGATGGACTGCTTGATCATCAGTCTTCTTTCTCTTCTTCTGATTGAATCGATCTCCTGCTGACGTTTCTTCTTGTAACCAGGCTTTACTCTCTTTACCGGCTTATGCAATACCTTCTGAATGGCTTCGCTGGTTTCCTGAGACTGTCTGACAGGCTTGAAGTCAAACGGCTTGGCATTGATCCAGCCGGTTCTTCTGTAATCTTTTGAAACAAACGCGAATCCCTGATTCTTCAGTACCTTCAGCCCCTGAATGTCGTTTTCATTGTAAAGAACATACGAAACGCCTGACCTGCCGGCTCTGCCCGTTCGGCCTGAACGGTGAGTATAGTAGTCAAGAGATGACGGCAGGCCCAATGAAATGACATGGCTTACGGAAGGAATGTCAAGTCCTCTGGCCATGATGTCGCTGCATACGATGTATGTGGCATCATCATTGGAAATCGTCTTGAGAGCCTGTTTTCTTTCTCTGGAAGACAGATCACCGTGTATCTCGGTTACGGGATAGCCGTTATCCTTCAGCAAGTCGGCAACTTCCTTGACTTCCTGCTTGGTTCTGGCAAAGATCATGCAGACGTACGGCTGAATTCCCGGCAATATCCTTAACAGCTTTTCAGCGTAACTCAAGTGACGGCAGTTGATCAGAACGTGCTCGATGTGAGGCTCATTGCTATGGGATTCCGTAGCCTCAACGATGATCGGATTCATCATGTACTTTCTTAAGAACGGCTGCAGCTGCGCAGGGATCGTTGCGGAGAATACCAGCATCTGCAGATCATCTGCCAGTCTGCCGCACAGCTGGTCAACTTCCTCTATGAAGCCCATTTCCAGAGTCATGTCGGCTTCATCAATGACGATTGTCTTTGCCTTGTCCAGTCTTAATACAGCCTCATCAACGAACAGATCCTTCAGTCTGCCGACGGTACCAACGACGATGTGGGGCTGGGTATTCAGAGAATCCATCATTCTCTGCTTGTCCAGACCTGAGGAAATCAGCTTGATCCTGTAATCTGGATCGAATTCATTTATCTCACTTACCTGATTGTAAAGCTGTCTGGCCAGTTCCCTGGTCGGAGCGGTTATGATCACCTGAATGCTGTTGAGTGAAGTATCGACCTTCTGCAGCAATGGCAATATGAAAGCGTGCGACTTGCCTGTGCCCGTCGCTGAAATGCCTATTACATCCCTTCCCTTGAGGATCAGCGGGATGGTCTTCTTCTGAATCGGAGTGTATTCCCTGAAGCCTTTCTCATCAACTAACTGCTGTATTTCCGGCTTCCAGTTGTAAATGTTTTCCATGTTAACACCTCCTTTCTGCATTATACATTTTTTATGGTCAATTGACAAAGGTATGGTATGATATTGACGAGGTAACAAAATGAATCCAGTCAAGAAGGTACTAGGCTGTTTCAGAAAAGCCGATAACGACTACCACATGATAGAAGACGGTGACAGAATTGCGGTCGGGGTTTCCGGCGGCAAGGATTCGTCATGCCTCATTCACTGTCTGCATCTCTATAAAATGTTCTCCAAGAAGAACTTTGACGTCATAGGCATATATGTCGATCTCGGCTTCGGCCAGCAGCACATGGATGAAGTAATTGAATACTTCAAGCCCTATGACATCCCAATCTACGTCGTGGAGACTCAGATCTACGACATTCTCAAGCTTCATCTCGACAAGGAAGACAGGATCGAGTGTTCCCTCTGCGCCAAACTGCGCAAGGGCGCACTGGTCAATGCGGCCAAGGCTCACGGCTGTAACAAGATCGCTCTTGGACACCACAGTGATGATGCCGTGGAGACCCTGTTCATGAACATGATCAACGGCGGCAGACTGGCAACCTTCAAGCCGAAGATGTTACTGGAGAGATCCGGGGTGACAATGATCCGTCCTCTGGTATACGCTTATGAGCACGACATATCAAGAATGGCTGACAAGCTGGAGATGCCTGTTTCAAAGAACGCCTGTCCAAACAGCGGACATACGGAAAGACAGGCAATGAAGGACATGCTGAACAAGCTGTACAAGGACTATCCTTCCAGCAAGAACAATTTCCAGCTGATGCTCAGAAATAACGAACAGGTAGACATATTCAAGCCTGAAAATGACGATGAAGAGGATATCCAGGAAAGGATAATGCCATGAAAAAAGTGATCACCCGATTTCTTACCATACTCGTATTTGCCGTAACATTTCTGACTCCGACGATCATCGTCAAGTTTTACAGCAGGTTCGTCAATCCCATGACAAGTTATGAGGAAAGAATGGCAATCATGGCCGGTACGGGAGCCATGATCATACTCGCAGTGCTTACCGGCTTCAGTGGCAGAAAGCAGATAGCTCAAACCCTTGCCGGGAAATACAGAAACGTCAAGGCCGTCAGTAATGACTCCATCGTCGTCAAGGATCCCGGTTCAAATGCTGAAACCCTGTTCAAGTGGAACCAGAAGGAAAAGATCTGGGAAAGTGATCATGGAACATACCTTGACATGAATCACATGGATGAATGGCTGAAGCAGAGAGCATCTGACCGCAAGTGGGCTGATGAGCAGATGAAGAATCTGAAGAACCGCAAGACCGCCTTTGACCGCGACATTGACGCTATGAAAAAAAAGAGATAATAAAATGCGTACATGTGAATGTACGCTTTTCTTATGGTTTATACACGGCTTATCAGCCTGTTGATGTGAACAATCAGATACATGATCTCCTCATTATTAGGCTCGTATCCAGTCAGTTTTCTGATGTATTCAGAAATCTGCATGGCACACTCATAGGACTGAGGGAAGCCTTTCTTAAGCTGATCAAAAATCTCGGCATTGCGGCTTTCAATCTGCTCATTCTTGGACAGCCTTCGTAACAGGAAATCAAGATGAGTAACGAAACGGCTGTAGTTAAAACTGTCCCTGTCTATCTTCAGGTTAAAGTGCTTCTCTATTATTTCCGAGCATCTTTCTATGATTCTGGCATTATCATATTCTTCGTAGTTCTGATACTGCATGCGGTCATTGATCAGGTGAAGAGCAATGGTACCGGCTTCAGGTCTGGGCAGTTTTTCCCCGGTCATCTTTTCAATCACCTTCAGGGCATACAGGGCAATGTCCATTTCCTTTGGATAAAGCAGAGCAATGTCATGCAGCAGCGGCTGAGCCAGGTAGATATTCTGATTCTGCCGGCTGATGGCAAACTGGAGGTGGTCCGCAAGAGTAAGGGCTGCTGAAGACGGAAAGACTACGGACAGTTTTTCCGCCGCATAGTCGATGATGTAGATCGAAGTGTTGATAAGCACGGTTGGAATGGAGCTGAGGATCCCGTAGTTCGTGTCCTTGACATTATAAAAGGTTCTGTTGATCTTACTCAGCGGAATGTCTTCTCCTGTCTTGTAGAACCCGATTCCCTTTCCAAAGACAATGACTTCCCTTCCCCGGGAATCACTGCAGTGGGCTACATTGTTGTTGATGTTCTTGATTACCTTCATCAGCGTTCTGCTCCAAAAAAAGCTCTTTTCGTCATACTTAACACCCAACAGATCCTTCTGTTCATGGATAAGCCTCAAAAAGAACCTAGAGTTACAACCCCTCTCATCTGTCATAATACTAAAACGATTTGCGCTCACAGGTCAACTTTTTGATAAAAAACACGGTAAAAACCGTGTTTGCTTACATGAATGCTCTAAGGAATTCGGCAGTTCTCGGACTTTTCGGTCTGGTAAATATGACTTCCGGCTTGTCGTCCTCTACGATGATGCCGTCATCCACGAAGACGATCCTGTCACTGACCTCCCGGGCAAATCTCATCTCATGGGTCACGATGATCATCGTCAGACCTTCAGCTGCCAGTTCCCTCATGACATTGAGTACTTCCTGTACCATTTCCGGATCAAGTGCTGAAGTCGGCTCATCGAACAGCATCAGCTTTGGATCCATGCACAGTGCTCTGGCAATGGCTACGCGCTGTTTCTGTCCCCCGGACAGGGTATTTACTGATGCTCTGGAAAAGTCGAGCATGCCAACCTTGGCAAGCAGCTGAAGAGCCTTCTTTTCTGCTTCCTTCCTGGTTCTTTTTAAAACTTTAATCTGAGGTCTTACGCAGTTTTCCAGTACGTTCATGTTGGTGAACAGATTAAACTGCTGAAAGCACATTCCGACCTTGGCTCGGTAACTGTTTACATCCCTGTTTTCCAGTATGTTTTCGCCGAACACTCTTATTTCCCCGCTGTCCGGTATTTCCAGAAGGTTTATGCATCTGAGCATGGTGCTCTTTCCGGATCCGCTTCTGCCAATCAGACAGACAACTTCTCCTTCGTCGACGCTGAAATCTATACCTTTGAGTACCTCTAAAGTACCAAAATTCTTATGTATGTTTCTGATTTCTACCAGCGCCATGTCACTTACCTGCCTTTCCGGTCTGATGGTAAGCCAGATTCATGCTGGCCGGATTGGTGTCACTCATCGGAAGTGATACATTGCCGTTATCCATGTGCCTTTCAATGGCATTCAGTACGATGCTGGCGATAGTCGTCAGAATGAAGTAAATGACCGCTTCGATGAAATACGTCTCCGTAAACAGGAACGTGGATCCGGCAATGCTCTTGGCCTGGAACATCAGTTCAGTGATTGAAATGATCATCAGAACAGAACTGTCCTTGATGTTTACGATGAATTCATTGCCTACTGCCGGGAAGGCATTCTTTATTGCCTGCGGCAGTATGACTTCCATCATGGTCTGAGAGTTGCTCATACCCAGGGCTCTGGCGGCTTCCCGCTGGCCTTCGTCAACCGACTGAATGCCTGAACGGATGATTTCCGCCATGTAGGCGCCTGTATTTATGGATATTACGACAATGGCCGCCTGAAGATAGGTCCAGTGGATTAGATCCAGCAGCAGATAGTAAATGAACAGTGCCTGAACCATCATCGGTGTTCCTCTGAATATGCCGATATAGACATTGAGAATGCCATCAACTATCTTCTTGGTTATTCTGGAGGCATTTGAAGCCGTAAAGTCGAGTCTTATTGCCCTTATGCCTCCTACTATTAATCCTATGACCAAACCCGCAAGTGTACCTGTTATCGCTACTAACAATGTTGTCCTGACCCCCAACAGCAGGCTTGTCCCATAGGTTCTGAATATCTTCAGAATATTGGAAATAAACAAGACTATTCTCCTGCCGGCTGTCTGTTAGTAGCGTCAAGCATCAGCTGCTGACGGTCAGCTTCGCTGATGGTGTCCAATGCCTTCTGCAGGGCATTCAGCAGTTCGGTGTTGCCCTTCTTTACAGCAATGGATACTGAAGCGTCCACTTCGCTTCCGGCAAAGCCATTGCCTGCGCTGAACTGGATGTATGCCAGATCAGGATTGGCTGCCACTACGCCTACGGCTACCGGTAACTCAGAGGTTACGGCATCAACGCCGCCAGCCAGCACCGCCTGAATTGATGCCGGGAATGTCTCGGCAGCCGGCATGTGCTGTACGCCTTCGATCTGATCGATTATGTCGTCATATATCGTATTCATCTGACCCTGGACCCTGAAGCCGGCCAGTTCACTTATGCTGCTAATGTTGGCAACTGGACCGTCCTTGCGAACGATTACCACTTCTTCTGATACGTAGTACGGCGTGGTGAAGTCTACTACTTCTCTTCTTACCGGTGTATCTGTCATGCCTGCTATTACGGCATCTATCTGATCGTGCTGTAATGACGGAATGAGATTATCCCAGTCAAGCTTTACGATCTGTACCTCCATGCCCAGCTGCTCAGCCAGCATGCTGGCAATGACAACGTCAAAGCCGTCGGCATAGTCTACTGAGGAAATGGCAACGGTATGCTCACCCGGTATCGTAGTCGTCCAGTTGAACGGGGCGTAGTTGCATTCCATGCCAACTCTCAATACCTTTCTTTCCGGCTCAGGTGTTTCTCCTGAATTACCGCCGCCGCTGCATCCAACCAATAACAAAACCGCCAGAACTACTGTCAAAATTCTTCTGAAACTCATTATGATACCTCCCTGTTTCAAAAATAAAACCGTACATGCTATCACGTACGGTCATTTTGAACAAGCCTGATCATAAGCAATAGCGCCTCTTCTTAACGAAGGAGTGACATGAATGTTCTCCATGCCCCCACGTACACGCCCGCCGGCTGTGTCCGTTCGGCGACGGTTACCTTTCACCTCAGTCATTGCCTGCCGGCTCATGAGGATACTCATCTGCGTCGCTACCTCTATGTGGTTTTATTAAGCACATTATACCTGATAATGAAAATATGTCAACTATTATGAAACGTTTTCATTCATTGTTGAAAAAAGCATCATCGCAATGCGGTGATGCTCAGTTCGTTAATCCTGCTTGATGTTCAAGCCTTCAATGATGGCGTCGATCCTGTTGCCCTTTTCCAGAGAATCGTCAAGTAAGAAGATCAGATCAGGGCACTTTCTGGTATCCAGACGTCTGCTGATGAATGTTCTGATCTTGCCCTTGGCTCTCTGTAAGGCCTTAAGACCGGCATCATTTCTTTCCTGCTTGCCTAAGAATGTAACATATACCTTGGCAAATGAGAGATCATTGGTGACTTCAACATCAGTGATGGTTGCGAACCCGATCTTCGGGTCGTTCAGTTCCGTCGCCAGCATTTCGGAAATGCTGCGCTTGATGATGCTGGCAACACGGTCTTTCTTCAAAGACATGTTAGTCCTCCTTTACTTCCTGATTCTCGTAGGCTTCGATGATGTCTCCTTCTTTGATGTCGTTGAATCTTTCGATGGTCAGGCCGCATTCATAGCCGGCATTGACTTCTCTGACACTGTCCTTGAAACGCTGCAGTGATCCGACGACACCGGTGTAGATTACCACGCCGTCTCTGATCAGTCTTACGCCGCTGTTTCTCTTGATGACACCGTCATCGACCATGCATCCGGCGATGGTACCGACCTTGCTGACCTTGTAGGTCTGCTTGACGGTAGCCTGTCCGGTAACGACTTCTTCATATACAGGAGCCAGCATGCCCTTCATCAGTGCTTCAAGCTCTTCCAGAGCTTTGTAGATGATGTTGTGCAGTCTGATTGATACGCCGTTTTCCTCAGCAGCCTTCTTGATGGCAGCTGACGGTCTGACGTTGAAACCGTAGATGATGGCATTTGAGGCATTTGCCAGCATGATGTCGCTCTCGGAAATGGCACCGGCGGTAGCTCTGATGACATTGACCTTGACACCGTCAACGTTTACCTTCTCCATTGATGACTTTACAGCCTCGGCACTGCCGTTGACGTCAGCCTTGATGATGATGTTGACTTCCTGAACGTTTCCTTCCTTGATCTGTTCAGTCAGGTCATCCAGACTCATGGCTGCTGTCGTTCTTCTTTCAGATTCGATCTTCTGCTTGTTTCTCTCGTCAGCGATCTTTCTGGCCAGTTTTTCATTTTCAAAGGCCTTGAAGTGGTCGCCTGCCTCC
This sequence comes from Erysipelotrichaceae bacterium, assembly GCA_017512285.1. Lineage (GTDB taxonomy): Bacteria > Bacillota_I > Bacilli_A > Erysipelotrichales > Erysipelotrichaceae > RUG521. The sequence goes on along the minus strand of JAFWGU010000019.1, from coordinate 42,794 downwards.
GGTACGCTGTCAAGACCGATGATCTCAACAGGTGTTGAAGGCTTGGCGCTCTTGATCTCCATGCCCTTGTCATCTGTCATCTTTCTGATACGGCCGATGGCTGTTCCGGCAACGATCATGTCACCGGTATGCAGAGTTCCATTCTGTACCAGTAGTGTGGCAACAGGTCCTCTGCCCTTGTCAAGCTTGGCTTCAACGACGGTACCGGTAGCCTTCTTGTTCGGGTTGGCCTTCAGTTCCATCATTTCCGCCTGTAACAGTATCATTTCCAGCAGGTCACTGATGCCTAAGCCACTCTTGGCGCTGAGCTTGGTGAACATTGTTGATCCGCCCCACTCTTCCGGCATCAGATCATAGTCTGCCATTTCAGAATATACCTTGTCGACATTGGCATTGTGTTTGTCGATCTTGTTTACCGCTACGATCATCGGAACACCGGCTGCTCTTGAGTGGTCGATGGCTTCCTTGGTCTGCGGCATGACACCGTCATCTGCAGCGACGACGATTACAACGATGTCAGTCATCTTGGCGCCTCTGGCACGCATGGCTGTGAAGGCCTCATGACCCGGGGTATCCAGGAAAGTGACCTTCTGACCCTTGACTTCTACCTGATAGGCACCGATGTGCTGGGTAATTCCGCCGAACTCAGATGCGGTAACATGAGTCTTTCTGATGTTGTCCAGCAAGGTCGTCTTGCCATGGTCAACGTGACCCATGATGGTTACGATAGGAGCTCTCGGTTCCAGATCCTTCGGATCGTCTTCTTCAGTATCTTCCAGACTGTTTTCTTCTTCTGACTCTTCCTTTGTGATCTCTATGCCGTACTGCATGGCGATCAGCTGAATTGTCTCATCATCCAGTGAGGCATTGATGGTTACCATCTGCCCCATCATGAACAGGAACTTGATGATCTCTGCCGGAGACTTTCCTATCTTCTCAGCTAATTCCTTAACTGTGATGCCTTCCTTATAAGTACAATCCTTTACAGTCTCAGTGTTGCGCTTGGTGTAGTTCCCACTGAAATCACCTCTTCTGTTTCTGTTACGGTTGTTGTTATTATTACGATTGCCCTTTGCCATTAACAGCACCACCTTTCTTTTTCTTACATGTATTTTTCCAGTTCTTCGTAGACACTGTCAGGTATCTCGGTTTCAAGATACCTTGACAGTAATTTCTTTTTCCGGGCCGTTTCCAGTACCGCTCTGTCTTTCTTCAGATAGGCACCGTGTCCGTTCTTCTTCCCGGTAGGATCGACGACGACTTCACCCTCAGGTGTCTTGACGATCCTTATCAGTTCGTTTTTGGGAAAACGTTCGTTGGTTACAACACACTTGCGCATTGGTATCTTACGCATGTCTACACCTTCTTTTTAGTCGTAGTAGTTATCGTAATCGTCGTAATCAACATCCTCATCATACCAGTGCTCGTCTTCTTCGTTGTTGAATTCCTCCAACTCCTCATCAGAGTACTCCGGCTTGATTTCGTACTGCTGCTTCCTTAATTCCTCTAACTTCTTTCTTAACTCTGCGGCTTCCTCATCTTCCTTGCTTGTCTTCTTGCGCTTTGAAGATGTCGTCTGCTTGCTGCTCTTCTTGGCGTCAGCCAGATCCTCGTACTTGGATACGTATTCGCTGGCCTTTTCAAGTTTCGGTCTGCGGCGCTTGGTTACTTCCTTGACCAATTCTTCCTCAGGTTCTTCAGCCTTTTCTTCAACTGCAGGTTCTTCAGCCTTTACAGGTTCAATGACAGGAGCTTCTTCCTTAACAGGTTCTTCAACTGTTTCAGCAACAGGTTCCTCAACAGCAGGAACTTCTTCACTGACTGCTTCAGCTTCCTCTTCAGCCTTCTTAGCTGCTTCTTCAGCCTTTCTGGCCTCTTCTTCAGCTCTGAGTGCTGCGGCTTCAGCTTCTTCCTGAGCCTTCTTTTCTTCGGCTGCCTTTAATTCCTCTAAGGCCTTCTGCTTTCTGACGGCTTCTTCCTTAGCCTGGAATGCGAGCATTTCGTTGTACCAGTCGATGCCTTCAGCTTCTACCTCGCTCTGTGTCTTAATGTCGATCTTGCGGTTCAGAAGTCTTACTGCCAGTCTGGCATTGATGCCCTTCTTGCCGATGGCAAGTGACAGCTGATTGTCTTCAACAACGATCAGCAGCTTGTCTTCATCGCCCTTTATCGGCAGAACTGCCAGGACACTGGCCGGCTTCAGAACGTTCTTGACGAATTCAACGTAATTCGGATTCCATTCGAAGATGTCAATGTTTTCGTGAGAGTTTGGATTGCCATGCTGAGTGATCTCGTCGATGACGCTTAATACTCTGGCTCCTCTCGGACCGATGCAGGCACCGATAGGATCAACGTTAGGATTATTGGAGTATACGGCCATCTTTGTTCTCTCATTGGCTTCTCTGGCGATTGCCTTGATCTCAACGGTACCGTCATAGATCTCGGTAACGCTTGATTCAAACAGTCTCTTTACCAGCATTTCTGAGCTTCTGGATACGACTACCTGAGCGCCCTTTGAATCCTTGGTAACGTTCTTGATGACGACTCTTAATCTCTGGCCGTCATAGTATCTTTCACCAGGGATCTGTTCGCTCTTCGGCATTAATGCCAGAGTCTTGCCCAGATCGATGAGCACGAACTTGTCTTCAACAGTCTGTACCGTTCCATATACAAGATCAGCTACCTTGTCAATGTATTCGTCATAGACCATCTGCTTGCTGGCTTCCTTGATCTTCTGCAGCATGATGTTCTTGACCTGTGTTACTGATGAACGTCCGAAGCTGTCGATGTCGATCTCTTCGTCAAGCACATCGCCAACCTGAGCATCTTCCTTGAGTGCTCTGGCTTCTTCCAGACTGTACTGCAGGTCAGCATCCTCAACTTCTCCGTCAATAACCGTACGTGACTGGAAAAGTCTGATGTTTCCGGCATCATCGATGTCAGCTCTGACAACTGCTTCCGGGAAATTGATGATCTTCTTGTAAGTCTTGACCAGACCTTCCTTGATGGCTGCCTCAACGACTTCATATGAGATCATTCTGTTTTCCTGAATGTCCATGAGGACCTTCTTTAAATTCTCAATATTCATATTTCTTCACCTATAGTTTAACAGCCAGTCTGATTAGCTTGACGTTATCCTTAGCTACCTCTGCTGTTTTCTTCCTTCCCTTAACGCTGTATTCCACCGTTAACAAATCATTTTCGTAACTCAACAGTGTTCCTTCAACCTGATCAAGTCCCTTGGCAGGATTCTTGAAATCAATGTGGACATTGTCGTTTACGGCATTCAGGATCTCCTGATCGCTCAGTAACTCTCTCTCTGCTCCAAATGAGCATACGTCGAGATTATAGGCACCGTCGCCGAAATCGAGCTGATCAAGTATCCTTGATATGTCCTGACTCACGGAGGCACATGTATCCATGTCCATGGAACCGTCTTCCTTCATGATCATGATCTCCAGAGTTCTGGTCTTTCCGTTAAGCATCCTGATGCTGTGTCTGGCAATTCCATGCTCTTCAAACACGCTTTCAGCTGCCTTTTCCAATTCCTTAATGTTCATTTTGCCCCCTAGCACTAATTAAGGAGTGGTCTTCCCACTCCTTATTAACGCTAATATATTATATCATTTGAAGCCCGATTTCAAGCCGTTTTTACAGAAAGTTGAACAGAGAAAGCTGATTTTCCTCACCCATGTCCCTGAGTACTCCGATTTTCTCCAGGAATGCCAGCTGGGTATTGTTAACCAGGGTCCTCTTCTGCAGGTCTTCCTTGGAAATGAAGGCTGCTTCCTTTCTGGCTTCAACAATTGAAACGCCTACGTTCTCGCCTAAGCCGTCGATTGAGGCAAAGGACGGAACGATGGCCTTGTCGTCATCCGGATCAACGATGAAGTTGACTGCTTCGGACTTGCTCAGGGAAATGTTGGAGAAGTGATAGCCTCTCAGATGCATTTCCAGAGCCAGCTCCAGAGTTGACTCAAGAGCGGATTCCTTTACCGTAACGTTACGCGGATCGTTGGCCTGCTTGTCCCTGATCGCCATTAGGCGCTCATAGATGGCATCCTCACCCTTAAGCATCGTCTCGATGTCATAGGCATCGCAGCGGCAACTGAAGAATACGGCATAGTATTCTCTTGGATGATAGACCTTGCAGTAGGCAATTCTCATTGCCATCATTACGTAGGCTACGGCATGGGCCTTCGGGAACATGTACTTGATCTTGTTGCAGGAATCTATGTACCACTGCGGTACGTCGTGTTCCTTCATGTCCTGTTCCCATTGTGAACTCAGACCTCTGCCCTTTCTGACCTTCTCCATGATGTCAAATGATTCCTTGGAATCCATGCCCTTGGCAATCAGATAGGTCATGATGTCGTCACGGCAGGCGATGACATCCTTCAGGGTACAGGTGCCGTTTCTTATCAGTTCCTCGGCGTTATTGGCCCAGACGTCAGTGCCGTGGGTCAGACCGCTTAAGGCAACCAGCTCGGCAAAGGTCGTCGGCTTGGTCGTATTCAGAATGTTACGGTTGTTATGGGTGCCGAATTCAGGCAGGCCCGCTGCCCCGTTGAGTTCCGTATAGTGTCCCTTCGGGTCATTTATGTGCAGTTCTTCCGTTGAGGAGAACAGCGATAAGGCCTTGGGGTCATTCATCGGTATCTGCTTGGCATCGATGCCGGTGTAGATCTGCAATAGCCTGATGACTTTCGGGTCTACGTGACCTAAGATGTCCAGTTTCAGAATGTTATCGTGCAGATCGGAGAAGGCAAAGTGTGTCGTCTTCCAGTCCGCAAACGGGTTATTGGCCGGATACTGTACCGGGGTAAAGTCGTGCACGTCGTTTTCCTTTGGAATTACGACGATGCCGCCCGGGTGCTGACCTGTCGTTCTCTTTACGCCTTCACAGAGGTGTGAAAGGTATTCCATGAACGGCTGGGAGAATACCGGCTTGCCGTCTCTGTCCTGCTTCTCCATTTCCTCGCAATAGCCCTTGATGTAGCCAAAGGCCGTCTTCTGGGCTACGGTACCGATGGTTCCGGCACGGTAGGCATAGTTCTCACCGAAGATGTCCCTGATCTGCAGCTGAGCCGTGATCTGGTTATCATCGGCGAAGTTGAGGTCAATGTCCGGTACCTTGTCCCCATGGAAGCCTAGGAAGGTCTCAAACGGGATGGAGTGGCCGTTTCTGATCAGCGGTTCACCGCATACCGGGCAGTTTCTTAACGGCAGGTCAAAGCCGTTGGCATATTCATTGTTGGTAAAGAACTGGGAGTAATGACACTTCGGGCACAGATAGTGCGGAACCAGCGGGTTAACTTCCGTAATGTTGGCCATGGTTGCGATGAAGCTTGAGCCAACCGAACCACGGGAACCGACGATGTAGCCATCCTCATTGCTCTTCTTTACCAGCAGATAGGCAATGTAATACTGAACTGAGAAGCCGTTGGTTATGACTGAATTCAGTTCCTTTTCTATTCTTTCCCTGACGATGTCCGGCAATGGATCACCGTACAGCGCATAGGCATTCTTATAGATTTCATCCGTAAGCAGCTGTTCACAGCCGTCAATTGACGGGGTATGCAGTTCCTGCGGGATAGGATAAAGCTTTTCAATCTGGGAAGCGATTTTCAGCGGATTATCTATTACGATCTCCCTGATCCTGTCTTCATCCAGATAACTGAAGGCGTCCAGGATCTCCTGAGTGGTCATCAGATGCTGATCAGGAGCCACGAATCTTAATCTTCTCTCCCTGTTCATCGGATAGAGAGGATGTCTGGCCCCGCCTATCCTCTTGCTCATGATGTAGATGTCACGGGCGATCTTCTGATGCGGATGAGTGTAGTAAACGTCGTTATTGCCAATCACCGGCTTGCCGAGCTTATCGGCGATCCTGATGATGTTTCTGACAATGTCAGCCATTCTGGCTTCCGTAAGCGAACTTCCCGGTTCGATCAGCGGGCTGTAGCAGTCCAGAGGCTGGATCTCGATGTAGTCATAGAACTTCATGCACTCTTCCAGAGTCTCATCGGAACGATTAAGAGCCATTTCAAACAGCTCGCTGTACATGTTGGCGGATCCAACCAGAATGTTTTCCCTTCTCTTTTCGATCTCCTTGCGGATGATGCGCGGTTCGGCTACGACGTCGCTGTCGGCCTTCTTGGCATTCTCCTTGGCAAAGTAGGTCAGATAGTCGGTATGAGAAAGCGATACCAGTTCATAGATGGCCTTGATGCCGGCCATGTTCTTCGCCAGCAGGGTCACGTTATAGGTATGAGCCTTCTTGTATATGTCTGCGTCCTGCTTGTACTGCAGGTCATTGAACGTAACGTCAGGATAGCCCTTGATCGTCGGTAACATTCTGACCAGTATCTGAGCCAGTACTTCGGCATCGTAGTCACCGCGGTGAGCTTCTTCGTCATCATATGAAACGCCATAGTTACGGGCGATCAGACCCAGACGGTAGTACTTGCGGTTGGTTACGATCTCCTTGGCCAGATTCAGTGTATCAAGACAGGTGTTCTTCAGCGGTTCCCTGCCCATTTCAATCAGTTTTTCATTGATGAAATTGAAGTCAAAATCCGCATTATGGGCAACGATGACTCTGTCCCCGATGAAATTCAGGATGTCATCAATGACTTCTTCCAACTTCGGTGCGTTCTCAAGCATCTCATTGGTGATGTTGGTCTTCTGTTCAATGAACGGAGGGATCCTTACCGGAGGCTTGACGAACGTCTGGTAGTGCTGACCGATCTCATTGCCCTTGACGATGACGCCGCCGAATTCAATGATGTGGTCATACTTGGTGGAAAGACCGGTGGTTTCCAGGTCAAATACCATGTACTCAACTTCATTGAGCTTTTTGTCACACGGGTTATGAACGATGTTCAGTGTATCGTCAGCGACCTTCATTTCAATGCCGTAGATGACCTTGAAATCCTTGCCGCCTTCCATCTTGTCGATCTTCAGCTGGGCCTGCTGGGCATCCGGATAAGCCTGTACGACACTTATGTCGGTAATGGCTATTGCCTTCTGACCGAACTTAAAGGCCTGCGTGATCAGTTCTGAACATTCAGATACGCCGTCCATTTCAGTCTTGTTGGTATGCACGTGCAGATCACAGTGTCTGTCTCCCTCATAATCGTCCCTGCGGGTGAACGGGTTGTTTTCCATCCTCTCCATTAAGACCGGATCGACCTCGTTGAAGCGGTCATAGGTATCGTATTTTACTGCGCCGTAAACGGTATAGAACTGTCCCTCTTCAACCTCGTGAAGTTCGCTGGCCTCCATGTTACGGCCCTGGAATCTCTTTACGACGATCGCATCTTCCAGGTCGGTAATGTATATCTTCTGCATTTCGCTCTTGTTTCTTAAGGTCTGATATTCTACCTTGAAGACCTGCCCGGCGAAACTGATCTTATCCATTCCCTCTTTTAACTTACTGATGGGCAGAAACGGATACTTTGACTTGTCTATTTCATACTGCTGACGGCTGGCACGGCGCCTCGGGAAAGGACTTTCCGGTGCATTAGAGTAACTGCCAGCGCTTACTACAGGCTTGATTTCCTTGATTACGGCCTTTTCCTGCTGCTCGCAGACCTCAAATGAGGTGCCGATCCTCTCAGCCAGAACTCTAATCTTCTGAATGCAGCCCTTGTATTCCTGCGGGATGTAGATCTTATTATCAGCGACATAGGGAATCATGTTGCGGCATTCCTCTTTGCCTGAATCATCAGAAAGCAGACTCAGGTACTGGATGAGATTGCTGGCTTCAATGTCGCCCTCGCGGGTCTGTACATGGAGCTCCACCTTGCAATCCAGTACTTCAGTCATTACCCTGCTTACTTCCCGGTATACGTCGAACGGCAGCACGGCATTACAGCTGATGGTCACGATGGCCACATTGTTTTTTTCACTGTACTTCGGCCTCATTATAAAAGCCCCAGTAAAATAACTGAGGTATTCTTCACTTAAGCCGAACTTTTTCAGAATGTCATGCAGGTTCATATCATTTCACCAGTATTTTAAGTGCTTCCATGGCAGCCTTCTGCTCTGCCTGTTTCTTACTGTTGGCAACGCCCTTGCCTAGCAGGATATCATCAAGATATACACCCATTTCAAATTCAGGATTGTTTGAAGGCCCCTTTTCAGACAGCAGTACGTATCTTACGGACTTGCGGATGTCTGACTGGGCATATTCCTGTAACTGGGTCTTGTAGTCCACGATTCCGGTGAGTTCCGGATTGTTCAGCAGCGGCTCAAAGACCGGGTCAAGGACCTGATTTACGGCCTTCATGCCGCAGACCAGATACAGAGCTCCGACAAAGGCCTCAAAGGCATCTGCCAGAATGGAATCACGGTTTCTGCCGCCGTTTTTTTCTTCACCGACGCCTAATTTCAGGTAAGGTGTCAGTTCCAGTTCTCTCATTATCATCGCAAAGCTCTTCTCACAGACCATCTGGGCTCTGGTAGTCGTCATTCTGCCTTCAGATAACGGCGGTTCCGTGTTGAACAGCCGTTCGGAAACCCATATCTGCATTACGGCATCACCCATGAATTCCAGTCTTTCGTTGTCATGCAGAGCCTGCTTATGCTCGTTTGTATATGAAGAATGAGTAAAGGCATCATCTATCAGCTGATGATGCGGTGCCTCTACGCCATGCTCTCTTAACCAATCATAAATCGTCATAAAAACCTCTGTGTTTATTCTATCATACTTTAGTCCAGATAGTACGCATCTTCCGCGCTGACTCTCTCAAGATATTCCCTGATGTTCCTATTTTCTGTGTCGTCGAGATGCTCAATGACCATCTTCCCGTCCTCTCTGGATTTCTGTAACAGTTCATTGTCCTCAACCACGTTTCCAAGGATGAAGGTCGGCAAACCTGACTGTCTGTAGCCCAGGATGTCACCCGGTCCTCTTAGTAACAGGTCATAGTAGGAGATCTTGAATCCATCCGTATTATCAACGATAACCTGCAGTCTCTTGAGAGCTTCCTCATCAGTTGAAGAAGTCAGAAGATAACAGTGTCCTTCATTTTCTCCCCTGCCTATTCTGCCGCGCAGCTGGTGCAGTTGAGACAGACCAAAGCGGTTGGCATCGTAGATGATCATGATGTTGGCCTTCTTAACGTCAACGCCTACCTCAATTACAGTAGTTGATACCAGAATGTCTATTTCGCCATTGGCAAAGCGCATCTGAACGTCATCCTTATCCTCTTCCGCCATCTGCCCGTGCAGTAAACCCAGGGTATATCTGCCCCTGAAGTAGTCGTTGAGATTGTTATAGACATCATTGACGTTTCTAGCCGGTATTTCCGTACTCTTGTCGATGGCTGCGCATACTACGTACATCTGATTGCCCTGATCAAGCAGCTTTTCTATGTCCTTTACGATGGCCATGAAGCTGTTTTTCTTTATCAGGGTCGTATGAATGATCTTGCCCTTGTTCGGGGTTTCAACGATGGTACTGACATCCATGTCGCCATACAGCGAAGTAGCCAGGGTACGCGGGATCGGCGTAGCTGACATTAATAACAGATCTGCATCAGAACCCTTGTCCTGCAGAAGCTGACGCTGTCTGACGCCGAAACGGTGCTGCTCATCAGTGATGATCAGTCCAAGGTCCTTGAACTCAACAGCCTGCTGGAATACGGCGTGAGTACCGACGACGAAGTCAGTTTCCCCGCTGCTGATCCTTTCCAGAACAGACCTCTTCTGCTGAGGCGTAATGCTTGAGTACAGAAGTTCAATGTTTATGTCGTGATCCTTAAAGATCTTGAGAATGTTATTGAAGTGCTGCTTGGCGAGTATTTCCGTCGGAGCCATCAGAACAGCCTGCTTGCCGCTGAGATAAGCCGCATACATGGCAATGAAGGAAACGATTGTCTTGCCGCTTCCGACATCTCCCTGCAGCAGTCTGCACATCTGGAAGTCGCTCTGCATGTCAGTTAGGATCTCATTAACGGCCTTCTTCTGGTCTCCCGTCAGTTCAAACGGCAATGAAGAGATGAAACTTCTGACATCCTCCATTTCAAAGTGTTTGATGAAGCGTTCATCGGAGCCGTGAGTCTGATTCTTTCTGTACAGCATGTATGTCTGGAACTTGAAGAATTCCTCGTATTTCAGATATTCAATGGCCTTGTTCAGTTTAAAGGAGGAAGTCGGAAAATGAACTTCCTTCAGGGCTTCATACTTGTTCATGAAGCCGTATCTGGCCTTTAGATCATCGTTGACATAATCGATGATTTCATCCCTGTTGGCTTCCAGCGCCCTGCCTACAAGCTCACTGAAGTACTTTGGCTTCAGTTTATCCTTCAGCGAATATACCGGCTTTATGCCTAATATCGTGCTCATCGGCTGATTTACGGCCTGGATGGCCAGTATCTTGCGGTTACCCTCATAGCGTCCCACGACCGTCATCAAAGACCCCGGCTGCTGTTTCAGATACCAGGGCTGATTGAAAACGGATATCCTGTATGTATCGTGATCGTTGCCAAGTTCAAAGCTGATAACGCTTCTGTTCTTGCCGAAGCGGTAGATCTTTGGCTTGGTCAGAACCGTTCCCTCCACGATAACGCGGCAGTTTACTTCCCACTTGTCATAGTCAAGAAACTCCATCGTATCGTAACGGTACGGGTAGTAGTTCAGGATGTCCTCGCTGGTGAGAAGGCCCATTTCCTCAAGGGCTTCTCTCTTCTTGGGGGTAATACGTACTTCTTTCATTTCCATCTAAAGAAAACTACTTGAGAAATCTCAAATAGTTATTCAACACCTACAATGAACGGATATAGATCCTGTTTGCCGTCGGTAATGTCGCAGTCAACATCATATTCGCTTACGATGTATTTCTGCAGCTCTTCGGCCTGTTTCTGCGTTGCCTCGCTGCCGTAGATGATCGTTACCACGGAGGTATCGTCATTTACCAGCGCATCGAGCAGTGCCCGGCTGGTTTCCATCATGTCCGGTAAGGAAGCCACGATGTCCTTGCCTTTTATAGCCATGAAGTCGCCTTCCTTGATCTGGATGCCGTTGAAGCTGGTATCCTTGATGGCATGAGTTACCGATCCGGTCGTAACATTGGCTACGGCTGCCTTCATCTCCTCAATGTTATCGGCAAGTTCGCCTTCAGGATTGAAGACGACACAGGCAGCAATGCCCTCAGGAATGGTCTTTGTCGGCAGAACGGTGATGTTTCTGTCTGACAGCACTTCCCTGGACTGTTCGGCAGCCAGAATGATGTTGCCGTTATTTGGCAGGATGATGATGTTATCCGCATTTATCTTTTCGATCAGAGACACGAATGATTCCGTTGAAGGATTCATGGTCTGTCCGCCGTTGATGAAATATGTAACGCCGAGTTCGTGGAACATGTCCTGAATGCCATCACCGTTGCATACGGTAATGATGGCATATTTTTCCTTCGGCTGATTATCTTCGTAATCAAGGGTAACATTATGGCTTACGGCCAGGTTTTCGACCTTTACGCTCATAAGTTCACCGAATGTCTGCAAGGCGCTGATGATGTCGCCAGGCTTCAGAGAATGAACGTGAACCTTGGCCTCATTGCCTGCACCGCAGAGATTGACGATGTTTCCGGCCTTGCTGACGGTCCTGCTGATGCGCTCCTCATCATATCCCTTGTTCAGTTTGACAACGATCTCAACACAATAGCCTAATTCCTTTTCCTCAACCGGGGCTGTCTCTGACTTGACGCCAACCGGTCTGCCCTTCAGATAGGCAACAAAGCCTTCCAGCACGGCAACAAGTCCTGCACCGCCGGAGTCGACAACGCCGACTTCCTTTAATACCGGTAACAGGTCAGGAGTTCTGCTGAGAGACTCCCTGGCTTCATGCAGCAGCTTGTCAAAGTACTGCTCGATGGTTGTGTCAGGGTTTTCCTCAACCATGTGCTGGCCGTATTCGCTGGCTTCACGGCATACGGTAAGAATGGTGCCTTCAACAGGTCTCATTACAGCCCTATAGGCAATTCTTGAACCGTTGACAAAGGCCTCAGCCAGATCGGCAGCGGTAACGCTCTGCTTGTCGGCAACGCTCTTGTATACTCCCTTGAAAATCTGGGACAGGATGACGCCTGAGTTTCCTCTGGCGCTCATCAGCATGCTCTTGCTTAAGAGCTTGCAGGTATCGCCGACATGATCGCTCATGACCTTGCTGACTTCGGCTACGCCTGAGCCGAATGTCATGTTCATGTTTGTTCCGGTATCGCCGTCCGGTACCGGGAATACGTTCAGTGTATTGATCTCTTCATGCTTGTTGGCGAGGTTGTTGGCGCCGCTGACAAGCATTTCCTTAAAACGCGTGCAATTCAAAGACTTCATTTCAGCCACCTTTAATTAATTACCTTAATTCCCTGTACGAATACGTTAATGGCTGTAAACTCTATGTCCAAAGCCTTGCCAAGTTCATACTTGACCTTCTTCTGTACTTCATTGACGATCTCATTCAGCTTGAAGCCGTAACATAAGATCACATAGATGTCCAGTTCAAAGCCTTCCTTGGTTTCTCTTACAACTACACCCTTTGAATAGTTTTCCTGTTTCAGCAATACGGCAATGCCGTCCTTAATGAACTTGCGGCTGGCCATGCCGACAACGCCATAGCATTCCGTAACGATTGCGCCGGTAAGTGACGCAATGGCACTTGTTGTAATGTTAACTCCACCGTATTCAGTTGTAGACTTCATAGTTCTGCCTCCCGTTTTCCTATTCTCCGGTTCCCTGACCTTCAGTTTCGGTGTTCTCCTCGCCTTCGGTCTTTTCCGGTTCGTCACCATCGAGATGACGTCTGTATAACTCTTCAAGTTCGCTGCAGCTGCGCATGACGGCGACCTTGTTTTCCGTGTCGAAATATATGCACCTGTTGGAACTGCCCGTGTTCTTGATGATTGACAGGTAGTCCTTCAGATAGCTTATTCCATCCATGGAAGAATAGACTGCATAGCCGTCTTCCATGACAAATTTTATCATATTCTCATCGTAACTCAAAGCGTAATCCCTGACCTCTGATATGCGCATGACGACCTCAGGATCAAGTTCTGCCAGTTTTTCAGCCACCATCTTTATCTTCTCTTCCGGCACCGACATGAACATTGGCAGTAATGAGAGATTGGAGATGTACTTGCTCTTGAAGTCGACATAGCTGCCGTCTCCCAGTATCAGCTGCATCTTCTCCTCATATCTGTAGCCGACGATGCCGTTTTCCGTCACGTCGATTACCACGCTGTGATTAGGTCCCCTGGTAATCTTTACGTCCTTTATCAGCGGATCGGACTTCAGACTCAGTTCCTTTATCTTCGGAAAGATGAAGATGAAGTCGCTCTCCGTAGATATTCCCACCTGATCCATGATGTACTCGGCAGAAAGGAAACTGTTGTTTATGACCTTAACGCTTCTGACGTTACTGAGATCGGAAATGAGATAGCCGATGATGCATCCGACAATGGCTACGATGACGCCAACGACCAAAAGCCTGGAATGCCATATTTTCTTCCGGGCCAGTCTCTTAGCAGCTTCCTCCAGGGTCAGGGTCTCCTTGATGAACTCCTTGCCGGCTTCCACCTCGGTTTCTGATTCCTGAATGTTCTTCAGATTCTCATCTATTTCCAATTGAATTTCTCCACTTCCAATATCAGTTCAATTTCATATTCATCCCTTACCAGCTGCTGAATGTCCTCTATGAGCTGATTGATCTCACTGGCCTTGGCTGATCCGGTATTGACGATGAAGTTCGAATGCTTTTCGCTCACGGCAGCGTCACCATAGTGCTTTCCCCTGTAACCGATTTTATCAATGTACTGCCAGGAGAAGCCGTTTTCCGGATTGCGGAACACACTGCCTGCTGAAGGATAATCAAGAGGCTGAGTAGCAAAGCGTCTCTTCTGTCTGTCCTGCATGAGTTCATTTATCTCTTCCCTGACGCCTTCCTTAAGCTGCATCTTAACGGCAAGTACGATCCAGTCCTCATTCTTCTGGAAGACCGACGTACGGTAACCGAATTCACATCTGGTATTGTCCAGCCATTCAATGATGCCATCGTGAAGTACCTGGACCTCGGTAACGATGTCACTCATGTTTGACTTGTAGGCACCGGCGTTCATGAATACGCAGCCGCCTACCGTTCCCGGTATGCCGCTGGCAAACTCCAGTCCGGAAAGACTCTTCTTCATGGCATCATATGCCAGTGAAATAATAGAGTAACCGGCCTGAACGACCACCTCGGTACCATTGAAGAACACCTTGTTGAAATAACGTCCAAGTTTAATTACTACGCCGTCAAAGAAGTCGTCAGAGCAAAGAATGTTTGAACCATTGCCAAACATCTTGTATTCAACGTTATTCTCCCTGCAGACTTCTATGATGCCCTCAAGGGCAAATTCATCATACGGATAAACAACGTATCTGGCCTTGCCGCCGACCTTCATCGTGGTCAGTCTGGCAAAGGATACGTTCTCATCTATGTCTGCGAACTGAGCAATCTTGTTTCGGAATTCGCTCATGTTACTTACCTGCCATTTCGTAAATCAGCTTTGAGATGTCGTCTGCGGCATTGACATGTGACATTGCCTTGGCAGCGGCGGACATCTGACGAAGCTTGATATCATCATTTATAAGATCCTCGATCTCAGCTATGAGATTGAGAGAATTGAGATCCTTTTCTTCCAGTATCCTGCAGGCACCATTATCAAGCATGCTCTTGGCATTGAGGAACTGGTGATTGTTCGGTACATATGGCGAAGGTACGATGATGCTCGGTACGCCAAGTGCCATGTATTCGCAGGCGCTGGTTGCTCCGCCTCTGGATACTACCAGATCGCAGTTGCCTGCAACATTGAACTGATCAATGTAAGGCAGTATCTTCAGGGTATCGGTATCTTCGATCTTGCTGGCAAACTCGCTGTAGTTGTTTCTGCCGGTAACGTAGATGATGTTGTATGGCTTTCTGCGCATGTCGCTCAGGATCTTCAGCATTCTGTCATTGACGCTCTGAGAACCCAGTGATCCCATTACGATGAGGATCGTCTTTCTGGCCGGATCTAACCCGTAATCCCTGATGATCTCCCTGTCCTTGTTGAAATCAAGGGCGGCGCTTTCACGCGGATTGCCCAGGTTTACTACCTTTCTGGACGGGAAAGCCTGTCCGGCTTCAGGATAGACGGTGATGACCTTATTCACAAAGTGACCCAATGCCCTGTTGGCCATGCCGGCAATGGAATTCTGTTCATGGATGATCGTCTTGATGCCAAGCTTTTTAGCCGCCATCAAAACAGGTACGGTCACATACCCGCCAAAACCTATTACGACATCCGGAGCAAAGTTCTTCACGATGGTAAGGCACTTCTGATATGAACTGTAAAGCAGTTTCAGGGCCTTGAGCTTGTTGCCGTTATCATTAAAACGGGCAGCTTCAATTCCTATGAAGTTGTACCCCATCTTCGGTATTATCGTATTTTCCATTCTGTCGCTGTTGCCGATGAAAGCTACCTCAAGGTCCTTATCGTTCTTGAGCATGTAGTTTACCAGCGCGACAGCCGGATATATGTGTCCACCCGTTCCTCCGGTGGTTACCAGCATTTTCATCAAATCACCCAACAATCATTATAAAATATCTGCAGTCAAAAGAAAACTCCCCCAGTTGGAGAGTTATTCACCGAATATCCTTTCACAAAGCGCGGGAAGCTCATCGTAACTGCCGATGGAATACTGCGGATCTATGGCCTTACCGTGGCCGAATTCAACGAATACGAATGGGATCCCAGCCTTCCTGGAGTACTGATTGTCGCCTTCCGTATCCCCGATATAGAAGGATTTGTCCAGGTGGTGTCTTTCAATCAGGACCTTCATGTTTCCGGTCTTGTCCAGACCAGTCTCCCCATGGCTGATCTGATCCTTGAACAGATACCTGAACCCGGTCATATCATAGAGCATGTCAACATACTGCATGCCGGCATTGGTCAGAATGAACAGGTCATATTTTTCCTTCAGAACGTTCAGGATCGCTTCCTCGTTTTCAAACAGTTCGAAGTACCCTTTCCCGATGAACTTGCGGGCATTGGCACTGGCTTCACTCATGATCTTCAGTCCTTCCTCCAAAGGCAGCTGCGGCAAAATGCTGGCAGTGATCTGCACTCTGGTCAAACCCATCAGAGAAGTGACGAACTCTCTTGTGACACTTTCAAAGCCGTGGGCGTTCAATACCATGTTCCAGGCTCTTGTAACGCCATCGGTTGCGTCCCACAATGTACCGTCAATGTCGAAAATGATTCCGTTGTTCATAAGTCAGGTTCCCCCTTGCCGTGCTTATCCTAGCACATTTGTTCTGGCAAAGGAAGTTCAATGATTGCACATAAACTCACTTCAGGGTAAAATAAGAGACAATTGAAGGTGATTAACATGAACAAGGAACTACTGCTCTTACTTGAAAACAATGCCCGCTATGAAGTCAGGGATCTGGCCAGTCTGCTCAATGAAGATGAGACACTCGTCGAAAAGGCAATCAAGGATCTGGAAGCCCGCAACGTCATTGCCGGCTACCATACCATCATAAACTGGGACAAGGCTGATACCGAGATCTCAAAGGCCATCATTTTCGTCAACTGCGTACCGGAAAGAGAATCCGGCTACGACAAGGTTGCCGAAAAGATCGCCCGCTATCCAGAAGTCGACTCCCTGTATCTGATAAGCGGCAAGGCTGAATTCATGCTGCAGGTAAACGGCAAGAACATGAGAGAAGTCAGTAACTTCGTTGCCCACAAGCTGGCTCCTACCGAGGGAGTAAGTGGAACGGAAACGATGTTCATACTGAAGGAATACAAGCTCAACGGCAAAGAGCTTCTCGATGAGAGAGAAGATGGTGAAAGGCTGTTGGTTACACCATGATGTTCGAAGAGGAAATCAATCAGATCGTCAGAAATCTGAAGCCAAGCGGCATAAGGAAATTCTTTGACATTGCCGCCACCCGTAAGGGAGTAGTATCCCTGGGTGTTGGCGAACCGGACTTCATTACCCCATGGCACATCAGGGAAGCTGCCATCTATGCCATTGAAAAAGGCCGCACCTTCTACACCGGCAACAAAGGCCTTCCTGCCCTAAGAAAAGGCATCTGCGATTACTACAGACGCCGTTTCGGCATCTCATTTGACCCTGAGGAAAACGCCATCGTTACCGTTGGCGGTTCCGAAGCCATAGACATAGTATTAAGGACACTTCTCAAACCAGGCGATGAGGTTATACTCCCTACCCCGGCTTACGTAGCCTACGCAGCCATCATTGAAATGGCTGAAGGCAAGGTCGTCGAGGTGGAACTGAAGGAAGAAGACAGATTCAAGCTGACTCCTGAAGTCCTGGAAAAGGCCGTAACCGCCAGAACAAAGGCCATCATCCTGAACTTCCCCGGCAATCCTACCGGTGGAATCATGACCCATGATGACTATGCAAAGATCGTTCCGATCCTGAAAAAACATCATATTTTCGCCGTCACTGACGAGATCTATGCCGAGCTCACCTATGAAGGCAAGCATTCCAGCATTGCCGAGTTTGATGAGATCAGAGATCAGACGATCGTGATCAACGGTTTCTCAAAGGCCTATTCAATGACCGGCTACCGCGTCGGATACATTCTGGCTCATAAGGATCTGATCAGCATGATCCTCAAGATCCACCAGTATACCATCATGTGTGCAACCACGCCAAGTCAGTACGCTGCCATTGAAGCCGTAAACAACGGTGACAACGACATCGCGGAAATGGCCTTGAGCTTCAAGCAGAGAAGAAACTACATCGTAAAGGAACTCAACAGAATCGGTCTCAAGACCCACATGCCTGAAGGCGCCTTCTACGTATTCCCTTCCATAAAGGTAACGGGACTAAGTTCAGAGGAATTCTGCGAAAAGCTGCTGGACGAAGAAAATCTGGCACTGGTGCCGGGCAATGCCTTCGGTCAGGCTGGCGAAGGATATGTCAGAATATCCTATGCCTATTCTCTGGATGAAATAAAGATCGCCATATCAAGGCTGGAGAGTTTCCTTAAGAATCACGGATAAACAAAAAAAGGAGTTCACACTCCTTTTTTTCATAAGTTGAATAAGCCTTCCTGTAATGGAATGCCTAAGTGCTGATAGGCCTTATCAGTAGCGACACGGCCTCTCGGTGTTCTCTGAATGAAACCGATCTGCAAGAGATACGGTTCATAGACGTCTTCCAGAGTCGTCGTTTCCTCTGCGATACTGTTGGCCAATGCTTCCACGCCTACCGGACCGCCCTTGAATCTTTCAATAATGCCTCTGAGATATCTCTGGTCGACGTCATCAAGGCCGAGTTTGTCGACTTTGAGTTGGTCTAAGGCATGATTTGCGATGTCCAGATCGATGACCTTGTCATCCTTCATGATCTGGGCAAAGTCCCTTACTCTTCTGAACAGACGGTTGGCGATACGCGGCGTACCTCTTGAACGGGTCGCCAGTTCAACAACAGCCTCATCAGTTATCTTTGAATCAAGCACCTTTGCGGTTCTCTTGATGATCCTTGAGAGTTCTTCAGTGTTGTAATACTCCAGTTTGGAGACGATTCCGAATCTGTCACGCAGCGGAGCGCTTATGTCACCTGCCCTGGTAGTTGCTCCAACCAGGGTAAATGGCGGCAGATCAAGCCTGATTGACCTTACGGCGCTGTCCTTGCCGACCACTACGTCAATGGCATAATCTTCCATTGCCGGATACAGTACTTCCTCAACCTGCTTTGGCAGTCTGTGGATCTCGTCGATGAACAGAACGTCGCCCGGGTTGATGGTAGAAAGTATGGCAGCCAGGTCTCCGCTTCTTTCGATTGAAGGACCTGAGGTGATGCGGATGTTGCATCCCATTTCATTGGCAATGATGTATGCCAGAGTGGTCTTGCCAAGTCCCGGCGGGCCGTATAACAGCACGTGGTCCAGGGCTTCATTACGCTGCTTGGCAGCCTCAATGAAGATCCTTAAGTTGCTTTTGAGGCCTTCCTGACCTACGTATTCAGTTAATGACGAAGGACGTAAGCTTGCCTCTTCATCACTTAATGATCTTGTTGCATCCATTAGTCTGTCCATCATTAACCTCCCTTACGCTGTAACAGCAGCTTCAGACCCATCTTCAGATATTCATCAGTTGACAGATCCTTTTCCTTTCTGAGTTCAGGCAGAACTCCGTTGATCTCATAGGTCTTGTAGCCCAGAGCCTTCAGAGCCAGAACTGCCTCATCAAGCTTTTCGTTGTTCTTTCCACTGCTACTATTGTCTTCCTCAACAAGCTTTCCCTTAAGATCAAGAATGATCTGCTTGCTTGTCTTGGCGCCGAGAGATGGAATCTTGGTCAGATAATCTATTTCACCGTTCTCAATGGCTCTTATGAGATCATTGTAATTGCGGTGGCCCAGCATGGTCATGGCTGTCTTGGGGCCTAAGCCCTTGACTGAGATCAGCTTTTCAAACAGATCCAGTTCCTTCTGGTCCAGAAAGCCATATAACACCTGGGCATCTTCCCTGAACTGCTGATAAGTGAATATGGTTACGTTCTGTCCGAGGGTAATGAGATCCTGGTGCATGAAACTGACGTAATAGCCGATGCCATTACAGTCAATGATCACATAGTCTATGCCATAGGAATATACCGTACCGCGGATGAATCGTATCATATCTCTTACCTGCCTTTCTTCTATTATAGCTTCTTAAGGCTCATCAGTCACTTAATTCCGTAAACTCGAAAACGTAATCTCCGATGTATACGGTGTCGTTTGGCTGTACGCCCTTTTCTCTCATGGCGTCATCAACGCCCATGCGCTTCAGTGCCATGGCAAAAGCCATTGCCTGCTGCTCGTCTTCAAAGTCCGTACGCTTGAACAGCTTGTTGATCTCGTCACCTTCCAGAGACCACTTGCCGTTGCCCAGATTTCTGATTGTAAACGGATCCGGTTCCGGAATGTACTTGTAGACAACACCGACGTTGTCCTCTTCGGTCATCGGGAATTCTGCCGTTACGTCCAACAGATCAGCCACCTTATAGATGACTTCCCTTAATCCCTCAGCTATCAGAGCCGTACATGGATATACGGTGAGCTGCGGATACTTTTCCCTGAACCTCTGCAGATTGGCTTCGGCTTCATCGCCATCCATCTTGTTGGCAACGATGACCTGAGGTCTCTGCATTAAGCCCAGTCTGTATGATGCCAGTTCCTGGTTGATGATCTCATAGTCTTCAACCGGATCTCTTCCGGTATCACCTGACATGTCAATGACGTGAATGAGAACTCTTGTCCTCTCAATGTGCTTGAGGAACTCATGTCCCAAGCCCTTGCCCAGACTTGCTCCTTCGATCAGGCCAGGCATGTCGGCCAGAACGAAGCTGCGGCCGTCTCCGACGTTTACGACGCCCAGATTAGGTACCAGTGTCGTAAACGGATAGTCGGCTATCTGCGGCTTGGCAGCTGAAACAACAGAAAGGATCGTGCTCTTGCCTACTGACGGGAAACCTACCAGTCCTACGTCTGCCAATAACTTGAGTTCTACTTCAACCTCAAGAGTCTGACCTTCCTCGCCCGGTTCACAGAAGTCCGGAGCCGGGTTACGTGGCGTCTTGAAGCGGAAATTGCCTCTGCCGCCGTTACCGCCTCTGGCTATTACGGCCTGCTGATGCGGATGAGTCAGGTCAGCGATGATCCTGCGATCGGAAAGATCCCTGACAATGGTTCCCAGAGGAACCTTGACGATCTTGTCTTCACCGTCTGCTCCATGCATCTTCTTGGTCTTGCCGTTTTCACCGTTTTCAGCTGCGATCATTCTCTGATACCTCAAATCAAGCAGTGTTGACTTGTGGGTATCTACTTCAAAGATGATGCTGCCACCCTTGCCGCCGTCACCGCCAAAAGGCCCGCCTAATGGTACGTGAGCCTCTCTGCGGAAGGCAACGATGCCGTCACCGCCCTTGCCTGCCTTCAATACTATTGTTGTCTGATCTATGAATTGCATAACTTACCTCATAACACAAAAAATCCCCTTTATCAGGGGATATTATCATTAAGCTACTGGATAAACAGATACCTGTTTCTTATCTTTGCCTAATCTTTCGTATTTAACGATTCCGGCACATAAGGCGAACAGTGTATCGTCACCGCCACGGCCAACGTTTACGCCTGGATGAATCTTTGTTCCTCTCTGGCGGTAAATGATTGAACCAGCGTTTGTAAACTGTCCATCAGCAAGCTTGGCCCCTAAACGCTTGGAATGAGAGTCACGACCGTTCTTGGTTGAACCTACACCCTTCTTAGAAGCAAACATCTGGATGTCTAATTTGAATTTCATAGTTTTACCTCCGTTTTTCTGATTCTGATGTATTTTCCGAATTCTTCAGCCAGAGTTCTGTACTGAATAATTCCTGCATTCAGAATTGTCTGAAGTCTTTCATTACTTTCCTTAACTTCAATATAAATGCGATTGTCTTCCTTCAGTAATTCGCACTGTTCACTGCACATCTCATCGATGGCGTTCAGCAATCCAATGCTTACCAGACTGCACGCTGCACAGACAATGTCCTGTCCCTTTTCAGCGAATTCAGCATGTCCGGTTACTTCCAGGCTCTTAATCTCTTTCTGTTGGGTCTTTATCTTAACCCAAATCATAAACTAAGCCTCAATTGACTTGATAGTTAACTTAGTATATGGCTGACGATGACCCTGACGTCTGTGTGAAGAACCGTTTTTCGGCTTGTACTTGAAAATCATGATTTTCTTTCCCTTGCCCTGCTTTTCAACAACAGCGGTAACCTTGGCACCCTTAACGTATGGAGCGCCGACCTTACAGGTCTTGTCAGAAACTAAGACAACCTTGTCAAAGACAACTTCATCTTCTGGTTCAACATCCAGTTTTTCAACGAAGATCTGCTGACCTTCTTCTACTCTCAACTGTTTTCCACCAGTTTCGATTACTGCGTACATGCATTACACCTCCTGATCTTTCTACTTAGACTCGCCTAATAAGGTATCCTTGCGGCATTTTTGACCTTATGAAGTGCGGTTGAAGCTCCTAAGAGCTGCAACGTAACATATTTTAGCATAACGAACATATGCTTTTCAATCTTTATTTTAACTATTTAAGGCCTTTTTTACGCGGTTTTTCGCGTGTCGGCCCTGTGAGATCAGATAATCTCAAAATGCTTCAGCGCATCGTAGATTCCATCTTCACTGCAGTTGCCCGTAACATAATCGGAAATGGCCTTTATGTCATCAGTTCCATTCCCCATGCAGACGGATAATCCGGCAAATCTGATCATCTCTGTATCGTTCTGGGAATCACCGAATGCCATGATCTCATCCCGGCTGAAGCCATAGTGTTCCATCATGACCTTCATGCCGGCAGCCTTGCCTTCCCCGTCTACAGTCATGTCGATGCATTCCTTATGCCACCACAGGCACTTGATGTTTCTGAAGTCTCCGAAATACTTCTCCAACTTGGCCTGGGCATTGCCGAACAGCGTTACCTGGTAAACGTCACCCTCAATGTGCTCACGGATGGGATGCGGGGATGAACCGACCATGTTCTTTATGCGGACAAAATCATCATCGATCATGTTTACGAAGTTGCCGTCCTCCTGAACAATGGCGATCGTAAACTCCTTACTGTCATAAAGTTTCTTCAGTCTTTCCATGTCATCTTCTTCGAACGCTTTGGAGTACAGGACCTCATTATTCCTGCCCAGACACAGTTGGCCGCTTAAGACCACATGGCCGTCGAACGGCAGTCTGGTTACTCCCAGAGCCTCCAGTTCAAAAAGACTTCTGCCGGTACATGTGAATGTCAGTATTCCCCTTTCACGAAGCTGCTCAAAGGCTCTGAACACGCTGTCAGGAATCTTATGAGTGACGTGAGGCAGCAATGTCTCATCGATGTCGAAGAAAATGGCCTTTATCATACTATGCCCTGAGCCTCCATGGCTTCCGCAACCTTTTCAAATCCGGCGATGTTAGCGCCGATGACGAAGTTCCCCTTGCAGCCGTACCTTTCGGCAGCTGAAGTGACCTTATCGTAAATGCTGTTCATGATGCCCTTCAGTCTTTCGTCGACTTCTTCAAACGTCCAGCTTAATCTCTGGGAATCCTGAGACATCTCCAGGGCGCTTACGGCTACCCCGCCCGCATTGGCTGCCTTGGCCGGCATGAACAGGATGCTGTTTTCAAGATACACATTGATGGCATCCAGACTGCTTGGCATGTTGGCTCCCTCAGCCACACACCAGCACCCGTTCCTTATCAATGTCTCAGCATCATCCTTGCTGATCTCATTCTGGATGGCACATGGCAAGGCGATGTCACATCTTACGCCCCATGGCTTTTCACCCTCGTGGTATTCTGCCGACGGAACCAGTTCAGCGTATCGGCTGATCCTTGCTCTGTCCTGCAGCTTGATCTTCTTGAGAAGCTCAATGTTGATTCCGTCTGGATCGTAGATGTATCCGCCTGAATCACTGGCAGTAACGACTTTTGCCCCCATTGCCAGAGCCTTTTCTATTGCGTGCAGGGCGACGTTCCCGCTGCCTGATACGACAACCGTGCAGCCTTCAATCGTCCTTCCTGCTTCTCGTATCATTCTCTCAGTTATATACAGAAGGCCATAGCCGGTAGCTTCCGTTCTGGCCAGTGATCCGCCATAGCTCAAGCCCTTACCGGTAAGCACGCCTTCATATGTTCCGGTCAGTCTCTTGTACTGGCCGTAAAGGTAACCGACTTCCCTGGCACCTACCCCGATGTCTCCGGCCGGCACGTCAACGTCTGCACCGATGTGCTTGAACAGTTCATTCATGAAACTCTGACAGAACAGCATTACCTCTCTGTCGCTCTTGCCGTGAGGATCAAAGTCGCTTCCGCCCTTGCCGCCGCCGATCGGTAATCCTGTAAGGGAGTTCTTGAAGATCTGTTCAAAGCCCAGAAACTTCATCATGCCCTGATTGACGGAAGGATGGAATCTCAGACCGCCCTTATATGGTCCGATGGCGCTGCTGAACTGAACGCGGAAACCTCTGTTAACACGTACTTTGCCCTCATCATCGATCCAGGGTACTCTGAATGAGATTATTCTTTCCGGTTCGACCATTCTTTCCAGCAAGGCAATGGAACGGTATCTGGCTTCATTGGCCTTTATGATCGGTTCTATTGAATTCAGAACTTCATTCACAGCCATCAGAAATTCAGGCTCATCGGGATATTTATCACACAGTGTCTGATATACTTCACTGACGTATGACATATAACTACCTCCTGAAATACGACTTTGATTATACATACTTTAAGACTTTTTGTGAAATAATTTGCCATTTTCACGCATCAATGTGTGATTTTCCCCAGGGGTTGAATTTGTTTGTATTATTGATATTTATTGGTTTATAATACTATGGGTGATTGTATGATAGGATATCCGAACAAGAAAACAGCCTACAAAACCTCAAGTGAGATCAATTATTCCCGCCGTGGAATGTCTCTTGAGGAAGATATCAATGACACCAACAGATACTATCTGGAGGCTGACATTGCGGCCGTTCACAAGAAGCCTACTCCTATCACGATCGTAAACGTTGACTACAAGTCACGTTCAACCGCCAAGATAACCGAAGCTTATTTCCAGATACCCTCCACCACCGACTACAACGGTGTCTACAGAGGACAGTACCTGGACTTTGAAGCCAAGGAAACCCACAACAAGACTGCCTTTCCGTTAAAGATCATTCACCCGCATCAACTGGCGCATCTTTCCAGAGTGATCAAATACGGAGGCATTGCCTTTCTCATCATAAGATTTGTTGCTCATGACGAAACATATCTGGTATGGGCAAAGGATCTGCTTGACAAAATAGGCAAAGTTAAGGAAAAATCTATAAAGTATGAATGGTTCAGGGACAATGGGATCCTGATCCCATACAACTTTGCAATAAAGATTGACTATCTGAAGGTTATCGACAGATTGTTAGATGGAGGTAATTAGAATGGCTCTAATTAGAAAAAAGAAAAACGAATTAAGCACGGAAGCTGCTGAAAATAAAAAGAGCGAGGTCGTGGCTAAGAAGCCTAAGAAGACCAAGCTGGAAAGAAAGCGCGCCAGAAGAAGAATCTACAACGGATTCATGGGATTCATCATCTTCTGTGCACTGTTAGGCGTAGCATCAGGTCTCAGTACCATAAAACTGATCCTCGATAAAAGCGACGTCGTAATGAACATTGCCGGACTCGGCAACTCAGAAGTTTCATTCATCTATGACGATCAGGGAAATGAAATTACAAGACTTGGTGTAGAAGACCGTATCAACATCTCCTACAGCGACATGCCTCAGTCACTCATTGACGCCTTCGTCGCCATTGAGGACTCACGTTTCTTCGAACATCCGGGCTTCGACATGCCGCGTTTCGCCAAGGCATTCCTGGAGAACATCAGGACGATGAGCTTCGGCCAGGGCGGTTCCACCATTACCATGCAGGTAATCAAGAACAGTTTCTTCGCCGTAGACACCATTGCCGTCCGTGAAGGCGGTGAAAGTATCGCCCGTAAGGTTCAGGAGATCTACTACTCATTGAAGATCAACAACCTGGTACCTAAGGGTAAGATCATCGAATTATACATAAACAAGGTCAACTACGGTTCAAATGCCAGAGGTGTTGAGGTCGCTGCCGACTACTACTTCGACAAGAGCGCAAGAGATCTTAACCTTGTTGAAAGTGCGATGCTGGCAGGTGTCGTAAACGCACCTAATGCCTACAACCCTTACTACTACCCGCTGGCCTGTCAGGAAAGAACATGGGAAGTTCTTTACCAGATGCATAACCACGGTTACATCACCGATGAGGAATTCGCCATGGCTGAGAAAGTAGACGTTACCAACCTGCTTTGCGGTGTCAAGAGCAACACCTATGGCGATGGTACCACGATCAGAAATCAGGCTTACATTGACGTAGTAATCAACGAACTTGAAGAAGTATATGACATAGACGTATACAACGATTCCGTAAGAGTATATACGGCCATGAACCAGCACGTTCAGGAAACATGTGATGCCCTGGCAAACGGTACAGTCGTAGAATTCGCCGACCAGTACATGAACGCTGCCGCTGCCTGCGTACAGAACAGCACAGGACTCATCGTCGGCATCTTCGGCGGACGTAACTACGACAGAGCAAGAAAATTCAACTATGCCGTTGACTCCCGTCTGAATCCGGGTTCAACGATCAAGGCCATCTTCTCCTACCCTCTGGGATTCGAGTACGGCGGCTTATCAACCGGTACGACACTGACCAGCGAACCTGTATACTTTGAAGGTTCAAACGTCCGTGTAACCGAACACAGCTTATACTATCCGGGCGATGTCAGTGCCGAGTGCGGTGTTGCATCATCCTATAACATATGTTCTCTGAAGGCACTGAGAATGGCCAGAGCCAACGTCAGCGATGACGTCATCAAGCAGTACCTGAGAGGCATCGGCTTCGACGCTTCCGTAGTAGAGGCCTTCAACGAACAGTTTGCCGTAGGCGGCATGGGCTGTTACATTTCACCATTACAGCTGACAGCTGCCGGTGCCATGATCCTCAATGGTGGCAAGTACATTACTCCGCATACCATTACCAGGATCGAGTACATTGACGGTTCAAAGGAACCAATCGTTCCTGTTTACAACGCTAATCAGGTCATCTCACCTGGTGCAGCCTGGCTGACAAGCCACCTGATGAGAGTCGCCTGCAACCAGCAGTATCAGACACAGGGTGACGTAACCGTAGGTTTCCGTCTTGGTTACTTCTCAAGGTACAATGGCTGGAATTATGACTTCTACGGCAAGAGCGGTACCAACCAGCTGCCTGATGCCCTTTATGAAAAGTACGGCTTCACCTGGAACGCTTCCAAGGACCAGCTGTTACTCGTATCAAACGGCGACTATACCACAGCCTGCTGGGTCGGTTATGACTTAAGTAACTACTTTGACTCAACGACATACGTTTCACAGTATGACGTTAACCTGAAGAGAGACTCGAGAATCGATGGCGCAATCATGTGGGCTGTTGAACAGGCATTTGGTTATCCTAAGAATGAAAATCTAAGACCTGCTGAGGTCACAAGCATCAGATTCGTCAGAGGACTGTATCCATATGTAGCCCTGCCGTCATATGCTGATGCAAAGTATGAGACATGGGGCTGGATCCTTGACAAGTTTGCAACCGTCGGAACCTATCCTGAGCCAAAGATCGAATCCATAACCACCGCAAGTGCCAAGGTCAATGGTCAGACGATCACGGTAAACTACACGCCTTATCCTGATGAATCGAAAATGAAGATTGAGGATACGACTCAGCAGTTCAAGCTGGGCGGCGGAACATGGAGCGGTAAGAGAGTTTACAGTTCTACCTGGGTTGACGGCATCGTTCAGTACAACATCGTCATTACCGATGAGGACGGCAATCTGATTGCTCACGAAAAGACCTCTGATACTTCATTCAAGTTTACGCTAGACAAGCCTCCGATCAAGGATACCAAGTACAATGTTGATGTATATTATGCTTATTCAATAGCTCCGATACAGTCCAACACCATCCATAACGAAGTTACCATTAAGGGTGTCATACCTGATCCACACATTGAACCAACTCCTGATCCCGAGCCTGATCCAGGTGAACAGAACACATAAAAAGGCAAGTCATCAATGACTTGCCTTTCTTCTGCAATACTCCCTGAACGGACAGTCATCGCATTCAGGATTACGACTGTGACACTTGTATCTTCCGAAAAAGATCATGAGATGATGCAATTTGCTCCAGTTCTCTTCTGGGAACTTCCTTCTTAACTTCATTTCCGTCTGGTCGGGTGTATCGGTTTCCTTAGCCAGGCCAAGGCGTGCTGATACCCTGTGCACATGGGTATCAACGGCGATTGCCGGATGCTTATACCCTTCCGAGAGGATCACATTGGCGCTCTTACGGCCGATTCCGGGCAGAGACGTAAGTTTATCCATGTCATCGGGAATCACGCCTGAAAACTCTTCCTGGAGCTTTCTGGACATGCTGATGACATTTGCTGCCTTGTTACGGTAAAGGCCGATGCTCTTAATGATCTCTTCAACGTCCTTCTGTTCAGCCTGAGCCATGGCTTCGGCATCCGGATATTTTTCAAACAGGGTTCCCGTAACTCTGTTTACGGACACATCCGTAGTCTGTGCCGAAAGCATCACTGCCACGGCAAGTTGATAGACTGTAGAAAAATTCAGTTCGCAATGGGCCTCGGGAAACAACTTCAGCAGTTCTTCATAGATGAACTGCGGATCTGCCTTCTTACTTGCCATTGGTACCGTTCACCAGGATCCTGTCTATGTAGTTCATGTTGAACTTGCTCATCTTCAAAGCTTCTCTTAAGGCCTTGATGATGTCCTTCTTGGAGTAGTTTGCCGTCCACTGGGCCAGCATTACCGTCTCCTGCTGGGAAAGAGGTCTGCCGAATTCCGTTTCAAACGTTGAGAACAGGTCACTCGGCAGGGCTATCTTCGGCTTCTCCTCAAACAGCCCCGAGATGTCATAGACGATCTTGCGGTTTCTGCTTACGATCTGCAGGTATTCCTTCTGACAGAGATCCATGACTATCTTGTCTACCTGATCAGTCTTCAGGTTTGTCTGCTGGCTTAACAGCTCAATGGTTATGGGCTGTCTGAACTCATTGTCATAATCTATCATCAGCAGGATCATTGCCTGATTTCCTGTTAACTTGAGTTTGCTGAGGTTTTCCAGTATCCAGTTTCTTCTGGAAAAGTAGTTTTCCTGGTACCATTTCTTCATGTTGCGTCATCTCCTGTAAGTTTACTAAAGTTCCAGCTTATGCTAGAATTTCATTTGAGGTGTATGTTATGCTTAAGCGCGGATTATTCTATCTGATAATAATCGCATTAATATCTTCATTTACCTATAAGGTCTACGTTGACAATCAGACATCAACGGCCGTCATTGAAATGGAGAAGATCAATTTCAATACGAGTCCGGGTTATACGGTCGCTACCGTTGACAAGTATGTTGAGACAAGTGCCGAGGATGTTCACATCGTTTTCTACAACAGTGAGGATCCCAACAGCATCTATCTGTTCAACGCCATCCTGACTCAGCTGCTTAAGCAGCACAGGATGAAGAGCTTTGACTCCCTGTCATACTGCGACCTCAAGGGAACCGATCTTACCAGCGAGCAGACAAGGGAACGCTGGGGCTTCTTTGACTACCCTGCCTTTGTTACACTGGTCAACGAAGACGGAAAGGTCAGAGTCACTTCCGTAATCGAGTGGGATGAATCCCACAGTCTGACCACATCCAGCGTTGAAAACTGGATGATCAACAACGGTCTTCTGCCGCAGAACTAATGCCTTTCAAGAAAGGCCCTGGTAAAGCGGGCAGCCCTATCGCTGGCCTGGCGGGCATAGGTTTGGAAATCCATTTCATTGCCTTCCTTTATGACGATGTCGCTTAATGATCTTATGACCACAAACGGTACGTCATACATCGTACACACATGACCTATTGATGCACTTTCCATGTCGCAGGCAACTGCTTCCGGAAAGTTTTTTTGTATCATCTGAACCAGATCGTCGAAGCGGACAAAAGCATCACCTGATACGATGTGTCCGACGTATGTCTTATGATCGCTGAACTGTTCCATCGTCTTTCTGGCCAGTTCAACCAGATGCGGATCTGAATCAAACACATAGCCGTTCTGAGTGGCGAAGCTTCTGGGTTCATCATTTACCGATTCATTGTCCCAGTCATGATAGGTGCTTTTGTCAACGACTACGACATCCAGAACGTTCTCATATTCCTTGATGCCGCCTGCAGTACCGATGTTGATGATCTCATCGCACCCGAAGTGCTCGATAAGCCTTGTAGCGGTTATGGCTGACGCCACCTTGCCTACACCGCATTCAGCCAGGGTCACATCCCTGCCGCTGATGGTTCCGATGTAGTAGTTCTGCCTGCCGTAGTTCACGCATTTATAATCTTCAAGATGCTGCTGAATGGCTTCTCTTTCCAGGGCCATCGCAACGATTATTCCAATCATAGTACTCCCTCCTTGCGCAGGTATTCATCCTGTTCCTCATGAACCAGTCTGAAGCCTTCCCTGATGTTTCCGGTGCATAATTCGATCTCGCTTGAGGAATCATATCCCCTTATCGGGTCGAGCTTGTCAGCGCAGTATACGATCATTGAGAGAAGACTGTCATCATCGCCAAGGCAGTGGTGTTCAACTGCCCTTAATATCTCCTTGTCTCTTAGCTTGAAGTATTTTGACAGATAACTGGCTCCGACATACTGATGCCAGATGTTGTAGTTGAGATCCATCTTGTCAGGATGGTATATCCTCATGTAGGCTTCCGCCATTGATCTGTCCATGTCCTTGGCACAGTCATGAAGCAAGCCGGCCCTGTAAGCCTTGTCAGGATCTGCGCCGTTGCCGATGGCAAACTGGCGGCATAGTTCAGCCACGGACTGAACATGCTTCCATCTTTTCTCGGATACCGTTGATCTGGCTATGGACTCGCAATACAGGCCGTTATCCATGATGTAGTTACGGATGTTTTCCGGAATGTAGGTAAAGTCTCCGTTACGTACCATTGTCGAACTGGCCGGGTGGATGTCGCCCTTTATCATCATCACATCTTCATGACGGTATTCTTCGTCTCTCTGTACGCAGATGAAGGTAACCAGCTTCTTCAGTTCATTGATGTCCTTCCAGTGATCCAGCTGGTCCAGGACGTCTGAACCGATCAGCCAGTAGAACTTATCGTCCGGATACATTCTGTGCAACAGACGCGCCGTATTGATGCTGTAGGACGGTACGGTGTTCTTCTCCTCAATCATGCTCAGTTTGAAGTTGCGGTAGGGCTTGATGATCATTCTGATCATGGCGGCCCTGTGCTTTATGTCAGCCAGTCCTCTGTCCTTCAGAGGGGTCTTTACTGTCGGCAAAAACCACACTTCATCCAGGTTCAGTGCGTTATAGACAATTAAAGCCACATGAATGTGGCCTTCATGGATGGGATCAAAACTGCCGCCCAGCAGTCCTATCTTCCTCATTTTGGCAACGTTATAGTGCCCTTCTTCAGATTACGTCTGAACAGCACTATCTTCCTTCCTAACTGAGAAACAATGTCACTGTTGGTGGCACTGGAAAGATCCAGTGCGATCTCACCTGTTTCCTGCTGACAGGTATTCAGGATGCTGATTTTACACAGTTCATGGGCTTCCAGAACCTCATCAACGCTTACGATGATGTTTTCATTCAGCCCGCTCTTGCCGATCTGAACAAGCGGCTTCAGTGTATTTGCCAGCCCCTTCAGATACTGTCTCTGTGTCTTTGTTAACATCAGATCATCGCCTTTCTATTACGAATCTTTATTCTCTTATCGCTGTAAACTTCAAGGTGAGAGTAACTCCCACTTATGCATAACCAGCCCGCTCCCTCTATGCAGATGTCTCTTTTAGTGGCATACTGCGGGAAATCGGTCTTCTTAAATTCATCAAAACTGCCGCCATTCTTCAATACCGGCCTTAACTCTCTGCCCATATGCTCATTCCAGAGCCTGTCAGCGTTTTTCTGAGCGTTACGCTGAACGGTACAGAGATTTGATACATAACATACAACTGTTACATTCCTGCAGTCAAACAGATCTATTCTGGCAAAGCCGCCTATGGAGATAGTCTGATCATCCTTCAGCTGATAGATCGTCGGCCTGATGCGGCGGTTAGGTACGATCTTCTTGAGATCACTGTCATGCAGATATGCCTGAACGCTGTTGCCGTCTACCAGACCTACGGAGTCCACGATACGGCCGTAGTCGCTGTTTATGTAGTTGAACTGCAGGGTCGTGCTTGGATGACGGTTGACCGTCAGCACTTCCTTGCCGAGCAGATCATTTATGACCGTGCTCTTGCCGACATTGGCAACGCCTACCATTACCAGATCGTCGCTCACCCTGTCGGATATCTTCTTACGGAATTCACTTCTGAAATCACTGCCCATGCCTCTCAGAATAATGTCAATGACTCTCGTCCTGCATTTCTTCAGCCTGTCCAGCACGAAGTTTCTTATCTTGCTTTCCCCTACCGTTTCCGGTAACAGGTCGCACTTGTTAACAACGATGAAACAGTAGTGATCACGGAAGAAGTCCACGAAAGCACTGTCCAGTGACGTCTCTATGTCCATTACGTCCATTATCCACACGTATGTCCCCTTGGTACCCTTAAGGTGTTCCAGGTCATTCAGGGGAACGACACCGGCTGAGACATGCTTGTCATAATGGATCATGCGGAAGCAGCGCTGGCAGTAATCCATCTCCAGGCTTACGGCGTAGCCGACGGCCTCAGGGTCCTTATCCTGCAGCAAAGCTCCGCAGCCTATGCAACGTTTTTCACTCATGATTAACTGAAATACTTCGTATACAGCCAGTAGATGCCAAACAGCAGGGCCGCGATCAGTATCGCTGTCAGAACCTTGTTAATGAAGCTGGAAACTCTGGCCATCTTTTCTGCCTGAACATCATAGCCTTGGAAATTCGGCTTCTTCTCTTCTTCAGGGATGTCATCGATCTTCTCAATGTTCTGAGTGATGACGAACTGCGGCTTGCCTTCCTCGTTCATGTAAGATACGCGAGAGTCATGAATGAAACTCTCCTGGGTATCAGAAAGATCCTGCGGTTCAGGCATCGGCATTGCCTCATATTCACTTGAAACTTCAGGCTCCTGAACTTCTTCAGGCTGTTCAACCTTCTCAACGGTTTCTTCAACTTCATCGATCATGTCAAACAGTGTAGGCTCCTCAGTTTCTCTGATGGCTTCCTCCAGTTCCTCATCATCGACCTGCTCTTCAATTGTTTCAATCTTTCTGGTGTTTCTCGGTCCTAAAGGAGACACGATTACCACAGGTGGAGCTTCGGCGTTCAGGACTTCCTGAGGCTCTTCAACGATTGGAGTTATGACCTGAGTAATGTCATTTGGTTCGACCATGCCCCTTTCTTCAGGCTGATCGCCTATGAACAGTTCATCTGAGTTAGTTTCCTCATATTCTTCATTGGAAGTGCCTTCAGGCTCTGTCAGCTGATAGTCGTCTTCAACTGCCGGCATAACTGCCGGTTCCTCTTCAATTACAGGTATTTCCACTGGCTCCTGAGCCTCTTCAACTGGTTCTTCAATGCTTTCTGCCGGTTCTTCATTTACGGTTTCAGCACTTTCTTCAGTCTCAGGTTCGCTTTCGGCAGGTGTTTCTGATTCTTCTGCTTCAGGTTCAGCGACTTCTGCCACCTGCTCAGCAGGCACCGTCCTTTCAACACTCTTCTTCTTTGTGTTGGCAAAGGCAGCGATGAAGCCAAGTATCAGTCCAAGTACGCCGGCAGCGATGCCGATGTAAAGCTGATAGTCAAGTTTTCCAATCTGCGGTACCGGTACCTGATACATCCAGGTGACTATTCCGAAAGTACATACGGCTATCAATACGTATGTCAGTAACAGCAGAAATATCTTAAGACTATTCTTCATATTCCAGTCCCTCCAGTGAAATCTCTTCAAAACTCTTCTTCGTTGGCACGTTTTCAGGTATGTCAACGATCCTTACTTCTTCAATGCCGGTGATCCGGTAGAACTCTCTGTTGGTCAATGGATTCGAGAATCTTGAATCCTTGCCCAGTAAGGATATGTCCTTGGCCTTTACGTTCATAAGGCCTTCCTTATTGATTAATGATAAATCATCATTCAGGCTGCAGGCAATACCGTAGCGAACTGCATGAGGATTTGTCTTGTTTTTCTTGGCTATGAGCATGCCCTTGGTAGCCCTGCTGGTTACCTGAACGTCAGCCAGTTTGAGCCTCTTGGTACCGGACTTGTCGGTAACTACGACCAGTTCGGTCTGCTTTCTGTTGATGACGCTTAATGATACCAGCTCATCATCGCCGGTAAGCTTTACAGCTCTTACACCCTTGGCCTTGACGCCGACCTGCGGTATCTCATTTACGCTGTATCTTAATGCGTAGCCTTCCCTTGTCAGTAAGACGACCTCATCATCGTCATACGCCAGAGCTACGCCTGTCATCTTGTCCCTGTCGTCCAGTTTCATGGCTGTTGAGCTCTTTGAAGTCCTCTGTAACAACCAAGGTTCGACCGGTGTTCTCTTGATCTGACCGGAATCACTTATCGTCAGGATCCAGGCATAGGTATGGAAATCCTTGACCAGGCAGGCTCCGATGAATTTCTCGGAGTTATTGACCTTGCAGTAAATTGAAACATGCTGGCCGATATCCTTCCATTTGGCCTCCTGGAGCTGGTAAACCGGCAGGCAGACATATTCCCCTGACTCGGTAAATAGCAGCATCGTATCGACCGTATCGGCCTCACAGACGCCAACCAGCTGGTCATCGTCCTTAAGGCCGGTCAGAGAGTCGCTCACGGACTTGTAAGAACGCATGCTTACTCTCTTGATGTAGCCGTCTCTGGACAATGTAACGACGACATGCTCATTGGTGATCATGCTCATCTTGTCGATCTGCAGTTCAGCTACTTCGTTTTCAATGTCAGTCTTACGGTCATGGCCGTACCTTGCGGCAGTTTCCTTCAGCTCTTCACAGATGACCTCATTGAGTCTTGATTCGTTTTCGATGATGTCCTTGAGCTCCTTGCACTCGGCAACCAGTCTGGCATACTCTTCCCTTAACTCAAATACGTCGGTATTGGTCAGACGGTACAGACGCAGATTGACGATGGCCTCAGCCTGGATCTCGGTGAATCCGAAACGCTCAATGAGTCTGTTCTTGGCATCCTTCTTGTCCTTGGATGCCCTGATGATCCTTATGACTTCATCAAGTACCGAAACGGCCTTGATGAGACCCTGTAAAATGTGATTTCTCTCAATCCTCTTCTTGTACTCGAACTCGCTTCTGGCTCTAACGACCTCCTGAACGAAGGCAATGTAGGCATCCAGTGAATCCAGCAGACCCAGTAACATCGGGCGCTGGTTGACGATTGAGATCATGTTGTATGAGTAATATATCTGCAGATCCGTGTTCTTAAACAGATAGTTGAGAATGCTGCTGGCATCGGCATCCTTGTGAACGTCGACTACGACCTTCAGGCCGTTGCGGTCTGATTCGTCACGTACGTCCAGAATGCCATCGATGTCATGGTTGAATCTGATGTCATCTATCTTCTTTACCAGATTGACCTTTACTACTTCGTAAGGGATCTCGGTAATTACGATCTGCTGATTCGTCTTGGTCTTTTCAATTGAGGTACGGCTTCTGATGACGATGCGGCCTTTTCCTGTTTCAAAGGCTTCCCTGATGCCGTCAATGCCCTGTACGATGCCGCCGGTCGGGAAGTCAGGTCCCTTTACGATGGTCATCACTTCGTCTAAGGAACAATGTGGATGATTGATCCTGTAGATGGTACCGTCAATTATTTCCTTCAGGTTATGTGGCGGGATGTTGGTAGCATAGCCAGCCGCAATGCCCGTTGCCCCGTTTACTAACAGGTTTGAATACTTAGCCGGCAATACCGTCGGCTCATTTTCGGTATCGTCAAAGTTTGGTGCCCAGATGACGGTATCCTTGTCAATGTCCTCCAGCAGGGTTTCGCTGATCGAAGCCAGTCTGGCTTCGGTATAACGCATGGCTGCCGGCGGGTCGTCGTCAATGGAACCGTTATTGCCGTGCATCTCAACCAGAGAGTAGTTCATCTTCCAGTTCTGAGACATTCTGACCATGGCCTCGTAGATGCTGATGTCACCATGCGGGTGATAGTTACCGATAACCAGACCTACGGTCTTGGCGCTCTTTCTGAAGGCCTTGTCAGCCGTATTGCCGTCCTTGTACATGGCATACAGGATCCTTCTCTGTACCGGCTTCAGACCGTCTCTGGCATCCGGTAAGGCACGGTCCTGGATGATGTCCTTAGCATATTCGCCATAGCGCTCTGAAATCAGATCATTCAGAGGTGCTCTTATGATGTTGTCGTTTGTCTTGCTCATTGTGCATCCTCCAGCTGATACTTGTCTTCCAGAGTAAAGGTCACGAAGTCCTCGATCCAGTCTCTTCTGATGTCAGCTCTGTCGCCCATCAGAATGCTGAACTTGCGGTCCGTAGCCATGTTATCGTCAATGTCGACCTGAATCAGAGTCCTTGATTCAGGATTCATGGTCGTCTCCCAGAGCTGGTCGGCGTTCATTTCGCCTAAGCCCTTGTAACGCTGGATGTCGACCTTGCCGTACTTCTGCTTAAGTTCATCCAGTTCGTCATCGTTATAGGCATAGAATACTTCCTTGCCCTTCTGAACTTTATACAGAGGCGGTAAGGCAACGTATACCTTTCCCGCTTCAATAAGCGGCTTCATGTAGCGGTAGAAGAACGTCAGTAACAGGACCTGAATGTGTGACCCGTCAACGTCAGCATCAGTCATGATGATGATCTTGTCATAGTTGCTGGAATCAACGTCGAAGTCCTCACCGAAACCGGCACCGATCGTATAGATCAGAGTGCTCAGCTCTTCATTCTTTAATATTTCAGCCGTAGTGGCCTTTTCCGTATTCAGTACCTTGCCTCTTAAAGGCAGTATGGCCTGATACTTTGAGTCTCTGCCCTGCTTGGCGCTGCCGCCGGCTGAGTCACCCTCAACCAGAAACAGTTCCTTCTTGCGGGAATCCTTGGACTGGGCAACGGCCAGCTTGCCGGAAAGCAGTCTTTCCTGCTTCGGATTCTTCTTGCCCTTTCTGGCTTCATCGCGGGCCTTTCTGGCAGCTTCCCTGGCCTGGTAGGCTCTGAGCATCTTTCTGACCAGATTGTCAGCCGTTTCCTTGTTTTCCTGCAGCCAGTAGGAAAGCTTTTCGCTTACCACGTTGTCCACGACGTTTCTGGCCTCAGGAGTTCCCAGCTTGCCCTTGGTCTGGCCTTCAAATTCCAGAAGGTCTTCAGTTATTGCCAGTGAAATTACGGCCGTAAGACCTTCACGGATGTCCTTGCCGTCAAGGTTGCTGTCCTTTTCCTTCAGTAGTCCGGTCCTTCTGGCATAGTCGTTGAACACCTTGGTGAAGGCGCTCTTAAAACCGATGTCATGGGTACCGCCGTCAGCCGTTCTGACGTGGTTGACAAAGGAATAGATGTTTTCCTGATATGAATCTATGTACTGGAAGGCACATTCAACCTGGATCTTGCCGTTGCCTCCGGTAATGGTGGCAATGTTGCTGATAGGTTCCTTGTCCTCGTGCAGATACTTTACGAATGCCTCAAGACCGTTCTCATAACAGAATTCATCTCTGGCATTGGTTCTTTCATCGGTAATGACCATCTTCAGGCCATTGGTCAGGAATGCGGCTTCTCTGACTCTTTCCAGGATGGTTGCGTGGTTGTATTCGATCCTGCCGAAGATCTTCTTATCGGCCAAAAAGCGTACCTTGGTGCCTGTCTTGTTAGTCGGCCCCAGCTTGATCAGCTTGCCGATCTTGGAGCCGCCCTTTTCAAAGCGCATCTGATATGTGAAACCGTTGTAGTTCGTCGTAACTTCCAGCCATTCGCTTAAGGCATTTACTACGGATGCGCCGACACCGTGCAGACCGCCGGCGATCTTGTAGCCGGTGTCGCTGGAGAACTTGCCGCCGGCATGAAGCTCAGTGAAAATGACCTGAATGGTTGGTACACCTGATTCATGTCTGCCTGTCGGCATGCCTCTGCCTTCGTCCTCTATGCAGATGACATTCCCCTTTTCTATGGTGACTTTGATGCACTTGCCGTATCCGTTCAGTGCCTCGTCCATGGAGTTGTCCAATATCTCCCATACCAAATGATGCAAGCCGTGATAATCAGTCGAGCCGATGTACATTCCCGGTCTCTTTATGACGGCTTCCAGTCCCTTCAGTATCTGAATACTTTTCTCATCGTACTTAATTTCGGCCACAGTAAAACCTCTCTTTGGTTACACCAATATTATAGCATTTCTTCACTGTTTTTTTAAGGTTTGTGATATATTATTAAAAGGTGATTATATGAGCTGGAAAACGTTACTTTACATGTTAGCAGGATATCTTCTCGGTTCAGTTCCCTGGGCCTTGGTCATCGGGAAACTCTTTTATGATACCGACATCCGTAACTACGGTTCCGGCAACCTGGGAGCTACCAATGCCGGAAGAGTCCTGGGAAAGAAAAACTTCTACATCGTTACCCTGCTGGACGCCTCAAAGAGCATGATCATCTACTTCCTGCTCCAGAAGGCCGGATATCACAACGCCTTACTGGCAGCCGCAAGCGCCATCATAGGTCACTGTTATCCGATATTCTCCCACTTCAAGGGCGGCAAGGGAGTATCAACCAGCGCCGGTCTGTTACTGGCGGTATCGCTTGGTTCATGGGATGACTTTCTGATGCAGTTTCTGATCCCGTTTCTGATATTCGTGACAATTGCCGTGACTACCAAATACATATCACTTTCATCAATGACGGCCTTTACCTCAGCGGTGATAATGATATGGATCCACAACGGTGATCTGATCACCAAAATATGTTTCACACTGCTGTGTGCATTCGTGATATACAGGCACCGGGAAAACATCCAGAGATTGATCAATCATAAAGAAAACAAGGTCAGCTTCCTGTGACCTTGTTTTTTTAATATCCGTTGAGCTGATTCTGGATGATGTAGTCCGGATAGTCGAAGTAGCACAGATTCATGTCAACTCTGCCGTCGATTCCCGGCACCCTGCCATCGGAAGTGAACTGCCAGATCGTGAATTCATCCTTGTATACGGTCGGTGTCGTCGTATTCCAGTGCGCCATCCAGATGTCGTACTTTTCCCTGTTTTCCTCACTCAGCTTGTTTAGCATGGAGGCATTTGAATAGATGGCTACCAGATAGCCGGCATCAGCCAGAATGGAACAGTACGTATCGACGATCTTATTGAACTCATCATTAGGCAGCGACTTCTGTTCCGCTTCCTCAATGTCCATTACGACCGGGTATTCAAACTTCTTGCCTTCCAGATAGCCAAGCATTACCTCAGCCTCTCTTCTGGCCTCCTCCTCGTTCATGGCGATGGTGTAGTGATATACGCCAAGCGGCATGCCGGCATTTCTGCCTCTTTCGTAGTAATCCTCAAACTTGGCATCCTTGTAATTGTCGGCATAACCCGCTCTGATTATCGCAAAGTCAATGCCCCAGTTCTTCAGATTCTGCCAGTCGTTGTTGCTTAAGGCATCATTCCAGTTGGAGATGTCTATGCCATAGGCTAAGGCCTGGCTGGTTACGGTGATGTCACAGAAGGTGATCATCGACTTGTCTTCCAGGTACAGGATTATGTAACATTCCCCTTCGCTTAACGCTCTTAATTCACCGTTCTCA
Organism: Erysipelotrichaceae bacterium; assembly: GCA_017512285.1. Taxonomy (GTDB): domain Bacteria; phylum Bacillota_I; class Bacilli_A; order Erysipelotrichales; family Erysipelotrichaceae; genus RUG521. The sequence continues at coordinate 3,393 of JAFWGU010000019.1, read as the reverse complement.
TTTATTGAGACGATGCTGTCGTCTGAAGAGTAGTACTTGAAATCGTAGTCAAATTCAAACTTGAACTGTTCGCCCAGCTTCATAGGCATTGCCCAGATCGCCAGGTCCACACCGTCGTTATTGACCTGAATGTCGACCGTCCTGCCGGTATTGGAACCGTCCCTGGCCTTTATTCTCAGCTTGGTATTACCGGTGTTTTCCGCTATCAGCAAGCCCGTATAGTCGACCTTGACGATCTCAGGATCATCGGTTGAATATTCCAGGTTGAGGTCATCGGCATTTTCCGGATAGACGTAGGTCTTTAGTCTCAGTTCCCTGTCCTTCAGCATTACCAGGTCGTCCATGTTGACCTCTATCTGCCTAACCGGCTTATAGACGTCCAGAACGTACTGGGCTCTCTGTCCCAGTTCACCCAGAACAAGCACCATTGTCCTGCCCTTGCTGCGGGGAGTTACCTTTCCTGCTGAATTGATCAGAACGTTATTGCCGATGTACTTGTACGTTATCCTGCCTTCATAGTTTTCAAACTGGGCAAAATCACTTCTCGGCGTAAGGTTAGAGGTACTATCATCCGGCAAGCGGAGGTATACCGTGTCATATCTAGTCAGCTTGTTTCTGCCGACATTGATGGTTACTGAGGTTTCAGCGGTATCCGTGGCAGCCGTAATGGTTACCGTACCGCTTCTGTAGGCGGTGATCAGACCGTCTCCGCTGACGGTGGCGATCGTTTCATCTGATGAGCGGAACTTTGTCTGCTTCATGATGAAGTCCGGACAATCATTGAACTTCATTTCCCTGCTCTCGGAAACCCGCATACTGTAATCCCCTATCAGAGAAAAGTCAACTTCCGTAAAGTCAATGCGGTTATCGATCAGATGCTGAGCGGACGGGCTGTCCTTGTAGGCGTAGTATGTCCTGCTGGTACTGAAGGCATTCTTGCCGATATCGGTAAGATTCTTCGGAATGACAATGGAAATCTCCCTGACTTCCACCGGGTCACTGCCAAAGGCTCTGTCTCCGGCCTGTTTGAGGCCGACCGGAAGTTCAAGACGGCATAATGCATTCATGTTCATGAAGGCTGCCTTGCCGACTGATTCAACGCTCTTTGGTATCTTGATGTACTTGACGTTATAGAATCCGGCAAAGCTGTTATCACCGATGTGGGTGATTCCATCAGCCAGATATACCGTAGTAATCCTGTAGAAACTGTCATGCCACGGGCAGTCAAAGGACAGTTCGTAGTCATGCATCTCGCCGGTACCCTTCAATATGCTCAGGGTCTTCAGCTTTTCCAGCTTTTCAAAACCTCTTTCCGCTGCGGTTGAGCCGGCAATCGTCAGATCCAGCACTTCATCGCAGTTGTAGAAGGCCTTTTCCTCGACTGTTTCCAGTGACTCGGGAAGAATGATCTCCACGACGTCAGTACAGTCAAAGGCTTCCGACCTGATCGCGGTGACCTTGTACCCGTCGATTCCCTCAGGCACGAAAACAGTGTCAGTATCCACAGTTCCCTTAACGATACTGACCGTCTTGCCGTCTTCATTCATTTCATATTCAAACCTGCCGTTGTCAATCGTTTCCGCCTTTACTGCCGGAACATCGATCAACATCATAAATAACGCCAGGATCGTGATCAGAATTTTCCTCATGATAAGATTATATAACTTTTACTCCCATTGCTTCGCAGTAATTTTCATAATGTTGCGGCTGGCTTCGTGACTCATGATGTCACTTTCCAGCTTGCCCTTCTGTATGCAGTCAGCGAAATGATGGCATTCATAGTAGAAGTCATTGATCATTTCACAGTCGAAGTGATGTTCTTCACCGTTGATGAAGTAAGTGCCCTTTCCGGTCTTCCAGAAGTCCACGATCTCAGCATGTCCTTCGGTTCCGAATATGCGCATGATGCGCGGGGTATCGACGATGAATCCGCAGTGGATGTGTCCCTGGAAGTCACCGTAGTCTATCATTGCCTGAGCAAACACGTCAACGCCGTTATGGTCAATGGTGAATACCTGCCTGCTCTGCGGTACCGCGTTAAGAACATAGTTCAGAACGCTTACCGGATAGTCACCCAGATCCTGTAAGGAGCCGCCTGTGGCCTTATCCATGACCCAGTGATCATCCGGAGTAATGCCGCCATGGCAGTAGGCTGCCTCGGCATAGACTATCTTTCCGAAGGTTCCTTCAGCGATCATCTGTCTCAGTTTCTGATTTAACGGTGTGAAAACGCCCTTGCAGGCTTCCATTAACAGACAGCCGTTCTTATGAGCCAACTCAAAGAGCTCGTCAAGCTGGCTGATGGTCGGTACCATCGGCTTTTCACACATGACGTGCTTGTGATGATTCAGGCTCTTTTCAATCAGCTGATAGTGTGATGGATTGTATGTGGCAACGTATACGGCTTCAACTTCCTCGCTGTTCAGAATGTCATCGTAGGTGCCGTACAGATGTCCACCATACTTCTCACAGTATTCCCTGGCTCTTAGCGGATCACTGGCGCCAAAGCCGACGATCTCCAGATTGTCGCAATAGCTTATGCCCTTTATGATCCTCAATGCGATCTTTCCGCATCCCAGGATGGCGATCTTTGTCTTCATGGTTCGTCTCCTTTAAAAAAACACAGCGTGGCTGTGTTACTGATACTGATTCATGCTCTTCATTACAGCTTTGATCTGAGCTTCAGAAGGCTTACGGCCCATCTGCATGAACATGGCCCTGATCATCTTTTCGTTTACCGGAGGATTCTCCTTCAGCTGCTTCTGGATAGCTTTACGAGTAAAGTACCAGCCCAAGCCTCCACCGATAGCCATTCCCAATAACAGCCATAATAATGTCTTTAATACTTCTGGCATGTAATTCACCGCCTTTTCATTTACCTTTACATTTTACTGAAATTGAACTTTCATTTCAACTACAATGTCCACAAAAGAAAAACACGGTCAGCCCGTGTCCTTCACATACGTAATTTTCAGAGAAAAGGGATTGCTTAGCGAATCCCCTTACCAAAAGACATAAGTCGATTCCCTGTTACCCAGGTGGGTACCCTGTGTTCAGCATCAGGATTCCTAGTTAAAGGCTTTCAACACCGCTGAATCAACGTCCGGATTCCCCTAATCAAATGTGTCGGAAAAGCATTTCTCTTTCGGCAATTTCATTATAGCAGATGCACATTTGCCTGAAAAGTATTGACTTTATAATGTCATTATGCATCTTTCAGGAACACGTTTTCCCCGAAAAAAAGAGGCTTCAATGAAGTGATACGCTAAAAGTAGACAGGTGTAAAAAAACACCCATCTACTTTTTTTAGTACAATGAAGGAAGAAAGGAAGTGATCGAGTGAGCAGAACAAGTAAGAAGAACAACATGAGAACGCCAGAGGAAAAAGAAGCG
>JAFWGU010000018.1 GCA_017512285.1 Erysipelotrichaceae bacterium | reverse complement strand
ATGAAGTCAAAGCATCAAGGTGGGTATAGGAGTACACATTCACGATTCAATTCTAGCAGAATTATCTGTCGTTCTGATGGACACTAAACATCAGTAGAAAGGAAAGGTATATACTAACTGCTCTTGTTAAGTGAGCTAATTAATATATACCAGGTGTAACATGCTTGATCAGTTAAGTTTATATCCCAGAATAACTCACACAAGAACATCAGTTTCTCTGGATGGTATGTGGCACTTCCGTTTCGACCCGGAATCAATTGGGGAACAAGAGAAATGGATGGATCATATGGATTCATCCATTTCCATTCCTGTACCATCAAGTTTCGCTGATCTCTTTACGGATCAGTACTCCAAGAATTACTGCGGAGACTTCTGGTACGAAACAGATTTCTTTGTTCCGAAAACGGAAAACTGCCGTACAATGCTGCGCTTTGGCAGCATCACCCACCGTGGAACTGTATATGTCAATGGCGTAAAGATCACTGAACATGAAGGTGGATTCCTTCCCGTCATCGGTGACATTACCGACGTTGTCAAACCTGGCGAATTCAATCATCTGGCTGTAAAAGCCAATAATGAACTGAATGAATCCTCATTGCCATGCGGCAGTGTTAAGACACTGCAGAATGGAACGAAGCTCGCTTTCCCTTACTTTGACTTCTTTAACTATTCCGGAATTCAGCGTTCCGTATATCTCATTCAGATACCTGATGAACACATTCAGGATTACAGTGCAGTTTCCTCATTAAGCGGAAACGATGCTGATGTTGCCTATGAAGTCATCACAAATGGTGAACATGAAGTCAGAGTATCTCTGTTTGATGCTGACGGCAACAAAGTTGCTGAAAGCAGTGGCAAGAAAGGCACGCTTCATGTAGAAAATGCTCACTTATGGAATGTCAGAAAAGCATATCTGTATAACCTCTGCATCCAGATCGTCGATGGTGAAAAGGTCATTGACGAATACATGGAACGTTATGGAATCCGTACCGTTGAGATCAAGGGTACCAAGATCCTGGTTAACGGAAATCCTGTCTATCTGAAGGGTTTCGGCAAGCATGAAGATTTCGACATCATCGGCAGAGGCTTCAACTGGCCATTAGTCAAGCGTGACTTTGAATGCATGAAGTGGACTAACGCAAACTGCTTCCGTACAAGCCATTATCCATATGCTGAGGAATGGTATCAGTTTGCAGATGAAGAAGGTTTCCTGATCATTGATGAAGTTGCCGCTGTAGGCATGATGCGTTCCACCAGGAACTTCGCAGTTGCCGGTACTGGGAACTATACATACTTCTTTGAAACGCCAACAGTACCTGCCCTGCTGAAGAATCACCTGCTGCAGGTGGAGGAAATGATCGAACGCGACAAGAACCATGCATCAGTATTCGCATTCAGCCTGTTCAATGAACCTGAAACAACAAGCACATATGCTCACGACTATTTCAGCAAGGTATTTGAGAGAGCCAGAGAACTTGATCCTCAGCACCGTCCAATGACCGGCGCCTTTGAGAAGAACAGTGCTCCTGAAAAATGTCAGTGCTACATGCTTGTAGACTTCATGTGTCTGAACCGTTATTACGGCTGGTACATCTCAGGAGGCCCTGAGATTTCAGATGCCATCTACAAGTTCCATGATGAAATGCAGAGATGGCAGGCCAAGAAACTGAACGTTCCATTCGTATTTACTGAGTTTGGAACTGATACCCTGGCTACTGAACACAAGCTTCCAAGCGTAATGTGGGCTCAGGAATACCAGAATGAATATCTGGAAGAAAACTTCAAGGTATTTGATACCTATGACTTCATCCAGGGTGAACTGGTATGGAACTTTGCAGACTTCCAGACAACTGAAGGCATCATGCGTGTCAATGGCAACAAGAAAGGCGTCTTCACCAGAGAACGTCAGCCTAAGGATGCAGCATTCACCTTCAGGAAGCGTTGGGAAAACAAATAAGGTAAATGCATCAGGCTTAACCGTCTGATGCCTTTCAGAAAATATAAAATTTTAAAGAGATATCAACTTATTGAATTCTATTGAATCCCCAAATGTATTACCATAAGTATAGGAATATCAGTAGATTCATGACTGAGAAAGGATAAGACAATTATGGAAATGACCCTCAGATGGTACGGTTCAAAGTATGATACCGTTACCCTTGAACAGATCAGACAGATTCCAGGCGTTACAGGAGTTATCACTACCCTTTACTACAAGCAGCCTGGAGAATTATGGACCAGAGAAGAGATCAGAGCCCTGAAAGATGAAGTTGAAGCTGCCGGCATGCACATTGCAGGCATCGAATCTGTAAATGTTTCTGATGCCATCAAGACAGGTTCAGCTGACAGAGACAAGGACATCGCAACTTACATCGAGTGTCTGAGAAACCTCGGTGAGGAAGACATTCATCTGGTTTGTTACAACTTCATGCCTGTATTTGACTGGACAAGAACTGAACTTGCCAGAAAGAGAGAAGACGGATCAACAGTACTGGCATATACTCAGGAAGCCGTAGATAACCTCGATCCGGAAAAGATGTTTGACAGCATCGCCGGTGACATGAACGGCACAGTCATGCCAGGCTGGGAGCCTGAGAGAATGGCGAAGGTAAAACAGCTGTTCGAACTGTACAAGGACATTGACAATGAAAAGCTGTTTGAAAACCTTGTTTACTTCCTGAAGGCAATCATGCCTGTATGTAATGAATATAACATCAAGATGGCCATTCATCCTGATGATCCGGCCTGGAGCGTATTCGGTCTGCCACGCATCATTATCAACAAGGAGAACATCCACAGAATGATGGACGCCGTAGATGACGTACATAATGGTGTTACCTTCTGTTCAGGTTCATATGGAACAAATCTGGAGAACGATCTGCCAGACATGATCCGTTCATTAAAGGGCAGAATTCACTTCGCCCATGTAAGAAATCTGAAGTTCCACAGTCCGACAAACTTTGAGGAAGCAGCTCACTTAAGCTCAGACGGCACATTTGACATGTATGAGATCGTTAAAGCCTTATATGACATCGGCTTTGACGGGCCAATCAGACCTGACCACGGTCGAATGATCTGGGGAGAAGTCGCAATGCCTGGATATGGCCTGTACGACAGAGCCTTAGGCGCAGCCTACATCAACGGATTATGGGAAGCCATCGACAAGGCAGAAACAAGAGGTGTATAGAACATGCTGACACTTACACAGGAATGTCTTGTTAATAACCGCAAGGAATGGGAAGAAGCTGGATATGCCCTTCCACAGTACGACCGCATTGAGATGGCCAGAGAAACCGCCAGAAATCCAAAGTGGATCCACTTCGGTGCCGGCAATATCTTCAGAGCCTTCCAGGCCAATCTGATGCAGAAACTGCTCAATGACGGCGACGAAAAAGCCGGTCTGGTAGCAGTAGACGGATTTGACTTTGAGATCATTCTGAAGAACTACCGTCCTCATGATAACCTGTCAATTCTGGTTACTCTGAAGGCAGACGGCTCGATTGAAAAGACTGTCATCGGTTCAATCGGTGCGTCACTGATAATGGACCGTGAATATGCTGAAGACTTCAGAATACTGGAATCAATGTTCCGTAATCCAAGTCTGCAGATGGTAAGCTTCACCATTACGGAAAAAGGTTATTCTCTGACCGATGCCAAGGGTGAAACATTGCCGGCAGTCAAGTCAGATTTCCTCAAGGGACCTGCACAGGCTTCATCATACATCGGCAAGGTATCTTCATTGCTGTATGAAAGATATCTGAATGGACAATTACCTGTTTCCATGGTTTCAATGGATAACTGTTCACACAACGGTGACAAGCTGTTTGCGGCTGTTGATGCCTATGCCAAGGCCTGGGTTGAAAATGGTCTGGCTGAAGAAGGATTCCTGGCTTACATTGAAGATCCGAAGAAGGTCGCCTTCCCTTGGACAATGATCGACAAGATCACCCCAAGGCCGGACGCAAGCGTTGAAAAGCTTCTGGAAAAGGATGGCCTGGACCTGACACCTGCCGAAACATCAAGACATACATTCATCGCTCCATTTGTAAACGCTGAAGAAAGCGAATACCTTGTAGTTGAGGATCTGTTCCCTAACGGCAGACCAGCCCTGGAAAAAGCCGGTGTTTATTTTACTGATAGAGAAACCGTTAACAAGGTTGAAAGAATGAAGGTCTGCACCTGTCTTAATCCATTACATACATCACTGGCAGTATTCGGATGCCTGTTAGGCTATCAGAAGATCTCTGATGAGATGAAGGATGAAGATCTGGTCAAGCTGGTTAATACCATTGGTTACAAGGAAGGCCTGCCGGTCGTTACCGATCCGGGTATCCTTTCACCAAAGGAATTCATTGACACTGTTGTCAAGGTACGTATTCCTAACCCGTTCATGCCGGATACACCGCAGAGAATTGCTACGGATACATCACAGAAGCTGGCAATCAGATTCGGTGAAACGATCAAGGCTTACCAGGCAAGTGATGAACTTGACGTCAATGATCTCAAGCTCATTCCATTGGTACAGGCAGCATGGATCCGCTATCTGATGAAACTGGACGACGAACTTAATCCTATGGAACTGTCATCAGATCCATTGTTGGAAGAGCTGGAAGAATACAGCTGTACTCTGAAGATCGGTGAAGAAACCGAAGAAACTCTGAGAAACAAGCTTGAAGGTCTGTTACGCAATAAGAAGATCTTCGGCATTGACCTCATTGAAGCTGGTCTTGATAAGCTGGTAATCAATTACCTGTGCAGAATGACTGCCGGTAAGGGTGCCGTCAGAAAGACTCTTCAGGAAGCTTTATAAGAAAAAGAAAACCCATGCTTGAACATGGGTTTTTCTGTGCGCTGAATCACTAATAAGCAGAGAAGTTAACCCCTTCTCGCTTCTCTCAATGGTCTGTCCCAGTATACAACTGCGCCTATTTCCTTACAGAGACTGTCAGTCAGTTCTCTGATCTGAGAATAATACGCTTCATCTAGTTTTCTGCTGCGTCTTCCTTTTGCCTCATGAAGTGTTCTTTCATGATATGCATCATAGCTTACAGCATAGTCCTCTTCATCTCTGTGCGGGAAAAAGCTAACGCTGTGAGCATAGGTTATCATTCCGCTGTCGCTTGTTGCCGTCAGCTTTACGACTGCTCCCTTTCTGGGAACGCCATTGAATTCATATTCTGCTTCAAAATACTGTTCGTAGACATCTATTACTTTCATCTTCTGATACCTTCTGAAATCATTATAAATGAAAAACGCATGTTTTTCACATGCGTTTACTTAACCTTCAATGACCCGATTCCAATGATCTTTCCATTGCTTCTTGAAAACAGTATTATACTATCCCCCAGGAAATCCAGATTCTTCTTCTCACCAAGTTTATAGGCAACACCACCGAACATGACTCCGGTAAGAATATAGTTTCCAACCGCAACTCTTACTGTTGTTTCCATGCCTGTCGGCATTGAAGAGTATATCTCGCCTTCCAGTCTGCCATTTGGTGAAATTGAAATTGCTTCAGGTCTGATGCCGAGAACGAAGTCCTCATCAGTGAGCTTGACCTCATCTCCATAATCTTCTACATCATTAACCAGAGCAAGATGATACTTGAATACAGTATCTTTATTACCCTTTTCAACATAGCCCTTCTGAGCAGCCTTGCGCTCATGAGCTTCCCTGGCAGCCTTTTCAGCTGTTCTCTCCTTACTGTACCATTCAGCAATATCTGTTGGTTCATTGAATGTAAATTCAGCCTTCTTGCCGTCAAACAATGACAGTTCAAGCTTGCCTTCAGCATTCTGAGTCCCCTTCGCCTCAACAAAGTTGATTGCAGGATTACCTACGAAGTCAGCTACGAACAGATTGTTTGGATGTGAATATACCGTTAACGGTGCATCATACTGCTGCAGGACACCATTGTCTATCAGACAGATCCTTGTAGCCAGTGTCATGGCTTCCATCTGGTCATGAGTTACATATACGAATGTGCTTCCCGTTTCCAGATGCAGTCTCTGCAACTCAGAACGCATCTCAAGTCTCAGCTTGGCGTCAAGGTTACTTAAAGGTTCATCCATGAAGAGTACCGTCGGCTCCGGGGCCAGAGTACGGGCAATGGCAACACGCTGCTGCTGTCCGCCTGACAGTTCAGCCGGATATCTGTCCATGAACATGCCGATCTTGACGATTCTTGAGACTCTTCTGACGCTCAGATCTATCTCTTCCTTTGTCAGCTTTCTGACCTTTCTTACCGGCTTACCGTCTTTCATCAGTCTGAAGTCATCTGATAATGTGCATCCAGACTGTGCAGCCTTGGTCCTTTCCTGCTCAACTGAATCCTTCAGTTCTGCAGCAAGTTTCTTTGCTGTTCCCTTGAGATCTGATGCGTCCTGAAGCTTGTAATCCATAAGTTTCTTAGCCGTATATGTTGAGATTTCAAAACGGTCGATAAGCTTGATGTTAAGTTTGTTCGCATCGATCTTGCCGTTCTTGTCGTAGCACTCTTCAATGATCTTTACGACTTCTTCCGGTTTTGCCAGTATCTCGGCAAGACGGTTGTTTGTTCTGGCGGTGAAGTCGATTTCATCCATCTCTTCCTTTATGTTTGTCAAGCCGAATGAGATGTTCTGATAAACGGTCATGTTCGGCCACAGTGCATAGTTCTGGAAGAGGAAACCTACCTTTCGTTTATTGGCAGGTATGTTGATTCCCTCTGATGAATCATATACGACTCTGTCGCCGATCGTTATCTTGCCTGATGTAGGAGTTTCCAGACCGGCTATCATCCTCAGTGTGGTCGTTTTGCCGCATCCTGACGGGCCTAAAAGAGTTACGAAGGCATTATCTTCAATTACCAGATTCAGGTCCTCAACGGCGTAGAATTTATCCCAGCGCTTGGTTATGTTTTCTAATACGATTTTTGGCATGATTTAACCTCCGATTCCTTCGTCCAGGCTGGCGCCCGTGATCTTGTTTACCAATGCATTGCTGATGAGAATGGTGATGATAAGTATCAGGTTGATGCCGCTTGAGAAAGCGTACAGTCCCATTTCATCAAAGTAGTCCAGTGTTGTTGAAAGAATGAATCCCTGTGTGCACAGCAGCATGAACAGACTTAATTCTCTTAAACATGTCATAAACGGCAGCAGGAAGCCGCTGATTATGGATGACTTCTGAATTGGAATTATGATGTTCATCATTCTCTTTCTCCATGGGATGTCAAGGATCATTGCTGATTCCTCGATTTCACCGGACAGCTGCAGCATTGAATTAAGAGCGCTACGGCTGGCGAATGGAATGTATTTTACGGTACCGACAATTACCAGTGCCAGGTACGTGTTAAACAGATTAATGTTTCCTGATGAGAACAGTATGAAGTAAGCCGCGCCTACGGCTACTGACGGCATCAGATATGGCAGGAATGCCATGGAGTTGACATAACCGGCCAGTTTGCCTCTTCTGTTCTTACTGACGGCATAACCGATCAGGGTACCGATCGTACCTGCCGTAAGACAACAGATCAAGGCAACAAGTATGGTTCCCTTGAAGGCATTCCATATCGTCTTGTTATGAAGAATACCCATCTGGCCATACATGCCATTTTCAGAAATATTCTCGGCAGTTACCCACCATTTCGTTGTCAGGTTGTTTGGGTTGCCGGTATACAGGAATGAATAGTCACCCGGGTTAGGCAGGAATGTCTCAAACGCAAATGAAATGATCGGATAGATCGATGTAAAGAATGTGATGAATATGAATACGACGGCAACGACGTATCTGCCTCTTGCGCCAAGGTTTACCTTTGTGATCTGCCCGCTCTTTCCGGTTACAGTCGTATAAGACTTACGTGAATGCAGCGATCTCTGGTTAAGGTACATGATGGCAACACCGAACATCATCATGATTATGGCAATGACTGATGCTTCACCTGTATACTTAACGTTCATTGAAACATACTTGGTAGCCAGCGTCGGCAAGCCCAGATAATGCGGTACCGGATAAGAACCGATCGTGCTTCCGGCAACGAGAAGTATCGTTGACAGTATTGCCGGCTTTACCATCGGTATGGTTACTCTGGCAAAGATCTTCCAGCGCGGTGTATCCAGGATGGTTGCTGCCTCTTCCAGGTTGGCATCCATGTTCTTGAAGATGCCGCCGATCAGGATGTAGGCAAACGGTGCATAGTGCATGCCCAGAACGATGATACACGGGAACATTCCCAGGCACCACCAGGCCGGCATGTGAATGTTGAATACGGCTGCCAGCAATCCATCTGACGTACCTGTTACGGCATTTGAGTTAAACAGATTCTGCCATACTACGGCCAGTGTCCACTGAGGCATGATGTATGGGAAAATGAATATTGAACTCAGATACTTCTTGAAAGCCATGTTGGTTCTTGTTACCAGATAGGCAAAGATACCGCCAAACAGAATGGCGAAAACGCATGCTCCGATGGCCAGTATCGTCGTATTGATCAGAGGATCCCACAGATTGGTCTTGGCCAGTCTGCTTGTGAACAGGTCAATATAGTTTACTATCGTATAACCTGTAGCTTTACCTGAAAGATACTGGTCAATGGTACCTGGATGGATCTGGAAGGTATCCTTGACGATGGCAACGATCGGAGCGATCGTAGTAATGGTAACCAGAATACCGGTCAGTATCAGAATGACGTTCTGAGGCTTGCTTAGATATGTCTTAATGCTGTTAATCTTTATTCTCATTGATTTTGACATAGATTACCTCTCTTACAGAAAGTGCCTTCGCAGATAACCACTGAAAAGGCACTATCTCAAATTATTCCTAGATTGTTAAACTGTCGTGCAGTTTATTCTGGTTTGTACTTATCAAGGGTTTCAATCCATGAACCTACTGTGAATGCTACGCTTGCGCAGTATACAGGATCTTCAACAACTAACTTGCCCTGCTTCTCCCACCAGTCTAAGCCTCTGTCCTTTGTGGTATCGCACTGAACCTTGGCAGATGAGCCTTCTGAATGATGGAACTTTTCTTCTGTTCCCCTGGCAACTACCGGGTTAGATGAATAACCGCCTAAGTCTTTGCCCCAGGCACTGAAGCCATCAACTGTTTCTGTCATGTAAGCGATGAATGCACATGCTGTCCATGGTAATGGTGAGTTATCAGTTACGAACAGATAGTGGCAATAGCCGTATCCGCCAATGCCCTCATAGCCATCCTGGTAAGCAGCGACACTCAGATTTTTAACTGATGTGTCTTCTGTTTCCTCAACTGAACGAACCTTTGAATAAACAAGCAGACCGAACTGGTTGGCAGCTGACTTCTTAACGAGAGTGTTACAGATTGGGCCGTCATCTGTCTGTTCATTAAAGCTGTTGACCCATAACTTGATCCATGCAAGAGCATACTTGCCATTTTCACCAAGGTTCAGGTCCTTTGCTTCTGATTCCATGGCATCGATGACAGTCTTGAAGTAGCCCTGCTTTGCAGCCGGCAGCTTATCAAATGCATCCTTCAGATATGCTGCATATTCGTCCTTTGTCAGCATCAGTAAGAAGTTCTTGCCAACTGGCTCTGAATCGAGGCCCATGAATAAGCCATGTTCACCCTCAGCAACGAAATCCCAGCAGTTTTCATACTTCTTGCCTGATACGTTGTTATATTCGAAGATCTTGTTAAGTGTCTGTAATGGCAGATAACCAGTCCACTGTTCAGGAGTAATGCTATTAGCTTCTGCCCATTCCTTTGGTACGAATGTGTCCAAAAGTCCTGTCTGAACCATCTTTGATTCGATCTGAGCTCCATCCTGGATCAGGGTCATGAAGAATGTACCTGTTTCCTTTAAGCCATCTGCTGTCAGCTGGTCAAAGATCTTATTATTCTTTGGCTGCTGCCAGTTCATTTCTGCACTGTAACTAGAGTCAATAGTCTTCAGGTATTCTACGAAGAGCGGCCATGCACTCTTACCACGTGATGAGTTACCAACTGCGTTCAGTGTCTTTCCATTTGACTCTTCAATTGCCTTCTTTGCTAATTCTTCCAAAGACATTTTCTGAGCTTCGGCAATGATCTTCTGAACTTCAGACTTTTCAGTAGTTTCCTTGCCGCCGTTACCGCCGCCACAAGCAGTCAAAGAGAGTGCCAGCAGTACGCTCATGAGCATACAAATAAATTTTTTCATTATGAGTTCCTTTCTTTACTCTGTAAGCGATTTCATTGTAGTTCCGATTACAGACAGTGTCAATAAAGGATTTCACATATTTTTCACATAATCAAGGTGTCTGCAGACTCATTAAATTCTATTATGTCCCATAAATAAAGGCTTTTTTGCAACATAAAGGCTGTCGTTGTGACAGCCAAATTTTTTCATGATTTTTTCATGTACAGGCATTTTCCTGAAACATATGTGCTCATGACATTCATGTTTTCATCCAGCAGGATCATGTCTGCGTCATATCCTTTTTTTAGCCTTCCCTTGCTACTTTGACATCCTGCAATCATCGCTGGATTCATCGATGCCATCCGTACAATGTCATTCAGGCTGCAGTCTGTAAATACACATACATTCCTGCATACATCATCCATTCCGACGACACTGCCGGCTATTCTTCCGGTTGTCTTTACCTGTGCTTTAATTCCTTCCTTATGAACCTCATAAGTGGAGAATACGTAATCTCCATCCGGCAATCCTCTCATCAGTGAAGCATCCGTGATCAGAGCTATCCGCTTTCCAATATGCTTGATAGTTGCTCTAATGACATCAGGAGCTACGTGGAATCCGTCGCAGATAAGTTCACACACCAGTGAATCATCCAGAAGCGCCGCGGTTACTAATCCCGGATCACGGTGAGAATGCTGGCTCATGGCATTATAGAGATGCGTTATGCCAAATGCCCCAATTTCCTGTGCCTTTATGGCCTGCTGGCTGGTAGCATTACTGTGACCAAGCATCATGTTAACACCATTTTTGGTTCCGTATTCTATCAGTTCCATGGCTCCATTCATTTCAGGGGCTATGGTCATGGTTCTTATGTTTCCGTTACTGGCACTTATCATAGCCCTGAACTCTTCGGGATCAGGCAGTCTGATGTTTTCAGGATCCATAACAGCCTTCTGTTCAGGGTTGATGAAAGGACCTTCCATGTGAATGCCAAGGCATTTAGCTCCCTGCTGTTTGAGATCTGTATATTTCCTCATTGCATTTATAAGCTTTTCCTGTGATGCACATACCAGTGATGCCAGATAAGCGGTACACCCTTCCCTTAAGGCGTTCTCAGAAAAAGCCTCAAGGCATTTTTCCGGTTCTTCCAGAAAATCATATCCGTATCCACCGTGAACATGAACGTCAATGTAGCCAGGCAACAGGTCATAGCCAAGTCCGTCAATCAGCTCATCTGCCTTCTTCTTCCACTGTTCAACCTCATCAGGCTTTACGATTCTGATGACCTTTTCCTCGAAGGCAACGGCGCCATTACGTACTGAATGCAGTTCATCGTAATATACATTTACGTTATAAATCAGCTTCATCTGTTCACCTCTCTGATGGTCTTAAGCAGCTGACGTGCGGATTCATTCAGACCATCTCTGTGTCCTGTAGCCATGTTGGTATATACTTCACCGATGAAAACGCCATCTCTGCACAGGACTTCATATATCTCGTCCATCAGCTCGGAACATACATCATAGCCATGCATGGTGCTGATGCAGTCATCAAATGCCCTTCTGCCTTCCTCAACATCTTCAAAGCGGTAAACACCAGTTCTATCATCAAAGTTATTGGCATAGATTATCAGATCTATGGAATGATTGATTCCAATCAGATCGTATGGACTGAGTGGTGAAACGACTCTTGCATTATCAGTTTCCGCATTGAAAAACACACTTCTGCCCATGTCACGGTATGCTGAATTCCTGTACATGTCCTCTAACTTGACGAGTACTCCCGTTTCGCTTCCCTGGGCATAGACATGTCCGTTTTCAATGTGAAGTGTTCCCGTGTCGTCAAAAACGGTTTCCATGCTTGCAATGCGCATTGCCACCTTTTCTTCCAGGGAGATCTTCTTGAGCATCTCTATGGTCTCTGACTTGCCGATGTCTGAATCTCCGATCATTATCATTGATCTTCTTAATCCATCCCTGAAAATGATTTCCAGCATCGTACCATGAACAGGCAGCCATTTCTTCTGCATGTACCTTGCGTTATGCAGGGTCATAATCATCTTTCTCAGGCAGCCCATGTTATCAGTCAGATCATTAAGTGAGATACTGCCGGTCCAGATGTCGTTTTCTGCATCATAGAAATAACGGCTTTCCTGTTCGTCTCTGTTTCCGAAAAGGCAGATGAAATCAGGTTTCCTGCTGACGCATTCCTCTTTCGTTGCCAGTTCGTACAGATTTCCCAGCGACAGTCCGTAACTCATGCAGTCCCTGTGAAAGTAAACGAATCCAAGAAGATTACCTACCTTTGCCGGATAGCAGTACCATTCCTGCTGATTGATTTCTATGGATCTTACCGGATTTGCTTCTGCTTCCTCTAACAGAAACTCCTTTCTGCTGACTCCTGAGTGAAGCAGCATTGGAGTTCTTAGGATGAGAGTATTAACAAACGGTATGTTCTTCAGAAAACCGTAGCCGTTTAGTTTCTTTCCTCGGTAGTTACTTATCAGAGCACTTGCGTTAGTACCGGCCTGAGGCTGATGATATATCCTGTTTTCCCTGTCCTGCAGCTTTCCTTCACAGCTTCTGTAAAGTTTGAGGACAAGCTGGTTGAACCGGTTATCCTCATCCATGAAGTTTCTGGCCGGTGATGCCGGTGCATTTGCGCTGAGGACGGAAAATCTCTCCTTGCTCATCCAGAAATTATAGGCATCGTGTACAATGAAAAGCAGCTTGAATCTGCTCATTTCATCAACCATCGGATCTAATATTTCCTCAAGTTTGAGTACCAGCAACTGCTTGAAAAGCCTGGTCAGCTCTGAGACGATGACATCAAGGTCACGCCCCTTGGTCAGCCAGGAATAAATGTTTATTTCTCTGATGGCCAGATCCTTAAGATATCTGCCCATGAATATTTCAAATCCTTCTGAAGACAGAATGTCCTCACAGTTTTCGCAATAACCCGCGGAAAAGTTTATGATGACGGATCTGTCATTCATGTAAAAAGATTTTCGCATTACTAATCCCCTCTGTGATTCTGTCTGAATACCTCTGATGCCATTACGACTGTAGCACTTGCAGCGTTAAGTGCGTTCTTAAAGTTATTGGCATATGGGATGTAGACGAATTTGTCTGAGTTATCCAGCACTTCTCTGGAAAGCCCTCTTAAAGGTCCGCCAATGCAGATCAGTAATGGCTTGTCAGCCAGTTTTGTATTGTAGAGGTTCTTGGCATTGTTGCCTCTGTAGGCACTGATCACCTCAAACCCATTTTCATGCAGAACGCTCATCAGTTCACTGATGTCTTCGGTCAGATGGATCGGAATGAATTCACTGGCGCCGGCACTGCTCTTGATCATGGTTGCGTCCTCAAAGTTCCACTCCCTCTTTGGCAGTATGACCCCATCGCATCCAAAGGCAAACAGACTTCTCAGTATGTAGCCAAGATTATATGAATCCTCAATGCCCTCAATGAGAACCAGAAACGGTTTTTCCTTGCTGATAAGAGACACGACAGACTGGAACTTTCTCGGCTCAACATCAGCTATGATTCCGCCATGAGTTCTGCCTATTGCGAGCTCATCGATTTTTTCCTTAGAGCATCTCTCAACAGGTAATCTGTTGGTATAGGCCTGCTGCGTTATGTAGGATACGTCGCTTGTATGCTTGGCTTCATCGATGTAAATGCGGATAATCTTACGATACTTGCTGTTAAGTGCGGCCTTTACGGCTATGGCTCCTTCAATAATCATTCTGTATCCTCCTATTTATGTATGAATGTATACTCATCTACCCTTACAGGTACCTTTATCTTCAACAACTGCATCGGCTTGTTAGCTACTTCAACCTCATTGCCGTTTTCATCAGTCATTCTTTCTACTTTGAATCTGACATCGTCACCTCTTGGATTCATGATGACCAGTTCATCATTGACTTCAAAATGGTTTCTTACCTCAATCAGGGCTTCCCCGGTTTCCTCATCATAGCCTTTTACGTTGGCAATGAAACTCTGTGAGGCTGTTGTTATGAAGTTGTACAGCTGACCTTCCCTGTCGGGAACACCGGGATAGAATCCGTTAAAAGTATCACGGTTGGATGCCAGAGTCATGTAATACTCTGCCTTCTCAAGATCTTCATTACTTATCTTACCGTCATCATAGTAAGAATCTATCAGCATGCGGTAGCCCTTGACAATGCTTGCAATGTAATAGGCTGTCTTCATGCGGCCTTCTATCTTCATTGAGCAGACGCCTGCCTCCAGAAGTCTCTGGATGTAATCGATCGTACACATGTCTTTTGAGCCCAATGACATCATGCAGTCTTCATTATCCAGAAGCTGTTCATCATGCCATAGATGATAATTCCATCTGCATGACTGTGCACAGCCGCCTCTGTTGGCATCTCTGTTGGTCAGCACATTGGAAATCGTACACCTTCCGGAATAGTTGGCGCACATGCCGCCATGGATGAATACCTCTACCGGCAGTGTGACCTTCTTCATTATTTCCAGCATTTCATCATACGTCACTTCCCTGCCAAGTACGATTCTGTCAGCTCCTCTTGACTGCCAGTAGTTTACCGCCGAGGAATTGATGGTCGTCTGCTGGGTAGATATGTGAACCTCCAGATCGGGAGCTACCTTCTTGCAGATGGCACCAATTGCCTGAGAAGCGCAAATAATCGCGTCTACGCCGTATTCCTGCAGTTTCACGAGATAGTCTTCGAGTCCGGTAAAATCGCTGTTATGCGGGATTATGTTGACCGTAACGTAAACCTTGGTACCGTGTGCATGCGCAAAGCTTACGGCTTCCTTAATGTCGTCAAGGGTAAAGTTGCTGGCTCTGGCCCGCAATGAAAACTGCTTGCCGCCGAAATACACGGCATCAGCTCCATATATAACCGCAACTTTCAGTCTTTCAAGATCACCTGCCGGCGCGAGCAATTCCGTTCTCATTGGTTCTCCTTATCCAGCTGAGTTTCCCTCAGGTCATTTATGTCCGTATACCTGATGCTGCTGTCAAATGATTTCAAGGTCACCACGGCCTCCTCAGGTGTTATCTCATCGTTCATGACGGCATCATAAAGATCAGCCGTCTTCATGGTGTACTCATCGTCCATGTAGATGTTATCTATTATCAGACCTCTGACAGAAGTCTCAAACAGTCTGTTGATTTCACTTAAGCTCTGCAGACAGGCATCATAAAGCCAGCTGCCGCATTCCTTTTCAACGATCGGCAGTCTTTCCTGACGCGATTCTTCCTGCAGATAATATGAGTCAAGATATGTATTTTTCTTTTTCAGATAACTGCTGATGTATCTTCTTCTAGAATATGCGATCAATATCGGACCGTGTACCCTCAGATAGCAGTAATCAGGGCATTCGCTGATGATGTCATAAACATCCGTCAGGGGAATGTCTTTGGATATGACGCAGCCGTCAAAGCCATCATCTCTGAGAACCTTTATGTCACGGTAATCCGTCAGAAGTGTTTCCGGGGCATATATGCCCTTGATAGTGAAAAACTCCTCATCAAGGATCATCTTAATGCCCAGATCGGTATAAATGATCGCATCTGTTCCGATCTGCTGCAGGAATTCGAGATAATCATGCAATTCAGCCATTTCACCTTCAGAAAACAGACGGTCTGTCTTGACAACCGCCTTTCTGCCGCAGGCATGGATAACGCTGACTGCTTTTCTGATATCATCCCTGTTAAGGTCATGGTTGCTTGAGGAGTGTTCATAATCGGCAATTATGATGCCTGTTACACTGTCTACCGTGACTGCGGGAATGTTTTCCGTATTTCTAAGATATATGAAAAGATCTTTCATTTCTTACCTCTGGTCATTTCAAATAATACTGAATCTATCATCTCAATCAGATCACTGGCCAATAGTGAGTAGCTGCTGTGAACATCGCACCATCTGTCAGCGGCCAGTGAATGAACATATACAGCTGCCTCAACGGCTGATACATCATTTCTCTGAGCAAACAGACCACCTATGACACCGCACAGTACATCACCGCTTCCTCCCTTTGCCAAAGCGTTATTCCCGGTTACATTAATGCATATCTTTCCATCATGGGCGATTATGGTATGTTCACTCTTAAGTACGGTTATAAGATTAGGATATTCCAGACTGATCCTTCTCAGGTCATCGATAACTGCGTTTTCCCTGTACTCAAAAATACGCTGATATTCAACGATGTGAGGAGTAATTACGGTAAGTGCCTTTCTGTTTCTGACCATTTCAAGATTATTCTTCAGGTAGTATAAACCGTCAGCATCTATTACGACAGGAAGATCACTGCCCAGAACCTTCTTCAGAACAATCTCTGTCTGCAGACTTCTTCCAAGTCCCGGTCCCATCACGATCAGTGTATAGTCTTTGAAGTTAATTCCGTTAAGAGAGCTTTCAATATTTCCTTCATTAACCGTTAATGTCATGGCCTCAAAGAGATTGTTCTTGACCACATCAGTAACATCTCTTTCAGACATGACCGTCAGCAGGCCGGCACCGCTTTTCATCAGGGCCCTGGCTGATAAAAGGCACGCTCCTGACTTGCCGCTGCTTCCGGCGATCAGCAGTACCTTCCCATATGTTCCCTTATGAGAATGCTTGAATCTGGATGGAAGCGCTGCCTTCATTTCCTCATATGTGGTGATATTGCAATCCGTTTCTGTTTCTGAGATCGCTTCTGAAGAAATGCCGATGTCTTCTATTTTCAAATCACCACACAGACTGCTTCCCGGATAAAGATAACAGCCGATCTTTGGTAACTGAATCGCCAGTGTTTCATCTGCCTTAACGCAGCTGCCCATTACCGAGCCGTTGTCGCTGTTCAGACCGCTGGGGACATCCAGGCTGACTACATAGGCTCTTGCAGCATTTACCCACTCGATCCAGTAGCTGTACGGATAGGAAACCTCCTCATCAAGATCATAACCATATATGCAGTCCACGATGATGTCCGCATCACTTACAGCCTGCCTTATGAGTCTCTGAACTCTCAGGATCTCTAGGTTCTGTCCGGCAGCGTGTTCATGATATACACTGTCATTTTCACTGACAGCAGCCTTTATTTTCCGGTCTGAATCACGCAGCAAGAGACTTGCTGCCAGCAGGCCGCAGTCACCATTACGGTTATTGCCGCACAGGAAAAGAACCTTCCCCTGCGGAAGTTCATTTATTCTTTCCTTCAACTGTCTTGCTGCAGCACTGATGAAAACATCGTCGCTGAAATGATGCAGATCAAATTCTGCAGACTCAATTTCATGCATCTGTCTGGCTGTAACTGTCTTCATATGTCCACCTTGAAATTTCTTCTTAATTATACACCATGAACATGTGTAGTATCAAAAAAGAAGTAAGCAATGCTTACTTCTTGGGCTTGTAAAAGATTCTGTTATCAAGCGAGAATATCCTGCTGGTAAACTCACCGGGTCTGATTTTGTCGAGTTCCTTCTGGATCATGGTCATTCTGGCATCAAAGTCATCAATGTAATGAAGAGCTTCTGCTTCAAGAGTAGCCGGCAGTACCGGTGAGCCGTATTCATACTGACCGTGATGAGCCAGTACCATGTGTCTTAACAGTGTTACCGTTTCACCTTCAATTCCCAGTTCATCAGCAGTTTCCTGAACCATCGTCTGGGAGATGGAAATATGCCCGAGAAGCTTTCCTTCAAGAGTATATTCCGTAACGCTCAGACCGCCAAGTTCCTTGATCTTGCCAATGTCGTGCAGCAGGATACCGGCACAGAGCAGATCTCTGTCCAGATAAGGATAAAGATCGCATACCGTATTTGCCAGGTTAAGCATACCGGCAATGTGCGTAGCCAGTCCGCCATAGAATTCATGATGATTCTTGGCAGCGGCTGGAGATGAGTAGATCTCCTTGTCATATTTCTGATATATAGCCGATACGATTGCCTTGATTTCAAAGTTATCAATGTTATCAATGGCGTCCTGTATCGTCTGACGGAGCTTTTCTACCGGAACCGGGGAGCCGAGAATGAAGTCACCCATGTTCAGCTCGCTGTTGTCAACCTCTCTGACATCCATGATCTTAAGCTGAAGATTATTGCGGTACATTATTACATCAGCGTATACCTCAATTACGGTTCCGCTCTTTATGATCTCCTGCTGGGCAGGCTTGACATCCCAGAGCTTGCCGTCAATTGTTCCGGTATTGTCTCTGAAGGTTACTGACAGATATGGCGAACCTGAGTTAGTTACTCCTGATGTTACCTGTCCTACCAGCAAAAGTGTCTGAACTCTGCTGTTTGCTTCAAATTCCCTGATCTTCATTTTCATCACTCTCCTGCAAATATCTGCTTAATTCCGTCTTTATGTCTTCTCCACTAAATCCCCTGGAAACCAGATAGGCATACAGTTTCTGTTTTAGCTGACTGCCAGTGTATTTCCTGCCGTATCTTACTGCGGCCTTTTCCAGATGATGTCTGAGACTGCTTATTTCTTCATCATCATTTTTCTGATGATCAAGCTCATTCATTATCGCATTAACAGCTTCCCGTTCATAGCCTGCGTCAGAAAGTTTGTTTCTAAGACGCTGCTGAACTTCCCGGTATGACTTCATGTTCATGGTCTTCAAAAGGCTTTCCGCTTTCTGAAGTCCTCTTTCCACTTCTTCATCAAAGTCTACCTTGTCAGCATACTCATCAACCAGAAGCGGATCTACCCCTCTTTTCTTAAGGTCATAGGCTATCTTACGGCGTCCATGCAGTTTCAGCTGGTCATATTCAAACTGCGTTTCCACAAGTCTCTCATCATCCAGCAATCCCTTTCTGATGAGATCATCCACGATTCTATTCTGATCAGCATCATCGATCGATGCTGATTTATCCAGAAATTCCCTTATTTCCTGAACTGACTGGTCATGAGCAGCAATCTTGTTGATACAGCGGCGGTAGGCATAGCTGTAGGCATGCAGCCTTCGCAGCTTTTCATAATCTTCCTGCGTTATTCTCTGAGAGATCCTGTACCCCAGATCAAAATATTCAATTGCTGACAATATGAATACCGTTTCCGTTTCCTCATCATTTATAATGACCTTTACGTAATCCCCATCCAGGGAAACCTTGTCTATTACATAGTGATATTCTTCTGTATCATTGCCGATCTTTTCCTTAAGTTCACTGATCATGGCATCAGTCTTTCTTTCTGTCATACGTCACCCTATTGCCAGTCTACAAGCTCTTCGCCTCTGACGAGATAGCCCTTTCTGGCAATGTCTCTCAGAGGCTGATCGCTGTATGAATCAGAGTAGAATTCTTCTACACTGTCAGGATCAAAGCCGGCTTCAACAAATCTTCTTACCTTTTCCGTATCATGGCAGTTAAGGCCATCTATGTATCCTTTTTCCTTTACAACCGGTGTTCCAAGACATGTCGGTATGTTAAGTCTGCGGCACCCCTCAGCGACCAGAAACTCAGGAGAAGCGGTAATGACGATGTCATCATCACGGTGTCTTGATGGATACCATGAATGTATGTTGTTCTGATATTCATCCCAGAAACTGGAAACTTCAGAATCGATGTTCCGGACTCCCTTAAGATAACAGTAAAAGTTGGATTTCATCGCCGTCTTATCAATGATCTTCAGAAAGTATTTAATGAATCCAACGCACTGCTTCGGAAGATAGCGCAGCAATCCGGGATGCTTTCTTAACTCATAGAAAAAGAAATCAACCTCTGAATCCCTGCGGTAAATCGTCCTGTCAAAATCGTATACATTCATGTCATTTCACCATTACTATTGTATGTTAAAAAAGCCCCTGTTGGCAAATCTCATTATCACATTATTTCACATACAACTTATATATTTTGCATAAACATTATTGCTACTATATACTTGCAAATCAGGAATGATTTGTGAGAATAATTCTCCTTTCTATTTAAGATTTATCCCCCCTTAACAAGAAAAATAAAGAAGTGTGCCTAGCTTCTTTATTTTTTTGCTCAGGTTGTTAAAAAAATCACATCATTTCACATACTGACAATATAATTTACTGAAAGAAAGTTGATACTATATACTTGCAAATCAAAAGATTTGTGAGAATAATTCTCCTTTCTATTTATTTAATCCCAAAGAAAACATAAAAAAGGAACCCTGAGGTTCCTTTTTTATCTATCTTCTGCCCTTTTCCATTATCATCTTGTGATAACAGCTCCAGCACATGCTTTCGTAGCTTTCATTTCCACCTATGAATACCTGTTCGCCAGAAGTCTGTATGTTACCCTCACCGTCAAATCTGGCATTGACCGTAGCCTTTGCCCCGCATCTGCAGATGGACTTTATCTCGGTAATGCTGTCAGCGAGTTCAAACAGACGCTGAGAGCCCGGGAACAGATGAGTAAGGAAGTCAGATCTCAGACCAAAACATAGTACAGGTATGTCATGTTCTGAGACGATCAGTCTGAGGTCGTCAACCTGTTCTGGTGTAAGAAACTGGCTCTCATCACAGATTATGACATCGATGTCATCTATCGGACAGATGTCCAGTATCCTGTCAGTGCTCTTGATCACCTGAGCATTTGCCTCAAGGCCTACGCGGCTGCGAAGCACCGTCTCACCGTCTCTGTTATCAATAGCCGGCTTGATCAGCCAGACCTTCTTTCCCTTTTCCTGATAGTTAAATCTGGTCATCAGGGCATTTGCCGTTTTTGATGAGCCCATTGCGCCGAATTTGAAGTATAGTTTTGCCATAATATCACCTGATTTAATTATAGTGGAAATGGAGCCAAAAGAAAGGAGTGATTTCTCACTCCTGTTTTCTTTTACTCGCCTACGGCCAGTTTCTTTCTGATCCTTGTTGAGAAGTATTCCAGTACAAGTACCAGTACTACAAGGCCGAATAACATGGCGCCTACTTCGTCCCAGGCCTGCTTGCCAATTGAGAATATCAGTGATGCACCGATACCGCCGGCACCTACGACACCGAGGATTGAAGCGTTCTTGACATTGATGTCAAGACGGTAGATGACGATTGAAATAATATTTGAACTTAACTGAGGAATGATTCCATATCTGATCTTTTCAAATGCTGAACATCCTGATGCATCCAGAGCTTCATTGATGCCCGGATTCATGTCCTCAATGGCTTCAATCAGCAGCTTGGCCAGCATGCCTATGGAGCTGACTGCCATCGTAAGCACACCGGCATAAGCACCTAATGAGGTAACACGTACAAACATGATGCCGTACATGAAAGCCGGGAATGCTCTTATGATTGAAATGATTGTCAGACATATGTAGTTTACCCATCTTGGAGCAATGTTACGGCTTGACAGGAATGCCAGCGGCAATGCCAGTACGATACCTATGATGGTACCGAGGAAGGCAATCGCCAGAGTTTCCATCAGCATGTATAACAGACCTGATGAGTCCATTCTGGTAATGAGTTCAATTGACGGATGCAGCAGACCTTTCAAGGCTGCTACAGCTATCTTCAGTCCCTTGTCATTGATTGATGAAAAGTCCAGTGTATAGTTAGCCAGGAAATAAATGACAACTATTGCTGCCAGTTCAATCAGGAACTTAGGAAGCGGTGACGGGAATTTTCTTAACTGACCGTCTACTGTATAAGTCTTCTCTGTCATCCCTGAACCAGCTTCTTTCTAATTTCACGGGAAACCGTCTCAATAACGACTACCGTGATAACCAATACGAACAGGATCAGACCTGTGTTGGCATATGCTCTCCATCTTAACTGAGTATTGATCTGAACACCAATACCGCCGGCACCTACGTAACCGAGAATGGCTGCGCTTCTGACATTGGTTTCGAAGCAATACAGAACCGTGCTCCAGAAGTAACCTCTGACCTGTGGATATGCGGCATTGATCATACACTGTACTCTTGATGCTCCTGTTGATTCCATGGCTTCATAAGGTCCCATGTCAATTGTCTCGATCTGTTCATACAGCATCTTTACACAGATGGTATATGTGAAGATGGCAATTGATATCGTACCTGCGAGGGTACCGGTACCGATGACCAGTGAAATCAATGAAGCATAAATCATTGTAGGCAGTGTTCTGAGAACACTTAACAGACCTCTGTGAACAGCCATGTAATACTTGTTCAGTTTGAAGTTGTTTGACAGATAGAAACTGATTGGCAATCCAAGCAGACAGCCGAAGACGGTACCAAGGACAGACATTATGATGGTGTCCAGCATCGGCTTCTTTACGTCAGCCCAGAATGACCAGTTTGGCGGAATCATCTGTTTGAGCATTACGAAGAACTGATATCCCCTGTCTCTCAGAACTGACAGTTTGACTCCGGTGATCTTAGCACATAGCAAGGAGAAGATGATGACAATAATGGTAATGTAAGGAGCCCAGTTGAACTTCTCCTTAACGACCTTGCCATTGCTTAACGTATATGATCTTGGATAGAAAATGTGAAGAAGATCATCAATCATTTTTCTTACCCTTCATCATGTCATCATCATTCAGTTCACGGCCATAGATCTGCTTCAGAATGTCATTGGTAACCTTGCTGGTAGGACCGTCGAATACGACCTTACCGGCTTGAATGCCGATGACTCTGTCAGCATATTGCAACGCTAAGTCAACATGGTGAATGTTGATAATAACGGTAATTTTCATTTCTTTGTTGATTCTTAAGAAGTCACTCATGACAACATCGGCCATGACCGGGTCAAGAGCAGCTACAGGTTCGTCTGCCAGAATGATCTCAGGGTTCTGAGCCAGTGTTCTTGCCAGGGCAACACGCTGCTGCTGGCCGCCTGACAGCTGGTCAGCTCTGATATATGCCTTGTCAAGGATGCCTACCTTGTCAAGAGCCTCCAATGCGGCTAACTTGTCTTCCTTAGAATATAATCCGAATAATGTTCTGAACAGTGACATGTCAGCTACTCTGGCTACCAGTACGTTGTTAATGACACTGGTTCTGTTTACCAGGTTAAACTGCTGGAATACCATGCCGATCTTTCTTCTGAACTTACGAAGTTCCTTGCCCTGCAGCTTGGAAACATCTGTTCCGTTGACGGTAACTGTTCCACTTGTAACGTCAATCATCTTGTTGACCGTTCTGATCAACGTACTCTTACCAGCGCCTGATAAGCCGATTACCGCTACGAATTCACCCTGTTCTATTTCAAGATTTACGTCGTCAAGGGCCTTAACGCCGTTGTTGTAGACTTTATCAACATGATCAAACTTAATCATATCGGTTCCTCCCAATAAATGTCAGAAAATACTAATAAAGAGATGCATGACACAATGACCATGCATCTCTCACCTTCATGGAAACTATTACTGTGCGAATAAAGCGTTAGCAGCTCTTGTTGAATCGTAGTCAGAATCCTGACCTACCTGATAACCCTTATGAGCATAAGGTTCAACGCAAGCTAAGCCTTCTGGTGTTGATGCGATTTCGATGAATGCTTCCTGCAGAGCCTTTGTGAACTCTGGAGTCATCTTGGCATCAACTTCCTGTGAAGCTACTGAAATGGTATCGTTCATGATGTAGTCTGAAACAGCGATAACCTTGATGATGTCCCAAACGTTGCTGTACTTGCCAGCAGCGATTTCTGTAGCATAAGCAGCCTCGAAGTTTGTTGTTGAAGCAGCATCCTTACGAACGTCTGCATAACCAACAGTGATATCAACCTGTCCAGTGATCAGGTCACGCATCATGTTAGCATATGAACCGTCAGGTGTAACGTTTGACAGGTTAGCGATAGTAACCTTGCTGTTGCCAACGCCTTCACCGAAGTTCTTGTTCAGCCATACTGATGGGTAAACATAACCAGCTGATGATGTTGAAGAACATACATACCACTTAGCACTGTTTACATCATCCCATGTCAGTGTGCCAGCCTGAGCCTTAGCATATAAGTCAGCTCCCTTTTCTGTGTCGATGTTGACATAGATCAGAGAAGCATAACCTGTTGCTGTGCCTGTAGCATCCTGTGTCTTACCAGCATTCCATGGAGCGATTCCGTCTTTTGGATCGATGACATTGCCATCTTCACCGGCAACACCGAAACGCAGAGCTTCAAGTAATAACTTGACGCCATCTGGCTGATACAGAACGTAAGTTGAAGCAGGAATCAAGCCGATATCGATAGAACCAGCGATCATGCCTTCGCCTACTGCTGAGTAGTCAGTACCAACTGAAATTTCAACGTTATTAACTGTGTAACCCTTCTCTTTTAACTTGTTCTTTAACAGGTCCTTCAGAGGTTCTGCAGCTGTTAAGATAACGTCAGCATCCTTTGATGGAACGAATGCTACTGTCAGCTTGTCGATTGTCTTGTCATCAACTGTTTCCTTCTTACCGCAACCAGCAAATGAGAAGACCATCAGTAAGCTTAATAAAACTACTAATAATTTTTTCATAAGTTTCTCCCTTCTTACCCGTCTATTGTACCTTTGGTAAACTTAGATGTCCAGCCTTTTAAAATAAATGTTATAATTTTGCTGAGGTGGTCAAAATATGAGCAGAGAAATCAAAATCATGTTGCTTGGAATACTGCTTACGATACTTTTGGTTTCCATGTTCTGCTTCTTCAGATTCCGCTCTTTGCAGAAGGCTTACACTGCAGATCAGAACGAAAAAATAGAACGTACGATGAGACTTTACATCATCATAATGACGATGCTGTTCATCATGCTCATGGTGATGACTCTCTATATTGTACTTTATCTGAAACAAAGACAATAAGAATTCCAAAGGAGGTACTTTTAATTAAGTATCTCCTTTCCATA
The DNA here is from genome assembly GCA_017512285.1 of Erysipelotrichaceae bacterium. Lineage (GTDB taxonomy): Bacteria > Bacillota_I > Bacilli_A > Erysipelotrichales > Erysipelotrichaceae > RUG521. The sequence goes on along the minus strand of JAFWGU010000018.1, from coordinate 8,215 downwards.
TGATATGAAAAATTGACCGTGCCAGTCACCAATGATAAAATGTTGGCAATATATCGTAATCTGTTGAGGTAATCTATGAAACTATTATTCATAATCGGTGATGCTGCTGTCGGAAAAATGACCGTTGGCCAGGAGCTGATGAAGAGAACTGAATTAAGACTCTTTCACAATCACATGACCATCGAACCCGTAATAGAAATATTCGGCAGATATGATGGAAAAACAATCTCAGAAATACGGGACGTTATTTTCAGGAACTATGCGGCTTCCGGTAACTATGGTATGATCTTTACTTTGATGATGGACTTTGATCTGCCTTCAGAATGGGAGTATCTTGAACACGTCAAGAGTATATTTGAACCATACGGAACAGAATTCTATTATGTAGAGCTGATAGCTCCTCAAGATATCAGGCTGAAGAGAAACGTATCTGAGAACAGGCTCAAGAACAAGGCTTCCAAAAGAGACATAGAGACTTCAAACCAGCGTCTGATCAACGATGATAAAAACCACAGATGTGTCAGTTATGAAGGCGAGATAACTTTTGAAAACTATCTTAGGATCGATAATTCTGACAAAGCCCCTGACGAGGTAGCAAGACTGATTAAGGAAACCTTTGATTTATAATACCTTGCTCATCATAAGACATGAGAAAAACAGGCGTGACCGCAATGGTCATGCCTGTTTCATTTTGTTATGAGTTTATACTCAGATGCTCTAACTATTTACCCTTATATTCGAGGCACAGCATCGTAACGTCGTCAAACTGTTCTTCTTCCTGTACGAACTCAGCGATTGCGGATTTAACATTACTGATGTCTTCCTTCGGTGTGGATTCATTAGCCGAATTCAAAGCATCCAGCAGTCTGGCAGTACCGAACATTTCCTTATCCTTGTTATTGGCTTCAGGTACGCCATCAGAGTAAACATAGATCTTGTCACCAGGTTCCATCTGTATCTCATATTCCTCGTACTTGATGTGTCTCATTCCACCAACCACAAAGCCATGCTTGTCCTTAATGAGTTCATAACTGCCGTCTTTTCTTCTGATGGCAGGATACTCATGTCCGGCATTGGCAGCTGTCAGCTTACCTGTTGATATCTCGAGAATTCCCATCCATACCGTAACGAACATTTCATTGGTATTGTTGGAGCAGATTGCTTCGTTTGTATTGGCCAGTGCCTTGCTGATGGACTTACTGAGCCTTAAGCTGTTTTTCAGAATAACTATGCAGATCATCATGAACAACGCAGCTGGAATTCCCTTTCCGGATACGTCTGCGATAAGCAGCGCAAGATGATCATCATCAATGAAGAAGAAGTCATAGAAGTCACCGCCAACCATCTTTGCCGGCTCCATCAGGGCATAGATGTCAACTTCATGTCTGTCAGGAAATGGTGGGAACTGCTGTGGCAGCATGCTTGCCTGAATGCTCTTGGCAAGATTAAGTTCAGAATCAATACGGCTCTTCTCTTCAGTAATCTTCTCGATTCGGGCAACGTAACGGTCAATACTCTGAGCAAGATCAACAACGTCCTCTGACAGTTCGCCGATTTCGTTATTCCTGCTCATGCTCTGCAGCTTGCCAACGACTAATGAACTTTCCTTGGTTGTTCTGTATTCACGGATGGCTGACTGGATCCTCTTCAACGGACTTACGACAAATGCGAGCGTCATGGCCAGAGTTACCAGCATGAGTGCCAATTGCCAGCCTGTCGCAAAGCTTGTGCCAACAGTTGTTTCCTTATTTATATCCTTCATGATCTGACTGAGGTTATAGGTAAGGCCTATCAGCATATGCTGGCCGTCAACATCAGCAACGTATTCATAGTAGTCAGCATAATTTCCGGCTTTTGTAAAGTGTACGTTATTATTTACGGCATCCTTCATAGCCTGTTTCTGGTTTTCAGCTACCTTGACAGTTACTCCAAGGACATAGACATCTTCATATTCCCTGCCTCTGTGAGCAAAAGAATCAGCGGCGCTAAGCAGGAAATACTGTTCTTCAAAGGTATCGTCTGTAAGGACGCAGAAAAGATAGTCCACATCATGGCTTTTCTTTATGTCGTTGATTCTGTTTGTCACCCAGTTATAGATTATCTCGGCATACAGTTTCTGATCTTCAGGCGGTAATGCCATTATATCTTCTTCCGTGGCATACTTCATCTTCAGCAAAGGATGTCTGGAAAGAAGAGTATCAAGTTTGGCAATTGTCCTGCTGTCCTTGAAATACTTAACATCATATTCAATGTCCATGTCATCACAATGATCCTGCCAGTATCTTAACAGCCAGTCAGCGGTTGGATACTCTGCTATGGACTGTTTGACATCCAGGGCAATCATTCTGGCAAGGCTTTCAGTTCTTTCCTTAACTTCCTGGTCGGATCTGAGCAGCATCGTGGCATAGGTAAAGAGCGCTGTGAGCATTGCACAGACGAAAAACAGTATAGCAACCTGACCTATCAAACCACTTTTCCTTGTTTTTTCCATGATTTACCGCTTTCTATTAAGATTTATTTTACAGTATAGTTTCAAGGATTTAAACAACTTAGTATATACATTTAAATCATTTTTTAAACATTCCTATGAATCTACATTCATTCATTCCGTTTATAAAACGAGCTGGCAATCTGAGTTTCGTACTACTTCTTTCTTTTCCTTTCCGGAAGATCCTTCCATATTTCTTCAATCAGCTCACAGGTCGTTCTTCTGTCATCAATGTCAACAGCTATCATTGGCTTAGCTCCCTGATATGGAATTTCCAAAGGAAGCGTGAAGTCATTTCTTTCCATGTACGCCCTGGCTGAGACGGTATTCTTCACCAGAAAGCGGTAATCATAGATACCCCCTATGACCTTTCCCTGATAATAGATAACGTATTCACCCATCATCGGATAATACGTTACATCTTCCAAATCTGACAGCTGTTCAAGTACGTATTCAAGAAAATCCCTTCCCGTTGCCATGTGGTACCCCTTTCCTTCGAAATATAGGTCTGTTAACCAGTTTTATCTTTTCGTTTATTTAACGACACTTAATTGTTTCTACAAGATAATTAACATTACAGGTTAACTACATATTCAGCCAGTGCCAGAGCTATGTCAAAGTGTCCCGTATCGTGCTGAGTATGTACTTTCTGTCCTTTCTCCTTCCTCATCGTCCATTCAGGTGCATCCAGCAGATCTCCACTCGTGAAGAACATGTATACTTCATATCCTCTGAAGTCACATACCGCCTGTACTGCTGATCCTTCCATTTCTACGGATATGCAGCCATCAGCCTTACGTTTCTGGAAGTTATTGACGGTTTCTCTGTAGTACGCATCCGTTGTCCAGGTCTTGCCCAGGACGTAGGGTATCTTATTATCTTCCATGAAATTTCTTACGATCTTCCAGTTTTTGATTCGGATGTAATCGGATGCAGGAGCATAATGATATGATGTTCCTTCATCTCTGTAAGCTTCCGTCGGTATCATCACCCTTCCCCTTGCTATCTCCTTGTCAAGACATCCTGCGCCTCCGAAATGTATGAACTTATCTGTCTCCATGACAGTAGTCAGTTCTTCAATTGGCGCAATACATGCGGGAGCTCCTACCCATGTCTTGAAGAAACCGTATTTCTTGCCATGATAATTGAAAACATAAGCTGAATGAGAACCAGTTGCCATTTTATATTCACCTATCTTTTCACAGTCGTATTTTTCCAATACATGCTCTTCTATCTCATGGGAAAAGGTATAGATGACCGCATCTACTCTAACAGCATTCTCGCTCTTAGTTACATTGATCTTGGCAGGTGATTCTTTATCAAATGTGTCAATAATCATGAGAATTTCCTTTCATATTTGTCTTCAATTCATCATTGCCTATAATCTGCTTCTCTTGGATTATAAAGAATATAGATCAGGTACTTCTATCGGTGGTACAGGCAGCATACCGTCTCAACTAGGGCGGTATTCGGGAACATGTCAAAGCCCTTTACTTTTTCGATCCTGTATGACTTTTTAAGAACGCCGAGATCCTTGGCCAGTGTTGCCGGATTGCAGGAAACATATATTATCGTACCTATGTCTGAATCTCTCAGGCATTCCAGAAGCTTCTCATCCAGTCCGCTTCTTGGCGGGTCAACGACGAGAACATCCGCTTTCTTCTCTCTGACGAGCTTTCTGACTGCGCTTGACGCGTCTTCTGCTATGAATCTTGCATTTGTAATGCCGTTTATTCTGGCATTTTCTTCCGCATTCTCAATCGACTTCTTTTCAATGTCTATTCCGATTATCTCATCTGCCCTGTCACTCAGATAAAGTGATATTGCTCCTATGCCGCAATAAGCCTCAATGATCCTGGAAACCTTATCTGTAATAAGTGAATCTACTTCTTCATAAATGGCTTTGGCCTGGCCGTAATTGAGCTGGAAGAAAGCCTGAGGGTCAAGTTTTAGTACATGACTGCCAAGTTTGAGTTCAATTGATTCACAGCCTTTCAGAAGCGTCAGTCTGTCCGGCATCAGCTTAACGGGATTTTTCTGGGTATTCATGCCCTGATACAGCGATACAACACCTTTAATTTCAAAAACTTCTTTTATGACTTCATTGTCGATCCTGTCATTGCCGGTGATCAGAACGATATGACACTGACCATCCAGGTTTCTCATCACCAGTTGCCTGATCCCCTTCTTTTCCTTATTGGAGTACGCCCTGAGCCCGTGTGTATTAAGGATGTCGATTATCCTGGCTCTTATGTCTTCAAGGCCTTCCTCATGGAGAAGACACCTGTCAAAGAATACGGGTTTATTTGACCCGGCCCTATACAGAGCGTTGGCCAGTTTGCCGCTATCATCCATTACTACCGGAAGATTGCACTTGTTACGGTACCCGAAGATCCTGCCTGAAGGAACTATGCCCTCTATGCTTCCTCTGTATCCGGCATATTTATGTAGCGCTTCCCTGAGGAGTTCCTTCTTCACTTCCAGCTGATCTTCATATCTCAGTTCTATCAGTGAACACCCGCCGCATTTACCTGCATATGGGCATTTCTGGCTTATTCTTGCCTTGCTCTTCTTGATGACCTTTTCCAGTTTACCAACATAATAACGGCCTCTGTCATCCAGACTGCATTTTACCGTTTCACCAATAAAACAGCCTTCTATGAAAACAGGTTTCTTTTCAAAATAGGCAATTCCCTCACCGTTTATGCCGGTCTTTTTTACTGTCAGTATCATAAGACAATTCTAGCACAAAAAAAGGCGATGATTAATTATTCACCGCCCAGTCAGGCAAATCGTTTCCCCTTCTCAGAATCACTGATTTCTGGAAGTCTGTCTGATTAAGGAATTCAAGTATGCTGAGCTCTTCTTCATCCGTACATCCGACCAGCAGCTTAACTTCAATGTCCTTTTTGAGAATGTCAACACAGACAACTAATGCTTCCACAGCTGATGAATCGAGAGAGCCTCTGAACACTCTGATGTGTTCTTCATCCGTGCTGTCTCTGAAGTAGCCGTAGTTAACCGGATATATCAGGCTGCCGAATCTCTTATGAACCGTTCCTTTAGGCTTATCAATGACAAGATTGCTAGACAGGTAAAGAGTATCAAGCTTCTGCCAAAAGTATCCGTTATTTTCAAATTCCATATTTATCTCATTCTCCAATCAATATTAAACATTATAAGCCATGAAAACTCTTTAAACAAGTAAATAGCGTCTTTTGTGAAACTATTTTCTGAAAACTATTTGTTAATGTAATGCTGTTGTTTCATGCACATTACATCAAGCAGTTCATTTATTTCATAGGTATCATAGATTTCCATTGCGTCAAGAATGATGGCAATGCAGCCAAGAGCATCACTGCCGGCATGATGATGATCAAGTTCATATCCAAGATATTCACATACCGTATTCAGCTTGTGATTGATCAGCTGAGGATGGATCACTCTGGATATGCTGACGGTATCAACATAAGTGAAATCCGGCATTTTGATATGATAAAGTTCATTAATGCTGCGTAATACCGCAATGTCAAACATGGCATTGTGAGCCACTATTACGCTGTCTCTGAAACAGTCCTTTATCTGCCAGTAAACCATTGGCCAGTCATCAGCAAACCTTACCATGTCAGGTGTAAGCCCATGTATTTTCACGTTCCCATGGTTAAAATATCCTACGCTTGGATGCGGCTTGATCAGGATCTCATCGCTTCTGATGATCTCCCCGTTATCCATCAGTGCATAACCTATGGCACAGGCTGAGGCTGAATTACCGTTGGCTGTTTCAAAATCTATTGCCAGTACTCTCATATTATTTCTGATTAGCTTCCAGTACTCTTAAGAAGTTCTTATAAAAGATCCTGTCTATGTCTTCCTGACTGAAGTTACTCTGCTTCAATGCCTCATACAGATCGTGAGTCTTTGTACAGTCTGACATTCCAACTGGTGTAGGAATGCCGTCAAAGTCACTGCCTAAAGCTACTGTTTCAATGCCTCCGACATCGGCGATGTGCTTAATGTGCTCAACGATGTCTGGTATCTGATTATGTTTGTCATTTTTGCTGACGAAGTTAGGGCAGTAGTTCATGCCCATGATGCCGCCGTTTCTGGCCAGCCTTCTGATCATGTCATCAGTCATGTTACGGGGAACATTCATTACTGCTCTTGAATTTGAATGCGAAGCGACTATCGGCTTACGGGCATTGTCCAGAACATCGAATATTCCGGCATCGTTAAGATGAGATACGTCCACGATGATGCCCAGATCCCACATCTTATTGATTGCCTCAAATCCAAAAGGCTTAAGACCTCTTTCCGTATCAGGTCTTGGCACGTCTTCATATACGTAATTCGGATAGGCAATCTCATTTTCAAAGTTCCACGTCAGAGTGATCATCCTGACACCGCGGTCATAGAAGTGTTGGAGTTTCTCTAAGCTGCCTTCCAGAACACCGCCTTCCTCAATTGTCAGCATTGCCGAAGTCTTTCCCTTGGCGTAATTGTCCAGTATCTGCTGTACGGTAGTGACCTGGCTGATCTCGTTGCTGTTTTCCTTCATCACCTTATCGAAGAAGTCCATGTAATGGTTTGCGGCCTCATATGGTTTGTCCGTACCCTTCAGAAAAATGAAAATGGCAAAGCACTGCATAAGGTAATTACCCTGCTGCATCTTTGTCAGGTCAATGTGCATGTCGTTGCTTCTGAAGTCTCCGTTCTTACGGCAAAGTCCGGTCATTGTATCACAATGCATATCAATTACTTTGAAATCACTCATGATGTTCACCTCTTGTTACCATTATACAACTTTGCCATTCGTTGTCGAACTTAATGCCGAACTAATATATAATGAAATCAGTTAAGTGAGGTAACCATCATGAGCATGCACATAAGCGCTGAAGTCGGCCAGATAGCCGAAGACGTTCTCCTGCCAGGAGATCCCTTAAGAGCAAAATACATTGCTGAAACATATCTTGAGAATCCTGTATGCGTCAACACGATCCGTAACATGCTGGGATATACCGGATACTACAAGGGAAAGAGAATTACCGTATTTGCCACCGGTATGGGCATTCCCTCCATCATGATCTATGCCACAGAGCTCATCCGGGAATATGGCGCAAAGAGACTTATCAGGCTCGGTACCTCCGGGGCAATACGTGAATCATTAAATGTCGGAGACATCGTATTAAGCAGTGCCATCAGTACTACAAGTGCCATTAACATGTACAATCTGCCGGGAACCTTTGCCCCAACAGCTGACTTTGAGCTGCTGGACAAGGCCTATCACCTGGCTAAGGACAGAGGCCTGAATCCATACGTAGGCAATACCCTGAGCAACGACTACCTTTACGTTGACAATAAACCTGAATACTCACGCCAATGGGAGAAATACGGTCTGTTATGTTCCGAACAGGAAGGTGCCGGGCTGTATACCGTAGCTGCCAAGGAACATGTACAGGCCCTGATGATCTCAACCATAGTCGTTAATCTTTACAGACCCGATGAGGAACTACCTCCAGAAGTCAGAGAAAAAGGCCTGAACGACATGATCGAACTGGCCCTTGATACACTCGTATAAAAAAGGATCCACTGAACTAGTCAAGTAAAAGTAGACAGTTCATAAAAAGCACCTAGAACCCCATTTCAGATTTGAACTGAAGTGGGGTTTTATAGTTGAGCGAATATGCTGGTCTATGATTGTTAAAGTAATGTATGTACTTTTCAATATCT
>JAFWGU010000017.1 GCA_017512285.1 Erysipelotrichaceae bacterium | reverse complement strand
CCATGGGCGCTGGCAAGCTCGCTGCCAAGTCAATTGACGAATACCTCAGCAAGAAATAATGAAATTGTTTCTCTTTGCCGGTGAGTATACCGACAGAAACAGTGTTGAAGAGATCAGAACCGTTCTAAGGGAGACAGGTCATGTAATCTGTGAAGATGTCACAGAGGCTGATATGATCATCTCCCTGGGCGGTGACGGTACCCTTCTCAAGGCAGCCCAGCTCGCCATCACTCATGACAGGCTTCTGACGGGAATCAACTGCGGAAGACTTGGATACCTCTGCCTGCTGAAACAGGAAGAGATCAGGGAGTTCGATGTCAGAGTAAGGGATGGCATCATATCAGAAAAGACGCTGTTAAGCTGTCATTCAAACGGTAAGGAACATCTTATTCTGAATGACGTGGTGGTCGGAAAGACAAATCAGGGCCAGTCAGCTGATCTTGACCTGCTTATTGACGGACATTTCAAATACAATGTCCGCTGTGACGGACTGATCATCTGTACGCCAACCGGATCATCGGCATATAACCTTTCAGCTTCCGGTCCTTTACTGGAAGAAGATACATCCGTATTCGGTGTTACGCCGATCTGTTCCCAGGCCAAGGGAGTCTATCCACTGGTAATATCTGATGAAAGATCAGTTACGGTTTCCGTAAAGAAAGACGCTGCCAACATATACGGTGACGGTGTTCTGATCGGAACGACTACTAATACCGTTACCATCAACAAGGCTGCCAGAAAGCTGAAGCTATTGGAAAAGAACAAAAAGACTGCAGGAAACTGATCACCTGCAGCCTTTTATTTTATTTTCTTCTCTTATTTCTTCTTACCAAAGATGCTGTCCTTGATGTTGCCGAGGATCTCTACGCCCTTCTCTACGGCTTCATTTGCCAGTCTTGAGGCATCAGAAACATCCAGTTTGCCATCCGGACCCAGAATCGTTTCCTTGATGGACTTGCCGATCCTGTCGGTGTCTTCCTTACCAAACTTCCCGTCATCACCCAGAACAGCCTTGCCGGCCTTGGATTCCTTAACTTCTTCTACGACCTTGCCGGCCTTTTCCTTCATGTCGGCAGCGACCTTTTCAGCCTTCTCCTTCATGTCTTTGGTTACGTCCATCTGAGTTCCTTCGAGTTTCTCTCTTTCCTTCTTGGTCTGCTCATAGGCATCAATGTAGGCCTGAGAACTTTCCAGTTTGAGTTCAATGTCGCTGTGTCCGTTCTTTTCGGTATCATAGCCATACTTCTTACGGAATTCCTTCTTGGCATTCTCTACGGTCTCCATGCCTTCCAGAGTAAGCTCAATGTCCCCGTTAGTTACCTTTTCCTTTACATAGGTCTCATCAGCAGGTTTCTTTTCCTCTGTCTTATCCAGAGCCTTTTCAAGTTTCTTCTTCAGTTCATTTCCTGTGTCTCTGACATTGGACATTCCTTCTGCCAGGATCTCCTTTGTCTTTTCAGCGCCCTCTTCGATGTGCTGAGTAAGCTGTTCTGTCTTCTCTTCAAGCTCCTTAAGAAGCTTTTCTGTCTTTTCTTCCATTATTCCTTCTCCTTGTTTGTTAAGTATATTATATATTCTTCCCGGCCTTTTGAAGCAAAAAAAAGAAACAGGATCACCTGTTTCTCACTTTGTTTCGATCGTAGTCGTTGTCGGCTGCGGTAAGAATGGAATCAGTCTGCCGGCCAGGTCCTTGGCTGTCATTGTCTGTAACCATACCTTGCCAGGTCCGGTCAGTGTCGTTAGGAACAGACCTTCACCGCCGAACAGAACGTTCTTGAAGCCCTTTACAGATTCAATGTCATACTGAACTCTCTTTTCAAACATGGCAACGTTGCCGCTGTCTACCTTGATGGTTTCACCGGGTGCCAGATCATATTCACGGATCGAACCGTCCAGTTCAACGAAGATCAGACCGTCCCCGTGCAGATGCTGCAGGAAGAAACCTTCACCGCCGAATAAGCCGGCAAAGAAACTGTCAGGTGTGATCATTTCGATTTCAACACCCTCAGTAGCTCCCAGGAATGCGCCCTTCTGAGCAATGTATTCATGTGCGTAGTCGATTTCCATAGCTCTGATCTCGCCAGGCATTGAAGCTGAAAGAGTTACGAACTGATCGTCAGTTTCAGCTGTGTAGTTGGCAATGAACAGTGAATCGCCGCTGAACAGTCTGCCTAAGCCTGCCAGGAAACCGCCCTTCATGTTGGTGTCCATGGCAACTCTGCTGCTCATCCAGGCTAAGCCGCCGGTCTGTGTGAAGATCTTTTCACCTCTGTCAAGGTAAACCGTTACAGCTGGAAAATGTCCTCCGAAAATTTCATATTTCATATAATTATCCTCCTGAAATTATTCTCTTGTTAAATAGTCTACTTCAGTGCTTCTGTTGAGGTTCTGTACTGAATTGTACTTGTCAACCCTTCCATACAGCTTCCTGCCGATAAAGAAGCCGTGATACAGGAATATCAGAGCTATGAAATGCAGGATCAGATCAAGGATCCAGTAAGTTTCAAACGTCCTGGAAAGGACAAACAGCAGCATGGCAGCCAGGTCAACCGAGTAAATGATTGCGGCTACCAGAAACCAGAAGTAATTCTTCTTACTGGAAAGATAACTGACCAGAAAGATCAGTACTACCAGGGCGCAGAATACGACAACCGTAAGCAGTCTGAGCATTCCGCTGTAGAAATAATGAGCGTAGGCAGAAGCTACCATTGGTATGAAGGCCGAAAAGTAGAATGATCTGTCCATCTCAGTCACGATGAAAAACATGTTTATCAAAGTAAATACCGTGATGATAAGCAGCCATGAACGGTCTGCCTGATACTTGTTCTCAAGTTTTTCCATGTTAACCTCACCGTGAGTTATTATATCATAATACCGCCGATGTCAGTCAATATCCCCTGCCAGCAGCCATCTGACCCCGTCAGCGATCCTTTCAGCGACGTTGTCAAAGTGTCCGCCTTCATTCAGTCTGAAACAGCAGGTACATTGATTGTCCAGCATCTCATGCTGATGAACGGTTTCATCATATACCATGGCCATTACCGGGTTTCTGGAATGACTTTCCCGGTTTCCAAGGCTCAGATATACCATTGAAGTATCTCTAACCTTCTTGTTTTCAACATAGTCATGCCAGCCTTCAAACCATAATGATCCGGAAAAGCTTCCGGCACCGGCAAATACGTCCTCTTCATAGAAACACCACAGACTGAAAAGCCCTGCCATGGAATAACCACAGGGATAGTGTCTAATATTTCCATATTTATTTCTTACGTACTTAACGCATTCTTCTACAAGCCATCTTCTGGTTTCTATACCCTTGCCGGCAAAGTCAAAGTTCTTATTCATTCTGTACGGCCATGGAGAAAGATCCCTGTTCCAGTCGTCAGTACTGTACAAAATCAGCACGAAATCATTAAGATCCTTAAGTTTTCTTTCGAAAGTTTCTTCATCTTCGCTGACAAGATAAATGGCTTTTTCAGGAATACCTCTTTCAATGATCCGGCAGGTTCTGTTGCCGATGGTAACTTCCATCAATCTATACCTCTATTATCTGACCGTCTTTTGTTACGGTGAGCAGATCATTATCAGCTGTTTGGGCATGTTTTCTGCTGGTCGTACTCATATGAGTGGCATATACCGGCTTATGATAAGTATCGATCAGGTGTAGTATGTTGTCTTCGCCCATGTGCTGTCTGCCGCCCTGAGTAAAGCTCATGTCCAGAACGCTGATGTCGCTCTGACTGACTATCTTTCCGATACTGGAACAGTATGCACTGTCCCCGGAGAAACCGGCACGCCTGCCATTAATGTCAATGATGAAGCCATAACAGTCATCACAGTCGCCATGTTCAACTTCTATGAATCTCAGACTTCCGCCTTCGATCTCACATTCAACATCATCCCATATCTCAATGAAATCAACCCCTGCACCCTTCTTGATCTCGTCAAAGTCATCCACGTCATCATAAGCAATACGCATGACTTCATCAACGGCTTCTTCCGTTCCGTCAGGACAGTAGATCCTTAGGCTTCCAGAAGCGCCGGTAAAACAGCGCTGCATAATCAGAAACGGCACGTCGAGGAAGTGATCGCCGTGCAGATGGGTGATTATCAGTGTATCGATGTCATTGACGACATGTCCTTTCTGAGCGAGCGTCTTTACGATGCCGTTACCGCAGTCAACGAGAATGTGCTCATCGATCAGACAGCAGGCATTGTTTTCCGGTGCGGTTATGTTTCCAGTTCCAATAAATTCTATTTTCATGTTTTTTACCTTCACCGATATTATATATGAAACCAAAAAAAATAAGAATCATTGCTGATTCTTATTTTTATGACATTCCTTATTAAGCCTTGTCGTTGCAGCCTAATACGTCGATGATCTTATGCTTTACAAGTTCCTTGATGTTGGCTCTTGCCGGCTTCAGATACTGACGTGGGTCGAAATGATCTGGATGATCATTGAAGTACTTACGGATCGTACCAGTCATAGCAAGACGTAAGTCTGAGTCAATGTTGATCTTGCATACAGCCATCTTGCTGGCCTGACGTAACTGTTCTTCAGGTACGCCAACTGCATCAGGCATGTTACCGCCGTTTTCATTGATCATCTTAACATATTCCTGTGGAACTGAAGATGAACCGTGTAATACGATTGGGAATCCTGGCAGTCTCTTCTGAACTTCTTCAAGAATGTCGAAACGCAGTGGTGGAGGAACCAGAACACCTTCTTCATTACGTGTGCACTGTTCTGGCTTGAACTTGTAAGCACCGTGGCTTGTGCCGATAGCGATTGCTAATGAGTCACAGCCTGTTCTTCTGACGAATTCTTCTACGTCTTCAGGACGTGTGTATGAAGAATCTTCAGCAGAAACGTTAACTTCGTCTTCTACACCTGCAAGTGTACCTAATTCTGCTTCAACAACAACACCATGAGCATGAGCATATTCAACTACCTTTCTGGTAATCTCAATGTTCTCTTCAAATGGCTTGCTGCTGGCATCGATCATGACAGATGTGAATCCGTCATCGATACATGACTTACATGTTTCGAATGAATCGCCATGGTCCAAGTGTAAGACGATTGGCAGTCCGGTTTCAATTACTGCAGCTTCTACGAGCTTAACCAGATATGTACGGTTAGCGTATGCTCTGGCACCCTTTGAAACCTGTAAGATTACAGGAGCATTGCACTCCTTAGCTGCTTCAGTGATACCCTGAATGATTTCCATGTTGTTGACATTGAAAGCACCAATTGCGTATCCACCTTCGTAAGCCTTTTTAAACATTTCCGTAGATGTAACTAATGGCATATTGTCCTCCCTTTTTGTAAATCACTACTTACATATATATTAGCATAATCAGTTGTAAAAATGAATTCTGAAGTTATTCATCTTTACCGTCAAACAGCTTGTGCATGAGCAGTTCACGGTTGTTTATGACCATTGAACTGATCTGATAGCTGTCAGTATCCTCATATCTGCATTTCATTATTCCCCTGTCCGTAAAGTTGAGAATGTCAGCTTCCTCCATAGCCAGAAGAACCGGTGAATGCGTACTGATGATGAACTGAGCTCCCTTTTCAGCCATGTCATGTAGATAAACCATCAAAGTGAGTATTCTGCCTGGTGACAGAGCGGCCTCAGGTTCATCCAGAATGTATAGCCCTTCGCCATTATAGTTCTGAATGAACTGCAGAAAGCTTTCGCCATGGCTCATGTAGTGCAGCTGCTGGCGAATGCCGCCTTCACGGCTGTATTCCTCTTCCTTTGTTGCCACATTGAAGAAGCTCTCAGCCCTGAGAAAATAACCGAACCGCATCTTCTTTGCTCTTGTTACCGTTATGTAATCACAGAGATTGGAACAGTCGTCAAAAGTAGAAAACCGGTAGTTGATCGTACCGCCTTCCGGATTGAATCCCATCTTAAGGGCCAATGCCTCCAGCAGTGTCGACTTACCGGTTCCGTTTTCTCCCGCAAGAAAACTGATGTTCTTTTCAAACACGATGCGATCCGTATTTCTTAATGCAGCTATGTTTCTTACATAGGCGTCTATTTCCGGGTTCTCCCAGTCAAAGTCCACCTCAGTAATGAACAGTCTTCTGTCAGTTGAAATTGACATATTCATCAGCTGGCTTTTCAGCTTCCTTCATCTCATCAACATAGAGAACACAGGTCTTGAAGCCTTCCTCATCATCCAGGACCTTGATCCTTCCTGTCAGGCAGTAATACTGATCCTTCTTAATGAGCTTCGGGTCAACGTTGACACAGGTCAGCCCGATACTCTGAAGGTCATTTGAGCAGCACACCATTGCCTGACGTCCCATGATGCATACATTCTGATACTGCTTTACGGTATCAAGATGCTTCAGCTTCAGCGTGATCTTACAGCCGTCATATTTCTCAGCATTGTCTACGGCATCGATGTACCACAGACCGTAGTCATCATCCTCAATCACCAGATCCTTTGAAGTATCAAACAGCTGCTGTTCGATCTTGTTTGTAACCTTGCCTTCGTTATCAAGAAATACAACTGTCATCTGACGGTTGATGGCCTTGAGATTGTTGCGGAAATAAAGCAGATCCTGATCATCGCTGCGGTTGATGTAACATACCGCAGAATTGATTACGTGATTGTATACGAACTGCTTCCAGTTCATCATCTGGAACTTCAGCTGCGTAGCATCGAAGAATGTCAGATAGTCAACGATCAGCCAGTTGCTGTTTTCAGCGTCAGCAAACAGCAGATTGTCATCCTGCATGCCGTTTAACTCTATGACGATGCGGTCAGGATTGTAGTATTCCTCAAACTCTCTGACCTTCTCATTTGTCAGTTCTGTTACGTTATCCAGATACTCGATTACCGAGTTGGAATCATAGAGGAAGTCATCATCATACTCCACGTCACCCTGTTCAAAGGCAATGATCAGCGTTGTTTCTCCGTCGTTGAAGTTCGGATCAAGCAGAGATTCCTTGATAGCCGTTGTCTTGCCGGCATCCAGAAAGCCGCTGAACACGTAAACAGGCTTAACCATGGAAGACCTCTTTCATCCTGTCTTCATCAATGGCCGTACCGATTACTGATACCAGAGTATCTTCTCTCTCTTCACCATAGTAGATGTGGTATTCATTCAGTACATAGTTGAAGTAAAGAGTACCCTTTTCGCCATGAATGTAACCCTTGATACGGATGATGTCGCCATCTACATTGGTTAATGCGGTAGCGAGCTCTTCTTCTGTGAATACATGTTCAGGTCTGATGATCTGATTCTTGAAGATCTCATCTTCATCATCGTCGTCATCCTCACCGTGATGATTGTGGTGATGGTGATGAAGATGATGGTGCTCATGATCGTGGTCATGGTGATGATGTTCATGTTCATGCTCATGTTCGTGGTCATGATCATGTTCATCCTCGTCTTCATCCTCTTCCTCAAACTCAGGCAGGATGTCTCCGCCATTGACGATAACGTCAAGCAGTTCTTCTATTGGATACTCAGCAATCGGGCTGTCAAGGATCTCGGCATCTTCATTGAGTTCTCTGACTAGTTCCCTTGCCTCTTCGATCTTCTTCTCGTCAGCAACGTCAACGTGAGAAAGAATGATGGCATTGGCTGCCTTGACCTGGTCATTGAAGTATTCACCAAAGTTCTGATGGTACTTGCGGCAGGTCTTGACGTCTACGATGCAGATGTGTGATACGATCCTGAAATCGTCATCAGCTCTGATGACGTTGATGATTTCGGAAAGATTGCCTACGCCTGAAGGTTCAATGATCAGGTCAGTTACTTCCATTTCCTCGATCTCTTCCAGAGCTTCCTCAAAGT
>JAFWGU010000002.1 GCA_017512285.1 Erysipelotrichaceae bacterium | reverse complement strand
TATATCAGAACGTTGTAAATCACGCCAACGAATCCTATGCTGATCTGATCATCATTCTGTTCGTTGTAATCGTAAATACCCTCATGGGCATCATTCAGGAAAGCAAGGCTGAGGAAGCCATTGACGCCCTGAAGGAAATGACCGCCGCCACCAGCAAGGTCTTAAGAGACGGACAGTTGGTTACCATGAAGTCAGAAGACATGGTAGTCGGTGACGTTGTCGTCCTGGAGGCCGGCGATGCCGTACCGGCAGACTGCCGTATCCTGGAAAGCCACTCAATGAAGGTTGAAGAAGCTGCCCTGACCGGTGAAAGCGTTCCTGTCACCAAGATCATGGACATTCTGATGCTGAAGGAAAACGCACTGGACATTGCCTTGGGTGACCGTACCAACATGCTTTACAGCGGTTCAACCATTGTATATGGCCGTGGCAAGGCAGTCGTAGTTGCCACCGGCATGGCTACCGAAATGGGCAAGATCGCCAATGCCCTGAATGAAACCGAAGACGAGAAGACACCGTTACAGAAGAAGATGGAAGAACTCTCCAAGGTTCTGACCAAGCTGGTCATCGGCATCTGCGTATTCGTATTCGTATTCGGCGTAGGCAGAGAACTGCTGTTCCCTACCGGTGCCAACATCGTAGACCTCGTACTTAACACCTTCATCATGGCTGTTGCCTTAGCCGTAGCTGCCATCCCTGAAGGATTACCGGCAGTAGTAACCATCATCCTTTCCATCGGTGTTACTGCCATGGCAAGGCGTAATGCTCTGATCAGAAAACTGACAGCCGTTGAAACTCTGGGCAGTACCCAGATCATCTGTTCAGATAAGACAGGTACCCTGACCCAGAACAAGATGACAGTCGTTGATGAATTCACCAATGACAAGCCATTACTGGCAACGGGCATGGCCTTATGTTCAGACGCAACGATCGAACAGGGCGAAAAGGAATCCAAGGGTGAGCCGACAGAGGCCGCACTTGTAAACTATGCCTTCAAGAACGATCTGCCAAGATGGCAGCTGGTAATCGATCAGCCGCGTGTTGGCGAAGCACCGTTTGACTCAATGCGTAAGATGATGTCAACTGTTCATGAAAAGAACGGTTCATACATTCAGTACACCAAGGGTGCTACTGAGATCCTGTTATCACACTGTACAAAATTCCTGGACAAAAACGGCAAGGTCATTGACATGACTGACGATCTCAGAAAGGAGATCCTCAAGGGTGTCAAGTCCTACGCAGACAGAGCCTTAAGAGTATTGGGCTGTGCCTACCGTGAATATAAGGAATTACCGAAGGACTTCGATGCTGAAACTCTGGAAGACGACCTGACCTTCATCGGCTACGTCGGAATGATCGACCCATGCCGTCCGGAAGTATATGAAGCAATTAAGGAATGCCGTCAGGCTGGCATCAGACCTGTTATGATCACCGGCGACCACATCGACACGGCTGTAGCCATCGGTAAGGATCTGGGCATCATCAGCGATGCATCAGAAGCCAGGATAGGCGCAGACATGGAAAGCATGAACGATCAGCAGCTCATTGACACAGTACAGAAGATATCTGTCTGGGCAAGAGTTCAGCCTGAACATAAGACAAGAATAGTAAGAGCCTTCAAGAGCCTGGGCTATGTAGTAGCCATGACCGGTGACGGCGTAAACGATGCTCCAAGCATCAAGGCCGCAGACATCGGTACAGGCATGGGCATTACCGGTACGGACGTTACCAAGGGCGTATCAGACATGGTACTGGCCGATGATAACTTCGCAACCATCGTCAATGCCGTTGAAGAAGGCAGAAAGATCTACGATAACGTCAGAAAGGTTCTGCAGTTCCAGTTATCAACCAACATGTCTGAAGTACTGGTTGTCTTCGCAGCCAGCGCCATGGGCATTGAAATACTGTCAGCTGCTCACCTGTTATGGGTAAACATGGTTACCGACAGCGCTCCGGGTCTGGCATTAGGCATGGAAAAGGCTGAAGAAGGAATCATGGAGCGTAAGCCCCGCAGCTCTGACGAATCAGTATTCGCCGGCGGCGCAGGCATTGACATGATCTTGCAGGGTATCTTCATGGCCTCACTGATCATCGCCTCATTCTTCATCGGCGACTATCTTGAAAAGGGTTATATCAACTTTGCCGAAATTCACGCCAACGGTTCTGCCGACGGCATGACCATGGCCTTCCTGACATGTAACTTCGTTGAAATGTTCCATGCCGTAAGCATGCGTACACAGCGCGGTAACCTGTTAAAGATGAAGACCATCAACTGGTGGCTGATCGGTGCACTGGTACTGACGATCGTACTGACCTGCGGTGTCATCTACCTGCCGTTCTTCACCAAGATGTTCGGTTTCACTGCCGTAAGCTTTGAGGAATTCATGATTGCCATCGGACTTGCCTTCCTGGTACTTCCGGTACTGGAAATCTTCAAGTGGATCTTCAGAGTTACAGGCAGGAAATAATTACGATCAAAGCACTGTCACTGACAGTGCTTTTTAAATAATCCTTAATACTATTAATCAAATAACTGCTATATAATGGAACTATGAAAAGAAAGTACGAGAGCCTGACACTAACCCAGCAGAGGATCATCATGATATCGTTCATTGCGTTATTCATCTTGGTCATGTTCGTTGTGAGCTACTATGTGGGCAGGCCGTTGATTGAATATGCCAGGGAACCGGAGAAGTTCAAGGAATGGATCGATTCCTACGGTATACTGGGCAGACTGATCTACATCCTGATCACTACCCTGCAGGTCATCGTGGCCGTCATACCGGGAGAGCCCTTTGAAATAGCCGGAGGCTACTGCTTCGGCTTAGTGGAAGGTACCCTGCTGTGTCTGACGGGCATTACCCTGGGCAGCATCATAATCTTCCTGTTTGTCAGAAAATTCGGCCACTACTTCGTGGAGATTTTCATCAAGAAGGAAACCATGGAGAAGATGAAATTCCTGCAGAACCCGAAGAAACTCAACGCCCTCACCTTCCTGATCTTTGCGATACCGGGAACCCCGAAGGACTTACTGACATATACCGTCGGCCTTACCGACATGGACATTAAGACCTGGGCAATAATATCATTCATAGCCCGTGTTCCTTCGGTAATATCATCTACTTATGCCGGGGCTTCGATCGGCCAGAAGGAATATCTGAAAACAGGCATAATCTTCGGCGTTACGCTGGTGATAAGCTTCATCGGCGTACTGATCTACAACAAGTATTCAGCAGAAAAAGACTGAACCTCACGGTGAAGTGAACCCCGAAATTAGGACAAAACCTAATGGAGGGGTTTTTAAATGAAGATAAGTTATGAAGAAAAAGTGGACATGTATCGTAAGTGGAAAAATAGAGAGAAGTCTCCCGGACAGTTAGCGAAAGAATATGGAGTA
>JAFWGU010000016.1 GCA_017512285.1 Erysipelotrichaceae bacterium | reverse complement strand
TTCTCTGCTGCTTCTTTTTTGAATTCCGGTGAATACTTATTATTAGGTTTTCCTGCCATATTAAAACCCTCCTATACTTTCATTGTACAGGAGGGTCCCGGTTTTTTTATTAACTATCCTTTTTCACTGGGGCAGTTCAAACCCGGTCTTTTTTTCCTTTAATATCTGAAGTCGTTATCACCGATGTGATACTCGGTACTGGTCTTTTCTCCCTGATACTGCTTTCTGACCTCGATCAGATTGAGAACGTCATATCCGTTCTTCTTTAACAATCCAATCACTCTCTGATTGTTCGGATGGATATTAATGTACAGGGTCTCATTGCCGTGTTCCTCTGCGACCTTCTCGGCTTCCTGTATCAGTCTGGTGGCAATGCCCTTTCTGCGGTAGTCCTTCTTCACATAGATGGACTCCAGCCAGACGACATCATCCTCGATCTTGCAGACGGCATAACCGACGTAGTTGCCGGAAATGCTGGCGGCGAAGACCGGATAGCGCTTGGATACATACCATTCGATCTCGGCTCTGGCGCTTTCCAGATCCATGTCAGGCTGGGTATCCTTATAGCTGGCCAGATCCCTGCGGAACTCAATGACCATGTACTGCAGCACATAGGCATTCTTCTCGTTAACGGGAACGATCCTGACCTTTTCATCCTTCAGTCTGACCGGTTCCTTTTCCTCAGGCTTTTCCATCTCCTTTTCAACATAGTATACTATGCCGTTTTCCTCACACCAGTAAATGGCGATGTCCTGATAACAGGCTTCCTCATAGTCATACCAGTCTCTTAGCAGCCCGAACCTCTCACAGGTGACTCTGAAGCGATGGAAGGCTCCCTTGCCTCTGATCGCATTTCTGAGCCACTCCCTGGCCTCACCGGTGACGCGGTCCTCGATGAAATCCTCCATCATCCGGTAATTGTTGATGTCCTGAGCCTGCGGTAATGGAATGACCCTGCCGTCATAATTGCCCTGATCGTATTCCAGATCATCAATGAACTCATCCTCATCAGGCACGTAGTAGATCTGTACGTCTCCGCTGATGTTGTAAAGTTCATCCTTTACTCTTTCAATTGAAATCTCCATGTTAAACTTCCCTGATCAATATTCCTTAACTGCTGCCCTGCATCTCAGAGGTGACAGGCAGGCTTAAGTCAGTTAATCTCATAAGTATGCCTTGCCTCTGACATAGGTCTGAACGACATTGAAGTTCTCGTCCAGAACGCAGATGTCAGCGTCATAGTCCTTCTTGATATAGCCCTTCCTCTGGCCGAACCCCATCAGGTTGGCCGGGTTGCAGGTGCATGAATTGATGGCCTTAACATAAGGTATGTTGGCCTTGGTGATCTCTCTGCCCAGGATCTCATTGAGCCTGTTTGCACTGCCGCAGATTGTTCCGTCCTCAAGTCTGCAGACACCGTCTTCACAGACTCTCATTACCGTGTCGCCATCTCTGTATTCGCCAACCGGCCAGCCCTTGTAGGCAACGGCGTCGGTAACCGAGATCAGTCTGTCCTTGTTCTTGGTCTTGGCCAGGTCATGCATGGCCGGGAATGATACGTGAACGCCATCACCGATCAGTTCGGCATACATGTCGTCAAAGTACATGGCTGCTCCAACAACGCCCGGTTCGCGGTGATGCAGGCCTCTCATGCCGTTATAGGTATGGGTGAATGACTGGGCACCGGCTTCTCTGGCTTCTCTGATCTGCTCAAAGGTTGCCCCGGTATGACCGCAGGCAACGGCAATGCCCAGACTTCTCAGATATCTGATGACATCCATGTCCGGCAGCATCTCCGGTGCCAGCATGACATAGATGAGGTGACCCTTGCAGGCGGCGATGTATTCATCGATCTTCTTTCTGTCAGGGATCGTCAGATAACGCAGGTCCTGCGCGCCTCTGTACTTCTCGCACATGAACGGTCCTTCTGAATAGATGCCCAGGATCTCTGCCCCTTCGCAGCCTTCCTCAAGCACTTCGGCTATTGCGGTCATGCTCGGGAACATGCTTGATTCCGGACAGCTGCTGGTGCTTGGTACTACGGACGTAACGCCTTCTGAAGGCAGGTAAGCCATCCATTCCCTGATCCACTCCTTGGTTGCTCTGTCGGTGCTTCCGCCGTTGTAGCCATGGGTATGGATGTCGATAAGTCCCGGCAATACCCAGTTATCGCCATAGTCAGCATCAGCAGGTTTGTTGCCGCATGGTAAGATTGCCTTGATCCTGCCGTCTTCAATTTCCAGCTGAGCCTCTCTCAGCTCTTCATCAATGTAGACTTTTCTTCCCTGAATTATCATAGCATTTCCTTTCCGCTGACATAGGTCTGCAAGACGTTGAAGTCAGCATCCACTACGCAGATGTCTGCGTCATAGTTTTCCTTAAGATATCCCTTTACGTTGCCAAAGCCCAGCATGTTGGCCGGGTTGCAGGTACATGAATTAATTGCCGTGACGTATGGGATGTTGGCCTTGGTGATCTCCCTGCCCAGAATGACGTTGAGTCTGTTGGCGCTGCCGCAGATGCTGCCGTTTTCCAGCCTGCCGACGCCATCCTCACATACATAGCGTGTCTGGCCTTCAACTTCATACTTTCCTACCGGGAATCCCTTGAAGAATACGGAGTCGGTAACGGAGATCAGTCTGTCCTTGCCCTTGGTCTTGGCCAGTACGTTCATTGACGGGAATGATACGTGAACCCCGTCACCGATCATTTCGGCATACATGTCATCGTAATACATTGCCGCACCTACGACGCCAGGTTCACGGTGATGCAGACCTCTCATGCCGTTATAGGTATGAGTGAATGATCTGGCACCGGCCTTTCTGGCTGCGGTAATGTCCTCAAAGGTAGCTCCGGTATGTCCGCAGGTAACCTTGATGTTGTTCTTTACGCAGTACTCAATTACGCTCATGTCGCCACCAAGCATCTCCGGAGCCATCATGACATAGATCAGATGCCCATTACAGGCCTTCTGATAGACATCGATTTCCTCCTTTGTCGGAATCGTCAGGTTGGCTACGTCCTGAGCTCCTCTGAACTGTTCACACATGAACGGACCCTCAGAATAGATGCCTAACAGATGAGCTCCCTCACAGCCTTCATCAATGACTCTGGCGATGGCTTCCATGCCCTTCAACATTGTTGCCCGGGGTGAGGAAGAAGTCGCTGCCAGGGTGCTTGTAACGCCTTCTGACGGCAGGTAGGCCATCCATTCCCTGACCCATTCCTCCGTGGCATGGTTGGCATCACAGCCGTTATAGCCGTGGTTGTGAATGTCGATCAGACCCGGCAAAATCAAGTTGTCGCCATAGTCTCTGTCGGCCTTCTTCATGCCGTAAGGAAGTATGTTGACTATCTTTCCGTTTTCAAACTCAACCTGAAGAGGCTGCAGTTTTTCGTCAAAGTAAACGTTTCTGCTCTGAATGATCATATTGTGTTTCTCCTTGTTGCTTATGCCTTAATTATATGACAGTTTCAGCCACAGAAGATTATTATTAACTCAATTTGTGATAATAGCAGTAGATTTATTATAAAAAATGTATAAAATGGATATATATAAATATCAGGGAGGCGGAAAATGGAGTTTACATACGAAATAGTTGAAACTGTATGCGTTTTATCCAGACAGAACAACGGCTGGCAGAAGGAACTCAATCTGATCAGCTGGAACAAGCGCGAACCGGTTTACGACATCAGAACATGGAGCCCTGACCATTCAAAAATGGGAAAAGGCGTTACATTATCAGCTGATGAAATGAACGCCCTTAAGGAAATTATTAATACTTTGGACTAAGCATTCCTATGAATGCTTTTTCTTTGCGGCCGTTGCCGACAGATATGCCAGCAGTGCCAGTACAACCGACATGATGATGGCCGGATCATAGGATGACGTGAAGTCATAGATGTAGCCGACCAGGGAAATGCCCAGGGCATTGCTCGCACATCCGAAGAAGGATATTACGGAATATGCCCTCTTGTAGACGGCATCGCCGAATACGTCTCTGACGACACTGCTGCCGCCGAATGAGGTTATTGAATACATTGCTCCAAACAGGAACGCTCCTGCCATTGATACCAGAGCACTGTTTCCGATGAATAACAGAACGCTGCCGATGATGTTTAATCCTGTCATCGCCAGTAAGGTCTTTAGTGCACCAAGTCTGTCGATCATCACTCCGGCAATCAGCTTGAAAACGATATTGCCGACCATGGCTGCGCTTACCAGTAACGGGGCCACGGATTCTGAAAGACCCTTGCTGATGCCGATGCCCGGGAAGTGCTGAGGAAGTGACGGCAGAAACTGATAGAATACCATCATCAGGGTACACAGGATGAATGCCATTGAAAGCATGTTCAGATTACCTGTATTTCCGCTTCCCTTCTCAAGGCCTTCCTTCTCTATCTTTATGTCGGCAAAAAGCGCCGGTGCGCACAGAACCGCTGCCAGTACGGCCATCACGTAAAACGCCGTCTTATAGCCGCTGGCGCTGATTATCGAAGCAAACATCGGTGAGAATACGGCCCCAGCCAGTCCGCTGAAGCTGAACACGATGCCGCCCATTGTACCCGCATTACCTTCAAACGAGTTGTTGATGACCGTCGTAATGACGACCAGGAAGTAGGTACTTGCGGAAGCTCCCAGTAATAATCCTCCGGCATAAAGCATTAGTAATCCCGTAGCGTTGGCCATTAAGATCAGAGCCATTACGGAACCGATTATGCCGCCGAGATAGAATTTCTTATAGTTCTTATTTGTCGCCACCATCGGCACGATGATGCTGAATACGGCATTGGCAAAGATCATTATCGTATTGAACATGGCCACGTTGCCTCTCTTCTCGCCAAGCGCTTCGGCCATTGGTGAGAAGAACACTCCGAATGAATTCAGAAACAGGCCAATTGAGCTGGCTGCCATCATGCACAGTGATACTAACAGATAAAGATTCTTTCCCTTTTTCATTTAAGACTACCTCGGCTTTATTATCCGTTTCAAAATTCAAATAATCAAGTAATTTAATAATATACTATCGCATCAAAGACGTTTCTTTCGCCTCTGTCACGGAAGGAAGCCGGTTCATTGATCAGTTCCCCTTCAACGACCAGTGTAGTAGATCCGCCGCCATCCAAGTTAGCCGCATTGATGCAGCCGTAACGCTCAAAGATGTCGGTAAGGTCGCTGTAGTTAATGCCCATTGACCCATTAGACCCTCGCCCGTCGATCGTTACCAATAGTACCACACCATCGCTTCTCTGCCCGATGGCCGTACGCGGCTGGGTACCTCCGGCGTTGTTCTGAAACTCAGATCTGACACCGTTGACGATCAGGAACGGTTCAAAGTAAACAGCCCAGTCCGTATCCGAACTTAGTCTGTCAGTTGGACTGTAGGTCAGTACCAGCTTGCCCTCTTCAGTCATGGTGACCATGGCATTGGCATATTCATCTTCACACAGTACCGTACCATCCGCTACCAGACCGCCGCACGAGTTCTTTTCTCCGCGTCTTGAGGCATACCCGCCCCCGTTGACGGCAACCAGGGCATCATAGCGCTCAGCCATCTCACTGACCGTCTCACCGGAATCATCCTCGGCTACAGCCAGATGCAGCCGTGAGGGATCGTAAATAACCGTTATCCAGCCGCTGTAGCCGCTGCCGGAAATCTCAATAACCTTGTAAAGTTCATCCTCATCATGCTCAAGTATCTGCCTTTCGTATTCATTGGCGTAGATAACCGTTGAAGTGAAGCTGATTAGTGATTCATCCGTCGATTCATCGCTTACCACTATTCTGTTATCTTCCAGTATGTCATCAACCATTTTCTCCGTATATAGGATGTAGGCCAGATACTTATGCT
This sequence comes from Erysipelotrichaceae bacterium, assembly GCA_017512285.1. Taxonomy (GTDB): domain Bacteria; phylum Bacillota_I; class Bacilli_A; order Erysipelotrichales; family Erysipelotrichaceae; genus RUG521. The sequence goes on along the minus strand of JAFWGU010000016.1, from coordinate 477 downwards.
CACCTGTTGTTAAGGCCGTCGTAACGAACCAGTTCGGAAACAGTCTCACCGGACCGTAGACGACAAACAGGAAAAGTACTGCACAGACGTCCAGTACGATAAGTACTTTGGTAAATATTCTGTTCATCATGTCACCTCATCAGCAGATAGTAATAGATACCTCTGCATATGTATGTAAGGACCATCGCTGACAGGAATAACACGCTGATGATCTGAAATGTCTTTTCTTTCATGTAAAAAACCTCCTGATGAGAAAATGATACTTTCTCAATGTGTAGGTTTACTGAAGATATGACAAAGATATGCTGATTTTCCAAATAAAAAACTGAGGTTACCTGAAGTGAACCCCATTATTGGGACAGAATATTAACTGTATGATAAGGCTTGATTCCTTGCCTGGCAAGGGGTCAGGCCTTTCAATTTGGTTTTGATCCTTGTGTTGTTGTAATACTCTATATATTCATCAATGGCAGTCTT
>JAFWGU010000015.1 GCA_017512285.1 Erysipelotrichaceae bacterium | reverse complement strand
AGACTGCCATTGATGAATATATAGAGTATTACAACAACACAAGGATCAAAACCAAATTGAAAGGCCTGACCCCTTGCCAGGCAAGGAATCAAGCCTTATCATACAGTTAATATTCTGTCCCAATAATGGGGTTCACTTCAAAATAGTACTCTTGGCTTTATTATTCCATTTCCTTTACACGACGGTAGATGTCATACCAGCTGAACACTCTTATCGTGTTTTCACATTCCAGAAACCTGTTGTATGGATTGTCGAAGATCAGTACCGGCATCTCCTTAGCCAGGCTCTTGATGGTCATTGAGTAATCTTCTACGAAGACATCACACTTGTATGGTCTGATGTAATCAACCTTGGGGAAGCCGCTGAACAGTATCTCATCATAGTAGATGTCATGTTTCTTCAGCCATTCCTTCGTGATGTTACGGATCTTTTCACCGTATGGGTCCTTCTGCGTGGTACCGTGACGGCCTGTGGCGATAACGATGTAGTCGCCGTCTTCATGCAGCTTATGAGTTACCTCTGATACATAGCGTATTGGTTCAACCTGCTCAATGTATTCAAAGAAGGTAGCGTCCCAGAACTCACCGAATTCCTCACGGGTCATGTATCCGCACTTTAATTCACTTTCATAAGGCAGGTCCATGTAGGGCATGTTCTTTTCATAAAGATATTTTCCATACTGTTCCAGACGGAAACGGTTATCGTCGGTCATGCAACCGTCAATGTCGAGGGCGATTCTCATAGGCAATTCTCCATTCTTTGTCATTAGTTTAACATATTTATCTTCATATTTCTTAATTTTGCTTATGAAGGTGAGACAGTGCTATACTGTTTTCATGAGTGCTTTAGTTCTGAAGATCATAGCCATGATAACAATGACGATCGACCACATAGGTGAAGTTTTTTCCATGCCTTCAACCTACCGTATGATCGGCAGGATCGCGTTCCCGCTTTATGCCCTGATGGTAATTGACGGATACCGTCACATCAGACATGACAGCAGAAGGCTGGAAAGATATGCAGTTTTTCTGTTACTGGCGGCAGTCATTTCCGAACCGCTGCACGACCTGTGCTTCTACGGCACTTTTTTCAGCATGGAAATGCAGAATCAGGTTCTGCAGTTTCTGATCTTCATCGTAACCTGTGTCATATGTGAAAGAATAGGCAACAGGTTCGTTTCTGTGATCATCTGGCTGGCTGTCATCTATCTTAACAGCAGGTTTGCGATCGGCTATTTCGGGGCAGGAATAGTATTCATGCTGATGCTGAACTGGTACCTGGAATTAAAGGAAAGAAATGATGCCTGGTATCTGCGGCTTTTCCTGCTGCTTGCGGTAGCCGTACTGACCTTTGGTGAACTGTTTGAACAGCTGTATGTTCAGTTATATGACTTCAGCAGGACCATGTACTATGTTCAGTACTACATAAAGAGGGGAACAGTCGTGCTGTATACGTTCCTGGCGTTCCCGTTCATGGCAATGTATGACGGCACCTACGGCAGTATTTCCCCGGTCTTCAAGATCATCTACCGCTGGTACTACCCGGCACACCTGTTGGTGCTGGCGCTTATACACAGATTCCTGTAGAGATAATCTTCGGGGTTACAGGCAGATAATCGTGTTATAATTAACTTAATTAGTGAGGGATTGAATATTGGATAAAAGAACAGTATGGAACATGTATGATCATGACGTAGATACCATCATGAACGTTCTGGGAAACGGAGACAGAAATCTGAAGATGATTTCCGATGCTCTGAAATGTGAACTGACAGTTGAAGACAATAAGGTTTTGGTGTCCGATGAGGATAAGAGGGAAAAGGCTCAGGCCATCTTTGATGAGATGGTGAGGATCTATTCAGCCAAGGGCAGACTGGAGGCTGAGGATGTTGCCAACCTGCTTAACAACGGATCTACCAGCGTTTTTTATAAGAAGCCAATAGCCTATGGGATCGGCAGCCGTAACTTCTACCTGCGTTCCAGAGGACAGAAGGCACTGTATGATGCTTTTGAAAAGCATGACATCACCATCGTAACCGGTCCTGCCGGAACCGGCAAGACGTTCCTGGCTGTTGTATATGCCAGTAATCTGCTGCGTCAGGGACTTATAAGAAAGATCATCGTAACCAGGCCGGTAGTTGAAGCCGGTGAGTCACTGGGCTTTCTGCCTGGCGACCTGAAGGAAAAGGTCGATCCTTATCTGATTCCGATCTATGATTCCTTTGAAGAGATATTCGGCGCGGCCAATGTCGAAAGAATGATGGAGAAAGGTGTCATTGAAGTTGCACCGTTAGCCTATATGAGAGGCCGTACGCTCAATGATGCCGTAGTAATTCTTGATGAGGCTCAGAATACCACGGCCATGCAGATCAAGATGTTCATGACCCGTCTTGGCTTCAATTCCAAGATGATAATCACCGGTGACGTTACTCAGATCGACCTGCCGTCAAACAAGCCGTCAGGATTAATAAAGGCGATTGAGATCGTAAAGGACATAGAAGAAGTAGGTATCATCGAAATGAGCAAGAAGGACGTCGTCAGACATCCTGTCGTCCAGAAGATTATTGAAGCCTACGAAAAACAGGATAAGTAGAAGTTCAGCAATGAACTTCTTTTTCCATGCAGTTCACTGTATATGCAGCTGTGCTGGATATATAATATAAACAAGAGAAAGAGGAAAAAATCATGATAATCAAGTCAAAACGCATTTATTTTGAAGACGGAGTAAGGTCAGGCTATCTTGTCGTTGAGGGAAAGAAGATCGTAGGTTTCCTTGATGAAAGCGCGAAGGTAGACGATTATGTAGATTACAGCGAATACCGCATCATTCCGGGCATCTTTGATACCCATAACCATGGCACTCACGGATACAATCCTTCCACCAGCAAGGAAGACATCAGGGGTTATCTGAAGGGGCTGGCTGCCAATGGCGTCACCAACGTCTTCCCGACAGTTGCCTACATGGATGGAACGGGAAACTATAAGAGACTGGTTGAGATGATGAAGGAAGAACAGGATGGTGCCACAATGCTGGGCATCCACTCCGAAGATACGGAAAGACTTGGCCACAGAGTCGGTGAAAAGGGTATTCCGATCGGTGAATTCCCGGTAGACATGAAGCTGGTAAGGGATACCTGGGAGAACTCCGAAGGAACTCTTAAGCTGTGCGGCATAGCACCGGAAAAGGAAAATGCCGATGAGGCTGTTGAATATTTGAACTCCAAGGGCGTCAAGGTTGCCTTCATGCACAGTGAGGCTTCATACAAGGAAGCCATGGATGCCTTCAACAAGGGCGGTTTCTTCGTATCAACCCATACCTGTAACGTAATGAGAGGTATTCACCACCGTAACATGGGCGGTCTTGGTGCCTGCCTTTTGAAGGACGATCTGTACAATGAGATCATCTGTGACTTCATGCACGTATCACCGGAAATGTTACAGCTGATCTTCAGAGTCAAGCCTGATATGAGCAAGTGGATCATGATCTCTGACAATGTTCAGGTTGCGGGGGCACCTGTTGGCAATTACCGTAATTCAAACAATGACAGATACCGTACCGTAACTGAGGAAGGCTTCTGCCTTGAGAATACGGGCAGGCTTTCAGGAAGCACCAAGCCGGTACTGTACGGCATCGGTAATCTCGTCGAAAAACTGCACATGCCAATTGAAACAGTCATTAAGATGGCTGCACTGAACCCCTGCGTTGCCTATGGTTTTGGCGAGGAAAAAGGCTCGATCAAGCTTGGTAAGGACTGCGATCTGGCAGTGATCACCGATGATTACAGGTGCGTGGCTACCTATGCCAACGGACGCAAGGTATTTGACAGAGACGTAGATACCGACCTTTTCAACCCAAAGTACATTGAGGAGTTCAAGATCCAGGACTAATAGATTTCAGTTAATCAGCTCAATTGTGACAAATCAGCAATTGTCTGAAACGGGTAATGATGATAGAATGAATTCAGAGGTAAAACTGGATAATTGGATGATGGAACCGGGAGAGACTGATTTGATTCAGAGCCGAAGGGGCAGCGAGAACTCTCAGGCAAAAGAACCGGCTCCGGACAAACTCTGGAGAGCGTAAGCACCAAAGAAGCAATCCCTCAGGGGAGAATCTTTCAGGTAAGATACAGAGGCAGAATTTTTCTGCTTCTGTTTTTTGTAAAAGGGGAAATAATATGGAACTGAAAACACCTTTGTATGATGTGCATGTTAAGGAAGGCGGTAAGATCGTACCGTTTGCCGGCTATCTGTTGCCGGTACAGTACGCTACCGGTGTCATTAAGGAGCACATGGCAGTCAGACAGGCGTGCGGTCTTTTTGATGTGTCGCACATGGGCGAAGTAACCTTCAGAGGCGAAACAGCCCTGGCATCTCTGAATCACATTCTGACCAATGACTTTACCAACATGAACGTCGGCAGAGTCAGATATTCAGTCATGTGCAATGAAAACGGCGGCTGTGTCGATGACCTGATCGTCTACAAGTTCGCTGATGACTATTACTTCGTGGTAGTCAACGCATCCAACAGACACAAGGACTTTGATCACATGAAGAAACACGTGCTGCCGGGAACCGTTATCGAAGACATTTCCGATTCTCTGGCTCAGGTAGCCTTACAGGGACCAAAGGCCTTTGACATCATGTCCAAGCTGTTACCCGCCGAAGACATTCCGATGAAGAACTACACGGCAAAGGAACATGTAACGATCAATGGCATGGACTGCATCATATCATTTACCGGCTATACCGGTGAGGCAGGCTATGAAATCTATACTCCTAAGGAAAATGCCGAAAAGCTATGGTACACCTTAAGAGAAGCCGGAGAGGAATTCGGACTGATCCCATGCGGTTTAGGTGCCAGAGATACGTTGAGACTTGAAGCCGCCATGCCACTGTACGGTCATGAGATGGATGATGAGATCTCACCATTAGAAACCGGACTGAACTTCGGCGTAAAGATGAACAAGGTAGAATTCATCGGCAAGAAGGCTCTTGAGGAAAGAGGAGAACCGAAGATCTGCAGAGTCGGCTTACAGCCAATTGACCGCGGTATCCTAAGAGAGCATCAGGACATCTATGTCGGTGAGGAAAAGATCGGTCATACTACCAGCGGCACCCACTGCCCATATCTGGGCAAGGCAGTTGCCATGGCTCTGATCGACAGAAATTACAGTGAGTTAGGTACTGTTGTAGAAGTTGACGTAAGAGGCAGAAGGATCAAGGCAGAAGTAATCGCCCTGCCGTTCTACAGCAGAAAGAAATAGAAGAAGGAGAAGGAAAATGAATAATCCAAAGGAACTTAAGTACGCTAAGACCCATGAATGGGTAAAGAAGGAAGAGGAAGTTTATACAGTAGGTTTGACAGATTTTGCTCAGGATGCCTTAGGTGACATCGTATTCGTAAATCTGCCGGAAGTCGGCGATACCGTAACCAGCGGTGAAGCCTTCTGTGACGTTGAGTCAGTAAAGGCTGTCAGCGACGTATTCTCACCGGTAACAGGTGTTGTCTGTGCAGTAAATGAGGAACTGCTGGACAACCCGGCTCTGATCAACGAGGACTGTTATGGCGCCTGGCTGATCAAGGTCAATGAAGTTACTGAAGAGGAAGAGCTGCTGGACGCTGAAGGATACGAAAAAGTCTGTGCTGAAGAGGCTTAATCCATGTCAGGCTATGTAGTCAATACAAAGGCTGAACAGCAGGAGATGTTACAGGCATTAGGCATGAACAGCCTTGATGACCTGTATGTTTCCGTGCCTGAAGAAGCCAGGCTTAAACAGCTCAACATTCCTGAAGGAAAGAGTGAGCTGGAAGTAAGCAGGGAAATGGCTGAACTGGCAGAAAAGAATACCGTGTTCAAGCACATCTTCCGCGGGGCAGGAGCTTACAATCATTACATTCCTGCCATCATAAAGAGCGTTACTTCCAAGGAAGAATTCCTGACCAGCTACACTCCATATCAGGCTGAGATATCTCAGGGTATCCTCCAGTCAATATTTGAATACCAGACCCAGATGTGTGAACTGACCGGTCTGGATGTTTCCAACGCTTCCGTGTACGACGGTGCCGTGGCTGCTGCCGAAGCAGCTTTCATGGTACAGGAAAGAAAGAGAAGCGACATTCTGGTCGCTGAAACGATCAATCCACAGGTTCTGAGAGTCCTGAGAACATACTGTGAGAGCCGTAACGTCAACGTCATCATGATCAAGTCCAGAGGACTGGCAGTAAGTACTGAAAGTCTCAGTGAACTGCTGAATGAGAACGTTGCCGGTGTACTGGTTCAGTCACCGAACTTCTTCGGTGTGATCGAAGACATGCCGGAGATATCCAGAATTACTCATGAAGCCGGTGCCAAGGTCATCATGCAGACAAACCCGATCGCTCTGGCATTACTGAAAAACGCCAGAGAAGTTGATGCTGACATCTGCGTAGCTGAAGGCCAGCCGTTAGGCATGCCGTTAAGCTTTGGCGGACCGTATCTGGGCATCATGACCTGCAAGAAGGAATTAATGCGTAAGCTGCCTGGCCGTATCGTTGGCCAGACCAAGGACAGAAACGGGGACAGATGCTACGTTCTGACCTTACAGGCAAGAGAACAGCATATCAGAAGAGAAAAGGCATCTTCCAACATCTGTTCAAATGAAGCCCTGTGCGCCATGACCGCATCAGTTTACTGCGCTGCCATGGGTCCTGAGGGCTTAAGACAGGTGGCAGTAAACAGCGCTTCAAATGCTCATTACCTGGCCCAGGAATTAGGCAAGCTGAAGGGTTTCAAGCTGGTAAGCGACAAGCCGTTCTTCAATGAATTCCTGATGAAGTGTCCGCGTGACTGCCGTCAGATAATTGATCAGCTGGCTGAGAGAGGCTATCTTGGCGGCTTACCGATCAATAACAACATTCTGTGGTGCTGCACTGAACTCAACAGCAAGGCAGAAATAGATGAAATGGTTAAGATAATCAGGGAGGCATTATAGTTATGAAGCTGTTATTTGAACTCAGCAGGGATAACCGTAAGATGGATCTGATCCCTCCCTGTGAAGTAGAAACGGTCCAGTATGATGAAAGCCTGTTAAGGCAGGATAAACTGAATCTGCCGCAGGTCTCTGAAGTAGACCTGTCCAGACACTATACGGAACTGGCCAAGCAGGCTCATGGCGTAAATGACGGCTTCTATCCGTTAGGAAGCTGTACCATGAAGTACAATCCAAGGATAGACGAAGAAGCTGCCAGTCAGCCTGGCTTTACCCAGATCCACCCGTTACAGCCGTTAAGCACTGTACAGGGTGCTCTGGAAGTAATGTATCAGTGCAAGCAGCTGCTAATGGAAATCACCGGCATGGATGACATGACCTTCCAGCCGGCTGCCGGTGCTCATGGCGAGTATACCGGATTACTGCTGATAAGAAAGTATCATCAGGCCAGAGGCGATGATAAGAGAGTAAACATCATCGTTCCTGACTCAGCACATGGCACAAACCCGGCCAGCGCTTCCATGGCAGGTTTCAAGGTCATCAACGTTCCTTCAAATGAGAAGGGCGGCGTTGACATTGAGGCGCTTAAGAATGCCGTAGGCGAAGACACAGCTGGACTGATGCTGACAAACCCAAATACATTAGGCCTGTTTGACCCGAATATTCTGGAGATAACCAGAATAGTACATGAAGCCGGCGGCTTATGTTACTACGATGGCGCCAACATGAATGCCATCATGGGTACGGTAAGACCAGGTGACATGGGCTTTGACTGCATCCACCTGAATCTGCACAAGACATTCGGAACGCCTCATGGCGGCGGCGGTCCTGGCTCAGGTCCTGTCGGCTGTAAGGAATTCCTGAAGGAGTATCTGCCGTTAGGTGTCGTAGACAAGAACATGTCAGGTTATGGCTTCATCCAGCCAGCTGATACCATGGGCATGGTAAGAAGCTTCTACGGCAACTTCTTAGTCGTAGTAAAGGCTCTGACCTACATTAAGAGCTTAGGCAGGGAAGGCATCAAGGAAGCCAGCAGCAACGCTGTTCTGAATGCCAACTACCTGATGAACAGACTGAAAGGCTACTATGACGTCGCATACGATGAGATCTGCATGCATGAATTCGTACTGTCACTTGACAGTCTGAAGCATGAGACGGGCGTAAGTGCCATGGACATTGCCAAGGGTTCTCTGGACTATGGCATCCATCCTCCGACAATGTACTTCCCGCTGATTGTTCATGAAGCTCTGATGCTGGAGCCGACAGAGACTGAAAGCAGGGAGACTCTGGATGAGGCAGCTGAGATCTTCATCAAGCTGCGCGAACTTGCCAAGGAAGATCCACATTATCTGCACGATGCTCCACATAACTGTCTGATCAGCAGACCTGATGAAGTAGAGGCAGCCAGAAAGCCGATACTGCGCTACGAATTCGGCAATGATCAGTAAGCTATACATTTTTGAAACGGATTCACTGGATCCATATCATAACTTAGCAATGGAAGAGTATCTGCTTGATACTCTTCCTTATGATAGTGCCCTGTTATATTTCTGGCAGAATGAACGGACCGTTGTAATTGGCCGTAATCAGAGCAGTGATAATGAGGTAAACATTGAAACACTGGAGGCTGATGGCGGTCATCTGGCCAGAAGACTGTCAGGAGGCGGGGCCGTGTATCATGATACCGGCAACCTGAATTTCACCTTCATCGTCAATAAGAAGGACTTTGACAGGGCGAAACAGGATCAGGTCATCATGTGGGCTCTTGATCAGCTTGGCATACATGCTGAGGTAAACGGCCGCAATGACCTGGTGATCAATGGCTGCAAGTTCTCAGGACATGCCTATTACCATGGCAGTAAGAACAGTTACCATCACGGCACCATCATGGTCGATGTTAATAACGATGATCTGGTCAGGTATCTGAATGTCAGTAAGAAGAAACTGACGTCCAAGAAAGTTGAGTCAGTCAGAAGCCGGGTGATCAACCTGAAGGACGTCAGAGAGGATATCACACTTGAAGAACTGAAGGCTGCTCTTAAGAACAGCTTTGTGAAAACATATGGTCTATCGGCCGAAAAGGTCAGTGAATCTGATCTGGATGATGAAAGGATCAGCGAACTGGAAATGAAGTTCGCCAGTCCTGAATGGAAATACGATAAAAAAGAAAAATACGATTTCAGTAAGGAACAGCGTTTCAAGTGGGGCATGGTTGAAGTAAGATACAGCCTTGAAGATGAAACTGTCAGCAGGTGCTGCGTGTATACCGACAGTCTCAATACTGAACAGTTATTGAAACTGCCAAATAAACTGAGAGGCAGAAGAATCAGTGAACAGCTGCGTTCACTGGCAGAAAATGAAGAAGAAACGGATGTAATTGATCTGTTGATTGGAAGGGAATGATCACATGTCATACGATTTAGCCATCATAGGCGGAGGTCCGGCAGGTTATACGGCTGCCTTCAGGGCCGTAGAAAACGGCATGAGCGTTATACTGTTTGAAAAGGATAAGGTGGGTGGCACCTGCCTTAACCGCGGCTGCATACCTACCAAGACACTGCTGCACTCCAGCGGTGCATACAGTCATCTGAGTAAACTTGAGGAATTCGGCGTCATCGTCGCATCATGCGGCTATGATTATTCCAGAATGCTGGAAAGAAAGCAGACGGTAGTAGACAGTCTGCGCGGCGGCATTGAAAAGGGACTCAAGGGCAAGAAAATCATGGTGGTAAATGATCTGGCAACCGTAACCGGTGAGCACACCGTAAGGACTTCTGATGCTGAATACGAAGCAGAAAATATTCTGATCTGTTCGGGGTCAGTACCGTCATTACCGCCAATCGAGGGAATTGAACTGGCAATCACCAGTGATGACATTCTTGAGAAGGATCATGAACTTGCGGAAAGCATCATCATTATCGGCGGTGGTGTCATCGGTCTGGAAGTTGCCAGCGTATATCTTAACCTGGGCAGACAGGTAACGATCCTGGAAATGGCTGACCAGCTGATTCCCAACATGGATAAGGAACTGGCAACCAGGATCAGCATGTTCTTAAAGAAAAAGGGTGCTGTAATAGTAACCAAGGCAGCAGTCAGAAAGATTGAAAATGACGGTGAACTTAGGAAGGTAACCTACGCTGACAAGAATGGAAATGAGGTTCAGGTAACAGGCAATGACGTACTGTGCGCGGCTGGGAGAAGAGCCAATGTCAGCGGATTGTTTGAAAACGTTGACGTCGAGATCAACAGGGGCATCGTTACCGATGAGAATTATCGTACAGCCGTAAGTAACATCTATGCCATCGGTGACTGCCGTAGGGGCAATGTCCAGCTCGCACATGTAGCCATGGCTCAGGCTGTTAATGTCATAGACGTTATCTGCGGCAGGGAAAAGAGCGTTGATGAAGGTGTAATTCCTTCCTGCATCTATACCGATCCGGAAATGGCTTCAGTCGGCTTGACTGAAACCGAGGCTAAGGAAAAGGGCATTGAGGTAATTGCCAGAAAGACACTGACCGGAGCCAATGGCAAATGCATGATCGAACAGGCTGATAGCGGATATGTAAAATTGGTCATTGATAAGAACAGCGAACGGATAATCGGAGCTCAGCTGATTTGCCCTGATGCCACCAACATGATCGGTGAACTGGCAGTGGCCGTTCAGAAGAAGATGACAGTAAGTGAACTTAAGGAAGTAATTCATCCTCATCCGACCGTTGTTGAGATGATCGCTGACTGCTTATGAGAAACTTACCCGGGCAACCGGGTTTTTTCATGCCTGAAACAATAGTATGACATGGAGAACTGCGGTGTAGCCTGCATCAGAAGATATCTGGAGATTACCGGCAATGAAAATAAGGAACTGATCAGAGAACTTGAAGGGGAAGTAAACGAAGAGGGACTGTCCTTTATGTCTATCATAGATGTCATGGGCAAACATGGTTATGAAGTACTGGGGTATTACAGTCATAAGGTGTTTCGGGAAACCCCATACCTCATGTTTGACAGCAGGAGAAAGCATTATTATCTGGTAGAAGAATTTGGCAGATTTACAGTAAGGATGTACGATCCAAACCTTGGAATCATAAGCATCTGGAGGCTTCTGTTCCTGTTGTTTTGGTGTAAATATTATCTGTCCGTATGTTATAATGAAGACGGATAAAGAGGTTTTTCTATGGCTTTAAACGTATATAATCAGACAGATTACCGCGGATATCTGAAGTATAAGACTTATTTCCGTGACATTCTGAACAACGCAGCAAAAGTGCTGGACATGCCCAAGAGAGTGGCTGTAAGTGTGATCTTCGTCAACGACGGGCAGATCCAGGGAATCAACCGCGATTACCGCAATATTGACAGACCTACGGATGTCATTTCCTTTGCCCTGGCTGATAATAAGGAAGAGACTGATTACATACCAAATGAGCTGGGAGACATCTTCATCAACATCGACGCTGCCAGAAGACAGGCAGTTGATTATGAACATTCAGAAAAGAGAGAGATCTGTTTCCTTTTCACCCACGGCTTACTGCATCTGAACGGTTTTGACCATCAGACACCTGAGGAAGAGAAGGAAATGATAAGATACCAGAAGATGATTCTGGATGAACTGGTGGGACAGAATGACTAAGATCATCGCCAAATTCAGATATGCCTATCAGGGTTTAGTTCACGGACTCAAGTATGACAGCAGCATCCGCATTCAGTTCTGCTTTGCGGCAGTCGCCATTGCGGTGTCACTGATCATGCACTTTACGATGGAGGAATTCGCCATCGTACTGTTGTTCTGTGCCCTGATCATCGGCCTGGAATTCACCAATTCAACCGTTGAGAGGATCATGAATCTGGAAGAACCGGAAATATCAAAGTCTGTAAAACACATCAAGGACATGGCAGCTGCCGGGGTACTGGTCGCAAGCATCTTTGCGGCGATCGTCGGCATAGCTTTTGTCATCAGACATTTACCGTTTTAGGAGGAGTAGTATGACAGATCAGGAATTGTTGCAGCACGCATTCAAGGCCATGGAAAATGCCTATGCACCATATTCAAAGTTCCACGTGGGAGCCTGCGTTCTGTGTAAGGACGGCAGGTACTTCTATGGAGCAAACATAGAAAACGCTTCTTATGGGGCAACCAACTGCGGCGAAAGAAGTGCTGTCTTCGCAGCCTATTCAAACGGCTACCGCAAGAACGACATTGAGAAGATCGCCATCGTATCGGACGGCTGGCGCATTGCCTGGCCGTGCGGGATATGCAGACAGGTACTGTCGGAATTACTGACACCGGATACACCTATTCTGATGGCCACAAAGACAGAGCAGCAGACCATTCATGTCAGAGATCTGATGCCTGCCATCTTCGGCCCGGAGGATCTTGACTGATGAGCTTCAAGGCCGGATTCGTGGCATTGATAGGCAAACCTAATGTTGGCAAAAGCACTCTGTTAAACAGCGTGCTTTCTCATAAGGTTGCCATTACGACCCCAAAGCCACAGACAACAAGAGATAACATAAGGGGCATACTTACGCAGGAAGACTGCCAGATCATCTTCATCGATACTCCCGGCATTCATAAGTCCAGGCAGAAACTTTCAGATGCCATGGTAAAGAGGGCATATGATGCCGTAGGCGATGTTGACGTCATTCTGTTACTGGTAGATCCAACCAAGCCATGGAACAGGGGCGACGAGATAATCGTTGATAACATCCGTAACGTCAGGAAACCGAAGTTTCTGATCGTAAACAAGATCGATAAGCTGACCAAGCAGGAACTGATAGAATATCTCGACAAGGCCAATCAGGAGATCTTTGATGAGATCATCCCGTTGTCAGCTTTACGTCATAACAACATCGAGGAACTTGTAGAGACCATCAAGCAGTATCTGCCGGAAGATGTTCAGTATTATCCCGGTGACATGATCTCTGACTATCCGGAAAGCTTCATGATGGGTGAGATCATCAGGGAGAAGATACTGTTAAATACGGAAGAAGAGGTTCCGCATTCAATTGCGGTACAGATAGAGGAAGTTACCAGAAAACCTAACGTAGTCTACATCAGGGCAGCCATTGTCTGTGAAAAACAGTCACAGAAGGCGATCATCATCGGCAAGAAGGGGTTGATGTTAAAGAAGATAGCCACCTTTGCCAGAGAGGAACTTGAGGAAAGACTGCAGTCAAAGGTCTTCCTGGAAATGTTTGTAAGAGTAGAGGAGAACTGGCGCAACAGACAGTTCCAGCTTAAGGAACTGGGCTACATCGATAAGGAATGAACGACAGAGTAACGGGAATAGTAATACGCGAAACCGAAGTAAAGGAAAGCGATGCCATCATAACGGTTTACACAGCTGATCATGGTCAGCTTTCTTTGTATGCCCGCGGACTCAGAAAGGTCACCAGCAGAAATGCCTATGCCTGTCAGCTGTTTGACTGCAGCGAGTTTCTGCTTGACTACAACCCCGGCAAGGACGTTCAGTTACTCAAGAGCGCCGTTCTGAAGAGAGAATACATGGGCATAAGGGCTGACTATGACCGCCTGGCCCTGGCTTCTGTGGTGATAGAGATCATCAGTCAGCTGCCGGATGACAGCCTGTATGACTTACTGGAAACTACCCTGGAGAAACTGGATCAGGATGCGGAGGCCTTTACCGCCTTCAGCGTATTTGTTGTTCTGATACTGAACATTCTGGGCATTTCACCGGTAGTTGATGAATGCGTACTGTGCGGAAATACAAAGGGCATAGAAACGATTTCTATCGCCGATGGTGGTTTCATCTGCCATGAATGCAACAAGTCCGTTCACTTAAGACCGTTGGATGTGGATTTCCTGAGGAAGTTCCGCATCATCAACAAGGCCAGTTTTGAAGTCTATGACAGACTGGCTTCAAGCGGACTCAATGATTATCAGTTAAGCGCCCTGCTCGTAGAGTTCCTCTGCACTCACAGCGGCATGAGATTAAGAAGCTGGAGAGCAGTGGAAGGCGCTGTAAAATAATATTTTTGTTTATTTATCGCATCAACTTGACTTTTGAAAAATGCGATGGTACTTTTTTTATCGTTTAGGGGAGGAGTTCATAATATGAGCAAGTTTACTTTTGACCAGATCACCAGCCATCTGAAATCTTCAGGATTCGTTTTCCAGGGTTCTGAGATCTACGGCGGTCTTTCCAACACATGGGATTTTGGTCCTTTGGGCGTTGCTTTAAAGAAAAATATCAAACTTGCCTGGTGGAAGAAATTCATCCAGGAAGATCCGAATAACGTTGGCATTCAGTCAGCCATCTTAATGAATCCGGAAGTATGGGTAGCCACCGGACATCTGGCAAACTTCAGCGATCCGCTGATCGACTGCAAGAACTGCAAGACCAGGTACCGCGCTGACCAGCTGATCGATCAGGTATCAGGCGGAACGGTTAATACCGAAGCCATGAGCCCTGCCGACATGGTTAATTACATCAGAGAAAACAACATTGCCTGTCCGAACTGCGGTTCTCATGACTTTACCGACATCAGACAGTTCAACCTGATGTTCAAGACCTTCCAGGGTGTTCTGGAAGATGCCAAGAACACAGTCTATCTGCGTCCGGAAACAGCACAGGGCATGTTCGTAAACTTCAGAAACGTACAGAGATCCATGCGTAAGAAACTGCCGTTTGGTATTGGCCAGATCGGCAAGAGCTTCCGTAATGAGATCACCCCTGGTAACTTCATTTTCCGTACCAGAGAGTTTGAACAGATGGAAATGGAATTCTTCTGTCAGCCAGGTACAGACGACCAGTGGTATCCATACTGGCGTAACTTCTGCAGAGAATGGCTCATCAATCTCGGCTTGACGGAAGAAAACATGAGAATGAGGGATCATACTCCAGAGGAACTGGCCTTTTATTCAAAGGGAACCTGTGACATCGAATATCTGTTCCCGACGATCGGCTGGGGCGAAGTATGGGGCATTGCCGACAGAACAGACTACGACCTGAACCGTCACATGGATCATTCCAAGGAAGACCTGTCTTACCTTGATCCGTATACAAACGAAAGATATGTACCGTATTGCGTTGAACCGGCAGTAGGTGTAGAGAGATTATTCCTGGCCTTCAGCTGTGACGCCTACGATGAGGAAGAACTCGTCAAGGAAAACGGCGACAAGGATTCAAGAATCGTCATGCACTTCCATCCAGCCCTGGCTCCAATCAAGGCAGCCGTACTGCCGTTACAGAAGAAGCTTTCTGAAAGGGCACAGGCCTTATACCGTGACTTAGCCAAGTACTTTGACGTAGATTACGATGAGACCGGAAGCATTGGCAAGAGATACCGCAGACAGGATGCCATCGGTACACCTATCTGCATTACAGTAGACTTTGACACGGAGAATGATGGCTGCGTAACCATCAGACACCGTGATGACATGACTCAGGAGAGAGTAAAGATTGAAGATCTGAGAAGCATCATTGAAAAGATGATTGAATTCTAGGAGGAATTTGGTGGCAAGAATACCGGAAGAGGTCATTAACGACATCAGGAACAAGGCAGCCATAGAAGATGTCATCGGACACTACATTGAGGTAATCAAGAAGGGTAACGGTTATGTCGCGATGTGTCCTTTTCATGATGACCATAATCCCTCTCTGAGTATTTCCCGTGACAAGAAGATATTCAAGTGCTTCGTATGCGGAACGGCTGGAGACGTCTTCAGCTTTGTCCAGAAGTACGAGAATACCGATTACGTCACCGCCATCAGAAAGGTTGCCGACCTCATCGGCTACAAGTATGACTTCGGGACCGATCAGGCCGTAAGTACTTTTACAGAAACTACCCTGCATAAGATCATGAGGGAATCAGTGACCTTCTGTCAGCATGAACTGAACAGTCAGGCCGGAACCAAGATGAAGGCCTATCTGCAGAAGCGCAATCTGCCGGATGAGATCATTGAAAAGTATCAGTTCGGATACAATCCGTCCGGCAATCTGTTATACAACTTCCTGCACAGGAAGGGATATCAGGATAAGGACATCATCGAAGCCAACATGGCCAGACTGACGGAAAAGGGCATCAGCGATGTCTTCTACGACCGTCTGATGATTCCGGTCCATGACAGGGAAGGACATCCGATCGCCTTTACGGCCAGAACGCTGGATCCCAACAATCCCAGTAAGTACATAAACACCACGGACACGCCTCTGTTCAAGAAGAGCGACGTGCTGTTCAATTATCACAGAGCCTATGAGACAGCCCGTAAGGAAAAGTTCATGATCCTGGCTGAAGGTCCGATGGACGTCATGGCCTTTGACAGAGCAGGAATGGCCAATGCGGTATGCTCAATGGGCACCAGCTGTACGCGCAATCAGCTCTCATTATTGAGAAGAATCACCAACAGGCTGGTCATGGGATTCGATGGCGACAAGGCCGGGCAGGATGCCATCTTCAAGGTAGGGACCTTAGCTCAGGGACTGGGCTTTGAGGTACTGGTATTAAACAACAACACTGACAAGGACCCTGATGAGATCATCAATTCAAGCGGTCCGGAAGCACTGAAGGGCATGGTAACAAATGCCATAAGCTGGATAGAGTTCATATTTACCTATTACAGAAAGCTCTATTCACTCAACAACTATAACTCCCGCAAGGATTATGCCAGTCATGTGCTTGCGGAAATAAAGAAACTGAAAGATGAATTTGACCGTGAAAACTATCTGCAGAGATTATCTCAGCTGACGGGGTTCAGCACCAATGCTCTGGACAAGAGCTCAGGCGAGGTCAGAGAGACACGGCAGCAGGTAGAACAGCCTGAAGTCGCAGTCAAAGCCAAGGACGGTCTGACAATTGCGGAAAGGACCATTCTCAAGCAGATGCTGGAGTCACCGCAGATGTGTAACATCTACAAGCAGGAACTGAACTTCCTGCGTGACAGACTCAGTAATACGCTGGCACTTTATGTCATCGATTACTATAACCATCATGACACTCTGGTAATATCCGATTTTGTCGGTTCACTGGAAAACGATCAGCTGAAGTCTCTGGTCTATGAGATCGTAGAAGACAGTCTGATTGAGGACAAGACCGACGAAAAGGTATTCAGAGACGCAATCAAAAGGATAAAGGTAAGCGTAATTGATGATCAGATAGCACAGAAGAGCCAGGAAATGAAGAATTACACCGATTCGGCATTACAGGCCAGGATCGCCAACGAGGTCGTAAGTCTGCGCAAGCAGAGAAAAGCCCTGCTGAGATCCAAGTAGACAGGAGGAAATGACATGGCAGAAAAACAGGAATTACAGAAAATCAAGGAATACTTCACACAGCTTCGTGATTCCAACGAACAGATAACTGAAGACATCATAAATGATCAGCTTAACGGACTGAATCTTTCCAATGACGATTTCAAGAACCTCAAGAAGTTCTTTGATTCACTGGAACTGACAGACGTTGAAGTTGACAGTATCATGAACTGGTTTGATACTCTTGAACTGGAAGAGGAAACTCCGGAAATGGTTGATGACATTGATGACGACATTGATGACATCGACGTAGATGACGATGAGATCATTGATGATGAATACCTTTCAGAGGAAAATGACGAGGAATTCCTTAACGAACTGAAGGCAAACTACGCTGACAATCCGTCAATGAAGACCAGTGATGCCGTCAAGATGTACCTGAAGGAAATCGGACGTGTACCGCTGTTAAAGCCGGAAGATGAGAAGAAGGTTGCCTATACCATTCATGGCGATCCTAATCTGCTGATCGAGGTCGAAGGCATTGAACTGCGACTGACAGAGATCGATGAAAGAGAAGCCGAACTCGTCAGAAAGGGCAAGGAGAAGACCGAAGACGAAAAGAAGGAACTCACTGCTCTGAAGAGAGAAAGAAAGAAACTCATTACCAGAAAGGATGCCCTGCTGGAGAAAAACGAAGAATACAAGCAGCAGGAAGACTATCAGCTCAAGGCTCAGGAAGCCAAGGAGATCCTTACCAGTTCCAACCTGCGTCTGGTAGTAGCCATTGCCAAGAAATACGTCGGAAGAGGTCTGTTGTTTCTGGACCTGATCCAGGAAGGCAACATGGGTCTGGTCAAGGCCGTTGAAAAGTTTGAGCCTTCAAAGGGCTTCAAGTTCTCAACATACGCAACCTGGTGGATCAGACAGGCCATTACCAGAGCCATCGCTGACCAGGCCAGAACCATCCGTATTCCTGTCCACATGGTTGAAACCATCAACAAGCTCACCAGAGTACAGCGTCAGTTGGTTCAGGAATTAGGCCGTGAACCTTCTGCGGAAGAGATCTCAGATAAGCTTGGCGGAACCCTGTCACCGGAAAAGGTCAGAGAGATCCAGAAGATCGCTCTTGATCCGGTATCTCTGGAAACGCCAATCGGTGAAGAGGATGACAGCCACCTCGGTGACTTCATCGAAGACAAGGATGCACTGTCACCGGATGAATATGCCACCAGACAGCTGCTCAAGGATGAAATCAACAGCGTCCTGCAGCTATTGACGGAAAGGGAAAGAAAGGTCCTGCAGTTAAGATTCGGCCTCATTGACGGCCGTACCAGAACTCTTGAAGAAGTAGGCAAGGAATTCAATGTTACCCGTGAAAGAATCAGACAGATCGAGGCCAAGGCCTTAAGAAAGCTGAAACATCCTACCAAGAGCAAGCGTCTGAAGGACTTCGTTGATAAAGTATAAGATTATATAGTTGCACAGCCGGAAATCCGGCTGTGTTTTCTTATCAAATCCCATTTAATGATGTTATAATTATCTTAAAGATAAAACGAGGTAATAATATGGCAAAGAGAGTTTATCAGTGCAGTCAGTGTAATACTGAATTTGAGTTCGACAGTACCCGTGATGCTCTGTTCTGCCCGTTATGCGGAGCAGCAGCCAGAGTAACAAATAAGAAACCGTCAACTACAACAACAACCACCAGCAACACGACAACCACTACCCAGTCAAGCCCGCTGAACAATGCCACCAGCACAGTCTCCAGCAGCAGCTCACTGGTAGCGGTCAAGTTCACGGATGCTGCCACCAAGACGGCCATCGGCTCAGCCAACATCCCATTAGGCTGGAAATACGGTGCTGAGATCCAGAACACCTTCCAGTCACAGGAAGAGCCGTTTGTCTATGTAGCTCAGGTAACCAACAGTGACAACAGCATTACGATGTTTGTCAGAAACGGTGAAAACTTCATTGATGTCAGAAACGGCATCGGTGAGGGTGAAGTACACAAGGATGGGCAGATCGACAAGTACTTCAACACGCCTATGAGAAGACTTACCGCCTTTGAAGACTACATTACGACAGTCGCTCAGGCCTATAACAACGCCAAGCTGACCAAGGTCGGAAGTGCAAAACTGCCAAGCTATTATGGCAATAACGAATCAGCACATAAGAAACTGTGGACAGCCGATGCTCAGGACATGGCAGCCCGTTTCAAGAATTCACAGGTAACATTCGAAGCAGTCAATCAGGTAAATGAATCCACACTGGTTCAGTACAAGTATGTCAGCAATCGCAGAAACAACATCATGATGGTTGGTGCCGACGTAGGCGGATTTGAATTCCACCTGACACCGGTCAGCCAGAATACCGGCAATAACATGATGGGCATTCTTTCATCACTGATCGGTGGCGGACAGCAGCAGGCAGCTGCCAACCAGGGGGTTTACATCAGCTGGGGCAGCAAGCTCATCTTCGGATTAATGACTGATGAGTCACATTCACAGGAAGCCGTACAGGCATTCAGCAACTTCGTCGGTTCATTCAAGCAGGACAAGGCAATTGATACCTTGAAGCAGAGATACATCAGCCAGGGTACAACAGCTGCCAACAACACGACAACGACTACCAGCAACAATACTTCACAGGGTCTGGACATGACCAGCATCCTGATGAATCTGCTGAACATGTCAAACAACTCCAGCAGAATGAACATCGGTGAAGCCGAGAAGACGGATAACGTCATCGACATCACAAAGTTTAAATAAGAAGCACTTCACAAAAGTGCTTTTTTTTTGGATAATTGACTCATGAACAAATACGAGGCAGCCCAGCAGGCACTGTTACTGCTAAGAAAATCGAAGGGTACCATTGAAGGTACGGACATCGATCTGACCATTGATACCTATAAGCTCACTGATCAACAGATCAGTGATTTCATCATGTGGATAAACCAGAATGATCTGGCCATTGAAATCAATGAGGATGACATCAGTGACAGTGACAATGTTGCCAATGCCTATTTTGCCGACATTGCCAGATATCCATTACTTACAAAGGAACAGGAACATGATCTGGCCGTCAGGGTAAGGCAGGGGGATAAAGTTGCCAGGGAGACCATGATCAAGTCCAATCTCCGGCTGGTCGTGGCCATTGCCCGCAGCTATCAGGGCTCTCAGCTGACTCTCAATGACCTCATTCAGGAAGGAAACATCGGCTTATTAAAGGCCGTAAGTAATTACGATCCCGACAGAGGTGTACGGTTTGCCGGCTATGCCCAGTACTGGATCAGAAGGACCATCTCCAGGGCCATAACCCAGAACCACGTCATCTATCTGCCGGCCAATCTGGGTGAGAAGCTCAACAGACTGAAGAGAGTTCAGAAGGCTCTGGAACAGAAATATGAAAAGGACCCGACTGCCGGCGAACTGGCTGAAGAAATGGGCATAAGTGAAGAAGAGGTTAATGAGCTATTGAAGTACAGCTTTGACGCCATCTCAATGGACAAGCCGTTAAGCGATGATGGAGATACCAGCATGTATGACATCATTCCTGATGAAAACGGCTTCCAGGATGAACTGGACATCAGGCTGCTCAATGAGATCATCGAGGAAAAACTGCAGGAAATAGATGAAAGAGATGCTGAGATAATCAGAATGAGATACGGTCTGGCTGACCATAAGCCTCATACCTTACAGCAGATAGCCGATCATTTCCATCTTACCAAGGAAGGGGTAAGGCAGAAGCTGATGGCCAATTTACAGAAACTGAAGAAAAGTGAAAATCTGGCCGTATTTCTGGAGAACATGAATGATAAGTAAGAGATTAAGAACCATTGGAGATCTCATAGACAATGAGGAAAGTGTCACTGACGTTGGCTGTGACCATGGTTTTCTGGCGGTCTATCTGAGACAGAAGGGCAATACCGCTCATCTGATCTGCGCCGACAGCAAGCCCGGTCCCTTAAGCCAGGGCAGAAAGAATCTTGATGCCATGGGCATTGAGAATGTTGACATGGTGCTGTCTGATGGGCTAAGGGAAATTGATGAGGTTACCGACGTCATCGTCATGGCAGGAATGGGATATCACACCGTTCAGCACATAATGACAGATTCAGCTGATAAGTTTGCAAAGTGTAGAAAGATCATAATTCAGGTCAATACGGACAGTGACAAGATGAGAAGATGGCTCAATGAACAGGGCTACAGAATCATTAAGGAAAGGATCCTGAAGGATTACAAGTACTATGAGATCATAGTCGTCAGAAAGGGCAGGCAGTATCTTTCTGAAGAGGAGATCACCTTTGGACCGGCATTATTGGAAGAGAAATCTGAGGTATTCAGGGAATGCTACCGCGCTAAGAGAGACAAACTGGCCAGAGTCGTAGAAAAACTGCCTGAAGAACATGAGGACAGAGACGGTTTGCTGAGGCAGATCGCTGAAATAGAAAAATATGCATTATGAAAAAATACAGCTGATCAGATAATCTCAGCTGTATTTTTAAAGTTAAGCTTGGCTACGTTGATCAGTTCACCCTGACCGTATTTCTCAATGAATGCCTTGCCGAATTCATTGACCTTACTGCCAGCCCCCTTGGGGAAGGTCATTCTGTACTTCTCACTCATGGTCTTCATACTTTCAACGAAGGCGTAGCGGGAAATTATGGCGCCGCAGGCTACGGCTGCGTACTTGTTTTCAGCCTTGGTCTCAAAGGTGATATTTCTGACTATGTTCTTTTCGTAGCGGATGTAACGGTAGTACTTGTCCTCACCGCAGAAATCGTCAATTACCGTCAGCTGTGGTAACCTGATGCCTTTATCCATCAGGTTGAGGTAGCACTTGTTGTGCATCCTGGCCTTTATCTTATTCAGATTGTTTTCCCTGATCACGTCATTGTACTGACGGTTGGTCAGGATCAGCAGGCTGTGGGGAACGGCTTCGATCAGCTTTGGTGCGATTTTTTCAATGTAGGTATCCGTAAGCTGCTTGGAGTCAATGACGTTAAGATCTCTGATCTTCTCATAGATCTTATCATCCAGATAGCAGGCACATACGCATACCGGGCCGAAGTAATCGCCGGTTCCGACTTCATCGCTGCCACATTGCGGCAACGTTATTTCCTTTTCCGGGAAGAAGGTTGCGGCATATATGCCGGCATTGGCTCCCTGGAACATCACCTTGCCGGAATCATAGATCGTGATGATGCAGTCATCGTACTTTATGCGGGCGTTGCTGTACTGTGGCGGTTGCACAAAACACTCCCTGTCAAAGGAGCTCTTGATTCTCTGAATTACTTCTTCATTGCCCTGATATACTCTGTTCATCTACATCATATTAGCACAGTTTTCCCTTAAGCCGCAAATAACCCGACGTATAGACAATTCGCTTTTTTATGATAAGATGTATAGGTAACCAAGAGGTGAAATTATTATGTATATTCCGGAAAATCTGTTTCCATTAGTCAATATAATCATGGTGGTCTGGCTGGTAATAGCCGTCATCGCCGGATACAAGAAGGGGCTCATCTGGGGCGTACTGCGCATTCTGGGTGCCGTGGCATCCATATTCATTGCCTGGATACTGGCAGAGGGTGTATCAAGCATCATCTATCTGTATCCAATTAAACTCGCTCCGTTTTCAGCTACCAGTGTCGGTGACATCGTATACCGCAAGCTGAACTACTATCTGTGGTTCGTGGTGATCTTCATCATCTGCATGATCATCCTGGCTCTGATAAGACCGATCTTCAATGCCATTACCGAACTGCCGGTTCTCAAGGAAGTAAACGGCATCTGCGGCGCCTTGCTGGCAATCGTAGAGACCTTCATCTTCTTCATCGTCATTACCCTGGTGCTCAATGGAGCTCTGATCAGGAATGGCAAGGATGTCATAGAGAATACGGCCTTAAGATATGTTGAAGGAGGAGCGCAGCAGTTAAGCGTACTTCTCAACAACAAGTTCAGCGAGAATGTGGCAATCCAGAAAATGATCTCCGATCCTTTGTCACTGACCGAGGAAGACATTCACAGCATCATTGACTGGCTGAGCAGGTCAAAGGTTTCCAGTGATACCATCAGAGAATTCTTAACAAATTACGGCATCGATGTAAACGTAATCAATCAGTATTTAGGTAACAATTAGCATGAGACAGAACTATGATGGCTTACAATTTGCAGAAATAAAAGAGCAGATAAGCAGCTTCTGCAGTTTCTCTGTCGGTCATCAGATCATAGAAAACAGCGAACCGCAGTTCTCAAGACTGGTGGTTCAGCTTCATCTTGACAGGCTTAAACAGGCCCTGACAATGACCATAAAGTATGGCAGCATGCCATTTGCAGGAGTATATGACATAAACAACGCGGTATCCCTCGCCATGAAGGATGCCACTTTGTCGTGCAATGACCTGCTCAAGATCGCCGATCAGAGCTATGCCATCAGAGACATAAAGGAATACAGCAGATCTGCTGAATGTGAAAAGGACAGGATCATGGAACTGGTAAATACACTGGAAGCCATGGAAACGACCAGTTCGCACATTGTACAGGCCATCTCCAGAAGCGGTGAGGTAAATGACAATGCCTCAACTGAATTGAAGAGACTGCGCCGGCAGATCAAGCAGCTGCAGGGAACTATCGCTTCACGTCTGGCTCAGTACATGGCCAGAAACAGCCAGTATCTGCAGGATGACATCATTGCGAAAAGAAACGACAGAAGCGTCGTTCTCATTAAGAATAACTACAAAAATACCGTACAGGGCTTACAGTACGGGCAGTCTTCTTCCGGTCAGGCGACTTATGTCGAACCGGCAGAACTGATACCTTACAACAACGATCTGCAGAATGCCTATGAGGCAGAGAAAAGAGAAGTTCAGAAGATACTGCATGGACTGTCTCAGGAAGTCAAGCGAGATGGCAACAAGTATCTGGGCAACGTTGAAACCCTTGGATTGCTGGACAGCATCTTCGCCAAGGCCAGATGGGCTAAGGAACACGACGCCATCGTCGGTGAGATCAATGACAGCATGGATCTCATCATTGAGAAGGGCAGACATCCGCTCATCGATCCCAGAAAGGTCGTTGCCAACAGCTATCACATCGTCAAGCCAATCAAGACCATTCTGATCACCGGACCAAACACCGGCGGCAAGACGGTTAGTCTCAAACTTGTCGGTCTTTTTACCATAATGCATCTAAGCGGCATGGCACTTCCTTGTGAATATGCCAGCATACCGGTATATGACAATGTCTTCTATGACATCGGTGACAATCAGTCAATTCAGGATGACCTGTCCACTTTCAGTGCGCACATTCAGAACCTGGCCAGGATCTGTGAGGAAGCCACTGACAGGTCTCTGGTAATACTTGATGAATTGGGAAGCGGAACTGACCCGGTTGAAGGTCAGGCCTTAGCCAGCGCCGTACTGGATTACTTCCGCAGACGCAACATCTACACGATGGCAACGACTCACTATGCCAAACTGAAGGCATACGGGCAGCAGTATGATGACATCATGTTATCCAGTGTGGAATTCGATCAGGTAGACCTGAAGCCAACCTACAGATATCTGGAAAACACCATCGGTCAGTCCAATGCTCTGGAAATTGCCACAAGGTACGGCATGAGCAGGTACATCGTGGATAAGGCCAGAGAATTCAAACTGGCTCAGCAGACGCCTGAAGACAGAGTCATGGAAAACCTGCAGAAACAGCTCGAACTGGTTACCCAGCAGTCAGAAGCTCTGGATGCAAGACTTAAGGAAGCAAATGAACTGAGAAATCAGCTGGATGAGGAGAAAGCGCAGCTGGCAGTAGACAAGAAGAACATCATTCTGGAAGCCAGACAGCAGGCCTTTGACATCATTGAAGAGGCCAGGGAAGAATCCGAGGACATCATTGAGGAACTGAAGGCTCAGAAGAACTACGACATGAATGAAGTAGCCAAGCTGAAGCACAAGCTCAGTGAGATAGCTGATGAAGCAGAAGTAGAAGAAGATGAACCGGTTGATGATACACCACTGAAAACAGGTGATTACGTAAAGATCACGCTGACGAACCAGAGCGGTGAGATCATCAGCATGGATAAGAAATATGCCACAGTATTATGTGGCAACACCAAGATAAAGGCATCGCTGGGTAATCTGGTCAAGACGGCCAGACCGGTGAAGAAGGAACAGAACGTCAGGGCGAAGGTAAAGAGAACTTCGAGTTTTAACGTGGAATGCAACCTTATCGGCATGAGAGTTGAGGAAGCCATGGGCGTTCTGGACAAGTTCCTTGACGATGCATTGGTTGCCAATGCACCATTTGTAAGAGTAGTACACGGCATGGGCACGGGAGCCCTGCGTACTGCCGTATGGAATAAGCTGAAAAAGACGAAGTTTGTCAAAAAATATGAGTTTGCGGATGGAAATCAGGGAGGCTCAGGAGCTACAATAGTAACTCTGAAGGACAATTAACATGCTTAAGAACAAATTACTGACCTTACCGATGGAACCGGGCTGTTACCTGATGAAGGACAAGCACGGTGAGGTAATCTACGTCGGCAAGGCCAAGAAACTCAAGAACAGAGTAAGTCAGTATTTCGTAGGAACACACGACAACAAGACAACCAAGATGGTCAGTAATGTTGTCGATTTTGACTATATCGTTGCTCCAAGCGAAAAGGAAGCTCTGATCCTTGAGTACAATCTGATCAAGCAGTACAAGCCCAGATTCAACATCATGTTCATGGATGACGCATCATATCCATACATCAGACTCACTCTGGAAGACTATCCGACACTGAAGGTCGTAAGGGATGCCAAGAGGCTCAAGAATGCCAAGTACTTCGGACCGTATCCAAATGCCGGTCATGCCTATGAACTGGTGGATCTGCTTCAGCAGCTGTATCCGTTAAGAAGATGCCGTACCATGCCTAACAAGGTATGCCTGTACTATCATCTGGGACAGTGTCTGGGACCGTGTGAGTTTGACATAAGCAAGGATGTCTACAGCAAGATCGTTGATGACATTGTTACCTTCATGAACGGCAATACCGGAGAGATCAAAAATGATCTGGTCAAAAGAAGAGACAGGTATTCCGAAGAACTGCAGTTTGAAAAGGCAGCTGAATGCCAGAACCTGCTGGAAGCAATTGAACACGTCACCAGCAAGGTACAGGTTGAAGCCAAGGGCAGACAGGATGAAGATGTCTTTGCCTACTATGTGGACAAGGGATTCATGTCAATTGTCGGCCTGCTGTACAGGGAAGGCAAGCTGCTGCACAGGCATCTGTTACTGAAGCCTATATATGATGATCCTGATGAATCATTTGTTTCATATGTCATGCAGTACTATCAGCATAATCCGGAGCCAAAGACACTGATCATTGACAGAAACGTTGACATTTCAGCACTGTCTGAAGTACTTTCCTGCAAGATAGTTCAGCCCGTCAGAGGACAGAAGAGAAAACTGCTGGCTCTGGCCGTGGAAAACGGACAGATCAATCTGGAGCAGAAGTTTGCGATAGTAAACAAGGAAATGAAGAACAATGATGAGGTAATGGAGGAACTGGCAAGACTCACCAACTGTGAGACGCACAGAATAGAGCTTTACGATAACTCCCATATTTCAGGTGAATACGCTGTAGGAGCCATGGTCGTCTACATTGACGGCAATGCCAGCAAGAAGGACTACAGACTGTACCGCGTCCACAATAAGAACAACGACTTTGCCAACATGCAGGAAGTCCTCTACAGACGGTTCTTCCGTTCCATCAAGGAACGTACGGCACTGCCGGACATGATCATCGTCGATGGCGGCATACCGCAGATAAGGGCAGCCAGAGAAATAGTTGACCAGCTGCACCTTGACGTGAAGATATTCGGCCTGGTCAAGAATGACAAGCATCAGACCGCATCACTGATGGATGATGAATTCAACAACATCATGATCGACAGGGAATCACCTCTGTTCTTCCAGCTTACCAGGATGCAGGATGAGGTTCACCGCTTTGCCATTTCCTTCCACAAGAAGGTCCGCAGCAAGGAGATGACTCATTCACAGCTTGATGACGTACCGGGCATCGGCCCAAAGCGCAAGAAACATTTACTGAGGAAGTTCGGCACGCTGAAGAGGATCGAAGAAGCCAGCTATGAGGAACTTAAGGAAGTGGTTGGCGACAAGCAGGCCAGGATCATCATGGATTATTTCAAATAAGAGCTTTTTTGAATGAAAAAGCTCTTGATTTTTTCGGGCAAGGGTATTGATGAAAAAAATACAGATGGTAGAATTGTATATACAAAGGGGTACGACACTTTGAGCAAGGGATTCATCAGAACTTATCTTAGAATTACATTACCGGCAATCATCGCTCAGCTGGTAGTCTACATCGTAGACAACCTGAACGTTGCCATTCTGGGTAGCTTAAGCGAAAAGGCGATAGCCGGTTATACCATAGCCAATCAGACATATGACATATATGTCTTTATTGCTTTGGGATTAAGCGGTGGATTCCATGTCTACATTTCTCAGCTGTATGGAAACAATGATAAGGCCAAGAGCAATCAGGTGCTCAAACTGGGACTGATCGTATGTGCCGTAGTGGGTTTCATCTATTCTCTTACCGTGTTCCTGATGTCAGAACCGTTCATTCGTCTGTTCATTTCCGAAGCGGAAAGAGTTTCCTATGGCGTAAGGTATCTGCGGATATATGCCTTTTCTTTGATGTTCTATGGCATTAACGTAATGCTGAGCGGGGCCTATACGATCATCGGCAACGCCATTGTTTCCATGTACAGCGGCATAATCAACTGTCTGGTAAGCCTCTTTGCCAGTTATACACTGGTATATGGCAAGTTCGGACTGCCGTCCATGGGAATAGAAGGTGCAGCTTTAGCCATACTCATTGGCAGGTTTGCAGAATTCCTTTTCCTGTCTTCCCAGCTTCTGGTCAGCGGTTCTGAGTTCAAGCCGTTCTCAGGTGAGGGCAAAATTGAAAGCAGCGTTCTGTCCAGAGTTCTGAAGACTGCCATGCCTCTGATTCTCAATGAAACCTGTTATGCCTTTGCTTTCTTCATGGTCGTCAGAAATCTGTCGCATCTTGATGAAAGATACATTTCCTGCTACACGGTCGTAAATAACTGCAACAAGCTGTTCTTTGTCATAAGCTATGCCTTAAGCCCGGCTGTTGGCAAACTGATTGGTAGAAATCTTGGACTCGGCAATTTTGAGGCTGCCAAGAGGGGAGGCAATGATATACTGCAGATGAACTTCTATGTTCACCTTGTATTCGGCATACTGATGGCCGCGCTGTCAGGAGTAATACCTGGCTTCTTCTCACTGTACGACGATGTTGCCGTCGTTTGCAGGGGAATGCTGATAAGCAAGGCCGTACTTGGGCTGTTTGGCGGATATTCCAACTGCTTCTACAACATCTTCAGGATCGGCGGCAATACCAGGGAGATCTTCTTCGTAGATGGCGTATTTTCACTTATCGGTCCGATGGGAGTAAGCTTCATTGTATGCTATCTCATACCATTGCCATTTGTTTGGGCATACTTCTGCATTGACTTCATGAACGTCATCAAAACCGGCATCTGTTATACTCTGTATAAGAAGGAGATATGGCTAAACAAGCTGTCAAGCATATGAAACAGGCGGGGTCAGGACCCGCTTTTATTTGCAGAGACATATTTTAATTCTGAATTCATGCGTGATATAATACTAATATAGTAAAAAAGGAAGAGGGTATAATATGGATCAGATTTTAGGTTTATTAGTTAATCAGGTACTGAAGCCTGATACAGTAAGTTCAGTAGCACAGTCATCAGGTGTTACGACACAGGAGGCTACCCAGGTAGTTTCAAACGCATTACCGACACTTGTTTCATCACTTTCACAGACTGCCGGAAATCAGCAGACATCAAATGATCTGATGAATCTTGTATCACACGTAACACCAACAAGCCAGCCTGCACAGAATCAGGCTCTTGGTGCAAATCTGTTAAGCACGATCATGGGCGGTTCAAACAACACCAATAACCTTGTTTCAACAGTATCTAACAATACCGGTGTTTCAAACAAGAAGGTCAACAGCATCCTGACAATGGTTGCTCCATTGATCGTAACGGCACTTGTCAAGATGTTCTTAGGTGCCAAGAAGAAACAGACTCAGAACCAGCAACAGTCACTGCTTTCAACACTGGGTGCTCAGCAGACAGCTGCCAAGCCGACAAGCGGAGTTGATCTGTCAGATGGTCTTGACATGAAGGACATCATGGCATTAATGGGCGGCCTGTCACAGAGCCAGTCAACCAACAACCAGACCGCACTGTCAGGCGGATCAAACGTAGGTGACATCCTGGGCTTGTTAACAGGACTTACCTCAACAAACACATCAAACAAGAAGAAACCAACCAGCGGTGTAGACCTGTCAGACGGTCTTGACCTCGGTGACATTCTCGGACTGGTAGGCGGTGCTACTTCAACCAATACCAGCAACAAGAAAAAGAAGAATAACGGCGTAGACCTGTCAGACGGACTTGATCTGGGAGACATCCTCGGATTGATGAACGCTGTTAAGAAATAGAAAGGTTGATCTCAAATGGCAGTAAAGGAAAGAAAGTTTGTAAAAGCTAATTCAGGAGACACAGTCAAGACTGTCAAGGCAGCAGAACCAAAGGCTTCATATACCAAGGAAGCCAGACATGAAAGAGCAACAGGCAAGAGAATCGCAGCCATCATCTTCTGGGTACTGGCAATTGCCTGTGAGGTATGTTTCTTCCTCACTCTGAACAAGACGATCTTCGTCAAGAACTACCAGCTGTATGTTCAGATCGGCTTACTGGTACTGGACCTCATCTTCGTAATCGTAGGTTCACAGTTCTGGAAGAGAGCCAATGACGTTGATCCGGCAAGCGATCAGAATTCACTGAAGTTCTTCCTGCAGAACCAGATGGGCCTGATCGTTTCGATCCTGGCATTCGTACCAATCGTAATCGTATTACTGACAAACAAGGACCTGGACAAGAAGACCAAGAAGATCCTGGTACCTGTCGCTGCAGTAGCCCTGATTTTAGCCGGTGCCTTGTCAATTGACTGGAACCCGATCAGCGAAGAAGAATACAACGCTACAGCTCAGGCCTTACAGGGTGAGCAGGTATACTACACACCGTTCGGCAAGTCATATCACCTTGATCCGGATTGCCGTGCTCTGAAGAATTCAAGCAACATCTACGTTGGCACGATCGAAGAAGCACTGGAAGCTGGCAGACATGACCCATGTGACTTCTGCGTAGAACAGTAAGTAATTATTTATGTATTCAAAGCCGGATGCACTCCGGCTTTTTTTGTGCCTGAATATTGAAGAAAAACAGGGATTTAATTATACTTTCATATATGAAAATAGTAGTTATGAGCGATTCTCATGGTCACAATGAGTATATCCAGGACATTTTAGATTACGAACCGCATGCCTACCGTTATCTGCATTGCGGTGACTTATGCAGCAGCACCATGTATTTTCCTGATGTCGTCTTTGTCATGGGCAACTGCGACTATGACTTTGACATGCCAAAGTACGCAATAGTCGACTGCGGCAAGATCAAGATCTACATGACCCATGGCGACAGGATCTACGACCGTGAAAAGACCCTTGCCAAATGGGCAAAGGAAAAGGGCTGTCAGATCGTAGTGCACGGTCATACCCACCGTCAGAGTGACGAGACGGTTGATGGCATAAGGATCCTTAATCCGGGTTCACTGTCCTTTAACAGGGACGGTACGCCGATAGGATATCTGGTAATTGACATTGATGATGACGGTAATTACACGGTAACCAGAAAAAATCTTAAAAAAATATAGAAACAGTGCTATAATACTTCAGTTGTGTAGTGAAAGGAGTGCAGTAAATGAGTAAGCAGAAAATTATTAACATTGCTGTCATAGCTCACGTAGATGCCGGTAAGTCGACTCTTGTCGATGCTTTCCTCAACCAGTCCGGAGTCTTCAAGCCAAATGAAGAAGTCGGCGAACTGATCATGGATTCCAATGATTTGGAGAGAGAAAGAGGCATTACGATTTATTCCAAGAACTGTTCAGTATTCTACAAGGATTACAAGATAAACATCGTTGACACTCCAGGGCACGCTGATTTCTCAAGTGAAGTTGAACGTATCATCAAGACGGTAGATACGGTAATATTATTGGTTGACTCTTCGGAAGGACCGATGCCGCAGACAAGATTCGTATTACAGAAGTCTCTTGAACTGGGCTTAAGACCTATTCTGCTGATCAACAAGATCGATAAGAAGGATGCCAGAAGCCAGGAAGTAATCGACCTGGTATATGAGCTGTTCTTTGACCTTGATGCCAATGATGAGCAGATCAACTTCCCGATACTCTACGGTATTGCCAAGGACGGTATCGTCAAGTATCACGAAGATGATCCTGATGACGGCATCAAGCCGCTGTTTGAAACGATCATAAACTATGTAAAGCCATATCCGGATCTGGATGATGAGCCTTTACAGATGCAGGTCAGCAACCTGGCATATGATGAATACATCGGCAGATTAGGCATCGGCCGTGTATATAAGGGAACACTTAAGACCGGTGAACAGGTCGTTCTGTGCAAGAATGACGGTTCCCAGCAGAGATGTACCATTACCAAGCTGTTCATTTATGAAGGCATCAAGCGTAAGCCTGTCAATGAAGCCAGAAGCGGTGACATCGTAATCATCGCCGGCATCCCGGACATTTCCATCGGTGAAACCGTCTGCGACAGGGAATTCATTGATCCGTTACCGCCGATCCACATTGATGAACCGACACTGTCCATGAACTTCATGGTAAATACCTCACCGTTTGCCGGCAGAAGCGGCAAGTACGTAACCAGCCGTAACCTGAAGGAAAGACTGGAAAGGGAGCTTGAAGTAAACGTCGGCTTAAGAGTTGAACCAACGGATACCACTGATACCTTCAAGGTTTCAGGAAGAGGCGAACTCGGTCTGACCATTCTCATTGAGAACATGAGACGTGAAGGCTATGAATTGGGCGTCGGCAAGCCGCAGGTAATCTACAAGTACATCGACGGCAGAAGATACGAACCTGTTGAAAGAGTAATCTGTGAAGTACCTAAGCAGTACGAAGGCGCAGTCATTAACAGACTGAACATGCGTAACGGCCAGATGGTCAACATCACGGAAAGAAACAACTATGTAAACATCGAGTTTTTGGTATCAACCAGAGGCCTGATCGGTTTCAGAAGTGAGTTCATCAACATGACCAGAGGCGAGGGCATACTGGTACGTAACTTTGAAGACTACATGCCGTACATGGGTGAGATCAATACCAGAGGAAACGGTGTCATGATTTCAAATGCCAATGGCGTAGCCATGACCTATTCGATCTGGAACCTGCAGGAAAGAGGTCAGTTCTTCATCGGCCCGCAGACTGAGGTTTATGAGGGAATGATCGTCGGCGTATGTTCCAAGGATATGGACATGGAAGTCAATCCGACCAAGAACAAGAAAGCTACCGCAGTCAGAAGCGAGGGCAGGGACGAGGCCATGAAACTGGTCACCCCGATCCAGCTGACTCTGGAATATGCTCTGGAATTCATCGATGACGATGAACTGGTAGAGGTAACACCGGATGCGATCAGACTGCGTAAGCGTTATCTTACATCAATGGATCGTAGAAATGCCTTCAGAGAAAAGAAGAAACTGGAAGAGAGTGAATGAGAATTCACTCTTTTTATGTTTAAGACTTGATTTTTATGGAAGGTTTGCTAGAATAATAAGGCAATGAGCAAATGTCTTCGTAGCTCAGTTGGATAGAGCATACGCCTTCTAAGCGTACGGTCAGGCGTTCGAGTCGCCTCGAGGACGCCATTTGTAAAAACAGGCTGCAGAAATGCAGTCTTTTTTTGCGAACAAAAAGGCACCCTGACGGTGCCTTAGATTAATTATTTGAATGTTACGGTAATTTCTTCCGTTGTCAGTCCCTTGATCATCGATTCGATCATGGCCTTGCCGTTGGTCTCGGTCTTTTCGTACAGTCCCTTGTCAATGGCCTTCTGTTCCATGAGCGCTGACTGTTCAGCATAGAAGCTGTTGTAGTCGGTTATCTCAACCGGATTGAAGATGCTGTATTGCTCATCCATGATCTGTAATGAATCATAATCAATGGTATGAGAAAGGATCTTGGGCTCAGGCAGCGTTACGGTAACGTTAGTGCCGTTAACCTCAGCCTTTACCTTGGAAAGGTCGTAACCGGCCTTGATCACACCGTCATATGTAATGATGTACTTGCTGGTAGTGAAGGGGATCTTGATGCCCTGCCACTGTTTTGAACTTTCAAACTTGCCCATGTTTGTGTAGGCATATTCAATGGTAGCCAGTTCCTGAATGTCAGAGAACGAGGCTTCGATGGAAGCGCTGTCCAGGGTGTATTCGTTTCTCTTCTCGGCAAAGTAATTACCGCCGATGAAGCACCCCAAGGCAAGGACGATGGCGCATAATACTAAGATAATCTTGTTTTTCATTTTCATCACCCAGATAAAATATAATACATAGAAAAGGAAATTGCAATCACAATTAGCACTTAAAGGTTGACAGTGCTAAAACGCTAAACTATAATAGTACTACTGAGAGGGGAAAAAGCATGCCTGATAACTATTATGATGAACTGTTAGCCGGTATCAGGAAGAACATGGAACAGGGTCATTATGACTCGGCAAATGCCATGATCGAAGAGGAACTGTCCATGCCGTATGTTCCCTCAAAGGTACTGACTGAACTCAATGAACTGAAAAAGGAACTCAAACCCTATCTTTCTAAGGAAAAGGAAATGAAGATCATGAGCCCTGAGGAAGTCAGTAAGGCTCTTGAAAAGGGCGGGGAGGCTGTGTTCAGAGCCTTGAGAACTCTGGACAATTCCAACATCAGAAACTATCTGGATGTCATTCAGGAATATCTGCTGGATGATATGGCCGACAGGCTGGTGGTTTCCATGCTGATAGAGGCCTGCCAGAAGCAACAGGTAAGCACACCTCTGAGTTATTACCATCAGGGGAAAAGACAGATCGTCGTTCCTTCACAGCTGAAGGGCATGTTTGCCGATGAAGCCGTTAATGAGGCATACGGTGTGATGGTAAGAATTCTCGAATCTCAGAACCCCAGTTTTCTGAAACAGTGTGAGCAGGTTCTGGTTCAGTACGTAAGTCTGAACTACCCGCAGAAGATCACCGTCAGCGGTATGAATCTGGCCTACAGTGTGATCAGATATGTATATCTGGCCTATGATGATGAAGAGGGGTTCCGGCAGTTTGCCAGGGCACAGCAGATAAGTCTGGAAAACCTGGTTGATATTATTATCTAAGTTGCAATTGAGAAGAAATTATATGTATAATAATCAGGATTGATAAGGAGAAATTATATGAAAGCATTATATGAACTTAAGGAAAACTGCAAGGCAGAATTAAGAGTTACCGTTGATGGTGACGAGTGGAAAAAGGCCAATGAGAAGGCCTTCAAGAAGGTAGCCAACAATGTCCAGCTGAAAGGCTTCAGAAAGGGCAAGGCACCGTTGGATCTGGTCAGAAAGAGCGTAAGCCAGAGAGAAATCTGGATGGAAGCCATTGACCAGGCAGCTCAGGAAGCTCTTAACTACGGACTGGAACAGTATCCGGACATCCGTCTGATCGACCGTCCAGGTCTTGATGTTGAAGGCATCAGCGAAGAAGAAGCCAAGCTGGTATTCTTACTGACAGTTTATCCGCAGGTAACCTTAGGTGATTATAAGGCTGTTGAATACAAGGAAGATAAGGTTTCAGTTCTGAAGAAGGACGTAGACAAGGAAATCGAAAACTTACGCGCAGCCAATTCAGAAGAAGTATTAAAGGAAGAAGGCACAGTTGAAAACGGCAACATCGCCGTAATCGACTTTGAAGGATTCCTTGACGGTGTACCGTTTGATGGCGGCAAGGGCACGGAGTATCCTCTGGAAATCGGTTCAGGAAGCTTCATTCCTGGCTTTGAGGAACAGATCATCGGCATGGAGACCGAAGAGGAAAAGGACATCAATGTTACCTTCCCGGAAAACTACGGTGTCAAGGAACTCGCAGGCAAGCCAGTCGTATTCCATGTAAAGGTTGATGGAATCAAGGAAAAGAAACTGCCTGAATTAACAGATGAATTTGTCGTAGAGACAAAGATCAATGAAGAAGTCAAGACAGTAGCCGAACTCGAGAAGTTCTTAAAGGATCAGTTAAGAACACAGCGCAAGGCTGAAGCTGAAGAAAAGGCTACAAACAACTTATTAGACGGTTTAAGTGAAACCTGCCAGGTCGACATCCCTGAGGTCATGATCAATGATGAAGTACAGCAGACATTTGATCAGTATGTAAACCGTATCCAGCAGCAGGGTCTGAACATGGATATGTACTACAGAATCATGGGACTTGACGAACCAAAGTTCAAGGAACAGTTAAGACCAGAGGCAGAAAAGAAAGTCAGAATCAGACTGATTCTGGAAGCCATCGCAGATGACATGGGCATCAAGCCAACTGAACAGGATGTTGCCGATGAATACGAAGCAATGGCAAAGGAATATGGCATGGAAGTAGACAGGATTAAGGAATTAGTTCCAGCTAGCTATCTTTCAGATGACCTGAAGATGCGTCAGGCATTAGACTCATTAAAGGCCAAGAAGTAAGATAGAATCCATTAACCTGATCTGCATGTCCTGCCGGAAAGGAGTAGTTTATGAGCATATATTCTGATATTTATAAGAATGTTGATTATCCTGTAATATGTACTCGCGGCGTAATTATCTTCCCTAATCAGGACGTGGTAATCGATGTTGGCAGACCTTTAAGCGTAAACGCCTTAAACAAAGCCAGAAATGACTATGATTCACTGGTATGGGTAGTTACCCAGAAGGACATCATGGTAGAAGATCCAAGTACGGAAGACATGTACAGTTTCGGCACTCTGTGTTCAATCAAGCATGTACGTGATGACAAGCAGGTACTGAAGGTTAAGTTCCACGGTCTGGCCAGAGCCCAGGCCAATGTGCTGACCAAGAACCCTGACATGTTCATGGCCAACATTTCAGTAGTTGACGATATAACCGGTGATGACAAGGAAGAACTGGTTTTAATAAAGAGAGTAGTAGAAGAGTTTGAACAGGTGTCAAGCAACTTTGGTAATGTTCCAAAGGAAATGATCACCCAGCTGCAGAACGGCGTCAGCGCAACATACCTGGCCGATCAGTTCGGTCAGTATCTGCCAATGTCGCTTTCAGCACGCCAGGAGATTCTGGAAGCCGTAAGCCTGAATGAACGTCTGTTACTGATACTCAAGCAGTTCCAGGTATCCCGTGACATCAAGGAAGTCGAAAACGAGATCAATGAAAGAGTTAAGGACAGTGTTGAGGAATCTCAGAAGGAATACTATCTGCGTGAACGTCTGAAAGCCATCAAGGAAGAGCTTGGTGACGTGAGCGGTTCAGGAGACGATGTTGATGATCTGAGAGAAAGATTTGAGACACTGCCGTATCCGGAAAGCATCAAGAAGAAGGCTCTTGATGAGATATCCAGAATGGAAATGATGCCTGCCGTTTCAGCAGAATCAGCAGTCATCCGCAACTACCTTGACTGGCTGGAAAAGGTCCCTTGGTGGCAAGAGTCAGAAGACAAGGAAGACATCAATGACATTTCCAAGGTTCTTGAAGAAGACCATTACGGTCTGGAAAAGGTCAAGGAAAGAATTCTGGAATACATCGCAGTCAAGAAACTGACCAATTCACTGAATGCTCCGATCCTGTGTCTGGTCGGTCCTCCTG
This sequence comes from Erysipelotrichaceae bacterium, assembly GCA_017512285.1. GTDB lineage: Bacteria > Bacillota_I > Bacilli_A > Erysipelotrichales > Erysipelotrichaceae > RUG521. The sequence continues at coordinate 7,631 of JAFWGU010000015.1, read as the reverse complement.
GAGTTGGCAAGACCTCTTTGGCCAAGTCAATTGCCAGAGCACTGGACAGACAGTTCGTCAAGATCTCTCTTGGCGGCGTCAGAGACGAAGCTGAGATCAGAGGTCACAGACGTACATATTTAGGTTCAATGCCGGGCAGAATCATTCAGGGCATGAAGCGTGCCGGAACAATCAATCCGGTATTCCTGATCGACGAGCTGGACAAGATGGGCGCTGACTACAAGGGCGACCCAAGTAGCGCAATGCTGGAAGTACTTGACCCTGAGCAGAACAGCATGTTCTCAGATAACTATCTTGAGGAACCGTATGATCTGTCAAAGGTACTGTTTGTCGCAACAGCCAATGACCTGTATTCAATTCCGGATGCCTTGAGAGACAGACTGGAAATCATTGAAATGTCCTCATATACCGAAGAGGAAAAGCTGCACATCGCTACTGATCACTTAATCAGAAAGGAACTGGAAGCCAACGGCTTAAAGCCAAGCATGTTCAAGCTTGACCGTGAGGAGATTCTTTACATCATCCGTCATTACACCAGGGAAGCCGGTGTAAGACAGCTGGAAAGAATGATCGGCAAGTTATGCCGTAAGACGGCACTGGCCATCACCAAGGGTGAGAAGAAGAACGTCAAGGTTTCAAAGAAACTGATCCAGCAGTGGCTCGGCAAGGAAATCTATGAATACGGTCAGAAGGAAGACGAAGACCAGGTAGGCGTAGCTACAGGACTGGCTTATACCCAGTTTGGCGGCGACATCCTGCCGATAGAAGTAACATATTTTGACGGCAAGGGCGGTCTGATCATTACCGGACAGCTCGGTGACGTCATGAAGGAAAGTGCAACGATCGCCGTAGGCTATGTCAAGAGTAACGCCAGAAAGTACGGAATCGATCCGAAGTTCTTCGAAGAGAACGACATTCACATTCACGTACCTGAGGGTGCCGTACCAAAGGACGGTCCAAGTGCAGGCATTACCCTGACAACGGCAGTAATCAGCGCGATAACCGGCAGAAAGGTCTCCAGCAAGCTGGCGATGACCGGTGAAGTTACCTTAAGAGGCAATGTCTTACCGATCGGCGGCTTAAGGGAAAAGACCATGGCTGCCTTCCGCAGTGACATCCATACGATCATCCTGCCTAAGAACAATCTTAAGGATCTGGATGACGTACCGCAGTCAGTAAGAGAAACCATGAAGTTCATACCTGTAAAGAGCATGGACGAAGTTCTCAAGATCGCACTTATCACACACTAAAAGCCAAGCAGGTTGAAAGACCTGCTTTCTTTTCGGGCATGATGACGAATGTTAACATGTATTTCTGTTAATATATTGAAAAAGTGAGGTATCATCATGAGCACCAGAAGAGAGAGAATAATAGAAACAATGAAGAATGCCGGACTTGATGGTCTGTTATTTGCCAGCGGTCCGAACCTGCAGTATGTCAGTGAATGTACGAAGTATTTCTGGCAGCGCAACTGCATGAATAACATCGGAGGAGTCAAGGGATCCCACATTCTGCCGGAAGCCGTGCTGTTTCTGTCAATTGACAATGACTGCACCATTGTTGCCATCCCGAGGATCAAGGATGATTTCCCCGGCTGCAAGGTCATAGCATCGTATTTTGACCAGATGGAAGATACTCTTTCTTTCGTGGTAAAGGGCAAGAAAATCGGCGTGGGTGGCGATTGCCAGGCATGGCTGACTTCAGCTCTGAATAATCTTGATCCGGAGATAGAGGTTGTCGAAGCCGAACTGCTCTTAAAGGACCTGCGTAAGGTCAAGGACGAGCAGGAGATCGCTCAGTTAAGAAAACTGGCTGAGTTTACTGATGAAGCCATCATGTATGTGGCCAATCATTTCGTTGAAGGCATGACCATGGCTGAAGCCGAGGACATGCTGATGAGATACGGCATGGAGAAGGGCATGGATGACTTCTCGTTCCCGCCGACCATCGGCTTCAAGACCAGGGGTACATTTACCCCGGAACAGAACTATGATTTCCCAAGAACCAGTAAGCTGTTGCCTAATACGGGAATTGCCTTTGACATCGGTTTCGTGAAGGACGGCTACTGCTCCGACTGGGGCAGAACTCTCTATTGGGGCAAGGCTCCTGAGTTCATCAGACAGGGCTACAAGGTACTGCAGGATGCCCAGGTCAACATGATCAACAGCATCATTCCTTACAAGACAAACGTCAATGAGACATATAAGATGATTACGGATTATGTTAAGGAACATGGGTATGGCGATTACTTCAGAATTCAGAAGAGGGGCATGAACGGTCATCAGATCGGCATTGACTGCCATGAGTTCCCAATGCTGACGGATGATGAGAATGAGCCATTTATCCCTGGCATGGTATTCTGCTCGGAACCGAAACTGATGTTCCCTGGTGAGATGTACATGAGAGTAGAGGACATGATCCTCATTACGGAAGACGGAGCTGAATCTCTGTCCAAGTTCCCTAGAGACATGTTTGAATTATAAGATGAAGGTGTTCGGCGTCCAGACACCTTTTGTGTTATCATTAATGCATAGGTAAGTAATATGAAACTGCTGAAATTTCTGATCATACTGTTGCTGATTCTGGGAGGCATATACGTTGGAGGATATGTCAGTTTTTCTGACCACTTTCTGCCCAATACGACCATCAACGGCATTGATGTTTCCTTCAAGGATCAGGCTACGGCTGATGCTGAGATCAATGATGCTCACCCGGTCGTAACGGTAATTCAGAAAGCCTATGAAAGTGATGAGCCCATAACCGAGACCATCGACATGTTAAGAGATGCCGGAACGGTCATCAGCTATGATACCTCTGAACTGCTGAAGTCTCAGGACAGAAAACTGTGGTTCATGAGTTTCTTCAACAAAAATGTACTGACCTGCCCAGGCGCAGTTACCGAGTTCTCTCAGGAGATGCTGGATCAGAGAATAAGTGAACTGTACTGTCTGCAGGATGAAAATAACATTGAACCTTCAAATGCCTTCATAGCCTATGAAGGCAGTGAGTATGTTGTCATAAGAGAAGATGAAGGATGCTACATCGATCCTGAGCTTGTAAGGGAGAAGGTAAATGAGGCCTGTCAGAATGCCTTAAACGAAACCATCAATTCCGAGATAGATCTGAGTGAATTCTATGAAGCACCGACAGTTACCAGAGATGATGAGTATCTCAACAGCCAGGTAACCAAGCTGAACAACATCATCAACAAGACGGTAACGATAACCGTTGCCGGGTCGAAGGAATACCTGGACAAGAGTGACATGGTTGATCTTCTGTATCTGGACGGCAGTGAGCTGGCTATAGATTATGATGAACTGTACTCAGTCTCGAGATCGATTGCCAATAAATACTACGTGTCAGACAGAAAATACATTGACCGGGGCACGCTCAGTAACAGAATAGCCTATGTCCTTCTGGATGAATCAAACGGCTATGTGTCGATTGACTACACCATAGTGATCGACCGCTATGTCGATGTCAGCATTTCTCAGCAGACCCTGTGGTATTACGAGAACGATGAACTCATTCTGACTTCACCGGTCGTTACCGGTAATGAAGACTTTGACTGCGGTACCCCAACCGGTACCTTCAGAGTCAGAAAGATGGACAGGGACTGTGTGCTAAGAGGCGATGACTATACAGAATATGTCGATTACTGGATCGGGTTTGACTCGACCGGTACGATATACGGTCTGCATGACGCGAAGTGGAGAAGTGAGTTCGGCGGAGACATCTATCTGACTGATCCATCACACGGCTGTGTCAACATGCCGACCGGCAAGATCGCCGAACTGTATGACCGTCTTGAAGTCGGGGCTACGGTATACATTCATTACTAAAATTACATTGAATTATTATGTTTTATATTCTATAATCAACATATCGACGTTGAAGGGCAGGAGTAATGCCAATTCCAGCTTACAGAGAGTATCCGGCTGGTGAAAGGATACAGTGGAAAGCATGAAGGTCGGTCCGGAGTTGAATCTCTGAAAACAGTAGGGGATTCCGTTGCTGGCGTTAACAGATTGAGAGAAAAACAAAGGTGGTACCACGTTCAAGCGTCCTTGGGAGGGCGCTTTTATTTGTTTAGGGAGGGATCAGTATGTTAGATCAGAAGTACAACCACAAGCTGGTTGAAGACGGCGTTTACGAAGGCTGGCTGAAGGAAGGCTATTTTACGGCCGGAGATCCGAGCAAGTCTCCTTTCAGCATGGTAATTCCGCCACCAAACGTAACGGGCATGCTGCACATGGGGCACGCCTGGGACTTTACCCTGATGGACATCATAACCAGATATAAGAGATTGAAGGGCTATGACGTTCTTTCGCTGCCTGGCATGGACCATGCCGGCATCGCAACTCAGGCCAAGGTCGACCAGAGACTGAAGAGCGAAGGCATTTCGCGTTATGACATTGGCAGAGAGAAATTCCTGGAAAGAGCCTGGGAATGGAAGGAAGAATATGCCGGTCACATCCGCAAGCAGTGGGCAGCCATGGGTCTTGGCTTTGACTATTCCCGTGAGCGTTTCACTCTGGATGAAGGACTGTCAAAGGCCGTAAGAAGAGAGTTCGTACAGCTGTATAATGAAGGACTGATCTACCAGGGTGAAAGGATCATCAACTGGGATCCGGTTGCTCAGACTGCCTTAAGCAACATTGAAGTTATCCATAAGGACACCAAGGGTGCCATGTATACATTCAGATACGATGTCGTAGAAACGGGTACAACCATTGACGTAGCTACGACCAGACCTGAAACCATGTTTGGAGACGTCTGTGTAGTCGTTCACCCTGAAGACGAGCAGTACAAGGACATCGTAGGCAAGCACGTAATTAATCCGGCAAACAAGGAAGTACTGCCGGTCATCGCTGACGATTATATCGAGATCGGCTTCGGTACCGGTGCCATGAAGTGTACTCCTGCTCATGACCCTAACGACTTCAAGTTAGGAGAGAAGTATGGCTTCCCGAAACCTGTCTGCATCAATCCTGACGGAACGATGAATGAACTGGCAGGGGAGTACAACGGACTTGACAGATTCGAGTGCCGTGAAAGACTGGTTGAAAGAATAAAGAATGAAGGACATCTGGTAAACATTGAAGAGATCGTTCACCCGGTTGGCCACTCTGAAAGAACGGATGCCATCGTTGAACCTTATCTGTCAAAGCAGTGGTTCGTAAAGATGAAGCCTCTTGCTGATGCCGTTCTTGAAGCACAGAAGAATCCGGAAACAAAGATCAATTTCTATCCGGAAAGATTTGAAAGAACATTCATTCAGTGGCTGGAAAACATTGAAGACTGGTGCATTTCCCGTCAGTTATGGTGGGGACACAGAATTCCTGTCTGGTATAACAACGAAACTGGCGAGATCTTCTGCTCAGAGACAGATCCGGCAGATCCGGAAAACTGGACACAGGACGAAGACGTTCTGGATACCTGGTTCTCAAGCTGCCTGTGGCCGTTCTCAACATTAGGCTGGCCTGATGAGGATAAGCCTGACTATAAGCGCTTCTATCCGACAAGCACTCTGGAAACAGGTTATGACATCATCTTCTTCTGGGTAGCCAGAATGGCATTCTGTGCCAGACACTTTACCAACAGCTATCCGTTCAAGGACGTTCTAATCCATGGGCTTATCAGAGACAATCTTGGACGCAAGATGAGCAAGTCTCTTGGCAACGGCGTTGACCCGCGCGACGTAATCGAAAAATACGGCGCAGACAGCCTGCGTTTCTTCCTGACAACCAACTCAACTCCTGGTCAGGACATGCGTTACATTGAGAGCAAGGTTGAGGCCAGCTGGAACTTCATCAACAAGTTATGGAATGCCAGCAGATTCGTTGAGATGAACCTCGGTGACTTCGGACTGGAAGACATTGATCTTTCAAATCTGAATAACATCGACATCTGGATGCTGGACAAGCTGAATAAGACAGTTGCATCAGTTACCGCCAACATGGACAAGTATGAATTTGCCCTGGCTGGCAATGAAGTATATGACTTTGTATGGAATGATTTCTGTAACTGGTACATTGAGCTGACCAAGTCAACTCTGAACTCAGACAATCCAGAAGTCGTAAAGGCAACCAAGAGCACGCTGTTAACGGTACTGCTAGACATCACGAAGCTGTTACATCCATACATGCCATTCGTTACGGAGAACATATATGCATCACTGCCTCATGCAAAGAAGGCACTGTGCATTGAAGACTACCCGACGATCAGAGAACTGAATACGGAATGCGTAAAGGATGTTGATCAGCTGATCGACGTAATCACCGGTGTAAGACAGTTAAGAGTTGACTACAACATCAAGCCGTCACTGTCATTCGACATTGTCATCGCCGATGTTAATTCCAACAGCCTGCCTGTTGAAAAGGAAATGGCTAACATGCTGACAAAACTGGCCAAGGTCAACCGGGTCGACAAGCTGGAAGGAGATCTGGTTGTCAGACCTCTGACTTCGGGTTCACTGATCGTTGACATGGGTCAGATCGTTGACTACGAGGCTGAAAAGCAGAAACTTGAAAAGGAAAAGGGCAGACTTGAAGGCGAAATCAGAAGAGGCGAGGGCATGCTCTCAAATCCTAACTTTGTCAACAAGGCTCCTGAAGCCAAGATCGCTCAGGAAAGAAACAAGCTGGAACAGTACAAACAGCAGTATGCAGTAGTCCTGCAGCAGCTGGAGGAAATCAGAAACAAGTAAGAGGTACCGCAAGGTACCTTTTCTTTCTGGTCAGCTAATATATATGATTATAAAAGCCAAATCTGTTACTATTATCTCGTGGAACAGAAACTGATAGATAAGAATGCATCCGACATCAGGAAGATAAGAAGACTGTATGACGAATCCTTTCCAAATGAGGAAAGGATCCCTTTCTTTCACCTTGTGAATTCTGCCGGCAGGGACAGGGTGATGCATGCGTATTACCAGGATGAAGAACTGGTAGGGCTGACCGTCATGTTTTTGGCGTATGATATTGCTTATCTCAGCTACATCTGCATTGAACCATCACTTCAGGACAGGGGATACGGTACCAGGATCCTTGACATGCTTAAGGAGACGTACAGGGATTACCGCATGACGATCGACATTGAGAAAACAGACAGTGACAGCGATAACCTGGAAGAAAGGTTAAGAAGAAGAGCATTCTATGTCCGCAACGGCTTTGAATCCACTGGCGTTTTCTACACATATAACAACGTGGAGTATGAAATTCTGAGCTGGAATGGCATTGTAAGTAAGGAAGACTGGCAGAAAACAATTGAAAAACATTGGGGCAAATATGCCGCCTTTGCAACTTACAGATAAAAAATCAACAATTCCGAAATTGTGAGAAGTGCAAAAAAGCCTTTGTTTACGGGCTTTTTTTGATATCAGAAAAAATCGGCAAAAAAAATGAAAAAAAAGTTAAAAAAAACTTGCCAAAAATATGGGGTTGTGGTAGATTAAATAGGCACACCGCATGGAGTGCTCCGGCCTTGAAAAAGGCTAAGGATTGTTCTTTGAGAAACAAACAGAAACACACGTCAAGAAATTTGAGTTTAGACTCAGAGATATCTAAATAGGATATCTGGATAACAAGAAGAAAAAAAGCAAAGAGCTATAATAAATCAAACGGAGAGTT
>JAFWGU010000014.1 GCA_017512285.1 Erysipelotrichaceae bacterium | reverse complement strand
AGGATAGTTGTTTTCAGTGTACTTTTTATTCACGATTTCAAAGAACTCTCACTATATGTCAGATAACTTGTCTTTTATTCACTTTCCCCGGGGAAAGTGCTTGATTTCTTTATAGTTATCTCCATAGTATAGATTATTAGTTTTCCATCATTTCGTCTTTGAATAAGACGTAACCAGCTGCGAAGCCTGCGATCATTGAGATAACGATTGCTACGATGCCCCACTTGCCGTAAACTGCTGCGATAGCCGGTAATGTCAAGCCGTTAACTGAGATCATTACGTCACGAGTTACATGCATGATACCGCAGATTGCGCCGCCGATACCGTTTGCCAGACATACAGCACCGAAGATAGTCTTGCACTTCATTAAGATACCGTAAATAGCTGGTTCTGTAACGCCGCCGACGAATGCGCTGGCTGCTGCTGTGAAGGCCATTTCCTTTGTTTCAGCCTTCTTAGACTTTAATGAGATTGCGAATACTGCAGCTGCAATACCGAAGTTTGTGCCAACTGTTAATGGCAGAATGTAGTCGTAACCTAATACTGCATGGTTGTTCATGACGATTGGAACGATTCCCCAGTGAACACCGAAGATGATCATGATCGGCCATAAAGCAGCCATTAAGAATCCGCCTAATAACGGAACTGTATCCAGACCTGTCTTGATGATGTTAGCTAAGCCCTTACCAACGATGTCTGTAACAGGACCAACAACTAATACTACTAACGGGAATACAACTACCATAACGATCAGAGGTGTGAAGATTGAACGGATTACCTTTGGTAATACGCGGTTCAGGAACTTTTCCAGTAATGCTTCTAACCAGGCAGCGACGATAATTGGTAATACTGTGCTTGAGTAGCTCATCATTACTACTGGAATACCTAAGAAAGTTACAGGATTCTCTGAAGAACTTAATGCTGTGAAGTTAGGATATAACATTGCAGCAGCAAGTGCCATTGTGATGAATGGATTTCCACCGAACTTCTTACCGGCACAGTAAGCCAGGAAGAATGGCAGGAAGTAGAATGTGCCATCAGCGATAGCGTAGAGAATTGTGTATGTTGAGCTAGCCTTGTCTAAGATGCTCCATGTTGTTAATAATACGAGCAAGCCTTTCAGTAATCCAGCTCCCATGAAGGCACCCATGAATGGCATGAAGATGCCTGATACCATGTCAGCCAAACCGCCGGCAATGTTACCTTTCTTTTCGCCCTTGTCAGCCTTTGTGTCAGCTGCGTCTGCGTCAACTTCTCCGCCAGCCTTGATCGTGTAATTATTCAGAATAGCATCATAAGCATCGGTAACATCCTGACCGATAACTACCTGAAGCTGTCCTGCTGCTTCCATGACCTTTAATACGCCAGGAACCTTAGCCAGAGTTTCCTTGTTAACCTTGCCAGCGTCTCTTAATTTGAAACGAAGACGGGTAACACAGTGTGCGAGTGACTCAACATTTTCAACGCCACCAACGTTTTCGATGACCTTATCAGCGAGTGCCTTGTAATCTTTTGCCATAATTTTCTCTCCTTTTTCTATTTATTCTGATTGGGGAAATCTTACCACCCCTTTGGCAAACTTATACTACCAAATGAAGATTTGAATATGATAGAATAAAATTGTTCAATATAGAAATAAATTATTCTATTTGGAGGTAAAAATGAATATTGTAGAGGCTTGCAGCATAATTAACGATATTTCTAGCATTCCATTTGAATACGTCACACAAACGCAACAGCTGAGACAGTTTTGTGAAGACAATCATTTTCACGAAGTTCAGCAAGAATTTGAATTTTCTTATTTGTCAGCGCAGATTGATGCCATGCTTCAGAACTCCATAAACTACATAGAAGATTCTCTTCTCATGAGCGTCACTATCATCAAACTATCAAACGGTACTGTAATAGTAGGGCCGTATAAGACAAGCGATCTGACTGAAGCTAACATAAAGATCCTTGCAGAACAGAATCACATCGATAATCTGGGCGTCAGATCTTTCAGAGGCTATCGAAGCAAGTACGTTCTTGCCAGACAGGAAGACATTCTTCATCAGTGTCACGTATTACTGAAGCATGTTGGCTTGGATCCAGGAAAATTCTCATACATTAAACTGCAGGAAATGGATAAGACAGTCAGAAAGGGATGGGAATACAGCAAGCGAAACTTTGAGAACATCGTCAATGAACGTTACCGTATTGAAAATGAATTCATGGAGCAGGTTGCCGAAGGCGATACTGTTGGAGCAATAAGCAGTTACCGTCAGCTTCATAACAATGTCAAGTTCATGGTCAATATCGGATCACAGCTGGAAGGCTCCCGAATAAGTGCCGGCATTACCAGAACCACTGTGCGTATCGCAGCTATGCATGCCGGATTATCTCCTGTAACCATTGATGAAATATCTGGCGTAAGTACTCAGAACATTGGACGGTGCACGTCCAGAGAGGCAATGTACCGGGAAAACGAAAGAATGATAAGGGACTTTACTGATGCGATCAACAGATTCAGAGAAGAAAAATACAGTAATACGATACTCAGTGCCATTCATTATCTGGAGAATAATTATCCTAATCCAATATCAGTGGAAGAAACTGCTGACAAGCTTGGCCTGACCGTCAGTGCATACATAAAGCGTTTCAAGAAGGAAACAGGGAAGACTCCCAATCAGTATCTGCTTGAACTGAGAATGAGAAAGGCAAGAAGACTGCTGAGGACGACTTATCATACCGTTCAGGAAATTGCTGAGAGCGTAGGCATTCCTGATGGCAATTACTTCGTCAAATGTTTCAGAAAGATAAACGATACGACACCTACGAGTTATCGCAAGCAGTTCTTCAAGGCAACAAAATGATTTTCAGTAAAAACAGGGCTGATTTATCTCAGCCCTTGTATTTTGGGAAGTATGGGTATACAATATTAGCAGTCATACTATAAGAGTGCTAAAAGGAGATGTTAGAATGGCTAAGAAGCAATTTAAGACAGAATCAAAAAAGCTGCTTGATCTGATGATCAACTCTATTTATACAAACAGGGAAATCTTCTTAAGAGAACTGGTTTCCAACGCATCGGATGCCCTGGACAAAAGGCATTACATGTCGCTTACAGACAGTGCCTATACGCCAAGTGATCCACTGCACATATTCCTGGAAATAGACAAGGATGCACGTACGCTGTCAATTGAAGATAACGGCATTGGCATGAACAAAGAAGAACTTGAACATAATCTCGGAACCATCGCCCACAGCGGCTCCACTGAATTCAAACAACAGCTGGAGAAGGCCGATGAAGTCGACATTATCGGTCAGTTTGGAGTTGGTTTCT
>JAFWGU010000013.1 GCA_017512285.1 Erysipelotrichaceae bacterium | reverse complement strand
TTCTCTGCTGCTTCTTTTTTGAATTCCGGTGAATACTTATTATTAGGTTTTCCTGCCATATTAAAACCCTCCTATACTTTCATTGTACAGGAGGGTCCCGGTTTTTTTATTAACTATCCTTTTTCACTGGGGCAGTTCAAATTCACAGGCTTTTTTAGTATTGTACTTCTCTGTTGATCGTGACGTATCTGCCCTTACGGGTGAGGAATCCCTCCCCTTCGAGTTCATCCAGGATACGGTAAAGCGATGAGCGGCTCATGTTAAGATTTCTGGCCAGATCTGAATATGAAGCTTCAAGTCTGAACTGTTCTCCAAGCGAAGCTGAAGAATTCCAGAGGTACCCTATCAGGCTGTTCTTCGGTGTGCTCCTGCTGAGTACCATGATCTCACTGTGCATGAACCTCATTCTGATATGCAGATAACGGATGTAGTTGCGCGCAAACTGCGGATATGAGCCCACGCATTCATCAACCTGGTCCTGACTGATGAAGATTATTCTGGAATCTCTTACCGCAAATATGTTGCTGGCGAATTGCAGAGAGCCATTGAAAAGGGTTATGAGTGCAAAGAATGATCCCTTAGGTACATCCTTGAAAACCATTCCATTATCCACTTCCTTTATGACCAGCTTTCCGGTCAGCACATAAGCCATGCATGGCTTGAAAGTAGCAGGGTCAATGATCTGTTCCCCTTTTTTGTATGCCCTTACCGTTGTCTGATCATTTCCCAGTATATCGGCAACTTCATTAAAGGCCATGCCGCTGAACAGTTCCGACTCAAGCAGCTGTTCGACGATCTTGTTTTTAACTTCCATATACTCAATTCCCCCAGCGGCCATCAAACCGCCCACAACTTATTATTTAATAGATTGTCTATAATGTCAATTTTTGTACCCCGTCAATTGTGCCTTTCTTTTCTTCACAAAGGCAAAAGAGTATAATAAGGCTAAATGCGGAGGTACATATGAAAGTAAATGATACTATACACGGATTCAAAGTAACCAATGTCCGTCACATTGAAGAGATCAAGGCTGACATGTACGAAATGATTCACGAAAAGACCCAGGCAAAAACCATCTGGCTGAAGAGAGATGACGAGAACAAGACCTTCTCAATCGCCTTCAAGACCACGCCAGTTGACGATACAGGTGTTTTCCACATTCTGGAACACTCAGTACTGAACGGTTCACAGCGTTACCCGGTCAGAGAACCTTTTGTTGACCTGTTAAAGGGTTCCCTGCAGACCTTCCTTAATGCCATGACCTTCCCGGATAAGACCGTTTATCCGGTAAGCAGCCGTAATGACAAGGATTTCATCAATCTGATGAGAGTCTACCTTGATGCCGTATTCCATCCAATCGCCGTAACCATGCCAAACATCTTCCGTCAGGAAGGCTGGCACTATGAGTTGAAAGAGAAAGATGCCCAGCCGATTTTCAAGGGCGTCGTATTCAACGAAATGAAGGGTGCCTTCTCATCTCCGGACGGTGTAAGAAGCAGGATCATGATGCACTCATTATTCCCTGATACCTGTTACGGCAACGAATCAGGCGGAGATCCTGAATTCATCCCTACCCTGACTTACGAGCAGTTCTGCAGCAGCCATAAGAAGTACTACAATCCTTCCAACTCATACATATTCCTGGATGGCGACATGGACATTGAAACCATATTGGGAATCATTGATGACGAATATCTGTCACACTACACATCAGACGGTGATAAGATCGTCATTGAAAAACAGCAGCCTGTAGTAGCTGATGACGTTATTCAGGAGTACGAGGTTGCACCGGATGACAGCGGTAAGGGCAAGGCTCAGATCGCCTACGGATATGTCATCGGCAGCTTTGATGACTACATGAAGAACGCAGCCTTCGGTCTGATCTCATCAGTAGTCTGCGGCTCCAACGAATCACCTCTCAAAAAGGTAATTCTGAATAACGGCTTAGGCGAGGACATCTACTTCTCAATGGAGGACGGTCTGTTACAGCCATTCGTTGAGATCGATGTCATCAACACCGATCTGGAAAAGCAGGAACAGGTCCATGATGCCATCTATGGCGAACTGGAAAGAATCGTCAGAGAAGGCATCGATAAGGATGAACTCATCGCCACCCTGAACAAGGCTGAATTCAAGGCCAGAGAGAAGGAATTTGGCGGCGCTCCGAAGGGACTGGCATTTGCCATTTCTTCTCTGAGCAGCTGGCTGTATGACGGAGACCCGGCTGATGCCCTGAAGGTCGACGAACTGTTCAGTGAATTAAGAGAAAAGGTCAATACAGGCTACTATGAAAGCCTCATTGAAGAATACATCCTCAACAGCAACCATCACGCAACGGTACTGCTGAAGCCATCAAATACCCTTGGACAGAAAAAGGCAGAAAGCGAAAGACATAAGCTTTCTGAGATCAAGGCAACATGGAGCGATGAAAAGATCAGTGAGATCATTGAAATGAACAGAGAGCTTGCCATCTGGCAGGCTACCGAGGATACACCTGAACAGCAGGCTACCCTGCCTCAGCTGCACCTCTCAGACCTCAAGAAGACACCGACGGATCTGCCAATTGAAGTCTGTACACACGGTACAGGCAATAAGGTTCTGAAGCATGACATTGATACCAACGGCATCAGTTACGTTTCCGTTTACGGTGACGTAAGCGATCTCAGACTTGAGGAATATACAACACTTGCCATCTTACAGTCGCTGTTAGGCCAGACGGCTACCGAAAACTATGATACCATCCATCTGGCTCAGAAGATCAAGAGCATACTCGGCAGCTTCGGCAGCACGTTTACAGCCACAACTGACCAGAACGGAAAGACGATCACCGTTACCGATACCAGCTGGAGCGCTCTGACCAGAAACGACAAGGAAGCTGTAGAACTGGTCCAGGAGATCCTCTACAGAACGACCTTCGCTGATAAGAATGCCATCAGAGACATCATCAGGCAGAACAAGACTGCCCTTGAGCAGACCTTCATCAATGCCGGTCATGCCATGGGCATGGTCAGAGCAGCCGCCTACAGAAGCGAAGCCGGAACCTGCGTTGAATACTACTCAGGTTATGAAGCCTACAAGTTCATCAAGAAACTGGCTGAAAACTGGGAAGAGATGGCTGATGGGTTCATTGCCGACCTGAAGGCATTATATGCCAGGATCTATACCAGAAACCGCTTCATGGTTTCCGTAACCAGCGAAGACAAGCCAGCGATCGTCAAGGCCTTCCTTGATGACCTCAAAGACGGTGAACCGGTGATTCCTGTTGAAAAGCAGCCACTTGGCCATAAGCGTGAAGGAATCGTCGTGCCGGCCAACATTTCATACGCCTGCAAGAGTTCAGACGTATCAGGTCTGGTTGACAACAAGCTGGGTACGATGTACGTACTGTCTAACATCCTGACTTATGACTATCTGTGGAATAACATCAGAGTCAAGGGCGGTGCCTATGGCTGCGGATTTGCCTGCAGGATGAACAAGGCTGCCAGATTCTACTCCTACAGAGACCCTAATCCGGCAAATTCACTGAACATCTATCAGAATACCGGCAAATATCTGGAAGAATTCTGCAGGAACAATGACAGCGTTGAGAAATACATTGTCGGAACCACCGGTGACTTTGATCCGTTATTAACGCCAAGGTCAACTGCCAAACTGGCTGACATGAACTACATCAACGGCATTACCTACCAGAACAGATGCGAAGTTCTTGATCAGATCATCAATACGACCATTGAGGACATCGAGAATACAAAGGCCGTATTTGAAAAGGTCAATGAGGATGACGACATCTGCGTAGTCGGCAACAAAGAAGCTCTGGAAGCCTGCAGGGACAAGCTGGATACCATCTATAATTTCTAAGCGAACGAAAGCTCCGGAATCCGGAGCTTTTTTTGTTTCTAACTGTTTCTTATCTGGATCATCAGATTGCCGATGGCTGTAGCCTCTATCGGTAAGGCAATTACCTTTTTGCCGGTAGCCTGTTCAGTCAGTCTGTTAAGAAACTGATTCCTGGCGCCGCCGCCAACGATGTACAGTTTCTCATATTTCTTTCCCGTATTGGCTTCCAGCTCCTCAATAGCCTGTCTGTAGGACAGCGCCAGAGACCTGTAAGCGCATCTGAAGTAATCGTACTTATTCTGCGGCTTAACCTGTAACAGGTCATCAAAGGCCTTTTTCATGCTCTCCGGGGCCAGCAGGGACTCATGATTGGCATCAAGTACCTCATCATATTCACTTTTTTCAGCTTTGGTTACGATGTCGGCAATGTTCTCTTCCGGACACAGCTGTTTCTGCAATTCATTGACGATCCACATGCCCATGATGTTTTTCTGATAGCGGTTGTACCCTACCCCGCCTTCATTGGAGTAGTTGGCCTTCATTGAACTGACGTCAGTGATTGGCTTCTCCGTCTTGACTCCCAGTAAGGACCAGGTACCGGAGGAAATGTACAGCTGATCGCCTTCCATAGGAATGCCTTCAACGGCTGAACCGGTATCGTGGGTTGCACATAACATGACCTTAATGCCCTGATAGTATCCCAGTACTTCTCCCGGCTGATGCAGTTTCGGGAACAGATGAGCAGGCAGTTTTAGCCTGTTAATGACCTGTTCATCATATTCAAGGGTATCGTGATTGATCATGCCCGTGGTTGTGGCATTGGTAAATTCCTTCTTCTTCACACCGGTAAGCTTATACAGGAGATATTCAGGAATCATCAGGAAGTCAGTTACGCCTTCAAGTCTTCCCAGTTTCAGATCATCATAGAGCTGATAGACCGTATTAAATGGCTGAAACTGACATCCCGTATGCTCATACAGCTGCTCAAACGGCATGATCGCATGAACCTCATCGATCACCTTTTCCGTTCTGCTGTCCCTGTAGGCATAGACAGGATAAATTTCCTGATCCCCCCTCATCAGCACGTAATCTACCCCCCAGGTATCTATGGACAGTGATTCAATTTCAAACTTCTTCTGCGCCTCGTCGATGCCCCTTCTGACTTCTTCAACAAGATGTCTGATGTCCCAGATAAGGTGTCCGTTTTCTTCGCTGACGCCATTTCTGAAGCGGTAAACTTCCTCAGTCCTTAATTTGCCGTCTTCCAGCCAGCCGACGATGTGTCTGCCGCTGGAAGCACCGATGTCTATGGCCAGATAATGTTTATTTTTCATAAAGATACTTTTCATCAAGAACGATGTTGAACGGTTCCTGCAGGTCTCTGAAGTCCTGCGGCTTAATGGTATTGAGCTTTGTCGGAGACATGCTCAGTACCTTGACCAGGATTTCAGCTGCCTTTTCAACGGTATGCATCAGTCCAAAGGCTTCATCAAAGTCATGTCCGCAGACGAACATGCCATGATGAGCCCATACGGCAACGTTCTTCGTCTTCATGATTTCAGAAGTCTTGATGCCGATCTCCTTACCGCCGGGTACCATCCACTCAACAACGCCGATTCCCTGCGGGAATACGACCGGACATTCTGTTTCCATTTCCCAGATCTCTCTGGTAAACACTTCATCCTTTAACGGCAGTACGAATGTCAGGGCTACGATGTTGGCAGGATGAGCGTGATAGACGATCCTCATTTCAGGATCCCTCTGCTTCAGAACTTCCAGATTCATTAAGTGTGAAGGTAATTCAGAGGTTGGCTTGCCCCCGTTTACCAGTCCCCATACGATCTGATACTTTGTTCCGGTTTCATCAACTCTGATGACGGCAACGCTGTCTTCAAAGTCCAGACTGACATTTCTCATGTACTTGCCTGAACCGGTGACCATGAAGTATTCGTTCTTCAGCGCAGGTACTTCCGTACCGATCTCACGCCATGGTTCATCATTTCTGAAAGAAGCTCTGAACTGCTCAACTTCTTCCGGTCTCATTCTGTAGGAGAGGTTTCCGCCGTTTCTTTCATGCCAGCCCTGCAACCAGCCGTCAGTACACGTCTTGGTAAAGTCTCTGATAAGTCTGTTCTCCATGTTATGCCCTCTTTGAAAGAACTTCTCTTTCATATCTTTCTACTTCAGCGTACCATTCGCCATCCTTTGGCTTGCCGCATCTAGCACAGTATTCATCCCAGATGTCATTGAATGGCATTGTCTTCAGTTCTTCCTGAACGACCATCAGTTTGGAGAAGTTCTGCTCGTCCTGCAGTTTCTTCAGTTCTTCATTTGGCTGTAATAAGGCAAACAACAGGGCCTTCTGCAGATTTCTGTAACCGGTAGCCCAGGCTGAGATCCTGTTGATCGATGCATCGAAGTAATCCAGCGCAATGTTTACTCTGTCAATGCCGCATCTTACGATCTCTCTGGCGATTTCTCTTGTTTCATCATCAAACAGTACTACATGGTCACTGTCCCATCTTACCGGTCTGGTAACATGCAGTGCGATCTCATCAAATAATGTCAGTAATGCCGGGATCTTGTCGCTAACTACTTCAGTTGGATGATAGTGGCCGTTATCCATCAGAGGAATGCACTTATCCTTATTGAAGGCTGCGTAACTTAAGGTAAACTCTGCCGAGCCTGTTGTATATGACTCAACACCTATGCCGAAGGTCTTTGATTCCACGCATGGCTTTACCTTATTGAAATCATATGGTTCAGAAAGGATCTGATCAATGGCTTCTCTGTATCTTACTCTTGGACCCATTCTATCACCCGGGATGTCCTTGAAGCCGTCACCTGTCCAGATATTCATGACGCACTTTTCGCCAAGCTGTTCAGCCAGATAGTTTGAGATCCTGATGCAGGCCTTGCCGTGTTCGATCCAGAACTTTCTGGTCTCCTCATTTGCTGAAGAGAGTGTCAGCGGATCGCACTTTTCATGGGAGAAGAATGTCGGGTTGAAGTCACAGCCCAATCCTCTTTCCCTGCAGAAATCTACCCACTTCTGGAAATGCTTAGGTTCAAGTTTGTCTCTATCAGCCCAGTCGCCGTCCTCAAAGATGGCATATGAAGCATGCAGGTTCATCTTCGGTCTGCCTGGAATGAGTTTCAGAACTTCATCAAGGTCTGCCATTAGCTCCTCAGGAGTTCTGGCTCTGCCCGGATAATTTCCCGTTGTCTGAATGCCGCCTGTAAGTGGCTTGTTAGGATCAGTGTCAAAGCCTCTGACATCATCGCCCTGCCAGCAATGCAGGCTTACTGAAATGTTCTTAAGTGTCTCAATGGCCTTTTCAGCATCAATTCCCGTATTGGCATATCTTGCCTTAGCGTCATCGTATCTGTTCATGATTATTCCTCCAGTTGTCTACATTATCATTCTATCAGCATAAACCATCCGTTTTTATATCGTTACTTGAACAAAAAACTGTCCTTTCTTGCAATTTCAGGAGTTATAATGTTGGTATGAATGAACTGTTACTAGCAAAGCTCAGTGAGATAACTGAAGAAGAACGGGAAATACTTAACGGCAAGAAGGACGTAAACCGTTCTCTTTACTACAGCGACAGTAAGAAGGATGAAATCGACTCATCCCGTGTTCTTAAGAACGGCAAGCTCATTGACATCAGACCGCATACCCGTTTCATCCATTTTCCAAGACATACCCACAACTACGTTGAATTCGTCTACATGGTCAGCGGAAAGACCACTCACATAATTGATGGTGAAGAGATAACCCTGAATGAGGGCGACCTGTTGTTTCTGAATCAGCATGCCGTACAGGAGATAATGCCGGCAGGAAAGGATGACATAGCGGTAAACTTCATGATCCTGCCGCAGTTCTTTGATGAGGCCTTCAAGATGATCTCAACCGGTGAAAACCCGCTACGTGACTTCATCATCAGCTGCCTGACTTCCCGTGATACTGAGTCAAACTATCTGTATTTCAACGCCCATGACATCATTCCCGTGCAGAACCTGCTGGAAAACCTGATCTGGAACCTATTGGAAGATGAGCCAAACAAGCGCAGCATGAATCAGATAACAATGGGACTATTGTTCATGTCGATGATCAATCACTCGGATCAGATCGTCATTTCCGACAGTTCCTATGATCAGAGCGTAACCATGGAACTCTTACGTTACATCGATACGATGTATAAAACGGCATCCCTGACTGAATTTGCCTCTCAGCATCACGCTGATGTCTATACACTTTCCAGAATAATAAAAAAACAGACCGGTTCCACCTTCAGCAGGCTGTTGGAAACACGCCGACTTGAACAGGCCTGTTTCCTGTTGAAGAATACCGATCTGACCATAGAAGACATCGCTGAAAACATCGGTTATGAAAATCTGAGTTTCTTCTACAGATTATTCAGAAGAACATACGGTTCTACGCCAAGAGAATACCGCAGAAATGAATAATAAAAGGACGAAGATTGAAGTGAACCCCATTATTGGGACAGAATATTAACTGTATGATAAGGCTTGATTCCTTGCCTGGCAAGGGGTCAGGCCTTTCAATTTGGTTTTGATCCTTGTGTTGTTGTAATACTCTATATATTCATCAATGGCAGTCT
>JAFWGU010000012.1 GCA_017512285.1 Erysipelotrichaceae bacterium | reverse complement strand
TCTAATGGTGGAGCATAGGGGGCTCGAACCCCTGACCTCCTGCGTGCAAGGCAGGCGCTCTCCCAGCTAAGCTAATGCCCCATGCAATGGTGGGCCTGAATGGATTTGAACCAGCGACCTCGCCCTTATCAGGGGCGCGCTCTAACCACCTGAGCTACAGGCCCGTTTACCAAATGCTTAATTATCTTAACATTTAATGAGATACATGTCAAACAATATTTTCCTCATTTTCCTAATCAATTGCCAATTTGTGAAAACAAAAATATAATATAGACATGAAAAGGTATTATGTCATATTTACCGGCAGAGTTCAGGGCGTCGGATTCCGCTGGTTTGCTGAAATGCTGGCGGATAAGCACAACTACACCGGCTGGATAAGAAACATGTATAACGGCAATGTAGAAATGGAAATTCAGGGCAGTAACCTGAACATCCATTCCTTTATCTGCGATCTTCAGAAAGCTGCCCGCTATGCCAGCATATCTGATTACAGTGCGAAGGAGGTACCTGCCCTTCCGCATGAATTTGAATTTGAAGTAAGAGGCTGATCAGATGACCAGCCTCTTTTTTTTTACTTATTCTTATTAATGAATTCGTTTACCTTTTCCTCAAGCATTTCGAATGTACATGCTCCGGCATCCAGTATTACTCTGTTGTATTCCTTCAGGTTGAACTTTCTGCCCAGCTCCTTCTGAGCATTCTGGTACAGTGACCACATCTTCCAGAGACCTACAGAATATGGCAGGAACATGCCTGGATCGCCGATGTTGCTTTCATAGATCGATTCGGCGTAACTCTTGGCGGCATCCTCATAGAAGAACTGCTTCAGGTAGTTCTCAATGTCTTCCTTGCCCCATCCATTATAATGCATCTCCAGATCAGCCAGTGCGTATAGACAGTATGAGAAGATGTTATTCAGCTGCAGATATCTGATTTCCTTCTGGTTCTTCACGAAATAACTGTAGCAGTATGTTTCAACATACTGTGCCCAGCCTTCGCCGTAGCCTAAGAAGTTCATGGCATATCTGTATTCATTATCAGGATGATTTATCAGATAGTATGTATTCTGATAAAGATGTCCAGGATAACCCTCATGAGCAAGGGTAATGCACATTCCATCCGGATCGGAATCCGAGAATGCCGGATTGACCTTGATGACATTTCTCTTCGGATTATCAACTGGCGCAACCAGGTAGTATGCGGATACGTTCGGGCTTGTAACGCTTGGATCCAGGAAGTCTACCTCATAAGGCAGATTCTCAAAGGCCGGGAAATCAGCCGGCATTCTGGTCTTGATGTATTCAAGGATCTCGCGGGGATCGCTGTAGCCGTAACCCTGACTAATTTCAACCTCGTTCATGACATCGTAGATGCCCTGGAGACATTCGAATATTGCGTCATCCATCAGTTCGATCATATCTGGAATTGACTGGGTTGAACTTGTCTTCAGTCTGACGATGACGTCATATGTTCTGTCACCCAGATCACCATTCTCACATAGTCTGCCATTGGTAATTGACTTACCCTTAAGCGGCTCATACATCGCAATGATCTTATTGAATGCAGGGATCAGGACCGTCTTTACGGCCTCCTCAACCTGCTTCTTATAACCGTCGGCTCCGGCAACGTTGATCTTGTCGATCTTGGCATTGACGATCTTTATTACCTCGTTGTTATCAACGTTGGCAGCGAACTTCTCACAGCCCTCAACGACACTGTCAATGACGAAGTCAGGCTGGACGATTCCCTTTTCAGCCTGTTCATTGGTATAGTCAATGCACAGTTGAATGTAACGGTCTGAATCATTCAGCAGCGTGATTATGTCCTTAATGTCCTGCTCATTTCTGATGTCCATTTCAGTGAATGTCGTAATGAGGTTATTGTTTACTCCTGAGTTCGGTGTAAACAGGAAGGTATAATCCTCTTCCAGAGCATAGTTATCCACCATCAGATCAAAGTAGAACTCCATGCACTTCAGCATGTTCTGCTGATCGGTTGTCAGATCGGCAGGATTGAACTTCTTCAGTTCTTCCAGTCTTGCGGCATATCTGTCACCGGCTTCAGGATCTTCTATTTCACCCAATGTAACCTCGACGTCCTTAATGCCCATGGCTTCCGGATCCTCCACGCTGAAACGCATGTCAGCGTAGTCAGAACTGACATCCTCTATGAACCACTTCTTCTGCAGGGCATCGAATTCCTTCTGAACATCTGTCTCGACCGGATCAACGGGAGTTACCGGATCAACATCAGGTTTCTTCTTACAGGCTGCCGTCGGCAGTAACATCATTGCCGTAAGCAGCACGATCAGTATTTTCTTCATATACGTACCTCTAGTAAAAAGCAGCGAACGAATTCGCTACTCTTCAATGTTATTCTCTTCTTCGGTTTCTTCTGTTTCTAACTCGATTAGCTTCTTTTCTTCTTCGTCTGCATCAAGGATATCTTTTACTACCTTAACACCTAAAGCTGTAACTGCGGTAGCGACAACGGCCCCAAATAATCTTTTAAACACGTAAAAGCCCTCCTTTATTTAACAATATATTATCATCTTTATACATACAAGGCAAACAATTTTACACCTTGTTATCGAGACGATACCTCTCAACATCCTTCACGACTGACTGGATAACTGCCATTACCGGTACGCCGAACACCATGCCGCCAAGGCCGAACAGACTTCCGAAAATGGTTACGGCCGCAATGACCCAGATGGCTGATAAGCCGACTGAATTACCTACTACGTTAGGATAGATGACGTTGTCCTCGATCTGCTGTACGACCACAAACAGCACTATGAATATGATCATTCTCAGCACTGAGGTTTCAGCGAAGATCAGGATCGCGCCGAAGATCATCGCAATGGTCGTACCGAAATAAGGAATGATGCTGGTCAGAGCAATGAATACGCTGATTAACAGTGCATAAGGCATTCCCGCTATGCTTAGTACCACGAAGAACAGTGAGCCCAGTATTGCCATTTCGGTAAGCTGTCCTGCGGCGAAGTCAGTGAATATCGTATTGATCTTATGATACAGGTAATACAGGACATCATACATCTTCTCACTCATAAAAGCACGGGAGATGTTGATGACCTGCTGCTTGAATGTCTCCTTGGAAATGAGCAGGTAAATGCTGAAGACGATTCCCATGAAGATGTCAAACAGCACGCTGAACACCTTGGCTGCTCCCGTTCCGATGTCGCTGAATATGCCCAGGTCCAGTGATGCCAGCCATTCCAGGAAGCTTTCGGTACTTCCTGAGGGAATCAGGCCCTTGATAAGTTCGGTCAGACCGGAAATAAAGTCATTGCCGATCAGGTCGGTAGAGAAGTGGATGCTTAATCCCAGTTTTTCAAACAGTCCGTTCAGAAATTCCAGAACCGTTACGATGTACTGCGGCAGGTTGGCAGCCAGCATGGTAACGCTGTTGATCAGCTGAGGTACGATGATCGAAATCAGCAGCACGATTATTAACAGCGCACTGACGTAGGTCGTAATTATGGCCAGCGTTCTGATGAGTTTCTTCTTTTCCGGATCGATCTTCCTGGCGAAGAGCTCCTCCAGCTTCTTCATCGGAATGTTCAGTACGAAGGCGATTATGAAGCCGAGCAAAAGTGATGACGTCGCATTGATCACCTTGACAACGGCACTCAGTATTACACTTCTTTCCAGTACGACTATGACACCGATCAAAAGCACTGCACATATGACCAGTATTCTCTTGGTAAAGTTTTTCAGTTCGTCATTCATGTTATCACCATGTAAGATTCTTATCTTTCAACAGGCGGATCACCTCTTCAGCGCTGTCTGCCATCCGGCAGTGCAGCATGCCATCATCTGATATGAACCCCTCTTCATGAGATTCACATACAAACTGCCACAGCATGTCAAAGTAGCCGTTGATGTTAAACAGGATGAGAGGCTTGCGGTAATAGCCCAGATGGCTCTGAGCATATACCTCAAACAGTTCATCGATGGTTCCGATGCCGCCGGGCACCGCAACGAAGCTGTCAGAAATCTCCAGCATCAGCTGCTTCCTTTCAATCAGGTCTCTGGTCAGATAGAGTTCGCTGAAGTCATGGAAAAGAATGTCATCCTCGTTGAAGATGAACGGGCTTATGCTGATGACGCGACCATTGCTTCTTCTTACGCCTCTGGCAGCTGCCCCCATCAGACCGTGCTGACCGCCGCCGAAGACCAGATCCATGTCATTTTGCCCCATCAGTTCACCGAGGTGTTCCGTCTCTCTGACGTAAACATCTCTGATGTCATCACTGCTGGCACCGAAAACACATACTTTCATATAAAACCGCCTTACTGAAATTATACATAAACGCGTCGATAATTTAAACATTATCCCTTGATTTAACCCAGATATTGTGCTATATTATCTTCGCTGCCTAAATAGCTCAGTCGGTAGAGCAATCGGCTGTTAACCGATCGGTCATAGGTTCGAGTCCTATTTTAGGCGCCATTGAAAATAAAACAGATGGGAAACCATCTGTTTTTTTGTTTATAACGTGATCTTCTGTCCGGCAGGCTCTTCCAGTAATTGCGGATTCTGCAGAATGTGTTCGATCATGGCTACGCTTCTGGCAAAGTAGAAGCCGTCAGCTATTCTCTCATCAAGAGTAACGCCAAACTCGCACATCTTGCGTACTTCCTCACTGCCGTCCTCCATGATCACCTTCTCGGTTGTTATCTCACCGATAGTCGTCAGAGCGGAACATGTTCCGAAGTCAGCCAGGTTGTGATAGATCGCCCCACAGCGGATCGATCCCAGATTGGAAATGATCATGCTGGTGAAATAGATGTTATTACCGGTAAGAGATTCCGGTAACAGGCCGTATCTGCCTAACAGCTTTATAATGCCGAATACAGGTACCCGGATGATGTTGGGCAGCTTGCCCAGGGTATCAACGGCATCATTGGCACCAGCCTTCTCAGCCCTGGCGCTGCGCAGTTTACTGACCTTTTCGGCAGTTCTGGCAGCGATGCTCTCAATATTGTCGTTCTCATTGACCGGTACTACCAGCATGAGTTCCTCTGACTTGTCATCAAGAGTCATCTTGGCAACGAAAGAAAGCAGTATCTCATTGTGCTCGTACATGTGACGGTTGCTGATGAAGCGGTTCAGCTTCGGCCTGTTATAAATCACCTTGCCGATGGCAGTCAGGAAAGCATGGAAATAGGTATAGTGAATTCCCTCTTCCTTCTTCTGCTCAATGAATCTGACAAGATTGGTAATATCTACCTTGCGGTTGATGTAAACTTCGTTCTCATATCTTTTCGGTTTGAGGTCAATGCAGCACTGCATCAGGGCCGAAACATCTACTCTTCTGGCATCCTTTCTCATGTTAACATCCTCCTGAGTCAAATGAATAATGCTCTAATTCTAACACATATTCGCAGGAAATAAACCAAAACGCACCTGAAAAAGGACAAAAAAAAGATATCATTATCTGATGATATCTGCATGTAACAGGTGGAACAGCGTTCCCATCAGGGCAGCCAGACCGTCAACTACGATCATGGTAACCACGCTGACAGTGGTAAGACTGAACGGCGCGATGAAGTAAACGGCTACGTCACACGCAGCACAGAAGCAGAAAAGTATAACAGGAAAACTCCAGTAATACGGATATGTGAAGTAATTCATCACAAACCCGATCACCATGGCAATGCCGGGTACCAGCATCAGAACAAGAGAGATGTTCTTTACCGTATCCTTCCCGCTTGTCTGCAGGATTATGCCGAAGAATATAAGTATGAATGCCATTGCCAGCTGCAAGGCATTTGTTCCAAAATTGCGTCTTTTCATGATACTTATATTAAACTGATTTATTGTTATATGCAAATATTTAATGATAAAATCTTGATATGAGCCACGTAACATACAATCCATGGCACGGGTGCCACAGATATTCAGAAGGTTGCGTTAACTGTTATGTCTACAGACGTGATGATTCCATTGGCAAGGACGCTTCCGTCATAACCAGAACAGCTTCCTTTAGCCTGCCCGTTTCCCGGAAACGCAATGGAGAATATAAGATGCCTTCAGGTTCTCACGTTTACTGCTGCATGACCTCAGACTTCTTTCTGGAGGATGCGGATCAGTGGCGTCCGGAAGTCTGGAAGATGATCAGGGAAAGAAGTGACGTAGACTTCACCATCATCACCAAGAGAATAGCCCGGATGCACGAATGTCTGCCGGAAGACTGGAATGACGGCTATGACAATGTCACGATCTGCTGCACGATGGAATCCCAGAAACAGGCCGATATCAGATATCCCATCTTCATGGCCCTGCCCATTAAGCACAGGGAAGTTATCTGTGAACCGTTACTGACGCCCATAGACTTCCATGGGCAGCTGGATAAAAGGATCGAACTGGTAGTCTGCGGTGGGGAAAGCGGCGATAAGGCCAGAGACTGCGACTATGAATGGATCCTGGACATCAGAAGACAGTGCATTGAATCTGATGTTCCCTTCTATTTCAAGCAGACGGGAGCCAGTTTCCGCAAGAACGGTCACCTCTATAAGATTGAAAGACGGCTTCAGATGAGCCAGGCCAGAAAAGCCGGCATCAATTACCGCCATCATTAACTTTTAAATACAGGGCCAGTGTGATAGAATTAACTGGCTGAAAGAGAGAATTAACATGAGCAAAGCCATTACCTTTGAAGTAACACACGTCTGCAAACAGACAGGAGCCAGAACGGGATTGCTGCACACGCCGCATGGAACGGTGGAAACACCGATGTTCATGCCGGTAGGCACAGCCGCAACCGTCAAGTTCATTTCCCCGGAGGAACTCTACGACATGGGAGCCGGGGTCGTATTAGCCAATACCTATCACTGCTGGTTAAGACCGGGTGAAGACGTAGTGGCAGCTGCCGGTGGCCTGCAGAAGTTCATGCACCTGGACAGACCGATGCTCACGGACTGCGGCGGATTCCAGGTCTTTTCACTGGCTGACCGCCGTAAGATCAAGGAAGAAGGCGTCACCTTCAAAAGTCACCTTGATGGCTCTACTCTCTTCTTGTCACCTGAGAAATCAATCGAGATACAGAACAAGCTCGGTGCTGACATCATCATGAGCTTTGATGAATGCCCGCCATATCCATCTACGCGCGAGTACATGCAGGACAGCGTAGACAGAACGTTACGCTGGGCTGAAAGATGCGTAAAGACTCATTCCAGAGTCGGGGAACAGGGATTGTTCGGCATCGTCCAGGGCGGTGAATTCGAAGACATCAGAAGATACTGCGCCAGGGAACTGGTAAAGATGGATGCCTTTGAAGGCTATGCCATCGGCGGAACCTCCGTTGGCGAGACCAAGGAAACGATGTATAAGATGATCGATTACTCCCTGGCTGAACTGCCGAAGGAAAGCGTCAAGTATCTGATGGGCGTTGGAAGCACTGATTCATTACTGGAAGGCATCATGCGCAACGTTGACATGTTTGACTGCGTATTGCCGACCAGGATCGCCAGACACGGCACTTTGATGACATCTCAGGGCAGAATTACGATAAAGAAACAGGAATACGAGTACGACTTCGGACCTCTTGATCCGGAATGCGACTGCTATACCTGCAAGAACTATTCAAGAGCCTACCTCAGACACCTCTTCAGATGCAATGAGGGATTGGGTTCCAGATTACTTTCAATACACAACCTGCGCTTCCTCATCAAACTGATGGAAGACGCCAGAACAGCCATAAAGGAAGACAGATTCGGCGACTTCAAGGATGCCTTCTTCAGGAGGCATAACCTTAACGCCATAGATTCAAGAGGTTTCTGATGAGAACTGAAGATTTTGATTTTGAACTGCCGCAGGAGCTGATCGCCCAGACCCCGTTAAAGGACAGAAGCGCATCACGTCTGCTGGTAGTTAACAGAACAGAAGGAACATACGAGGATCACCATTTCAGTGACATCGTTGATTTACTGCGCCCTGATGACATCATCGTCAGAAACAACACCAGAGTAATACCGGCCAGACTGTTCGGTGTCAAGGAAGTAACCGGTGCTCATGTTGAAGTGCTGTTACTGAGAGACACCGGCAACGACGTCTGGGAAACGCTGGTTGGCAATGCCAAGGTCGTAAAGCCGGGAACGGTAATAGACTTCGGTGACGGCTTATTAAAGGCTGAATTCGTTGAATACGGCGAAGCCGGCGTAAGATTCCTTAAGATGAAGTATGACGGCATCTTCATGGAAGTACTCGACAGACTCGGTGAAGTACCGTTACCTCCATACATCAGGGAAAAGCTCAGTGACCCGGAAAGATATCAGACAGTATATTCCAAGGTTGAAGGCAGCGCGGCTGCACCAACCGCCGGCCTGCACTTTACCAATGAGCTGATCCAGAAGATCGAAGCCAAGGGCTGCAGGTTCGTGGACATCACCCTGCACATCGGTCTGGGAACCTTCAGACCCGTACAGGTTGATGACATCAACGACCATCACATGCACAGTGAGCATTATGAGATCTCCGAAGAAGCTGCACAGATACTGACAAACGCCCGCAATAACGGCCAGAGGATCGTCTGCGTCGGTACGACATCAGTAAGGACACTGGAAAGCGTCTATCAGAAGTATGGCTGCTTCAAGGCCGTAACTGATGAGACTGACATCTTCATTTATCCGGGCTACCAGTTCAAGGCAGCTGATGCCATCATAACCAACTTCCATCTGCCAAAGTCAACGCTGATCATGATGATCAGTGCCTTCGGCGGCAAGGAACTGATCTGGAAGGCCTACCATCACGCAATCGAGGAGCGCTACCGCTTCTTCTCCTTTGGCGACAGCATGTTCATCATATGAGAGAAAAAAACAGAAGACATTACTACAACCTCCAGCTGGAAGAGGTCGAAAAGATCAGGGCAGCGGGGAAGAGACCTTCCCTGTTAATGCATACCTGCTGCGCCATGTGCGCCTGTTACCCGATAGGCTATCTTTCCGAGATATTTGACCTGACGCTGTTTTACTACAACGACAACATCTATCCGGAAAGCGAATACGAAAAGCGCTACAGTGAACTGGAAAGATATGTTGGAATATACAACAGCACCCATCCTCACCAGGTAAGGCTGATAAAAAACCCCTACCATGGGGATGAATACCGGGAAAGAATGATTCCCTATAAGGATTCACCTGAAGGCGGGGAAAGATGCACGGTATGCTTCGACATGCGCATGGATGCCTCAATGAAATACGCTGAAGACAATCATTACGATTACTTCACGACGGTAATGACGGTATCACGGCAGAAGGATTCCCGTATGCTGAATGAGATCGGCGAAACCCTTCAAAAGAAGTATCCGGGTGTAAGGTACTTCTTCTCTGACTTCAAGAAGGACGGCGGTCTGGAAAAGGCGGCGGAGATAATCAGAGAATATGACATCTACCGGCAGAACTACTGCGGCTGCGTATACAGCTACGGGGAAATGCTGGAAAGAGCCAGAAAAGAATACAAGGCAGATTAAAACCGGTCAGTTGACCGGTTTCTATTTTATTCTTCAGCTGCCTTGAGATTCTGAGTTTCCTCGATCTCGGTGATCATGTCGATCCTCTTCTGATGTCTGCCGCCTTCATACTCAGCGTTCAGCCATTCATCGACGATGTTCTTGGCTACTTCGATGCCGACTACCCGGGCACCGAAACAGATGATGTTGGCATTGTTATGCATCTTGGTAAGTCTGGCACTGTAGCCTTCAGAGACTACGGCTGCCCTGATCCCTCTGACCTTGTTGGCGGCCAGGGAAATGCCGATTCCCGTACCGCAGATGCAGATGCCGCAGTCAACTTCACCGCTGGCTACTGCCTTGCCGACCCTGTATCCTGATACCGGATAGTTGAAACTGTCAGTTGAATCCGTTCCGTAGTTGACCATCTCGTATCCCTTGGCTTCAAGGTATCTGACGATCTCCTTCTTCATTTCCACGGCTGTGTGGTCATTGCCTATTCCTATTCTCATTGTGCTCCTCCCTTAAGAAGATATCCGTTCAGATCAAAGTATCCGATTTCATTTTCTCCAATGATCTGCATGCTGAGATCAAACACGATAAGTGCCGTATCATCATCAATCTTCAATAACAGTATACTGCCAATATCGGGTGCTCCGCCAGTACTTGCGTACAGATCAAGCATTGTCTGCGTAAGATCATAGCCAGCGACATCCTTAACCTCATAACTGGTTACCAGCTGACCTCTGCTGTAAGCGGAAATGTCCGTCTCCTCACTGCCGATGTAGTTATAGTACAGCCAGTGATCTTCAGGCAGTGGCGTGATTCCTTCCTTACCAACCAGTTCCTCTCTGGATAAGGCAGCAATCATTCTGACCTCATCGCTCGTCTTACCGTCACTGAATCTCAGATAATCATGACAGCTGATCAGGATCTCCCTGTCTTCTTCACTTACCTTGTCACTGTAGGTGTATTTTCCGTCTGACAACAGACCGTATTTGTTTACTACCTTCATCAGTCTGTTTGCCTGATCACGGGCAGGAACGTCAGCGAGATTCAGCGGGGTAACTGTTACCAGTAAGCTTATCACTGCCCCGGCAGCGAATACCCAGGTGATCTTCTTTCTGATGACGCTGTTGACGATGAACAGCACCGCAAACAGGATCAGTACCAGAGAAGCGTAGCGCACGTCGGTAAGACCGTAGGCTGATACTCTGATGTAGATGGCAAACAGCTGAATTGCCAATACCGGCAGTAACATTAGACCGCCGTATCTTACAAACAGCTTCTGCGGTGTCCCTTCCTCACCCGTCATGTTCAGATAGAAGAGAACATAGAACAGCAGAGCCAGGGAACCGAACCAGTTAAGCCTGCCTACCGGCAACTGCCAGGTTATTATTATCTTGATGATGTATATGTACAGTATGGCAATCAGGCTGAGGTATACGGCAAAGCCGATCTTGTTGAAAATGGTGCTGTAAGCCCGGGAGATTCCGATCTCACCGTTTTTCTCCGGTATGTGACCGCACAGCATTATGAAGAATGCCAGAGCCATGATGTTGGTCAGTTTCAGTATCACCTCTCCCAGATCATCAAACTCATAGATCAGGAAGTAGAAGGCCAGAATGCTGATGAGAAGGCCCAGATAGGCAACCAGTACCGCAAACCCGCAGTAGATCATCGACTGCACCATGTGACCGAATACCGGTCTGTCATCATTGCCGTAATATAACAGGAATACGAAGGCCATGGCCAGTGTCAGGATGATGCCGAACATTACCAGGGCAACATGCACCGTCAGTTCCAGTTTGCCCAGAACCGTGTAGATGAGCGCACTCAGAATGCCGGCGATCGTACCGCCGGTAATGATGCCAATGTGCGTCAGACCCTTTTCATCGGAAAGATTCAACACCAGCGCCGTTTCAATTCCCGTTATCAGGGCAACAAATGCCCGGGGATATTCCTCGTCAATTACCTCATTTATCAATAGAATGTTAACAAAGGCCAGCACGGCAGCCAGAAATACCGCAACGGGAAACCTGCGGACTGACTGCGTCATGTTGATCAGCGTATTACTCAGAAAGTTTCTGATGTTTTTCATTTTCATCACCTGTTATAAATTATATTACATCCCAGACCTTTTTCATCACTCTGCCCTAACTTAATGACATTTCACACATTCCCCTGTCAATTTCCCCAAAAAAAAGACCACTGGTGGGTCTCTTACTGCTTATTGGTCGAGCCGAAGCCTCCGGTCCTTTCATCACTCGCCTCATCATCCTCGGTTATGCCGTAGGGAATGAAGATGCCCTGAGCGAACCTGTCGCCCTTCTTCAAAGAAAGCTGCCTGCTGCCGTTATTGGTGACCTTGATCATGATGTGGCCTTCATTTAAGGCATGGTAGTAATCCGCATCGATGATGCCAACGGTATTGTCCAATTGCAGGCGGTACCTGAAGCCCAGGGAACTTCTCGGGAATATCTGCAATACCCAGCCTTCGTCAATTCTGGCTCTGATGCCGGTGGCTACCCTGCAGGTCTCACCGGGGCTTAACTCCAGATCA
Organism: Erysipelotrichaceae bacterium; assembly: GCA_017512285.1. Classification (GTDB taxonomy): domain Bacteria; phylum Bacillota_I; class Bacilli_A; order Erysipelotrichales; family Erysipelotrichaceae; genus RUG521. The sequence goes on along the minus strand of JAFWGU010000012.1, from coordinate 35,210 downwards.
AAGGGGATGTGAAAGTCATAGCCGGCACTGCCTCTTGTGGCCCTGGCCGGCAGTTCGATCTCATCATAGATCCTGACGTCTTCAATGTTACTGTCTTTAATGAACTGTTCTCTTGTTACCTTTTCAAATCTGGCTATTCTGTACATGCTGATCACCTGAATAGATTCTAGCATAAAAAAACCGGCTTTTCAGCCGGTATGTTCATTCTTACTCAGTAAAAGGCTTGAGGTCCTTTACGCAGTCCTTCGGGAAGATCCTGACTTCGTCATTGTCCAGGTCGATCAGAATGTATCTGTCGTTGCCCATGCCCAGTTCCTTCATGTAGCTTAACTGGCGCAGACCGTGACGGCTTTCGATTCTTTCCTTCATATGCTTGTTTTCCTCGTCCTTCATGGCATAGATGATGTCAACGCAGGCCTGGTCAATTGCCAGGATGTCGGTTGAAGCCAGAATGCCGACGTTAGGTGTTACGACCGGTTCAGCAGCGACACCTTCACAGTCACAGGAAACTGACATGTTTCTCATGACGTTGACGTAGGCTATGTTCTTGCCGAAGAAGTCGATGGTAGCCTTTGTGGACTCGGAGATCTTTTCCATCAGTTCCTCAGTCCTGATGCCCCACTGATCCTTTGAACCGTCGTGGGTGTGGATCCACTTCTTGCCGATCCTGCCGTCTGCACAGCCGATGCCGATGTTCTTGTTGGATCCGCCGAATCCGCCCTGTACATGGCCCTTGAAGTGTGTCAGAACGACCAGGTTGTCATACTTGATCATGTGGCTTCCTACAGACATGTTGTCAAACCACTTGCCGTCCTTGACAGGCAGTAATGTCGTGCCATCCTCATCGGTGATGTCTACGTCGCAGAATGTCCAGCCGTTGACCTTCAGAGTCTTTCTGTGACGGTCCGTAGTATAGCGGTCACCCTTATAGTAGGTGTTTGTCTCAATGATGGTTGCCTCAGGCAGTTCATTCTCCATGAACTCCTTTACCCAGGCAGATGGAATGATGTTAGGTCCGTGAGGTTCCCCGGTGTGCAGCTTGATGGCAGTCTTGCCGCATTCGCAGATGTTGCCGTCTACCTTTTCATATGCCTTCATTAATCCCTTTGGAGACAGATCTCTTGTAAAATAAACTATTGATTCATTTCCGGTTCTCTTTTCATATGGAACATAGATGTTTCCATTGATTCCCGGCTTTGCATTCTTGTCAGCCATAAGATACCTCCATTCACTAACATTATAACAAAAGTATATACATTTAATAAATAACGTCCGGTATAAAAATAGAACCTCAAATGAGGTTCTGTTCTTTCAGATGGTGCACCAGGTGAGACTTGAACTCACACGACTCTCATCATACGCGTCTGAGACGTACGCGTCTGCCTATTCCGCCACTGGTGCTTCACGGCGATCACTCCTCAGGAGCGATGCTTATGCCTCCGGTCATTACATCCGTATAGGTGAATGAGGACTTGAACTTCTGTCCGTTTCGCTCATATTCGAATGTAAATATCTTGCCAAAGACAGCGGTAATGACTCCCGTATCACTGAGTTCTCTACCTCTAGTATGATACGTGATTTTTACCCGCTTGTAAAGTAAATTCTTTACTTGTTGCTGTGTAACGTCCAGATTGTTTCCCTCAACGGTCTTTTTTGTTCTTGGAGCCACCTTCCTCGCCTCACACTTCTACTGCCTTAAATAAACAGGCACAAACCGTTGCTGATTCGTGCCTTACTCTTCAGTAATCCTTGTTAATATTTTAACAAATTTAAGATAATTAGTCAATTTTCTCACAATTTGGATACTGTTTTTTATTTATTTGTTCAGATATTCCTTCAGCTGAGGCAATATGTTCATGCCGTCGTCATACCCCAGCCAGTAGAGGTGTCCGAGCTTGTCCATGTCACCTTCAACCCGTCCTACCCTTACCGGTTCACTCGGGGCCACGACGAATACTCTTCCTGAGGCTGACAGCCTGTCGATCTCATCGCACTGCCTGTTGTAGTTTTCGGCACTCATGTCATGAGCAGCCGCAAACTCAGGATGATTGCGGTAGATCGTTGTTGCCGGCTTGCGTTCGCTGACCTTTCTGCGGAAGCCGTTCTCCCTGGTCTTGATTATAACGATCTTCTCATAGCCTTCATTGATTGCCCACTGATACGGAATCTTGCAGGTACTGCCGCCATCCAGACAGTTTATGCCGTCTACGTTTACCATCGGTGTAACAAACGGCATTGAAGCACTGGCCTTTATGGCCTCAAAGATGTTGCCGCAGTAGTCTCTGTCAAAGTATACCGGCTTGCCGGTATCGCAGTTGGTGGCTACGGCAACGAACCTTCTCTCAGGATCGAAGAACCTTCTGACGTTGAGCATCTCAATGGCATTATAATCCTTGAACAGGAAGTCCAGTCTGATGACGCTGTGAGCCTTTCTTACTGACTCCATGCCGACAAAGCTTGACTCATGACGGTAGCCCAGATTGGCTCTGGCCGTACGTCCGATCTGACCGGCCATGTAGTTGGTCCCCGTCAAAGCACCGGCACTTACACCGATCGTACATCTGAAATTGATGTCATTCTGCATCCAGGCATCAAGAACACCTGCCGTATACAGCCCTCTGAAGGCGCCGCCTTCCAGTACCAGACAGCCTTCTGTAATTACATCAGAGGCCTGACCTCTCGGAATCTTATCTAAATCTTCATATACTCTGGACATGAAATATCACTCCCTGCTTTTATTCAGCTATTCCATTGTATCAGCAGGGAGTGATTTTCTCAATTGATTATTTGCGCTTATTGTAATCTTCGTTGATTTCCTCAGACCAGCTGCCGTCAACAGCTGCCTTCTGCCTGAAGGCGCCTACGGCCCTGGTGATGGCGCGGTAATTGGCCTCAATGCCCATGGAGTCATTGTGAAAATTGGCTGATCTGTCAGCTCCTACCCCAAACCTGCCCGCTGTCTCAGCAGCGTCGATGTTGGCTCCCAGGAAAATGAATTCCCATCCCTCTTTCTTCTTCTTTTCAATCAGCTTCTTAAGAGAAGCGTAGGTATACTCATGGCTGGCATTCTCATAGCCATCGGTGGTGATGATCATAATCACCTGACTGTCCTTATTCTTCTCATGGGCGATCTTCTGAATGGTATAGCCTACCGCATCCAGCAAGGCCGTACAGCCTCTGACATAATACTGCTTTTCCGTCAGCTTCTCAGCCTTTCTGATGTCTATACGGTTATGCAGCAGCTCATATCTGTCATCAAACAGCGCCGTGGTCAGATATGCTTTGCCCTCAAGCTCCTTCTGTTTCTCAAGCATGCCATTGAAACCGCCGATCGTATCGCTTTCAAGACCGGCCATTGATCCGCTTCTGTCCAGGATGAATACTACTTCTGTTGTCTTGCTCATTTAAAAAACCTCCTTTTATTTACAAAAGGAGGATAACATTTATTCTTTTCTGCCAGGTCGCTTTCAATGCGACATTTTACAGAACCGGCTGATCAAAGTAGAACAGTGTCTCGTTGACCTCAAAGATGTTGTAGTTCTCATTGCTCAGGAAGTACTCCACGATGATGTCGGTAACATTGCTGTGGGATAAGGCATAACCGGCTGTTGCCAATAGATCCCTGGCCTCATCCCTGTTAAGCTTAAGGGCAATGCACAATGCCAGTGCCGTCGGCTTGGAAGGCTGATAATCCTTATTGCGGATCTTGGAAAACAGCTTGCGGTCGATGTTGGCTCTCTTGTAGGTTTCAACATCCGTATAGCCCTTTTCATCGATCAGCCGCAGTAACATCTCTGAGAAGGTCTCGCCCTTGTACTTTATGAGATCTTCCAGCTTTCTGGACTGCTTAGCCGGCTTTCCGCCCAGCGGGATGGCATGATCAAACGCCTGATTATAATGAACCAGCTGCCTTTCTTCCTGCAGGGGTTCATAGTAGTTACTGGTGATGTAACGGCTTATGGCGTCAAAGCGGACGCTGTTGGAAAGGAAGCTCTTGCGGTCATAGAAGACCAGGTTTACTTCCATTTCGTTATCCTGCAGAAATTCCTGAATCGCCTCAAAGGCGATCATTATGGCCTCATCCCTGGGATATCCGTAGATACCTGCCGAGATCAGCGGGAAGGATATTGACTCTATCTCAAACTTTCTGGCCAGCTCAAGTGAACTGATGTAACAGGACTTAAGCAGTTCAGCTTCTCCGTTATTACCCCCATGCCAGATCGGCCCGACGGTATGGATGATGTATCTGCACAGATCAAAGCCCGGGGTAATGACGGCATCCCCCGTATCGCAGTGTCCGATGGCGCTGCAGGCTTCGGTGAGCTGCCGGTAGCCGGCCTTGTCAAAGATGGCTCCGCATACTCCGCTTCCGGCCTTAAGCTGCTCATTTGCCGCATTGACAATGGCCTCGGTCTTCATCTTTGTAATGTCATTTCTGATCAGTTTCAGTGTCATTCTCTTACCAGCCTCAGTATGTCCTCAGGACTGTCACACAGGATGACTGCCCCGTTTCTTCTTAATTCCTCAACCGTTCTGAATCCCCAGGTTACGCTGGCGCAGTCTATGCCGCAGTTTTCAGCCGTCCTGATGTCAACTTCCGAGTCACCGACGTACAGGCAGTCCCTGATGTCTACTCCAAGTCTTCTGGCGCTTTCCAGTACCGTATCAGGTGCCGGCTTCTTTCTTATTCCGGCATTCTCCCCGATCGCAACGTCGATCCTGCCCGCAAAGTACAGCCTGTTCAGTTCATCAACTGCGAACTGAGCCTTGTTGGAGACTATGGCCTGCCTGATGCCCAGTTCATTCAGTTCATCTATCAGATCAAATATTCCCGGATAAGGTACGGTAGTATCATTGCAGTGAATGGCATAATGCCTCCTGAATTCGGCAAAGACCTCCTCAAAAAGCGGATCATCATCGCCATCCGGAACGGCAAGAACCATCAGTCTTCTGACTCCGTTGCCGACGAAGCTTCTGACTTCCTCAAGCGTTCTCTCAGGCATTCCAAAAGCCCTCAGAGCGGCATTTACGCTGCCCTGAAGATCCTTCAGGGTATCCAGTAACGTGCCGTCCAGATCATATACTACTGCCTTATATTTCATGTCAACTCCTGGCGCGCCAGACAGGACTTGAACCCGCAACCTTTTGAATCGGAATCAAATGCTCTATCCATTGAGCTACTGGCGCATTGCGATAACAGTATAGCATATTTTAAAGTCATCTTATAGAATTCAGGGGTCATAAGTGCTAAAATACACTTGTAATTCTGTTAAGGAGGAATACAGTATGAAAAAGTTTTTAGAGGAATTCAAGGAATTCGCAATTGGCGGAAATCTGATCGATATGGCAGTTGGTGTCATCGTTGGCGGTGCTTTCAACAAAATCGTTGGATCACTGGTAGCTGACATTTTCACACCGGCTCTTGGCCTGATTTTCGGCAGTCAGATGAATTTTACTGAATTAACGATCGGCGGAGAAAACGGAATTCTGATCGGTAACTTCATCAACGCAGTCATCACATTCATATTAACAGCCTTATGCCTGTTCAGCGTCATCAAGGCAATCAACGCTGCCAAGAGAAAAATGGCCAAGCCTGAAGAACCTGCTGAGGAACCGGCACCTGCTGAGCCAAGCGATGAAGTCAAGTTACTGACTGAAATCAAGGAACTCTTAGCTAATAAGAAGTAACAGAAGAAAAAAGGAACCTCGGTTCCTTTTTTTGTTACATCAATGGAGCAAACAGTTTGATTATGGAAACGACCAGTGTCCAGACGACACCCTGGTCACACTCCTTCGGTTCCATTCTGTGTGATTCCTCAATGGTCTTCACCATGTCATCCTTTACCGCCAGTACCTTTTTTGATCCATACAGATAGGTTCCGTTTTCAAAGTGCAGGTACAGACTGCGGTAATCAAGGTTGATCGTACCGACCGTGGCCGTCACGTCATCGCTGACAAAGACCTTGCTGTGAATGAAGCCCGGAGTGTATTCATAGATCTTTACCCCGCCTTCCACCAGCTGGGAATAGAACGACCTGGTGATGAACCAGACGATCTTCTTATCCGGAATACCCGGAGTGATTATTCTTACGTCTACGCCTCTTTTTGCGGCCAGTATCAGGGCATTGAGCATTTCCGTATCAACGATCAGGTACGGTGTGGCAATGTATACATAGTCATTGGCCTGATTGATGATGTTGAGATAAACGTTCTGACTGGTCAGATCATCATCAAACGGCGTCTCGCCATAGGCTGATACATAACCGTCATGTTTTTTGACAGGCTTAAGCTCAGCCTTGAACTTCGTATAGTCGGTATCTTCCTTTCTGAGAGCGTTCCAGTTGGTCAGAAACAGTACGGTATATGACCATACGGCTTCTCCCTCTACCATCATGACGTTATCCTTCCAGTAGCCGAATCTTTCCTTCTGATTGATATACTCGTCAGCCAGGTTTATGCCGCCTGAGAAGGCTACCTTGCCGTCGATGACCATGATCTTGCGGTGATCACGGTGGTTCATAATGATGTTCAGTATCGGGTTGATACGGTTGAAGGTAATGGCCTTTATGCCTTTCTTTTCCAGTTCATGGACATAGCTTGGCGGAAGCGTACCGATTGAGCCGAGGTCATCGTACATTACTCTGACGTCAACTCCCTGAGCTGCCTTCTCCTCCAGAATGTCCAGAATGCTGAACCACATCTCACCTTCCTCAACGATGAAGTACTCCAGGAAGATGAACTTTTCTGCCTTGCGCAGTTCCTCTAACATGCGCGGGAATCCGGCTTCACCTGACGGATAATATTCAAAACCCTCATTGCGGTAGAACGGTGCCTTACTGCTTTCAGCCAGATACCTGAACTGTCCCTTCAGTTCAGGATTCTCATTGCACATTTCTTCCAGGACTTCCGGATCCTGCTTGAAATACTTGCGGGCATCAAGCGTTGACTCCTGAATGGAGCGGAACGTCCCGCTGATGAACAAGTTGCCGCTAAGAAACAGGTACATTGCCGTGCCGAACACCGGCATCAGGACTATCAGCAGTATCCATAACATGTCGCTGGACAGATGCTTGCTTCTGGTTACCAGTAACAGGATGATGACGGCACTGGCCAGGTTCAAAGCTTCTTCGATCCATGGTGCCTTGCTCTGGAAATAATGGAAGACATTATACAGAAGCAGGAACTCAATGACGCCCAGGGCTACCATAAGAATCATTCGGTTGGTTATCGGCCAGACGTATCTTCTTTTCTTTCTCTTACTCTTTTGCACCGGTATCATTGACATCTTCTTCTATCTCCTTCATTACGAACAGACCGCCGCTCATGAAGCGGTACATCATGAAATTTACCAGCAGGCTGTTGGCTATGAAATGCAGCAGCATCACCAGTGACTTCCAGAACATGCTTCCATTAAAAAGATCACTGTACATGTAGTACTGTATGAGTCCCATGCCCATGAGTATGTTAACGACGTGACTCTCAAATCTGATCCTTACTGAATAACTCTTTCCACAGTGCGGACACTTCATGACCCCATAGCGGGATTCGCACTCCTGCCCGCAGTTTGGACAGCTGAATACGTTCATGTATGTCTTCAGAAAACTCTTAAAATCCTTTTTCATATGTTCAATTATACCATAAGAAAAACAGGGGACATACATCCCCTGTCATCATTATTGTCTTTTCTGCAGGGCCATCCGGCAGCCAGCGCATCCCGAACAGCTCTTAGCTCCGCATGAAGGAACACCGGCTTTCCTGCCATTAATAAGGTTTCTGATGCATAAAGCAATAAGTAACGCTACCAGCATCATTATTCCCGCATCAGCAAGGTTAAACTGTGCCATGTCTTCCTCCTTTCAGAATTATTTATCTGACCTTTACTTCCTGAGTCAGTCTTTCGCTTTCTTCATACTTCCTGAAGAACAGCATGTAGATCATACCGGCCAGTATTGCCAGAGCAACGATCAGTCCGAAGATGTGAACTTCACCCTTGATTGCTGAACCGATCTGATAGTACATCAGGGCAACGGCATAGGCAAACAGAGTCATATATCCGATGGCAAACGCGGTCCACTTGGCATTGTTCATTTCTCTCTTGATGGCGCCCATTGCGGCGAAGCAAGGAGCACAAAGCAGGTTGAACAGCATGAATGCATAGGCAGCTACGCTTGAACCGTTGAAGAATACATCCAGAACACCTGCGATGTTTTCGCCTTCCTCAACAAGGTCAGGCAGATCTTCCATGCTGATAAGCGTACCAATGGTACCGACAACGTCTTCCTTGGCAACAAGACCAAGAATTGTTGATACGGTTGCCTGCCATGTACCGAAGCCTAACGGCTTGAATATCCAGGCAAACAGGTTACCGACATTTTCCAGAATTGAGGCGCCTTCACCATCTTCACCGAGGTAATGCAGACCACCTTCAAATGACAGTGAGTTCAGTGTCCAAATCACGATGGTTGACAGCACGATGACGCTTCCTGCTCTCTTGATGAAGCTCCATCCACGTTCCCATGTGCCTCTTAATACGTTGGTTAATGACGGAACATGATATGGCGGTAATTCCATGACAAACGGTGCAGGGTCACCGGCAAACATCTTTGTCTTCTTCAGGATGATGCCTGAAACGACGATTGAAGCTACACCTACGAAGTATGCTGATGTAGCTACCCAGGCACCGCCTCCGAATACGGCATTGGCGATCAGGCCAATGATTGGCAGCTTGGCTCCGCATGGGATGAAGCATGTTGTCATGATCGTCATACGGCGGTCACGTTCGTTTTCAATTGTCCTGGTTGCCATTACACCCGGAACGCCGCAGCCAGAGCCGATCAGCATCGGGATGAATGACTTGCCTGATAATCCGAACTTACGGAAGATACGGTCCAGTACGAAGGCAACACGTGCCATGTAACCTACGTCTTCCAGAATGCACAGCATCAGGAATAATACGATCATCTGCGGTACGAAGCCCAATACGGCACCGACACCGTGAACGATACCATCAGCTACCAGGCTGACTAACCATGGGGCAACTCCCCAGCTTTCCAGTAAGGCAGCTGCTCCGCCTTCCATCCATTCACCGGCAAATACGTCATTTGTCCAGTCTGTCAGGAAAGAGCCGAACGGGCCCATTGCCAGCCAGTATACACCGAACATGATGAGGCCGAAGATCGGCAGACCGAGAATACGGTTGGTAACGATCTTGTCGATCCTGTCAGATGTTGTCAGCTGACCGATGCCGGTCTTCTTATATACACCCTTTAACAGGTTGCCGATATAGACATATCTTTCATTTGTAATGATGCTTTCAGCATCATCATCCATTTCCTTTTCACAGGCCTGGATGTCTTTTTCAATGTGCTGTAATGTTTCCGGCTTGAGATTGAGCTGGCTGATGACCTTCTCATCTCTTTCAAACAGCTTTACGGCGTACCATCTCTGCTGTTCATCCGGCAGATCGTGTACGGTAATTTCCTCAATGTGAGCCAGGGCATGTTCTACCGGTCCTGAGAAAGTGTGCATTGGAACGGTCTTTGTTCCCTTAGCAGCCTTTATGGCCTCCTCTGCAACCTGCTGAACGTTGGTTCCCTTAAGAGCTGAAATGTTGACGATCCTGCAGCCTAACTGTCTTTCCAGTTCAGCAATGTTGATCTGGTCACCCTTCTTTGTGACCAGGTCCATCATGTTGATGGCGATGACGACTGGAATGCCCAGTTCCGTTAACTGTGTCGTCAGATACAGGTTTCTTTCCAGGTTTGTGCCATCGACAATGTTCAGAATGGCATCCGGTCTTTCCGTTATAAGATAGTTTCTGGCTACTACTTCTTCCAGTGTATACGGTGACAGTGAGTAAATGCCAGGTAAGTCGGTGATGATGACATCATCGTATCCTTTCAGTTTTCCTTCTTTTTTCTCTACGGTAACGCCAGGCCAGTTTCCGACAAACTGATTTGAGCCTGTGAGGGCATTGAACAGTGTTGTCTTACCGCTGTTTGGGTTACCTGCCAAAGCAATTCTAATTCCCATGATTTATCTCCTCTTCAATATCGTTTCTAAGCTATTTCGATCATTTCGGCATCTGCCTTACGAATTGACAGTTCGTAGTTACGAACGGTTACTTCGATCGGGTCTCCTAACGGAGCGACCTTACGTACATAGATCTCTACTCCCTTGGTAACACCCATGTCCATGATCCTGCGCTTGATGGCGCCTTCACCATGAACCTTCTTAACGGTTACCGTTGATCCGATTGCGGCCTGTTTCAGTGTTTTCATATCTTCCCCTCCTGACTAAACCATTATCTTCTGAGCCATCTCCTTGCTGACGGCTATCCTTGTTTCCTTGATGTTAACGATCAGATTTCCTGCTATTTCATTGATAACCGTAACCTCAGTTCCAGGTACGAATCCCAGCGTTTCCAGATGGGACTTTATCTGGGGATTCCCGCTGACCTTCTTTATTACGTTTGCTTCACCTACCGGTGCCAATAACAGTGGCAGCATGCAGCTCATCTCCATTTCTATGGTTAGCCTACGCTAACTAACGTAAACATTCTACCCCTTTTGTATTTAGTTAGCAAGTGCTAACTGATAAAAAGCAATGTTTTATTCCAATAAATAACTGATATAATAATAGATAAGGAGTGATCAATAATGCGTCTGCAGGAATCCGGAGAAATGTATCTCGAGACGATACTCATTCTTTCAGGAAGAAAGGAAAACGTCAGAGCCATCGACATCTGTGAGGAAATGGGCTATTCAAAGCCGTCAGTTTCCCGCGGTCTCAAGATATTAAGAGAAAACAGCTACATATACATTGACAAGAACGGCTACATTACCCTTTCCAGAACGGGACGGGAAGTTGCCGAGAAGATCTATGAGAGACATCAGGTCCTCAGCGCCCTTCTGGTAAAGATCGGCGTTGATGAGGAAACAGCTACCGAAGATGCCTGTCGCATAGAGCATGTCATATCCGATACAACCTTTAACGCCGTCAAGAAGGCCATCAACAAATAATGCCGGGGGATTAGCTCAGCTGGAAGAGCGTCTGGTTCGCAATCAGAAGGTCACGGGTTCGAACCCCGCATTCTCCACCATTATTGAACATAACAGGCAATCGCCTGTACTGGAGAATTAGCTCAGTCGGGAGAGCGTGCTCTTCACAGGGGTGAGGTCATGGGTTCGAGCCCCATATTCTCCACCATGAAAAAACAGCCTCTTCTGTCGCTAAAGCAGAGGAGGCTTATTACGAATATTGACAAGGAGACTTAACATGAAACAAACAGTACTACGCAAGTATGCCCGTCTGATAGCCAGGATCGGTGCCAACATTCAGAAGGGTCAGGAAGTAATCATTACCTGCGGCATTGAACAGCCCAGATTCACGGAAATACTCGTTGATGAGTGCTACAAGGCCGGAGCCAAGAAGGTAACGGTCAGATTCTTCCACCAGCCTCTGGAAAAGATCCACGTACGCCATCAGAGCGTTACGACAATGGCCAAGGTCGAAGAATGGGAAAAGGCCCGTCTGCAGCACTATGTCGACATTTTGCCATGCCGCATCTATCTTGAATCAGATGATCCTGATGGCTTAAAGGGCATCAACCAGGCCAAGATTGCCAAGGCCAGCCAGAAGAGCTGGCCGATCCTCAAGCCATATTCAGATGCTGCAGAGAACAAGTATCAGTGGACCATCGCAGCCGTACCGGGCGTTGCCTGGGCTAAGAAACTGTTCCCGGAATTACCAAAGGGACGTGCCGTTGAGAAACTGTGGGAAGAGATCCTGTTTACTTCCAGAGTAACGGAAGATCCTGTCGCCTCATGGCAGGCTCATAATAAGGATCTGCATGACCGCTGTGAATACCTCAATGCCATAGGCATTAAGGAACTTCATTATAAGGGCAAAAACGGCACCGACCTCACCGTCGGCATGATTCCGGAAGCTCAGTTCAAGGGCGGCGGAGATACCAGCCTGAAGGGCATCTTCTTCAACCCGAACATTCCGACTGAAGAATGCTTCATCTCTCCGATGAGAGGCAAGGCAGAAGGCATCGTATATGCCACAAAGCCATTGTCATATCAGGGCGAACTGATTGAAAACTTCTCCGTACGCTTTGAAAACGGCAAGGCCGTAGAGGTTAAGGCCGAAAAGAATCAGGCGCTGCTTGAACAGATGATCTCAATGGATGAGGGTGCAGCTTACCTTGGCGAATGCGCTCTGGTACCTGTCAACTCACCTATTTCAGAATCAGGCATGCTGTTCTATAACACCTTATTTGATGAGAACGCTGCCTGCCACCTGGCATTAGGCATGGGCTTCGCCGATACGATAAAGGGTTTTGAGGACAAGACACTTGACGAGTGCCGTGCTCTCGGCATCAACGATTCAATGATCCACGTCGACTTCATGATCGGCTATGAGGGTCTGGACATCGATGCCATCACCTTTGAGGGCAAGACGGTTCCGATCTTCCGCAAGGGCAAGTGGGCATTCTGATAAAGTAAAAAAAGGTTTCCGATTGGAAACCTTTTTTCTTTTCTTATTCAGCTGAATCTGTTTCAGCAGTCTGTTCCGGCTCATTGTCCAGCAGGTCAGGGATTGAAACCATTTCCTGCATGCGGCTGTTGTTTTCAGCCTCTTCATTTGCCAGTCTCTGTGCCTTCAGTTCACGGGCCTTTTCAGCTCTTTCTCTGATGATGACAGTGCTTTCTCTTTCAGCATTGCAACCGGTGCCTGCCGGGATCTTCTTACCGATGATGACGTTTTCCTTAAGACCTCTTAATGTATCAACCTTGCCCTTTACGGCTGCGTCCGTAAGTACCTTTGTCGTCTCCTGGAAGGAAGCGGCTGACAGCCATGAGTCAGTTTCAACTGATGACTTGGAGATACCTAACAGCGTAGGCGTGAACTTGGCAGGGATACCGCCGTTAAGCAGTACGTCCATGTTAACTTCAGTAATTCTCGGCTTGCTGATCTGGGTACCAGCTGATAATCCGGTGTCGTTGCCTTCGGTAATGACTACCTTTCTTAACATCTGGCAGATCATGATTTCAAGGTGCTTGTCGGAGATGTCGATACCCTGAGCCTGGTAAACTTTCTTTACTTCCTTCAGGATGTAATTCTGAACAGCTTCAACACCTGCAACCTCGATAAGTTCCTTAGGATTGACCTGACCTTCAGTGAGCTTGTCACCGGCTTCGATCGTGGAACCGACCTTCAGCCATGAACGGATCACCTGAGTCATGTCAGCCTTGTGTTCAATGCTTTCTGTTTCGTTTGTAACAACGATCTTTGTACCGCTGTTATCATCACTCGGTTCGATCGCTGTGATCTCACCGGAAATCTTGGCTAATAATGCCGGGTGCTTCGGGCAGCGTGCCTCAAACAGTTCCTCAACACGAGGAAGACCCTGAGTGATGTCACCTTCAGCGTTGGCAACACCGCCGGTATGGAAGTTACGCATTGTCAGCTGAGTACCTGGTTCACCAATTGACTGAGCAGCCATGATACCAATGGCCTCACCGTTTTCAACCATCTTACCGGTTGCCATGTTACGGCCATAGCACTTGCGGCAGACACCGTGTTCTGACTTACAGACGAAGGCGTTTCTGATCAGTACCTGCTTGATGCCGGCACCAACGATCCTGGCAGCCTTTTCCTCATCGATGAACTCATCATCTGCGACGATCAGTTCACCTGTCTCAGGATCAACGATGTCTTCCTTTGAATATCTGCCGACGATTCTGTCAAACAGAGGCTCAATTACGGTATTGCTCTTTCTGTCGATGATGTCTTCTACCAGATATCCGTTATCTGTTCCGCAGTCGTCTTCTTCAACTACTACGTCCTGAGCTACGTCAACAAGTCTTCTTGTCAGATAACCTGATGATGCAGTCTTCAGAGCAGTGTCAGTCAGACCCTTTCTGATACCATGTGACGCAATGAAGAACTCACTTACGTTCTGTCCTTCACGGAAACATGAATAGATAGGAACCTCGATGATTGATCTCTGATAGCCCTTGGCACTCTTGGCCTGCGTAGGCTTACTCATAAGTCCACGGATACCGGCCAGCTGAGTAAAGTGTGACTTGTTACCACGGGCACCGGATACGGCCATCATGTTGATAGGGTTCTTCTTCGGAAGTGATGCCATTAATTCATCACCGATCTTGTCCTTGATGCCACCCCACAGGTCTACTAACTGTCTTTCCCATTCAGGTTCAGTCAGTAATCCACGATGGTACAGTCTCATTAACTGGTCGGCCTGCTTTCTGCCCTCTTCGACATATTCCTGCTTGTTTGGAGCAACCTTGATGTCGTCCAGGGAGATGGTCATGCCGGCAACGGTTGAGAACTTGAATCCGTTATCCTTGATTCTGTCAAAGTATACGAATGTCTGGTCTTCACCATGGTAGTCCTGACCTTCAATGTCACCTGCCTGGTTCTCAGGCTTGTTGGCATATCTTGCATATACTTCGGCAATTACCTGTCCTAATGCCTTCTTGCTGACGGCTTTGTGCTCCGGCATTGCGGCAATGTAGGCAGGGATGTCAGTTCCATATTCAACAAAATATTCATCAGGCAGTCTGACGTTCCAGTCACCCTTGACTTCGTTGATGTATGGGAAGTCTGACGGGAAGACCTCATTGAAGATGATCTTTCCTACAGTTGTTATTAAGAACTTTTCATTCTGTTCAGGTGTAAAGAATTCCTTGTGCAGTGAGCTTGCTCTGATGGCCATTCTGGTGTGCAGATGAGTCTGCTTTTCATCATATGCCATCATGACTTCGTCTACGTCCTTGTAGACTCTGCCTTCGCTGGCTGCGTAGGTTTCCCACATCTGGGCTGACTTTTCGTCACCGATCTTTCTCAGGTGGGCAGCTTCCTGGAGGAATTCCTCCCTGGTTTCTTCCATTGTCAGATAGAAGTTACCGAGTACCATGTCCTGTGACGGGGTAACGATAGGCTTGCCGTCCTTTGGTGACAGAATGTTGTTTGAACCCAGCATCAGTACCTTGGCTTCGGCACATGCCTCTTCGCTTAAAGGTACGTGTACGGCCATCTGGTCACCGTCGAAGTCAGCGTTGAATGCTGTACATACTAACGGGTGCAGACGGATGGCACGACCCTCAACCAGCTTAGGCATGAAGGCCTGGATACCAAGACGGTGCAGTGTAGGAGCACGGTTCAGTAATACAGGATGGTTTCTGACAACCTGTTCTACGATGTCCCATACTCTCGGGTCAACTCTGTCGATCAGCTTTTCAGCTGTCTTCGGGTTGCCGGCTATGCCCTGATATACGATTTCATTAATAACGAACGGTTTGAACAGCTGTAAGGCCATTTCTCTCGGAATACCGCACTGGTACATCTTGAGATTCGGTCCTACGGCGATAACTGAACGGCCAGAGAAGTCAACACGCTTACCTAAGAGGTTCTGACGGAATCTTCCCTGCTTGCCCTTCAGGCTGTGAGACAGTGACTTTAACGGACGGTTGCCTGCGCCGGTTACCGGCTTGCTGCGGCGTCCGTTATCGATCAATGCGTCAACGGCTTCCTGTAACATACGCTTTTCGTTCTGAACGATGATGGCAGGAGTACCTAACTCCAGCAGCTTGTTCAGACGATTGTTACGGGTAATGATACGGCGGTATAAGTCGTTCAGGTCGCTTGTAGCGAATCTGCCGCCGTCCAGCTGTAACATAGGTCTTAAATCAGGTGGAATGACCGGTAATACGGTCAGTACCATCCACTCAGGCTTCTGATCTGACTCTCTGAATGCATTGACTGTATCCAGACGCTTGATCAGCTTCTTGCGCTTTTCACCCTGAGCTGTGCTCAGTTCCTCGATGAGAGCGTTGTATTCCCTTTCGATGTCTACCTGTTCTAGTAATGTCTTGATTGCTTCAGCACCGATCTTGGCAGTGAACTTGCCTAAGCCGTATTCCTGAACCTTTTCAGCGTACTCTCTTGGAGACAGTACCTGCTTGTATTCAAGGTCAGTATCCTTTGGATCAGTTACGATCCAGCTTACGAAGTAAACTACTTCCTCAAGTGCCTTTGGAGCAACGTTCAGTAACAGAGCCATTCTGCTTGGGGTACCCTTCAGGTACCAGATGTGAGTAACAGGAGCAGCCAGCTGGATGTGACCCATACGTTCACGTCTGACTGCGCTTCTGGTGATCTCAACACCGCAGCGGTCGCAGATGACACCCTTGTATCTTACCTTCTTGTACTTACCACAGTAACATTCCCAGTCCTTGGTAGGTCCGAAGATACGTTCGCAGAACAGACCGTCGCGTTCCGGCTTCTGTGAACGGTAGTTAATGGTTTCAGGTTTCTTTACTTCGCCATGAGACCATTCAAGAATTCTCTCAGGTGAAGCCAGTCCGATTTTTATAGAAGCTACATCATTAATATTCATTTCCAAGTACCTCCTACATATCTACGTAATCATAGAAGTCGTCGATGCCTACTACTGCAGCTTCCGGAGCTTCTTCCGGTTCGTTGTTCAGCAACAGGTCTTCGTCTTCCTTGGTTGCGACAGTGTCTCCCTGAACTGGTGCAGATGCCTTGACATCCTCATCATGCTGAGACAGATCGATTTCGGTTCCATCCTTGTCGAAGATTTTGACATCAAGTGCCAGAGCCTGTAACTCGTGAGTCAGAACTCTGAATGATTCACCGATGCTTGGATCCGGAATCGGCTTGCCCTTCAGGATGGCTTCGTAAGTTCTGGTACGGCCTGTAATGTCATCACTCTTAACAGTTAAGATTTCTGACAGAGTATAGGCAGCACCGTATGCCTCAAGTGCCCAGACTTCCATTTCACCGAAACGCTGGCCGCCGTTCTGAGCTTTACCACCCAGAGGCTGCTGTGTGACTAATGAATATGGACCGGTAGCTCTTGCATGCAGCTTATCGTCAACCATGTGAGCCAGCTTGATCATGTACATGACACCTACGGCTACTCTTTCATCGAAAGGCTCACCGGTCTGACCGTCGTAAAGAACGGTCTTTCCGTCTGGTGAAGCATTTGTAGCCTTCAGGATTTCCATTAATTCGTCGTTGTTGATACCGTCAAATACCGGAGTAGCGAACTTGCAGCCGAGCTTTTCAGCAGCTAAGCCCAGGTGTACTTCCAATACCTGACCGATGTTCATACGGCTAGGTACGCCAAACGGGTTCAGCATGATATCGATCTTGGTACCATCTGGCAGATATGGCATGTCTTCCTCAGGTAAGATCTTGGCGATAACGCCCTTGTTACCATGACGGCCTGCCATCTTGTCACCTTCAGAAATCTTACGTTTCTGAACGATGTATACCTTGACTACTTCATTGACGCCAGGTGACAGTTCATGTCCGTCCTTGCGGTTGAAGATCTTGATATCCTGTACGATACCGGCACCGCCATGAGGAACCTTCAGTGAGTTGTCTCTGACTTCTCTGCTCTTTTCACCGAAGATGGCAAGCAGCAGCTTTTCTTCAGGAGATACTTCACTCTGTCCCTTAGGGGTTACCTTACCGACTAATACGTCGCCTTCCTTAACTTCGGCACCGATCATTACGATACCTCTTGAGTCAAGGTTGCGGCAGCTTTCTGATGATACGTTAGGAATGTCTCTGGTGATTTCCTCAGGACCTAACTTCGTATCACGGCATTCAATTGAGTATTCCTCAATGTGAATTGATGTAAAGATGTCATCCTTTACCATTCTCTCTGACATGATGACGGCATCCTCATAGTTGTAGCCGTGCCATGTCATGAAGGCGATCTTGACGTTCTGACCTAAAGCCAGTTCACCGTTTTCCATTGACGGTCCGTCAGCCAGGATGTCACCGGCATCGATCTTTTCGCCTAACTCAACGATTGGTCTCTGGTTAACGCAGGTACCGGCATTTGAACGACGGAACTTGGATAATCTGTATTCATGTTCGTGTCCGTTTTCATCTACTACGATACGTTCTGCATCAACGTAGGTTACCACACCGTCATTGGCAGCTACCAATGCACTGCCTGAGTCCTTGGCAACACGGTATTCCATGCCTGTTCCGACATTCGGTGAATGCGGCTTCAGCAGAGGAACAGCCTGACGCTGCATGTTGGCACCCATCAGAGCACGGGTTGCGTCGTCGTTTTCCAGGAATGGAATGCAGGCGGCAGCGACTGAAATGATCTGCTTTGGAGATACGTCAACAAGTTCTACTCTGTCCTTAGGCATCATGACGGTTTCTGTCTGATAACGGCAGACACACTGTTCGTTTACCAGATAGCCGTCCTTGACTTCGTTTGCCTGGGCGATGATGTAATCCATTTCATCATCTGCAGATAAGTACATTACGTCTTCCAGAACCTTACCGGTCTCTCTTTCGACGATACGGTATGGAGTCTGGATGAATCCATATTCATTTACCTTGCCATATGATGTCAGGTAGTTGATCAATCCGATGTTCGGTCCTTCAGGAGTTTCGATAGGACAGATTCTTCCATAGTGAGTTGCGTGAACGTCACGTACTTCGAATCCTGCTCTCTCTCTGGTCAGTCCGCCAGGACCTAAGGCTGAAATACGACGCTTGTTTGTCAGTTCAGCCAATGGGTTCTGCTGGTCCATGAACTGTGACAGCTGAGAACTTGAGAAGAACTCCTTGATGGCCATTGTCAAAGATCTGATGTTTGTCAGGTTCTTCGGTGACAGGTTAGCCACTTCAGTAATTGACATCTTTTCCTTGACGTTCTTTTCCATACGGCTTAAGCCGATTCTGTACTGATTCTGAATTAATTCACCGACAGTTCTGATACGACGGTTGCCCAGCTGGTCAATGTCGTCAACAGAGCCGATGCCATCCATCAGATTCAGCATGTATGAATACTGTGCGTACATGTCACCGGTAATGATCGTCTTCTTCAGCGTGAATGGGTCAATACCGATGATCTTGATGGTTTCCTTGTCAGCAGCGCTCTTCTTGACAAAGAGTACCTGGTTGGCGCTTCCTACCAGATATAATGTGTAGGTTTCGCCGCCCTTTACCTTTGAAACGAGCCACTGACGGTATTCGTTTGACATCGTTGGTTCTTCCATATCCGGGATGTAACGGTCAATGACAAGTTCTTCGTCGATTTCGACATCCATGCCCTTGTCGTCAACCAGTCTTCCCAGTGAGTACAGACGTGAACCGTAATTCAATGTTGAAATGACGTTCTTTTCGTTCAGTTCAACACCGACTGCGTAAACGCCGCCATATACTTCTACATCGATGACCTTGTTCTTGATCAGTGACTTGACATCGCTTTCGGTCAGAACGGTACCCTTTTCAAGATACAGTTTGCTACCTTCAACGTTGTGAGCCAGGATTCTTCCGACTAAGCCATTGTTGTAGCTTACCGGAATCTTGACAGTGTCTGGATGTGAGAAAGCATACTTATGAGGTAATGCAGTCATGTAAACACCCTTGGCTAAGGTATCTCTTACCTGAGCTACCAGTTCCTTGGTGTCAATCTTAGTATTCTTCTTTAATACAACCTTACCATTTTCGTCAACCAGGTCTTCTGCCAGCACGGTTCCCCTTGTTCTGGCATAGGCACCTAATTTCTTGGTTACCTTATAACGGCCGGCCTTATTCAGGTCGTAACGACGTGCATCAAAGAACTTGGCGTTCATTAAGTTGTATGAACCTTCCTCTGTTGGACGTTCATCAGGACGCTGGTTCTCATAGATGGCGAATAAAGCTCTGGTCTGTAAAGATTCCTTATCTGTAATCAGTGTATTGACGATTTCTTCGTAATTGCCGAATACTGCCGTATACATTAACAGATATAAATTAAGGAACTCTCTCTGGTCGGTTTCCTGTTCAACATCGTAAACAGGCCATTCCATGGCTTCCATGTATTTCTTGAAATCGTCCGTAGCAAAAGTATTCTCACCTTTCTCTACGTTCAGTGACATACCGATGGCCTTAAGTAAAATTGATGATATGATCTTACGCTTACGGTCCACGCTTACGTTGATAACACGGCCGACATTGCTCTTCTTGCTGTCAGTCATGAATTCCAGCCATGTGCCACGGCTTGGGATAAGCTCAGAATTGTAAATGTCTCTTCCTGTCTTATCTTCAACATCCATTGAATAATAAGCGCCAGGTGATCTTACGATCTGGGAAACGATAACTCTTTCTGCACCGTTAATGATAAATGTTCCTGTCGGAGTCAGAATCGGGAATTCTCCTAAGAAGACCTCTTCATCCTTGGTGTTGATCTCACCGGTGTTTTCGTCTTCAATTACCAACTCCATAGACGCACGAATAGGAGCTGAATAGGTCAGCTCTCTGATTTTACATTCATCTGCATCATATTTTGGCTCGTCGAATCTGTATCCCTTGATCTTCAGTGTGATGTTTCCATCTCTGTTTTCGATCGGGTATATTTCATCAAAAACTTCGCGCAAGCCTTCGTTCTTAAACCATTCAAATGAACTGGTCTGAATTTCAACGAGATTTGGAAGTTCTAGGGTTCCACTTACTTTTGAATAATCTCTACGTACCGCTTTTTTGCCGTTATGTACGAGGCGGTATGCATTGTCTTTGCTCATTAACAACACCCTTTCCTCTCTCTAATAGGGCAAGAAGCCGATTCTTACCCATTTTAATTTAAATAATATTGCATTCTACACTATAACAATTTAATGTCAACATGTCAATTGCAAATCGCGACAACCCAGTACCCCTTTTTCTTTTCGAGCACTTCGGGTTTGGCGTGTTCCTGCAGATGTCTTACCGCGCTCTCAGCTCCCTGCTGACGGCGCATTACGATGTACAGACATCCGCCTTCATTCAGATGTTCCAGGGCCTGGTCAAGCATTCTGTAGACGTTGTCCTTCCCCGTTCTGATCGGAGGGTTGAAAACGATCGCGTCAAACCTGTCAGTTATGCCGTTTAATCCGTCATTGCAGATGCAGCGGTTTTCCTGATGGTATAGTCTGCTGTTTTCCTCCGCCAGTTCTACTGCGGTTTCATTAATGTCGATCATCGTAACATTCAGTTCAGGATGATGCTTCTTGAGAAGCACACCCATATATCCTAGTCCACAGCCCAGATCCAAAAGGTCTCCCCTGAGGTCTCTTCCAATGACAGTTTCCAGCAATACTCTTGAACCGAAGTCCAGAGTGTCCTTGCTGAAAACACCGTCATCTGAAATGAAGGTCTCAGAGATACCCAAAAACCGAAAGTCAATACTCTTTCGGTTAGGCTTTCTACTAGGGTCACTAGTGAAATAATGATTCATATTAATTCACCATGCACGAAAAGCCGAAGCATGTCCGGCTTTCCGTAAATGACTTTTTGTTACTATGCCTTATATTCAACAACGCCACCAGCAGCCAGGATCTGTTCCTTGATTGCATCTGCGTCTTCGATCTTGACGTTTTCCTTGATAACGCCTGGGTTGTCAGGTGTAACGCTGTCAACGATCTTCTTAGCTTCCATCAGGTTCAGACCTGTAGCTTCCTTAACAGCCTTGATGACAGCGATCTTCTGCTGGCCAACTTCCTTCAGTAATACTGTAACTTCTGTTGGTCCCTGTGGAGCAGCTTCTTCAACTGGCGCAGCGGCAGCAGCAACTGGAGCAGCAGCTGTAACACCGAATTCTTCTTCGATAGCCTTTACTAAATCATTTAATTCTAAGATTGTCATCTCTTTTAAAGATGCGATAATTTCTTCATTTGTTAACTTTGCCATGATATTTTCCTCCTATTAATTGGCTTCCTTAGCATCTGCGATAGCTTTTGTAGCTCTAGCAAATGAGCTGATTGGTGCTTGTAAGCATCCGAGTAACATTGATAACATGCCTTCCTTGTTAGGTAACTTAGCTAACTCTGCAACTTCATCTGCATTGATAACCTTGTTTTCAACGATACCGGCCTTTACGATCAGTTTTGTGTGCTTCTTAGCAAATTTGCTTAAGATACGGCTGGCTGCGATTTCATCCTTTGAAACGGCGATTGCGTTCGGGCCTTTCAGAGAATCAAGCAGATCATGGTATCCTAATTCCTCAACAGCACGCTGAGTCATAGAATTCTTATAGACAACCATTTCACAGCCCTCTTCACGTAATGTTCTACGTAATTCGGTTACTTCTGCGACAGTTAATCCACGATATTCTACTACTACTGTTGAGCCGGCATTGGCAATCTTGTCAGCGATTGTCTTAACCAGTTCCTGTTTTTGCTGTAGGATCGTTTGGTTCATAATGTCCTTCCTTTCTTTAATATATTGTGTCAATATACCAGAAATAAAATACCCGTCTTATCTACGCACAGACAAAACGGGTGAAAAATACATTTTATGCTTCTTCTACCTCGGTAACATTTTTACACCTTGCGGTCGTTACTGTCTATGGTATATTGTTACAATCTTTTTTCTTTTTAATTAAATAGCGTGATCAACCTTAATGCTTGGAGCCATTGAGCTTGAAATGACAACATTCTTCATGTATGTGCCCTTAACAGCTGCTGGTCTAGCCTTTAAGATTACATCGTACAGAGCCTGGAAATTCTCGGCGATCTGTTCTGGAGTGAATGATACCTTACCGATTGCGCAGTTGATGTTTCCCTGCTTATCTGTACGGTAGGTAACTTTACCCTTCTTGATTTCATCAACGGCCTTCTTCAGGTCCATTGTGACTGTTCCGGTCTTTGGGTTTGGCATTAAGCCCTTCGGGCCTAACAGCTTACCTAACTTACCAAGTTCACCCATCATGTCAGGTGTGGCTACGATTACGTCGAAATCGAACCAGCCGCCCTTGATCTGTTCAAGGATATCCTTGCCGCCAACGATGTCAGCGCCTGCATCCTTAGCTTCCTGTTCCTTTGGTCCCTGAGTGATGACCAGAACCTTCTGAGACTTACCAGTACCGTGTGGCAATACCATGGCACCACGGATCTGTTCGTCTGCGTGACGTGGGTCTACGTTCAGTCTGAAGCATGTTTCAACTGATGCGTCAAACTTACCATATGAGACCTTCTTTAATAATTCTGCTGCTTCCAGGATTGGATATAATTTTGTCTTATCGATGAGCTTTGCAGCTTCCAGATATTTCTTTCCGTGCTTTGGCATACTATCTTACTCCCATCCTTCAATTGCGATGCCCATGTTACGAGCTGTGCCGGCAACGATTCTCATTGCAGCCTCAACGTCGTTTGCGTTTAAGTCAGGCATCTTGTATGCAGCGATCTCTCTTAACTGATCAACAGTGATCGTACCAGCCCTCTCAGTCTTAGGATTGCCAGCAGCTTTAGCAATTCCTGCAGCCTTCTTTAACAGAATGGCAGCTGGTGTTGTCTTGCATACGAAGTCAAATGACTTGTCTTCATAAGCGGTAATGATTACCGGAACGATATCCCCTGCTCTGTCCTTTGTAGCATCGTTGAATGCCTGACAGAACTGTGGCATGTTAATGCCTGCTGATGCAAGGGCTGGTCCTGGTCTAGCTCCGCCCGCCTGGAACTGGAGCTTACAAACTTTAGCAACTCTCTTCATAAACGGACCTCCTATAAATGTGTTTATGTCGTGGTGTGAAGGGTTGCAAACCTTCTTCCACAATTAAAACGCTAGCGTGTAGCAGTAATATCTTACTATTTTGACTACCCCATGTCAACAAAAACATGACCTGTTTTTGCACAAATCAAAAGGCTTTTTTCAAGCCTCTGATTAACGTCTATTTTGCCGGATGAAACAGCTTCTTGGTCTGGTATGTAGGCTCGCATGTGAGCATTACACCCAGCTTTTTAAACGTGTTTATGTCATCCTGAGACAGTATTACGGTTGAGTGAGCCTGAGCCCCGTTCAACAGCGGCAAGGCCTCGATCGCCTTTCCGGCTACCGGGTTCATCTGCGCGCTGATCGTTAAGGCAACAAGCACTTCTGACAGGTGCAGACGCGGGTTGTTGTTTCCCAGGAAATCAACCTTAAGCCTCTGAACCGGTTCAATGATGTTCGGAGACAGCAGCATGGTCTCATCGCTGAATCCTGCCTCTGCCTTCATGGCATTGATCAGTGCGGCACTGGCAGCTCCCAATAACGCTGAATTCTTTCCGGTAACGATCCTGCCGTCATTCAGTTCAATGGCAACAGCCGGTCCCTTGGTCTGATCAGCCTTTTCATTGGCGGCTATGACACACTTTCTGTCCTCGGCAGTTAATCCCGCCTTGTTCATGATGACTTCCATCTTCTGAATGATGTTCTCATTGGCAACACCCATTCTTACATCGACCAGGGCCTGGAAATATCTTCTGATGATCTCTTCCTTGCCGGCTTCCCTGGCAACTTCATCATCGGATATACATAATCCGCACATGTTGACGCCCATGTCAGTCGGTGAATGGTAGATGTCATCATTGGTGATCTGCTTCAGGATCCTGCGCAGTACCGGGAAGATCTCAACGTCACGGTTGTAGTTGACTGCCGTGATGCCATAGGCTTCCAGATGGAACGGGTCGATCATGTTTACATCGTCCAGATCTACCGTGGCAGCCTCATATGCCAGATTGACAGGATGGCTTAACGGCAGATTGAAGATCGGGAATGTTTCATACTTGGCATAACCGGCAAATACGCCTCTCTTATGCTCGTGATATAACTGGGACAGACAGGTGGCCATCTTGCCGCTGCCCGGGCCAGGTGCCGTTACGACGACCAGAGGTCTGGTTGTCTCAACGTATTCGTTACGTCCGTATCCTTCTTCGGAAACGATGAAGTCAACGTTTGACGGATAATCCTTGATTGCATAGTGCAGATAGACTCTGATGCCCATCTTTTCCAGCTGGCTCTTGAAGTTATCAACCGGTGCCAGGGAAACATACTGAGCAATTACGACGCTGCTGACATACAGACCAATGCCGGTAAAGGCATCAATGAGTCTCAGTACGTCCTGGTTATAGGTGATGCCCAGATCGCTGCGCAGCTTGCTCTTTTCAATGTCATGGGCATTTATGACAATGACTATCTCAACCTTGTCAGCCATGCTTGTCAGCATTCTGACCTTGATGTCTGGCTGGAAACCCGGAAGAACTCTTGAAGCATGATAGTCGTCAAACAGCTTGCCGCCGAATTCAAGATAAAGCTTGTTGTCAAATCTGTTGACTCTTTCCATGATCTTGGCAGACTGCATCTTAATGTATTTCTCATTATCGAATGCTATTTTATTCATCGGGCTCACCTCCAAATACACTTCAATATTCTAACATAATATCTCTCGGTTTTTTCTACAAAACGCCAAATTTTTTAAGAGTTTTCATAATGCCGTCAGCGTATGTCGGCTCGGCTATGTAGTCTGCAACGGCCTTGGCTTTTTCCATGCCGTCACCCATGACTACAGCCGTCCCGGCCATCTGCAGCATTTCGATGTCATTCTCGCTGTCACCGAAGGCCATGACGTCTTCCGGATCAATGTTCAGCATCTTCAGGAGCACTTCCAGACCGTTCTTCTTACTGACGCCAAGCTTGTTGACGTCAAACAGCAGTAATCCTCCGTTAACGCATTCCAGCTGACCGGCAAACTCGCTCATGAACAGCTGTCTGTCCTTCTCCTCGCCAACCAGCGCTCCGGAATTAGGCAGCTTATCATCATCAACTTCAAATCTTACGACATCATCAGGAAGTCTTTCCATTATCTTGGGCATGTTGGGATGGTCAACGACGATGTAACAGCAGTCCTCCATCTTCCAGAACAGTCCCAGGTTATTTTTCCTGCAGAAGTCATTTATCCTGTGATAGAGATCTCTGTCAAAGAATTCGCCCCAGATCGTCTTTCCCTCACGGTCTACTATAATGTGGCCGTTTGAACCGACATAGTAATCAGGATGAATGCCGGCCTCAGCCAGTTTCGGTGCTGAATGCGGGGCTCTGCCGCTGGCAATGATCACCGGATAGCCCTTCTTCTGCAGCTGATTGATCGCTTCGGCAGCCGAAGGAACGATTTCCCAGGTCTTAAGGTCAGTCAGCGTACCGTCAATGTCAAATATGAATGCCTTATACTTCATTGCCGTTCTCCTTATCATTAAGCACGTAGTAACAGTTAACATCCCAATAGCGGTCCCTGTAATACAGTTCGTCTCTTCTCAGGCCTTCCTTTTTCATTCCGGCTTTGATCATTACCTTTTCCGATGCTTCATTCTCCAGTACGTGCTGACAGAATACCTTATGTACTCCTCTCGATAGCAACAGATCAATCATGGCTACAAGCGCCTCGGTACAGTAGCCTCTGTTCCAGTATTTTCTGGCTATGGCATAGCCAACTTCCACATTGCGGAAATAGGGATTCATCTTATTGCATTGATTGATCATGCCGATGACTTCCCCGGTTTCCTTCAGCACTACCGCAAAGATGTAGACGCCTGCCGTCTCGGCATATCTTACCGTGCCTTCAACGCTGGCATCCTTTTCATCTTCAATGTATGGAGCTACGTAATACTTAAGCACTTCCCTGTCATGGTTTATGGCATGGTAAATGGCCAGGGCATCGTCACGCCTCAGGGCTCTTAATAAAAGATGTTCGGTTTCCAGTACCAATTCCGGATCATAGTATTCCATGCTCATTCTCCCACAAAGCCATAGAAGTTCAGAACTTCATAGCCCTTCTCATACCATGCTGCGTACAGCTTTTCAAAATTCACATATCCAATGATGTCATCATCGATGTCGTCACTCATGATCATTCTGTGACTGTCAAATGACACCTCATATGTCTTCAGTTCCATGTTGTCAGTGACGGTAATGTACCTTCCTCTGCAGTTTCTGATTTCGTCAAACTGGACCGGATATACGTAAGTCGATCCCAGCTGCCAGTCTTCCAGAAGAGTATATCCCCGGTAGCTTACCAGATAGGTATTGCCTTCAACGGTCGTAACACTCAACGGATACAGAGATGAAGCATCAAGTTCATGTAGAAGTTCATCGCTTCTGACGTCATAAACACGCAGTGTCCCGTTGCCGTCGCAATGGTACAGCAGTCCCTTCTCCACCTTAAGCAGAGTCATGCCATCCAGTGAAAACTCTCTTAGCTTACTGCCGTCCTTATAGACAGCCAGCCTGTTGCCGTTTTCATATACATAGGTACAGGAATCTTCTGCGTGATACATGATCACGCCGTTCAGGTTTTCAATCCTGTCCTTCTTCCTTAAATCATCATATCCCAGCGAGTCATAGTTTTTGCCGTCTGTGGAATAGTAGACGGCCTCCTCGCCAAAGTATTCCTCAGCCGGATAATCTATCTTCTTCGACTTCTGCCTGCCGTTTACATCGGTAACCACGATAACGGCTTCATCGGTATCCGCCTTGCCCAGTACGGCAACAGTATGTACCTTGCCCAGTGAACCGCAGCCTGTAAGCAGAAGCAGCACAAGAAGAATCAGTGCTATGCTATTTCTTCTCATAGACACTCACCAAGAAATCTGCCCTTGCTCTTATTGAAGTCAGAGATAGCAGCCTTTCATTGTTTTCCTTACTGGTAGTATGATAGTAAGGCGTCATGCACCACAGGGTTGCGATGTCACTGTTTTCAGCCAGGTCCATTTCATAGGTGACCTTGGTCTGTCTTACGCATTCAAAATCCGGCAGGTCATAGCCCTTTTCCTCATTGAGATAGGGTTCATCATAGACAACTTCCTTCATCTCGATCAGATGATGACTGCCCGGGGTTACCGCAATGACGATGCCGCCTTTCCTGACGATTCTGGAAAATTCCTCTCCACTGTAAGGGCAGAATATGCTCATCAAGCCATCCAGACTCTCTTCGCCAAATGGCAGATGGAAGACGTTGCCGACAAAGCAGGTGGCTTCCCTGCACTTCTTGGCACACATGGCAACGCCCTTCTTGGCGATGTCCGTGGCAAAGAAGCTGATCTTCTTATCAATGTTTTTCATTATGAAGTCCAGGTAGTATCCCGTGCCGCAGCCGGCATCCAGGAATGATGCCCCTTCTTTTATATAATCATTTATTATACTGGTCAGCTCTTCAGCCAGAGGCTGATAGTAGCCCTTGTTGAGGAAGGCTTCCCTGGACCTCAGAGATTCAGGACTGTCTCCCGGTTCCCTGCTGTGCTTCATGTTTGCCAGCATTAAATTGACATATCCTTCCTTTGATATGTCATAGCTGTGGCCGTTCTCACATCTGTAACAGCTGCCTTCTCTTCTCAATTCCTTATAGCACTTTGGGCACTTCAGCATAATCCGTCTCCGTTATTTCAATTCTAACACAAGTTATTATATAATTAGATTAATAAACACGAAAGATATGACGGAGGTTGCCATGAGAGAAAAGGATCAGGTAATTGAAGTAATGGAAGCTCTTAACGAGGCAGACAAGTCTCTTGACCATCTCTACAAGGCAGAGGAACTGCTTAAGGATGCCAAGGGCTGGGGCATTGCCGACATCATCGGCGGCGGTCTGTTCGTTACCATGATAAAGAGAGGCAAGCTGAGAGAAGCCCAGTCTGAGCTGGTTTCAGCACGTACACACATCAACAGGTTACTCAGGGAAATGAACGATGTCAGATCGGTTGACATCATACAGATAAGAACAGACGGTGTCGCCGGATTCGTTGACTACATGGGCGACCCCATTTCCGACATCTTCGTTCAGTCCAGAATCGAAGAAGCGCGATCACGCGTAAGAGAGACCATAGACAAGATCGAAGCCATCAAGGAAAGGCTTCAGATGATGGTATAGGAGTATTAGTATGAATTGCAGGAAACTGATTGCGGCATTGCTGACGGTATTATTGCTGGTGAGCGGATGTTCATCAAAGATGTCAATTGAAAAGATCGACAAACAGGCTGAACAGCTGCTAGGCGAAAACAAGTATGAAGAACTCATCAACCTGTATGAGGAAGCCTGGAACGGCGGTGCCGATAAGGAAGCTCTGAAGACCAGGATCCAGGACGGCTATCAGGCATATGCCAACTATCTGATAGCCAATGACGGTTCGCCAATGGACGTACTGCATAAGTATGATGAACTTGGCAAACGGTTCCCTGACCTCGCTGAGTTTTCACAGAACATGCTTTCATCGGTTGCAGAATACACCATGAATGAACTCGCCGAAGGCAGTGCTCTGAATCTGGCTTCCCTCTATCAGCAGATAACCAAGGAATTTGAAGATAATGCACCTCTCTGCGCATACATGAAGAATGCCTATGAGACCTCACTCAGAAACATCATCGCCAAAGATCTGAATGCTATGATTGATGCCGGTCTGACTGTTAATCTTACTTCCAATCAGTTTGAAAAGACCTTTGAGGTCATCAAACAGTCAGACATACTTCTTGACCTGTTATTCTGTGAAGGTCTTGAAGGCATGCCAATAGCCGTACCGCACGGCCAGTATATCGTATCGGCTGACATCAGGGATACCTTCCCGGCAATCTATTACGGAGAGTATACCGGTGAAAATACCCGTAACGGCATCGGCTACCAGGTAGTTTACAGTGAAAGCGGTACACAGTACATAAAGACCATTACCTATGCCCAGTTTGAAAACGACAAGGTGAACGGCAGCTTTATCGAAGTGTCTTCCCTCAATTTCGGAAATCCGATCAGATACACCCTGAACGGCCAGATGAAGGACAATAAATATGATGGCACCTGTAAGCTTCAGGCTGCCGCCAACGGTTCCATACTGAACTTTGAACTGACCTTTGATGACGGCTATCTTGTACCGCTGGAAAGCGGTGAAGATGAAAATGGCAAGTACTATGTCGCCGCTACTTCAACTGACGGCGGCTCGGTAACCGGCATCAGATATGACCAGTCAATGATGGACATGCAGCACGGGCTTTTCCCGGAATACATGTTCCCATATTAAACAAAAAGAAAACTGCATTCACTGAATGCAGTTTTAATTTACTACAACTCTACTTTTTCCAGGTCGAGATAGGAAATCTCGGTTGGTGTTTCATGACCGAACATGATGGTCAGAACTGTAGCTACTTCAGTATCGTTGTTCATTGACTCAACAGTACCTTCAACATTTGTGAATGGACCTGACAGAATTCTTACTCTGTCGCCGACGTTGAAGTTGACAACGATCTTCTGTTCGCTCATGCCTAACTTACGCAGAACGTTTTCGATCTCTTCTTCAGCAACCGGTAACGGCTTTGCACCGCCGCCGCTTGATCCGATGAATCCGGTAACGCCAGGTGTGTTTCTTACCTGA
Source organism: Erysipelotrichaceae bacterium (assembly GCA_017512285.1). GTDB lineage: Bacteria > Bacillota_I > Bacilli_A > Erysipelotrichales > Erysipelotrichaceae > RUG521. Next base: position 4,998 of record JAFWGU010000012.1, on the reverse strand, counting down.
TACCAGGCATCATCTGACATGATCATTTCTACGAAGATGTAACCAGGGAACAGGTTCTTGACCTTCTTGATCTGCTTGCCGTTCTTGAAGTCGATTTCTTCTTCTTCAGCGACAACGATCCTGAACAGGTTGTCTTCCATGCCCATGGTCTTGATACGGCGTTCCAGGTTTTCCTTTACTCTGTTCTCGTGACCGGCGTATGTGTTAACGACATACCATAACTTTGGTTCTTTTTCCTGATCTGCCATTATGCACCTACTCCTATAAGTAATAACAACTTAGAAATAACGAGATCACATAATACGAAGAAAATGCCGAAAAGGATGCAGAAGACAAGAACCTTGCCTGTGCTTTCCATTAATTCACCGAACTTGATCCATCTGATACGCTTGATCTCAGTTGTGATGCCGCTCCAACTGAACCACTTCAACTGAATTGGAACTTCCTTTAATTCCTTTTCCTTAGTTTCTCTCTGTTTCTTCCACTCTAATTTTTCTTTTGACTGTGCCATGATTTCACCTACTTAGTTTCCTTATGCAGTGTATACTTTCCGCATTTCTTGCAGTACTTCCTGATTTCAAGTCGTTCTGTGCGAGTTTGTTTATTTCGAGTTGTAGTGTAGTTTCTTGATAAGCACTCGCTACAGGTCAGAATAATCTTCTCACTCACTACGAAAACTCCTTTCAATTGCCTAAATACAATAGCACAAATCAATGCCCCTAGTCAAACCATCAGGATATATTTTTTCTTATTTTCAATAATATGTTATCAACGTCCTTGACTCTGAGACCAAGTTTCTCAGAAATCTCCCGGTAACTGAACCCCTTCATCTTCAGTAACAGCACCTTTCCCTCAACGGTATTCTGCGGATCGTACTGTCTGAAGATGCTTTCCAGAGCCAGACGGTTGCGGGTTATCTCAGCCGGATCGTCCATGTCATCACGGCTTACCATGTCAACGAGGTAGGCGTCCTCATCTTCCTTCAGGGCATAGTCCAGCGACAGTAACGGCTGGCTTTCGATGTAGTAGCTGTTCAGTTCCTTCTTCTGCCAGGATTTCATCTCCCTTAAGGAACACAGGGTGACGAAGTTGTGAAAGGCCATGTTCTTGTCCTCCCGGTAGTAGTGCACGGCCTTGTAGAGGCCGACCATTGCGGCCTGGATGGCATCATCGTAATGATAGTCATCCCTCAATACGGATACGTCCTTATACATTTTCTTGAATGCCGGCATGAACCTGTCCACCAGTTTCTCCATGGCCTCCTGATTGTTCTGTCTTGCCTTGACCGCCAGCTCGTACTCCGCATCTCTCTTCTCCACGCTCTCATCATCTGACATAAAAAAAGTTCTCCTAATCTAATGGAGAACGCTGTGAATAAATCTGATAAAGAATGATGCCGCAGGCAACTGAAGCGTTGAGCGATCCCAGATCACCTTCCATCGGCAGCTTGATCTTATAGTCACATATCTGAGAGGTAAGCCGTCGCATGCCGCTTCCTTCCGCCCCGATGACCAGTACTATCGGCACGTCATAGCGCGGCCTACGGTAATCAACCGCATCAGTCATGTCCGTACCAACCACCCAGTAGCCCTTTTCCTTAAGATACCTGAGGGTCTGAGCCAGATTGGTCACCTGAGCTACCTTAATGGTATCAATGGCTCCCACGGAAACCTTGGCCACCGTACCGTTAAGAGAAACACTGCGGTCCTTTTCAATGATGACACCGTCACCGCCCACGCAGGACATAGTCCTTAATACCGCACCAAGATTATGCGGATCCTGGATGCCGTCAAGCGCCACTATCAGAGGCAGCTTGCCTTCCGGTACGGCTTCAATGATCTCATCGATGTCATAGGTCCTGTATTCCTTTATCTCAGCAACATAGCCCTGATGATTCCCGTCCACCAGCTTGTCCAGATACTTTCTGGATACCTGACGGATGTTTATGCGCCTCTGCTGGGCCATCCTTTCAATTTCCGAACCGTTACGGCCTTCAAGAACATAAAGATTAACAATCTCGCCACTGCCCCTCAGCAGATTATTTACCACGTTCTTTCCATAAACATATTTTGCCATATCAGCTTTCCTCCATGGTTTTGATGAGGTCCCAGATCTGTTTCATCCTGGCTTCATCCCCGTTCAGATACCAGTATCCCCACAGGGCTTCAAAGCCGGTTGAAACATGATAGGTCACGGGATCGGTATTCCTGGGCGCCTTATGAGCCTTCGTGTTGCGGCCCCTCTTGTAATAGTCAATTTCTTCTTCTGTCAGTATGTCAAGCTGCAGAAGATGTTCCATTATCCTGGCCTGGGCCCTGGCGCTGACATACTTTGTTGCCAGCTTCTGCATTCTGTCCATCTTGACCTCATGATCGATCACATGTCTCTTGACGATCATGTTGTAATGGGCATCCCCGATGAAGGCCAGAGCTAACGGGCTGTAATCGTTAACGTTCATTGTAACACCACCAGAAAAGGAATCAGATGATTCCTCTGTTCTGTAATTCAGCACGGTACTTATCGGCTGTCTCAAAGTCCTTTGCGGCCTTTGCTTCATTCCACTTGCTGTAAATGTCTCTGTCTTCCTCGCTTAATACTACCGGCTTGACAAAGATGCCCAATACACTCAGCATCTTCTCAATCGTCTGATAGATCTCAGCTACCTTGTCCCAGTCGACTTCCCTTACTCTTAAGCCCTGGTTGAGTTCCTTGACGGTATCAAAGATCTCCTTGTAGGCATTAGGAGTGTTAAGGTCATCATTCATGGCATCCATGAATCTGTTCCAGTTTTCTTCCTTGATCTCATGATCAAGAGATGCACCAGCCAGCTGAGCCTTTACCTCCGTCTGCTTGAGAGCGGTCTCGATCCTGCCCAGTTCCTTTCTGGCTGCGTCCAGGGTTTCCTCACTGAAGTTCAGAATATCACGGTAATTTACGGACAGTAACATCCATCTGGTCAGGTTGGCGCCCAGTTCAGCAATGACATCCTTGGCCCACTTGATGTTGCCCAATGACTTGCTCATCTTGCCGCCGTCCAGGTTCAGCATTCCGTTATGGACCCAGTAATTGGCCAGGTGATGGTGGTTAACTGCTTCTGACTGGGCAACTTCGTTTTCATGATGCGGGAACTTCAGGTCCTTGCCGCCGCCGTGAATGTCGATCATCTCATGATTGAATTCTTCGCCGATCATGACTACGCACTCGGTATGCCAGCCAGGTCTGCCCTTGCCCCACGGTGAATCCCAGGTAATGCCCTTGTCAGTCTTCTTCCATAAGGCGAAATCAAGAGGATTCTTCTTGGCAGTATTTTCCTCAACTCTTTCAGAACCGCCTGCCAGAAGGTCATCCAGATGCTGGTGAGACAGTTCACCATATGAAGCTACGCTGTCAACTGAGAAGTATACTTCGCCGTCCACTACGTAGGCATTGCCGTTTTCAACCAGTTTCTCGATGAAGGCGATCATCTCGTTCATGGTCTTGGTAACCTGCGGTGTGGCATCAAGCTTTTCGGTATTCAGGGATTCTCTGACCTGATTATAGGCTTCAATGTATCTTTCGGCGATGTCAGTTTCCTTAACGCCCTCCTCAATAGCCTTGTTGATGATCTTGTCATCGACATCAGTGAAGTTGGAAACGTACTTTACCTTGTAGCCGTTGGCTTCGAATACTCTTCTTAACGTATCAAAAACGACTATCGGTCTGGCGTTGCCGATGTGTGCATGGTTATATACGGTAGGCCCGCAGACATACATGTTGACCTGGTTTTCATGAATTGGCTTGAATTCCTCTGTCTTCAATGTAAGTGAGTTATATAGTTTCATAAAGCATCCCTCGCTTTTCGCATATAGATTATAGCATTTACCCGGGGCAATTCCAACGCATTGAATGTTTCATTGGCCATTCCCTCACTAATTATCCTATAATATAGATGTAAATCACAGGAGAATAATAATCATGAAAATACTGGTATTCAGTTCGCTTAATCTAGACTACGACTATCATCTTGATCATATTGCCAGACCAAAGGAAACCATCGTGGCTGACAGCTTCGTTCTGGCTGCCGGCGGCAAGGGACTTAATGCCTCGATCGCCATTGCCAGAACGGGAGAACACGTCTGGCTGGCCGGCGTAATGGGCTCAAATGCCGAACTGCTGGAAAATACGCTTAAGGAAAACAATGTCGACATCTCCCTGCTTGACCGTCAGAACATCCCAAACGGCCACGCCATCATCCAGATTGACAACAGCGGGGAAAACAGCATCTTCATCTATCCGGGTTCAAATGCCTGCATAACCGTTGAATACGTTGACAGAGTACTGTCACACTTCTCAGAAGGCGACTTCATCGTCATGCAGAATGAGATCAACCTGCAGGACTATATCATGAAAAAGGCTTCTGAAAAGGGCATGGTCATCCTGATGAATCCGTCTCCATGCAACGAAAAGCTCAACGATCAGCCGCTGGAACTGGTTGACTACTTCTTCATCAATGAAGTTGAAGGCGAAATGTTAACGGGCAAGAGCGAGCCTGATGATATCCTGCTTGGCATGAAGGAAAAGTATCCGAGAAGTCATGTCGTTCTGACCTTAGGCAGTACGGGTGCCTGGTACTATGATGGGAAGGACAAGGTATTCTGCCCGGCCAGAAAGGTCAAGGCAATCGATACGGTCGGTGCCGGCGATACCTACATGGGTTACTTCACCTATGCCTTATCAAAGGGCATGACTCCTGAAAAGTGCATGGACATTGCCACCAGGGCATCCTCAATTACCGTCCAGAGACTGGGAGCTGCCGCTTCCATTCCTACCCTGGATGAAGTAAACAGTTTGAAATAATGCACACAAAAGACCGGTAACTGAACTGCCCCACAAAAATGGGACACTCATAAAAAAGACCGGGATGAAAGGTATGACAACCTGAACTGTTCAGGAGTCATACCTTTTAATTTGCGCTGCGGACGGCGTTTATTGTAGAAGTCAATATAATCAGCCACTGTC
>JAFWGU010000011.1 GCA_017512285.1 Erysipelotrichaceae bacterium | reverse complement strand
GCCTGTTTTATGGCTTCTTTCATATATAAAACATCATTCATAAGGTGTTTCTCCATAAAATAAACGGTACACACACAATTTGCTTACGTGGCTGCTACATTCCTGTCCTGACCAAATTAAAGTTAGTTGTGTTGTACCATTGATATTATATTATGATTATTATCATTTTTCAAATTGTTTCACGTGAAACATTATTGAGATGGAAATCCATAGAAAAAGGAATGTTTCACGTGAAACATTCCTTTGTTTCCTTATTTCTTTGGAACCAATACCTTTGTTCCGCCCATATATGGCCATAATACCTCAGGAACATTTACTGTTCCGTCAGCGTTAAAGTTATTTTCCAACAATGCAATAAGCATTCTTGGTGGGGCAACTACTGTATTGTTCAATGTATGTGCGAAATACTTACCATCAGGTCCGTTGACTCTGATTCCAAGTCTTCTTGCCTGAGCATCAGTCAGGTTTGAACATGAGCATACTTCAAAGAACTTCTGCTGTCTTGGGCTCCATGCTTCGATGTCACATGAACGGTATTTCAGATCTGCCAGGTCTCCTGAGCAGCAAACCAGCTTCCTTACCGGAATATCCAGGGTTCTGAACAGCTCTACAGAGTAATTCCACATCTTGTTATACCATTCTTCTGAATCTTCAGGCTTGCAGACAACGATCATTTCCTGCTTTTCAAACTGATGTATGCGGTAAACGCCTCTTTCCTCGATGCCGTGAGCACCAACTTCCTTACGGAAACATGGAGAATATGATGTCATGGTGATTGGAAGTTCATCTTCCTTGAGGATCGTATCCTTGAACTTGGCAATCATTGAATGCTCAGATGTGCCGATCAGATACAGGTCTTCGCCTTCGATCTTGTACATCATGTTTTCCTTCTCAGCAAATGACATTACACCGTCAACTGCTGCGCTTCTGATCATGAATGGCGGTATGCAATAGGTAAATCCCTTGTTTATCATGAAATCTCTGGCATAAGCAAGTACTGCTGAGTGAAGTCTGGCAATGTCGCCCATCAGATAATAGAATCCATTGCCTGTAACTCTGCCGGCAGCGTCCTTATCAAGTCCATTGAAGCTTGCCATGATGTCTGAATGGTAAGGAATTTCGAAATCAGGCTTTGTTTTTTCGCCAAATACCTGTTCTTCAACGTTTTCACTGTCGTCCTTACCGATTGGAACGTCATCAGCTATCATGTTCGGTATTGCCATCTGGATCTTTCTGACCTGAACGGAAAGTTCAGCCTCTCTTGATTCATTGGCTGCCAGCTGATCACCGATGTCCTTGACTTCCTTCTTTACTTCTTCAGCTTCGGCTCTCTTTCCCTGACCCATTAACTGACCGATCTGCTTGCTGATGGCATTTCTCTTGCCTCTCAGCTCATCATCCATAGTCTTAATGGCTCTGTATTCCTTGTCGAGGGCGAGAAGTTCGTCAACTAACGGTAATTTAGCATCCTGAAACTTCTTTTTGATGTTTTCCTTAACCTTTTCCGGGTTATTACGGATAAAATTCATGTCTAACATGGTAATTACTCCTCTGTCTGCTCGCTGTTTTCCTCAACGGCTTCTTCATTTTCTTCTGCTTCTTCTTCAGTTTCCTTGGCAATTAATGCTACGGTAGCTACACTGGATCCTTCATCTACGTTGATCAGCTTAACACCCTGGGTATTTCTGCCGTATGTAGATACTGTTTCCAGTGAGATCCTTATCATTGTACCATTATCTGTCATGATAAGAACATCTTCATCACCATTTACTGATCTCATGGCCATTAATTTACCGTTTTTCTCGGTAATATTGATGGTGCTGACGCCTTTTGCTCCACGTTTTGTCATTCTGTAGTCTTCAAGAGGTGTCTTTTTGCCATAGCCCTTTTCAGTAACTGCCAGGATGTATTCGCCCATCTTATTGGTTGCCATGCCGACTACCATGCTTCCATCAGCGTTGAAGCCCTTGACACCCGAGGCGTTACGGCCCATTGGCCTTACATCCTGTTCGTTGAATCTGATGGCCTTGCCATTGTCACCGGCAATGATGATTTCATCGTCACCGCTGGTAATTCTGGCTCCAAACAGTTCATCGTCTTCTCTTAAAGAGATGGCAATCTTGCCTGACTGTCTGATTGAAAGGAATTCAGACATCGGAACTCTCTTTACCAGACCCTGTTTGGTGACAAAGAACATGTATTTATCTTCAAGTTCAGGTCCAGGAATGACATCTATCATCGCTACAACCTTTTCCTGAGGCTGCAGGTTAAGCAGATTAACGACCGGAACGCCCTTTGAAACGCGTGAAGCTGCCGGAACATTGAATCCCTTGATCCTGTAAACCTTGCCTAAGCTGGTAAACAGCAGCAGATCGTCATGGCTGCTCATGGTCAGAACCTGGTCAATGATGTCATCACTGTTAAGGCTCATGCCCTTGACACCCTTACCGCCACGGTTCTGGGTCTTGTATGTATCAACTGTCGTACGCTTGATGTAGCCGTTTGTCGTAATGGCAATCATGACGTTTTCAACCGGAATCAGGTCAGCGTCATCAATGTCACTGGCTGCTTCAACGATTTCCGTACGTCTCTTGTCATTATACTTAGACTTCATCTCAGCCAGTTCATCCTTGATTATGCCTAATACACGGTCATGTCTGGCCAGAATGTCACGATAATCAGCTATTGCGATGACTAATGAGTCATATTCTTCCTCAATTCTTCTTCTCTGCAGACCTGTAAGTCTTCTCATCTGCATGTCGAGGATTGATTTTGACTGTATATCGCTCAATCCGAAGCTTTCCTTCATTCTGCTGATCGCTTCTTCATCATTTTCAGATGTTCTGATGATATGAATGATCTCATCAATGTGATCAAGAGCTATCTTCAGACCCTCTAAGATGTGAGCACGGTCAAGTGCCTTGTTAAGGTCATACTGAGTCCTTCTCTCAACCATATTGACCTGGTGATCAATGTATGCCTGTAATGCTTCCTTGATGTTGAGTACTCTGGGTACGTTATCAACCAGAGCGAGCATGTTGACGCCATAGGTTACCTGTAATGATGTCTTCTGATACAGGTGATTCAGTAATACTTCAGGCTGAACGTCTCTTCTGACCTCAATTACGATCCTTATGCCATCCATGTTTGACTCATCAACCATGCTGGTAATGCCTTCAATAACCTTGTCACGGTGCAGATCAGCTATGTGCTTGACCATGTTTTCCTTATTTACACCGTAAGGAATTTCCGTAACGATGATCTCATGCTTGCCGTTTTCCAGTTCATTGATCTCCACTCTGGCTCTGTTATAGATGATTCCACGGCCTGTTTCATAGGCTTTTCTGATGCCGCTTCTGCCTAAAATGAGTCCTCCGGTAGGAAAATCAGGTCCCGGAAGGTAATTTGTCATTAATTCCGTTACTGTTATCTCGGGATTATCAATGATTGCGTCAATTGCGTCAATGGTTTCACCAAGATTGTGCGGTGGAATGTTTGTTGCCATGCCTACGGCAATGCCTGTGGTTCCGTTTACCAGCAGATTTGGAATGTGAGCCGGTAATACGACAGGTTCTGATTCCTCACCGTCATAGTTATCAATGAAGTCAACCGTATCTTTCTGGATATCTCTTAACATTTCCATTGAGATCTTTGACATTCTGGCTTCTGTATAACGCTGAGCAGCAGCGCTGTCACCGTCAATTGAACCGAAGTTACCATGTCCGTCAACTAATGGATATCTGTATGAGAATGGCTGAGCCATTCTTACCATTGCTTCATAAATTGAAGAGTCACCGTGAGGATGGTACTTACCCATGACCTCACCAACGATACGTGCTGACTTCTTGTAAGCTGCGTTTGCGTAGTTTCCAAGGTTGTTCATGCCGTATAAGATACGTCTCTGAACAGGTTTCAGACCGTCCTTGACATCAGGTAATGCTCTCTGAACGATAACGCTCATGGCATAGTCCAGGAATGAATCTTTTACTTCGCCGGTAATGTTGACAAATTCTATCTTGTCATAACCTTTTTTTCTGCTTTCATCCATGATGATCCACCTCCTATACTATGTCCAGATTCTTGACGAAGTGGGCATTCTCAATGATGTACTGTTTACGAGGTTCAACTTCGTCACCCATCAACATTGAGAATATCTTGTCAGCTTCCATCGCGTTATCAACGTTGACCTGCTTGAGAATTCTGACTTCCGGGTCCATTGTGGTTTCCCACAGCTGATCTGGGTCCATCTCACCCAAGCCTTTATAACGCTGTATGTTAATTTTTTCACCAAATTCGGCCTTGATCTTATCCAGTTCATCGTCTGAATAGGCATATTTGATGACATTGCCCTTCTGTGCTCTGTACAGAGGCGGCTGAGCAATGTAAACATATCCGCCTTCAAGAACTTCCTTGAAGAATCTGTAGAAGAATGTCAGTAACAGAATTCTGATGTGAGCACCGTCGACATCAGCATCTGTCATAATGACGATCTTGTGATATCTGAGTTTTGTAATATCAAATTCATCGTCAATGCCGCACCCAAAGGCTGTGATCATTGATCTGATCTCATTGTTATCAAAAATCTGATGCAGTCTGGCTTTTTCAACGTTAAGAATCTTACCTCTTAACGGTAAAATAGCCTGATACTTGCTGTTTCTGCCCTGTTTTGCGCTGCCTCCGGCTGAGTCACCCTCTACGATGTAGATTTCACTTAGCTGCGGATCACGTGATGAGCAGTCTGCCAGCTTACCTGGAAGTGATGAAATTTCAAGTGAATTCTTTCTTCTTGTCAGTTCACGCGCCTTCTTGGCTGCCATTCTGGCTTTTGAGGCTATCAGAGCCTTGTCTACAATCAGTTTGGCAGTAGCCGGGTTTTCCATCAGGAATCTGTCCAGCTGCTCTGAGAAGATAGTTGAAACTATTCTCCTGACTTCTGAGTTACCTAATTTTGTCTTTGTCTGACCTTCATACTGCGGATCAGGATGCTTTACGGAGATGATTGCGGTAATTCCTTCTCTGACGTCATCACCCTGCAGTAGTTCATCATCCTTTTTCATCATATTCTGATCCTTGGCATAGTTGTTAATTACTCTGGTCAGGGTATTTCTGAATCCATCTTCATGAGTACCGCCTTCCTGAGTATTTACATTGTTACAGAATGAATAGATGTTGGCATTAAAACCGTCATTGTACTGCATGGCAATTTCAACCTGAATGTCTCCTTCTCCGCCCTTGACGTAGATTGGTTCCTCAAACATGACCTTTTTATCCTTGTTAAGGAACTTAACATACTCGGAAATGCCGCCTTCATATTCAAATTCAACGAATTTCGGCTCTTCTCCTCTTTCATCGGTAAAATCTATTTTCAGGAAAGGATTGAGGAATGCCAGTTCCTGCAGACGGTTATACAGAGTTTCATAGTCATATACGGTCGTTTCAGTAAAAATCAGAGGATCTGCCTTGAATCTTACTGTCGTTCCATGCTCATGCGGGCTGCATTTTCCTATTTCCTTCAATGGTGCAACGGTCTTTCCGCCATTTTCAAATCTTACATAGTATTCCTTGCCGTTGATCTTTACGTTTACTTCAACGAATTCACTTAAGGCATTTACAACTGAAGCACCTACACCATGCAGACCACCTGATACCTTATAAGCTCCACCACCGAACTTACCGCCGGCATGCAGAACAGTGAAAATCGTTTCTACCGTTGAAATACCTGTCTTTTCATGTATGCCAACAGGCATTCCACGTCCGTTATCGGTTACTTCAATGATGTTATCCTTTAAAATCTTAACTGAAACTCTGTCAGCGTATCCGGCAAGTGCCTCATCAATGGCATTATCTACGATTTCCCATACTAAATGGTGCAACCCACGGGAACTCGTTGTCGCAATGTACATGCCAGGTCTTTTTCTGACAGCTTCCAAACCTTCTAAAACTTGTATGTCCTTCGAAGTATAAGAATAATCGTCTCTATTTTCCATCAGTCAATCATTCCTTTCCTCACTCTTATCACATTTACATTTTTGGGATCGATCAGGCTCATTTCCTGCAGATCCGTTGTCGTTATTACGGTCTGTACCGTTTCCGGTAACAGTCTTAATAATCTTTCTCTCTTATTTGCATCAAGTTCTGACATTACGTCATCCAGCAGCAGAATCGGATATTCTCTCTTGATCTTGAAGATTATCTGAACAATGGATAGCTTAAGCGCAAGCATTATCATTCTCTTCTGTCCTTGGGAACAGAACTTGCTGACTTCACGTTCATTCAGATAGAAGATGTAGTCTTCTCGGTGAATTCCGGTATTTGTCTGTTTCAGATAGACATCTCTGTCCAGAGTATTGTTATAATTAGTCTTTAATTGTTGCAACATCACTTCTCTGTCATTCTTTTCATCAATCATTGACTGATATCTGATCGTAACCTGATCATTTTCGCCGTTGATCTGATTATAGAAATAAGACATGTACATGTTCAGATTGTCAATGAACGCGGCTCTCTCCTTAATAATGTTGATTTCCGGTTCAAATAACATTTCCGTGTACGTTTCCAGCATGATTTGATCAGTAACTCCCTTAAGATAGTTGTTTCTTTCCTTAAGGCTCTTAAGATAGTTACTTAAGTCATGCATGTACGCTGCTGATAACTTTCCTAATTCAATGTCTATCAGTTTTCTTCTTACTCTTGGTGAATTATCAAACAGATCCATGTCTGTCGGAGCAAACAGTACAGCATTCAGCTTTCCAATGAATTCACTGTTTCTTCTGACAGGATTATTGTTGATAAGCAGTGTCTTTCCGTTCTTATGAATGACTATTCCCAGCTTATCTTCAATATCATGTCTGTGAACGGTTAATTCCGCACTCGCAAATTCCTGAGTAAAATTAATAAGCTCTCTGTCATCATCATTACGGTGAGATCTGGTTGTAGACAGAAGATATATGGCTTCCAGAAGATTTGTCTTTCCCTGACCATTATTACCGATGATGACATTCATGCCGTTTATCAGATTTACTTCCGCTCTCTGATAATTCCGGTAGAATCTTAACTTTAGTTCGTCAATATACATATGCTTACTTGGTTATTTCATATTTCTTGTTCTGAATTTCAACAATGTCACCAGGATAGATCTTCTTTCCTCTTCTGTTTTCAGGTACACCATTGTACTTGATGTTTAGTTTTTTTACAGCTATCTTGGCTTCTCCGCCTGTTGAAATCCAGTCAGTTAACTTCAATAACTGCTGAAGTTCAATATAATCAGTCGTAATCTTAACTATCATATATTTCACCTCCTGAAAAATGGCATAAATATACGTTTACATTATACCATAAAATTATCAACATCGCCCATTTAAATGCGATATGAAAGATATATAATAAAAACTTCAAAAATGACTAAACACATAAAAAATGGCTTATTTGTCTTAAAAATAGCTTTAAAACAAATATAGCCATTAATTTTCAGTTTAATATCAATGTGATATTAGGCGTATGTTCTGATTGGCAGTACCAACTGCAGTACTTCATCATTATCTACAGATTTAATGATGAATGGCTTCATTTCTCCACCAAACTGGATCTTGATCTGGAAGGCATTCAAAGCTCTTATTGCTTCATATACATACTGTCCCTTGAATGAAATACTCAGATTGTCACCAACATAGCTTACAGGTGTGATTGTTTCAACTGATCCTACTTCACTGCTTCTTGAAGTAATAACTATTTCACTGGCTGAAATATCCATCTTTATAATTGATACGCCTTCATTCTTGATGAAACTTGCACGGTCGATGGCACTTAAGATGTCTCTGGCATCAACTACAAGTTCATAATTGAAGTTCTGAGGAATCAGTCTTGATGTTTCAGGATATGATCCTTCAATTAATCTGGTCTGAATCAGTACATTCTCCATTGAGAACAATACTTTCTTATCAGAAATTGATATTTCAATTTCTTCATCGTTATTCAGAACCTTTGCTACTTCATTAAGACTCTTTGCCGGAATGGTAATGTTGAAACTGTCATTATCTTCCATGTACATGATTTTCTGTGCCAGTCTGTAACTATCGGTAGCTACACACTTCATTTCGCCGTTTTCAGCCTTCAGATTAAGACCTGTCAGTACCGGACGGGTTTCCTTGTCACTTGTCGCAAAGCATGTCTGTGAAATAAGTTCCTTTAATTCATCTGACTTCAGATAGAATGTATTATCCGGCTTTGAAAAATCTATTAACGGATAGTTTTCTGCCTTTATTCCATTTATTTCAAAATTAACTGATGCACCGCTTATCTTTGTTAATAATCCATCAATGATTTCAACTTCAACTTCATCTGAATCAATCTTTCTGATCATGTCCAGAATGTACTTTGAATCCAGAATGATGTCGCCTGTTTCAGCTACTTCAAGCTTGGAATCTTCACTGTTAACTATCTTAACCTGAATGGAAATATCCAGATCTGAAGCTGTTAACTGAATGTAATCTTCCTTTACTACAAGTAATATTCCATGTAATGAAGGTAATGGGGAATTCAGCGATACAGCTCTTGATACGATGTTCAATCCATCAAGTAATTGTTTCTTTGCAACTTTGAAATGCATGCCTGCCTCCTTAATTAATTCATATGAATTATGATTATAATAATAATGGGTGTGGATAAGTGTTGAAAACTCATTTTCAGCCTTATAACACGCTATTATTTTATCATTTTTACCTGTGTTATTAAATAGTTATAAACTGTTACTTATGGTGTGAAAAAGTTGATTCGATCTCCATGACGGCCTTCTTATAAGACTCATTCTGACGGGATAATTTATCAATCTTTTCACAAGCAGATATTACCGTAGCGTGATCTCTGCCGCCGAATTCTTCACCAATCTTAAGATATGAATAATCAAGATTCTTTCTTATCAGATACATTGCCATGTGTCTGGCATTGGAAATGTTCTTTGTTCTTGATTTACCCATCAACTGCTGCTTGGTAAGTCCATAATAATCACATACGGAAGTAATGATATCCTTGACATTAAGATCTCTGCTGGAAACACTTATATCACTGAGATTGTCACTGAAAGCTTCCATTGCTATATTAATATCTATTTTATTACTCGTATTATCCGAAAAATTGATTGAATAGAATAATAATCTATTCAATGATCCCTCAAGACTTCTTACATCTGATGAAAAATTGGTTGCCAGGAAGGATATGACTTCCGGATCGATTGAATTCTCATCAATTCCATGATTCTTTATCTTCATCTGAAGAATCTTACATGCAGTTTCATATTCAGGTGTTGTAATTGTTACTGACAGACCCTGAGAGAATCTTGAAATCAATCTCTCTTCAATATCCTTTATCTGTGCTGGAGGACGGTCAGATGAAAGAATAATCTGTTTTCTGTTATTAAATAATTCATTATAGATGTCAAAAAAAACATCATTCGATGTCTTTTTGCCGGATAACAGCTGTATATCATCCATCATGAGGACATCAAGAGAATTCAATTGATTCTTAAGAAGATCAATTGTCTTATTTTTAATAGAAATTACGACCTGGTTGACAAAGGTATTGCTGGAAATGTATAGAATCTTCTTTTCAGGCATTTTATTCTTAATGAAATTTCCTACTGCACATAACAGGTGAGTCTTGCCTAAGCCGGAATCACCGTAAATGAAAAGAGGATTATAGATATTACGTCCAGGATTGGTAGCTACAGCCAGCGCAGCTGCGTATGCTTCCTTGTTGCTTGGACCATGAACGAAGTTTTCGAAGGTATATTCAGGCATTACGTTATCAGTAAGTCTGTTAATTTCGTTGATCTGGTTCTGATCTTCCTTTAATTTGAAGTAATCATCCTTGTACAGTACCTTGCATCTGATGTTTCTGTTTAGAACCTGTTTAATTGAATCGTTGATGATGTTAAGATTCTCGTTGTCATTTAAAATAAGAGTATGAAACTGATATTTTGTGAGGACAATAGCTTCCTTGTCATTAAGTTCAGCAAGTTCCGTGTCATCAAAAAACTCAGAGTAAACAATACTCTTATCTTCGTTATCTAATGTTGACTTTATTAAATCCTTAACTTGATTCCAAATAAAATTCAGCGAATACATGTGGTGGTTACCTACTTCCGATATGTTTGTAAGATAATTTTATTACGAAAAAGAGGCGATTAAAACTGTAATTTTTATGAGACAAAAATTGTTAACACGGAAATATTGTAAAATGTCCTTTATTCATAAGATATTAGCAAGTTTTCCACAGTTATCAACAAAATGAAAATGTGGATAATCTGTGGAGAAATATGGTGGAAAGTAAAAAAAGTTGATATTGTGGAGAAAAAGGATAATAATATAAACTATCCACAGTTAATAAACACCAAAAAAGCCTTTATTTACGGCATATTTTGATGTTTTCCACACTTTCTACACATGTGGATAACCGCTTTTTCCACATATGAAAAAGGTAACAATAAGGGTTTATAAGTAATCATGGCACATTACAGTTATTCACAGTTGATTTGTATTGCAAAAAAGTATCGTTTATAATCAACTTGAGGGGAAATACCTTGAAAAGACTACTTAGTTTAGTTCTGTCTTTATTCATGATTTTAGCCATTACAGTAAATGGCTGTTTTGTCATGGCTGAAGAGGGAGAAGGTACAACTGATTCTTCAGAAACAAGTGAAAATCATTATGAGCCTAAAAAGGGCTACATAAACAGCAGCATGGTTACAGTCAGACTGCAGCCAAGTACATCAGGCGGTTATCTGGAAGATGAAAATTACGGACCTCATTATGAATACAAGCAGGAAGTAACGATCATCAATGAGGCATATGATGATAATGACAATTTATGGTATGAAGTAACATTTACAGTTAATGACAAAGAATACGATACATGGGCATTTGGTACTTATGTAACGATAATTAACGAAAATGAAGAACCTTCAGAAGTAATAGATGATAATCCAGATGAGGAAAGGGAAGCTAGAGTAATAGAAAGTTCTGTAAGAATCAGAACCGGTCCCGGAACTGAATATCCGCAATTTAGAATAAATAATGAAGTTCAGTACTTTACCAAGGGACAGACAATCTACATAATTGCTGAAGAAAGAGATACAGATGGTGATCTTTGGTATAAGGTAAGATTTGAATTATATGGAAATGAATATGTTCAGTACATCTATTCTACATATGCTCAGATCAAGGTAACAGTCAATGATGAAAACTTTGACAGATATCTGGAAGAACAGAGATTTCCTGAAAGTTACCGTGAATCACTTAGAGAATTACATGCACTGTATCCTGAATGGAATTTTACTGCTTACCATACCGGATTGGATTGGCAGGAAGTTATTGATAAGGAAAGCAGACTCGGATACAACCTGATCAGTGGCAGTAATCTGGCATACAGGAGCGTTGCTGAAGGAGCCTATGATGTAGTAAACAAGAGATTCTACGTATATGATGGTTCAAACTGGTACTGCGCAAACAGACAAACCATTGCCTATTACATAGATCCGAGAAATTTCCTCAATCAGTACAACATATTCATGTTCCTGAATCTTTCATTCCATGACAGCGAAACACCTGAAACCATTCAGAAACTTCTAAATTCTACCTTCATGAGGGGAAGTGACAACATTTCAGGAATGACATTTGCTGACATTTTCTATGAAGCAGGGCAGAGAGCAGGCGTAAGTCCTATCTATCTTGCCGTTTTAGCAAGACAGGAACAGGGGACTACCGGATCAAGGGCTATCACTGGTGAAAGCTTCACGTATAACGGCAGAACTTACAGTGGTTTATATAACTTCTACAATATCGGAGCTACCAGCGGTGAAGACAACTGGAAAAAAGGACTGATCTACGCAAATGGCTCAGAAGATGGATCATATACATCTTATAACAGACCATGGAACAGTCCATATAAATCCATTGTTGGAGGAGGAATGTGGATAGCTGATGGCTATATAAACGATGGTCAGGACACCATGTATTTCCAGAAGTTCAATGTAACAGATGTCAATACATACGGCCATCAGTACATGACAAATGTTCAGGCTGCATATTCTCAGAGCGGTACCATGTATGATACCTATCAGATGTCTGAGAGCCTGAATCAGCCGCTTAATTTCAGCATACCTGTTTATAAGGAGATGCCATACAGCACTTCATTACCAACAACATACACTTTACCTACAACCTTGGAAGAACAGAGAAGAATGGAAAGTGCAGACCCGACAATTGAGCCGGAACCAGAGCCAATTTTACCTGTATATACGGGTGATTTCATTACTGACATGTCTCTTAATCTGAAGGAGGGATTCATTACCGGAATTCAGATTGGCACGACATTAAAGAAAATGACGGAAAGCATTCAGAGAAGCAATGAGAATTACAGTGTAGTAATTATCGGAGCAGATGGTTCAGAGCTTAACAGTGAATCATTGATTGGAACAGGATGCATTCTGAAGGTAACGGATGCAAGTGGAACAAGCACGTATACCATTATCATAAGAGGAGACATCAACGGGGACGGCAAGGTCAATCTGCAGGACCTGTTACTGGTTAAGAAGAACATTCTCGGCATGACTGCTCTGGAAGGCAACAGACTGAAGGCAGCCTTGATAAGCGGTGATACAGAAGTATCACTGAAGACATATCTGTCCATAAAGAAATATATTCTGGGAATGCAGGATATACCGCAGGATTAAGGAGTGAGAACTGACCATGAAGAAAATTATTAAAGTTGCACTTCTAACATTGTGTCTGGTAATGAGCTGTTTCAACTCAGTTGACAGAGTCAGGGCAATAAGCGGTAGTACCAGCATGTGGGCTTCTGCATCATCAGTCACCGTTGGGGACACCGTCAGTGTTACGGTTTACGTAAGTGCCGAGGGTCCGGCAATTGCCCAGCTTCAGCTATATTACAATTCAGGTTATCTGCAGTACAGCGGCAGTTCGTCAAGTGACTATAACCCGGGAAACGGATACATGGTAATTGATACTTATCCAAACAGCAGCGCATCCATTACTGTAACCTTCAGGACCATAGGTGTGGGAACAACTACCGTATCAGCGAGTGTACTTGGATTCATTGACTATGATGATGGTTATAACATAACCGGTTACAGCAGCAGTCTGAGCACATCTATCACCATCAACCAGACGGGCGGTGGCGGTGGCGGAGGAGGAGGTGGTTACACACCTGTTACCCCTACAAAGTCAAGAGATGCCTCACTCAGCAGTATTACAGTAAGCGGATTTGACATCGAACCTGGTTTTTCCAGCGATGTATATAATTACAAGATCTATGTTCCAAGGGGAACGGAGTCAATCAGCATTTCAGCCGACAAGAGCAGCAGTACCGCCAGTGTTTCCAGCATTGACGGCAGCCTTGTACCAGGATGGAATGAAATCAACATCAATGTAACTGCTGAGGATACAGATTATACCAGCACATATACGCTGAATGTCTATGTTGACGAGGAGCCTACGGTATTCTACACACTCAATGATCAGCAGTTAGGTGTCGTTAAGAATCTGGATAAGGTTGAGGTATACCCGGAGCATGAAGCCAGAGATCTGGAGATTGAAGGCAACAAGATTACGGTATTCAAATGGAAGGCCTACGATGTCATATATCTTGAGGACAGCGAACAGAACAGAGACTTCTATCTCTACAGCGAACATGACAATACGGTAATCGGTAAGTACAGACCGGTAGAAATCGTGGGAAGAAAGTTTGTCCAGCCGGATGTACTTTATGAAAACTTCCCTGATCTGGAGGAACTGTTTGAACCGGCCAAGGTCAGGATCAGTGATGATATTGAAATGGATGGCTGGCAGTACAAGGATCCGCAGCTGTATGACTTCAAACTCATATATCTGGGTGATGAAAATGGTGAAATGAAACTGTATACCATAGACCTTACGGAACAGACGCTGCAGAGGTACGTGGTACCGGAAGTTGAGGAAGTTATAGATTATAAACCGTACATATTCTTCTCAGCAGCGGTTGCCGGTGCAGTAACATTACTGCTCGCATTCATAGCCATAGGCAGAAAAAAGACGAATTGATGAATTTCAATTCGTTTTCATTTTCAGTTCAGTTAATCATCACTTTTCAGAAGTAGTATAATATTCGACGAGGAGGTTTTGTTATGGATGAAAATAACTTTAATGAAGAAACAAACGAAGAAAGTAATTTAAATGATGAAACTAACTTAAGCGAAGAATCATACCTTAAAGATGAAAAGACATACTCCGGTAACGTATATACGGTCTATCCACCTGAAAAGAAGGAAAAGAACAGACACGTTCCGATGATCCTCTGGCTGGTATTCTCATTATTACTGTGCATGGGCAGCAGTTTCCTGACTGCCAGATATGTAATGAACAAAATGCAGAAGGATAATTCAGGATCAACGGTGATCTATGAAGCCGTACCGACAGATACCGTCGTATATCAGTCATCAGATCTTTCAGGAATAGTATCTGAAATAGAAAATTCAGTAGTAGAAGTTTATACTGAATCAGTTAAGTACAACACGTTCTTTGGTGAATACGTTACTTCCGGTGCCGGAAGCGGTGTCATCTGCTCAAAAGATGGCTACATCATTACCAACAATCACGTAATCGAAGATGCCAAGAGCATCAGAGTAACGCTGCATGACGGTACTGACTATTCAGCAGTACTGATTGGAAAGGACTCAATTACCGACCTGGCTGTCATCAAGATCGATGCGCAGAATCTGACACCGGCAACTCTGGGAAGCGACAACACCGTAAAGGTTGGAGAAACCTGCATTGCCATCGGTAACCCGCTGGGAACACTGGGCGGAACCGTTACATCAGGAATCGTAAGCGCCTTAAGCCGTACAATTACAGTTGATGGACAGAAGATGACACTGATGCAGACAAATACCACGATCAACCCGGGTAACTCCGGCGGCGGACTGTTTGATGTTTCCGGAAATCTGATCGGCATCGTAAATGCCAAGTACTCATCAAGCGACATCGAAGGCATCGGCTTTGCCATTCCTGTAGACGTAGTCAAAGAGATCACACAGGAACTCATTACCAATGGTAAGGTTACCGGCAGGGCATATCTGGGTATCAAGGCCATCAGCATTGACAGCGAAAGAGCTCAGAGCTACTATGGCATGTCCCAGAACGGCGTACTGGTAAGATCAGTAGAACTCCAGTCAACCATATCCTCAGGCCTGCAGACCAAGGACCTGATCATCGGCATGGACAATGACGAAATCAGATCATATGATGACCTGCAGGATGCCTTACTGAAACGTAAGGCCGGAGACAAGGTTACTCTGAAGATCATCAGAGACAATCAGGAAAAGGAATTAAGCGTAGTACTGGCGGAGAGGCCTTAAGGTTAAATTACATTTCAAAATAAAAGAAGGAAGCACTCTTCCTTCTTTTATTGTCATTAACAGCCTTTTCTACCGCTCTTGTGATCTTCAATTGAACAGGCATTTGCGGTACCGTATTCGATCAGTCCGGCATCAGCCGGGTCAATTGATACCGTTCCGTCTTCAAATACGAAGGCAGGAATTCCAACATCTCCGATTGCCTTCATGCGGTCAAATACCGGATTACTGTCACGCAGTCTGATGAAGGCTCCCATGTTACGGATGTTTTCACCGATGTTGATATACTCAAATTCATCCTCACGTCCCTTGATCTGTTCATGAATGTAGTCACAGTACGGGCATGTAGGCATTCCATAGATCTTGATCATATTGATACCTCCCGATTTAAATATAACTCATTATTAAGAGAATCTGTTATCTGATGCATCATTTACGTATTCATGATCAGGAAAAACAATGATTAATATATATAGACTGACATGAAATTAACTTCATTTTTCATTGGCTGCTGCTTTGGAAGCCTGTTGAATGTCATCTGTTACCGCTCGTTGAGAGGGGAAGACTACTTGTTTGGAAGGTCAAGGTGTGATTACTGTGGAAAAAAGCTTTCCTTTATGGAAACCGTGCCGCTGTTGGGCTGGCTGATTCTTGGAGGCAGGTGCCAGGGATGCGGAAAAGCCATAAACATCAGATATCCCCTGACTGAACTCTTTACGGGTATCGTAACGGTGATTCTGTGGACACGGGGAGACGGTGAGGTGTTTTTGAGCTGGTTATTCATCATGACAATGACACTCATATCGCTGTTTGACGTAGAAACCATGGAGTTTTCCACTGAACTGTTATTCTTTCTTTCGCTTGTCGGTATAATGATCAGCTTCACTAATGATGTTTTCCTCGCTTCAAGGATCCTTGGTGTTGTATCGCTGTCAGTACCGTTGTCATTGATGAAGAAACTAAGGGAGCTGATTGGTGACGGGGACATCTGGATATTCGCAATAACGGGATGGACTTTTGGCTGTGAATTCCTGTTCAGGTCTGTGCTGGTTTCCTGCATTACGGGACTTCTTTATTCACTGATTACCGGAAAAAGAAAAATACCTTTCTGCCCGTTTCTGACAATTGGCATAATGGCATCTCTGCTGTAGAATTAAGATAAGATAACGGAGAAACATAATATGGAAAAATATGCATGGAAGGCAACCATCGTGGATGGCTGTCTGGAGGAATATGTCAGAAGACACAATGAAATCTGGCCGGAAATGGTAGAAGTACTGAAAGAAGCCGGAATAAGGAACTATACGATCTGGAATACCGGCAACGAGATGTTCGGATACTACGAGTGCGAGAAGGGAATTGAGTACGCTGCCAGGATCCAGGCAACCAGTCCGATCGTAAAAAAGTGGGACGAATACATGAAGGACATCCTGATAATGGAGATGGATCCCGTCACAGGTGCACAGCCACTATTGAAAAAAGTCTTTGAAATGGATTAATAGACCGATTTTGTTTGACTTATGATATCCGTTTAGTTAGAATAATAAAGCAATTGTTCTATCGTTATAAATTTCGGAGGTGACTATTGATGAAGAGAACATATCAACCAAGCAAGAGAAAACATCAAAGAGTCCATGGTTTCAGAGCACGTATGCAAACCGTCGGAGGTCGTAATGTTTTAGCCCGCAGGCGTGCCAAGGGCAGAAAAGTATTATCTGCATAGGAAAGGTTGCTTGTTAGCAACTTTTTTTCCCTTTTGTTGAGGGGTCATGAAGAAAAGATTCAGAGTAAAGAGAAACGAAGAATTTCAGCAGATCATCCAGGAAGGCGTCAAAACGGTAACAAGAAGCTTCATCGCTTACCGCAGGAAGGCCACGATGCTGACAAATGACAGAGTCGGCATATCCGTCAGCAAGAAACTGGGTAACGCTGTTGAAAGGAACAAGATCAAAAGACAGGTCAGAACGATGGTTGCTGAAGCAACTGATTTTCGTTCTGGCTTTGATACTGTCATTATTGTCAGAAACAGATATAATGAGCGCTCCTACCAGGAGAATAAAAAAGAATTGCTCAAGATATATGAAACAGTTTATAATAATGACGTTGACCAACCAAATGAAGGAGTATGAAATATGAAGAAGTTAATTTCCAGCAAGAAATTCCGGCTTATTGTATGTGTGTTAGTCGTTTTGGTTTTAGCCGGATGTCAGCGTAATGTCGACAATGAAGGACATACGTTAGCTGAAAGAATCATTTACATGACAACACCATGGAGCGACATGTTTGATGAGAGCATCCTGACCGCCATCCTGGTATATCCGCTTGCTCAGTGCATCAACTTCATCGGTCACTGGACCGGAAGCGCCATCCTTGGCGTAGCACTGACAACAGTTCTGTTTAACCTGCTGACTCTGGGCATGACGATCAAGTCAAGCGTCAATACACAGAAGATGCAGATGCTTAAGCCTGAACAGGACAGGATCCAGGCAAAGTATGCCGGCAGAAATGATGAGAATTCCAGAATGCAGATGAGCCAGGAACTGATGGCCTTGTATAACAAGCACGGTGTTAACCCGATGAGCTCATTCGCACAGCTGTTACAGTTCCCGATCCTGATCTCAATGTTCTATGCAGCACAGAGAGCAGAAATAGTAGTTAATGGAACAGTATTAGGCACATCATTACAGACAACACCTTGGGATGCGTTCGCAAATCCAGGCAAGAACTGGCCTCTTATCCTTATTTTCATTCTGATGGCAATTACACAGCTTGGTTCTACTCTGATTCCTCAGAAGATAGCTGAAATGGACAGAAAGAAGAGAAAAGGCTACAAGGCTTATGCTGATGAAGGTCCAAAGGACAATCAGATGAACATCATGATGTACAGCATGCTGGGCATGGTAGTACTGCTTGGCTTAAGATGGCCGACAACCATGTCATTGTATTGGGCATGTTCCTCTTTGGTAAACATTCTTAAGACGATATTTATACAAAGGAGATATGTAAGCAATGAAAAAATATGAGGCTAAGAATCTTGATGAAGCTCTGAAGGCTGCCGCAGCTGACAAGCGTGTTAAGATCGAAGATCTGAAATACTACGTTCTGGAGGAAAAACCGGGCGGATTATTCGGAATCGGCAGTAAGGCTATCATCGAAGCATATACTTTCAATGACGTACGTGACTTTATTGAAAGCTACCTGAAACAGTACTTTGAGAACATCGGCATGAATGTTGAGTTAATAGTCAACAAGCTGGACGATAACAGCTTCAACGTCATAGTCAACGCCAATAACAACGCCATCCTGATCGGCAAGAACGGTCAGACACTGGAAGCCATGAAGACAGTTCTTAACGCAGCAGCCAATGCTCAGTTCAAGTGTCATGTTCACATGTCTGTTGACGTAAACGGATATAAGGAAGAAAGATACGAAAAGCTGAAGAGCACGGTTGAGAGAATTGCCAAGACCGTAGTAAAGACACACGTATCTGCCAGATTAGGCGATCTTACAAACGATGAAAGAAAGATCGTTCATCAGCACCTCAGCAACATGGCTCACATCAGAACCGAGAGCGAGGGCGACGGTAACAACCGCAGGCTGAAAATCATCTACGACAGAGACAAGGCATAGTAAAAGGAAGAGTGATCTTCCTTTTTTCGTTGTCTGCACCTGTCTTTAAGTTCGACTGTCTTATGTGATACTATTTATATATAAATCTACTATAACAATACAAAGGAGATACGGTCATGAAAGTCATAATAACCATACCGGTAACTGAGGAGCAGAAAAGGAAGTATGCTGAACTGGAAGGCGCAGAGATCCTTTACGCTGACGGAATGACACTGACAGAGGAGATCGTCAGGGATGCAGAAGTCATAATGGGCAACATTCCCCATTCACTACTGGAGAAGTGCGAAAAACTCAAATGGCTTCAGCTGCAGAGTGCCGGTGCCAACAGATATACCGACATACCCGAAGACGTAATTCTGACCAACTGCGCCGGTGCCTTCGGCACGGCCATGTCGGAACACATGATGGCTTTCGTATTAATGGCCATGAAGAGGCTTGAAGACTATTACGAAGATCAGAAAAACTGTGTCTGGAAGAGACTTGGAGCCGTAGGTACAATAGCCGGCAGTACGGTATTATGCATAGGCATGGGAAACATCGGCGGTGAACTTGCCAAAAGAATGAAGGCATTCGATGCCTATGTCATTGGCGTACAGCGTACTGCTCACGAAAAGCCTGCATTTGTTGACGAACTGCATACCATTGAGGAGCTTGATGAATTACTGCCAAGGGCAGACATCGTTACTCTGTCAGTACCGCATACGGACAAGACCGTCCACATGATCGACGAAAGAAGACTCAGGCTCATGAAGAAGGATGCCATTCTTGTCAATGTCGGCAGGGGAACGGCAATCGTTACTGATGATCTGGTAAGGGTATTGAATGAAGGTCATCTGGCTGCGGCCTGTCTGGACGTTACCGATCCGGAGCCGTTACCGGCAGACCATCCATTATGGAAAGCCAGAAACGTATTCATTACTCCACACGTTTCAGCAGGAGATGGGACAAATGTGACAGTTGACAATGTTTCAAACATTTTCTATGTGAATCTGAAGCATTATGTGAATAATGAACCTCTGGAACACATCGTTAACAAGAAGCAGGGCTATTAAAAAGGGAGAGATCTGAATGTTACTGCATTATTTTCTGGTAAATTTCCTGTTATCAGCACTGAACGTAGTGTTCATGCTGTATTTTGGAATTGACCAGTCCGTAAGCATATTACAGATAATTCTTAACGCAGTACTGCTTTATCTGTGGTATTTTGTCGTCAAGTATAAGAAAGTACCGGCAGACGAAAAGCTGATGAGATTTTATCTGGTCTTTACGGCAGCTGTTTTTGCCCTGTTTACGATAGTCGTATGGATAAAAGGCGGCCTGATGGCCTCGGCACTGCATCTGATCATGTTTGTGCCGTTACTGCCATTCCTGCCGTTCATACTAATCGTGTTCTTCGTAGGCTGGAGCGGCTGGGCATACATATTCTGCATTCTCATCCTGCACTGCGTGCTGCTGGTAGTCAAAAACGGTCTGGGAGAAAGCAGGGTACTGGCTACCGCTGCGGCATCGTTAATGGTCGTATGTACCCTGGCAACCACATTCTTCTATAACAACCGCGATGAAGTCAGATACGCAGCACACGGATTCAAGTACATGAACGGCTATTCCAGTACTGACTTTACGGATTACATGGTTTACAGTGATCCCAGCAAGCTGGTTACACTGGATCATGAACCTTCGCTGATAATAGAAAATGAATCCGGCATGCCTGTACTGGATGGGGCAGAGGCCTGTTATCCGGTATACAGCGCCGTTGCCAAGGCCATATACAAGGACATCGACAAGATAGAAGAACAGTACAAGAATGATAAATATAACGGAAAGATAGTTACTTTCACCAACACCGTGAATGGATATTACCGTCTGGTAGACGGAAAGATCGACATGCTGTTTGGAGCAAGACCGTCCAAGGAACAGACGGAATATGCCAAGTCATATGACAAGACATTAAGACAGACACTCATAGGCAAAGAGGCCTTTGTATTCTTTGTTGAAAACGACAATCCCGTTTCCGACATATCTTCAGAACAGTTAAGAGCCATATACCATGGTGACATTACCAACTGGAAGGAAGTTGGCGGTAAGAACCAGGAAATAGTGGCATTCCAGAGGCCGGAAGGTTCGGGAAGCCAGACAATGATGGAATACTTCATGGGAGATGTGACCTTAAAGGAGCCTAAGTCGTACGAGAAATACAATGCGATGGACGGCATCGTAAAGGTCGTAGCCAACTATGCCAATGAAGACGGCGCTCTGGGTTATTCATTCCGCTACTTCATTGAAGGTCTGATGCAGGAGAAAAACGTCAAGATACTGAGCATAGACGGAGTCTATCCTACCACGGAAAACATCAGAAACGGTTCATATCCTCTGGTAACGGGTCTGTACTGTGTTACCACGGAGGATGAATCCAACCCTAACGTTGAAAAGGTTCTGAATTTCCTGCTTAGTGAAGACGGGCAATACATCATTGAACAGACCGGTTACGTCGGCATAAGCGAATAACAATATTAGTTAAAGAACATACCCCGTTCCAATTGGAACGGAGTTTTAATATTTCCCGGGAAATATCAGGTAATGACAGTTCTTCCGACAATAGGTTATAGAGGAATGATCATGCTGGAAGTTAGAAATCTTAGAAAGAAATACGGAGACAGAGAAGTACTGTCTTCGCTCAGTTTTAAGGCACAGAAGGGTGAGATAGTATCTCTTCTGGGAGCCAATGGCAGCGGAAAGACGACAACATTCAAGATAATGCTGGGATTACTGCAGGCTGATGAAGGTGAGGTGACCTATAAACGAAGGAAACTGGACGTCAGAAAGATAGGATATCTGCCTGAGGAACGGAGCATGATGTATGATGTTACCGTTGAAAGACAGTTGGTGTTCTTTGGCAAACTCAAGGGCATGAGCGAAGGAAATATCAATTCTGAGATAGGTCACTGGCTGGACAAGACCAAGACGGTAAGATACCGGGACATGTTGCCGATGCAGCTGTCAAAGGGAAATCAGCAGAAGATACAGCTGATAATCAGCCTTCTGCATGATCCGGACGTGGTGATAATGGATGAACCGTGGACCGGGCTTGATCAGAGCAACATCGCTCTGTTCCAAAGGGTTTTGGATGAGCAGCGCAAGGCGGGAAAGATAATCGTTCTTTCCTCCCACCAGCATCAGCAGGTTCAGGACATATGCGACAGATACCTGTATCTGAAGGATGGAAAGATCAGAATAAACGTTACCAGGAAACAGCTGGAAAACGACAGAAGAAGGACTGTAAGGTTTGTTAACGACAGGGATCTGACCATAACCAGAGACCAGGCGATCACCAAGCAGAGAAACGGGAATGTCACGGCCTGCATAGTTCAGGACGAGGAAAAGGCTGATGCACTGCTGAAAAAGATAAGATCAAACAGCAATGTCATATCCTACAGCGTAGCTCCGATGACCATCAGCGATCTGATTGAGGCGTTAAGATGAAAGAACTGGTATTGTTTTCCCTGAATAAGAGGTTCAGAAACAGGATGACGGTCATCATGAATCTGTTATTGATGGTGATATTGGGCTTTGCGGTCCATGTGGACCGTTTCATGACTGCGGAAGACACGATCATACATCTGGATCATTCGGTAAGCAGATATCACCAACAGTTTCTGATACTGAACCATAACGGTCTCAGATACGAAGCAGGTGGCGAGGGAGAGATAGTTCTGTATTATGATGATGGATGGTTCATCAGATCTGACAGAAAGCTTGATGAAAGGATCATTGAGGAGATCAGAAGCGACATAGTCAGGATAATCACCGGGGAATATTATGAAAAGGCAGACCTGAAGACGAAGGGATACATTGATGAATATAATAAGATAATCCTGACAGAGATTAACACTGAAGAGGAGGAGGGGAAACAGCCCTGGATAATCATCTCAGTCGTCTATTTCCTGATCCTTTCCTACAGTAATCTCATAGCCAATGAAGTAGTTTATGAAAAAGCCACCAATACATTGGGACTGATACTGACTTCCGTCAGTGAAAAGACGCATTTTCTGTCCAAGATCATGATTGCCTATCTTTCTCTTTTCGTTCAGGGAGCAGTGGTCATGTTAATGATGACATTCTGGCTGATCGTAAGATATCTTGAAGACAGATTACAGGGATTACTGACGTTTCTGGTCAGGATCATGCCCGCGGAAACGGTCAGCTCGGTAATGGAAACAGGTTCAGGAAGACTGCTGATAATAATATTGCTGATAATGACCGGCGTTCTGAGCATTCAGACCCTGATGCTGATATTCTTCAGCGGTTTTACCAACAGCGATGATACCGGAACATATCAGGGTCCATTCTATCTGGCGGCTGTGGCCGGTTACTATTTTCTGTTGATAAAAGGAACCGCAGAGTTCTTCAGTACTCCGGTTTCGGTCATTCTTTCCTTTGTTCCGGTGCTATCGATGATATTCATGCCCTGCAGGATGTCGGTCGGCGATGTCAGCTGGCTCGAGGTTACTGTCTCGCTGGTTCTGTCAGTATCGCTACTTGCCGTGATCATATGTATGGGCATGCCTGTTTACAGAAAGAGAATACTCAATGACCGCAGAAAATAGAATAGCGTCCTTCCGGGACGCTATTTTCTGTTCAGATCTCTTAGTTTATTGGTTCTGTAATACTGTTTCAGCTTTTCATAGTTATCAGCCAGGGCCTTTTCATAAGCGCTGTTGGTATTGGGCTTGTAGAATTCCACATCCCTGATCTCATCAGGCAGGTACTGGATCCTGTGCCACTTTGAAGGATCAGCATAATCATACTTGTCTTCATCACTTAAGCCTACAGGCGTAAGTCTCAGATACATAGGAATGTCATAGGCCTTGCTGGTGGCTAAGTCATAGGCTGCGTGAATCGCGTTGTTTCCTGACTTTGACTTCGGTGAAAGGGCAAGTTCAATTACGGCATCACCAAGAGGGATCATGCCTTCCGGAAAGCCGACTCGCTTGGCGGCGTCTATTGCGCTCATTGTTCTGGCACAGGCAGCCGGATTGGCCAGTCCGATGTCCTCATAGGCAATTACCGTCAGTCTTCTTTCAATTGAATCCATGTCATTAGCCATGATAAGTCTTGCCAGATAGTACAGGGCGGCATTGACGTCACTGCCGCGGATTGATTTCTGCAAGGCACTGACGGCATCATAATGTCCGTCGTCACTGTGATCGATGTTCATGTTGACCAGCGGTGAATACTTTATTACCAGATCTCGGTCTATTGTATTGTTTACACAGCCGACGGCGCAGATCTCAAGAATGTTATAGGCATACCTTAGGTCACCGTTACTGTGATCACTGATGATATTGAGCGCCTCATCGGTAACGGTCAGCGTACCGTTATATCCCTTAGGAGACTTGACGGCATTTCTGACTGCCGTCTTTATGTCTTCCGATGTCAGCGGTTTGACTTCCAGAAGATGACATCTGGATCTGATTGCCGGATTGATGGCGAAATAGGGATTTGCGGTCGTTGCACCAATGACAGTAATGAGTCCTGATTCAATGTGCGGCAGTAACAGGTCCTGCTTATCCTTGTTCAGACGGTGTATTTCATCAATTATGATGATAAGTCCCGGCAGAAGTCTGGCTTCCTCAAACAGATCGGTAAGATCCTTCTTGTTTGAGGTCACGGCATTGAACAGACGGTAAGGAACATTGAGTTCATTGGCTAACGCTATGGCCAATGTAGTCTTTCCACAGCCCGGCGGGCCGTAGAAGATCATTGAAAATAGGCGCTGCTGTTCAACACAGCGTCTTAATATCATGTTTTCACCGGTCAGATGCTCCTGACCAAGGACGTCGACCAGTCTGTCAGGTCTTAGTTTGAATGCCAGAGGTTCTTTCATGGTTATCACCCGTAAATATTTTATCATTTATGAAAATGTTATAGAATGATTGTATGAAAATAGTTGTACAGAGAGTATCAAGAGCAAGCTGTACCGTTGAAGGTACGGTGACAGGAAGCATCGATCAGGGATTCATGTTACTGGTCGGTTTCGGCAGAAGCGACACCAGGGAGATTGCCAGAAAGCAGGCTGAAAAGGTCAGCAAGCTGCGTATTTTCAGCGATGAAAACGGCAAGATCAATAAGAACATCTATGATGTAGGCGGCAGTATTCTTTCCATTTCCCAGTTCACACTGTACGGGGATACGAAGAAGAGCAACCGCCCCAGCTTCATTGAAGCCTTATCCGGACCGGAGGCAGTAAGTCTGTATGAATACTTCAATGAATGCCTGAGAGAACTGGGATTAAGGGTCGAAACCGGCATTTTCGGTGCTGACATGAAGATCGAATTGGTCAACGACGGACCGGTGACCATTATTCTGGAGAATAATTAACACTAATTACACATTCGGCTGATAAACTGTCCTTAATGAAAATCAGCCGGAAAAATGATATAGTATATTGGAATCATGAGCGGGGGATGCAACGTGGAATATCAGTTAAATGATATAGTTGAAATGAAAAAGGAACATCCGTGTCACAAGTCCAAGCAGTGGCGCATTATTAGAATGGGCGCTGACATCAGGATCAAGTGTCTGGGCTGCGGCACGAGTGTCATGTTTCCAAGAAGAGAGTTTGAAAAGAAGCTCAAGAAGGTAATCCCCGCCGCTGAAGGAATAGAGGAATAGCACATGTCATTAACAGCTGGAATAATAGGGCTGCCGAACGTAGGCAAGTCTACACTGTTCAACGCCATCACGAAGTCACAGGTTGAAGCAGCCAACTATCCATTTGCCACCATAAAGCCGAACGTAAAGACCGTTGAGGTCCCTGATGAAAGAGTCGACAAGCTAAGCGCAATGTTCAATCCGCGTAAGACGATCAGAACGACCTTTGAATTCACGGACATTGCCGGGCTGGTAAGAGGAGCCTCAAAGGGTGAAGGTCTGGGAAACCAGTTCCTTGGTCACATCAGGGAAGTAGATGCCATTTGTCATGTGGTAAGATGCTTCGATGATAACACGATCACCCATGTTGAAAACTCGGTTGATCCGAAGAGAGACATTGAGATCGTAAACCTTGAGCTGTCACTGGCTGACCTGGAAACCGTTCAGAACCGCATCAGCAAGGTAGAGCGTAAGGCTCAGAGCAAGGAAAAGGATGCCGTAAAGGAATTTGAAGTTCTGCAGAGACTGAAATCCGCCTTATTGGAGGGCAGGTCTGCCAGAAGCGTTGAACTTAATGAAGAGGAAAGCGAGATCGTAAGATCATACAACCTGCTTACCATCAAGCCGGTAATCTACATCGCCAACGTATCAGAAGCAGATGTAGTCAATCCGGAAAACTGCAAGTACTATCAGCAGGTAAAGGCCATAGCTGAAGAAGAAGGCAATAAGGTCATTGCCATCACGGCCAGAACGGAAGAGGAACTTGCACAGCTGGATGATGAGGACAGACAGATGTTCCTTGAGGAACTTGGTCTTAAGACCAGCGGTCTGGATGAGATCATCGTCAGTGCCTATTCAATTCTGAATCTGTGTACCTTTCTGACCGTAGGAACCGATGAAGTCAGAGCCTGGACCTTTACGAAGGGCATGAAGGCGCCTGACTGTGCCGGTGTCATTCACTCGGATTTCAAAAAAGGATTCATCCGTGCTGAAGTTTACAGTTATGATGATATAATGAAATATGGAAGTGAAGCTGCCCTGAAGGAAGCAGGAAAGCTCAGAGTAGAAGGAAAAGATTATCTGGTGCAGGATGGCGACATCATGCATATCAGGTTTAATGTTTAGAAGGAGAACGACAATGAAATTAGTAATCGCAATAGTATCAAATGATGACAGCGCAGCAGTTACATCAGTATTGACTGAACACGGATATTTCATGACAAAGCTGTCAACCACTGGCGGATTCTTAAGAGCCGGCAATACCACGCTCTTAATGGGAACAGATGATGAAAAGGTTCCTGAACTGATCGAACTCATCAAGTCTGAGAGCAAGAGACGTACGGAAATCGTTCCTGCCACCGCAACATTTGACATCAACCATTACGCAGCTTATCCGGTTGAAGTACAGGTTGGCGGAGCTACGATCTTTGTTCTCGACGTAGAGCAGTTCATCAAGGCATAATCAGTTTGAATCAGAAAAAAAGATCTGCAGATTTTTAGTCTGCAGATTTTCTTATGGTCAGATTCCCAGGAAGTCGTGATAGCCTTCCCGGAGTTTTTCCGGATCTTCTGCCACCTGGGCTTCATCGAGGTCGTATTCAACGCTGTCAGGCAGTGTATTATCTGAATCAGAAGCGAATATGACATAGTTGCCGCTACGCAGATGCTGATAGGAGAAGGCCTTGACAACGGAAACGTTTCTGAAACATTCCTTAAGCGTTTTTATGATGTTTAACAGGTAATCCGTCCTGTTCAGCTTGCGGTTACCGGAAAGATTGAGGGCATAGATGCCGTTTTCCGTCAGATCGTTCTTAACTGAGCGGATGCCATTCAATGTCAGCAGCGGATAAACGGGGTCAAGATCGTCATAAAGGTCGTTTATGATCATATCATATCTGTATTCAGTGGTCTGAATGTAGTGCACGGCATCATCGGTAACGTTTTTGAACCTGTCATTATTATCAAGGTCATAGTCCCTGATGAGATCATCGAGATAGAAATGCTCTTTGGCTATTTCCAGAGCTTCAGGATCGATCTCAACTATGGTGATGCTGACAGAAGGATAGTGAGAAATGACATGTTTCGGATAGGAATAGCCGGCACCTCCCAGCAGCAGGATGCTTTTAATGTCAGGATTGATATCAAAACCGCGGTTAAAGGCTCTCAGGTAGGCAAATACCAGATCGTATTTCTTGTCTTCATCCATGAAGGTGGCTGACTGCCAGCCGTTGCCGCTGTCAAAAACCCTGACAGGGTAATCATAATAGTCAGTATCTTCGTATATCCTGGTTCCCGTTTCAAACAGTTTTCTCTTCATATAACTAATATACCCCATAATATTGACTTGTTTCTATGGTAAAATATCAGTGAGGTGATACTAATGCGCATTGGTCAGTCAACCGACATTCACAGACTGGTAAAGGGCAGAAAACTCATTCTTGGAGGAGTGGAAATACCCTATGAACTTGGATTGGATGGACATTCAGATGCTGACGTTCTGCTGCACGCCATAATTGAAGCACTGATAGGAGCCATGGGCCTTGGCGACATCGGAACACATTTCCCTGATACTGATGATGAGTATCTTGGCATCTCATCTATTAAATTACTGGAGAGAACCAGGGAAATGCTGGAAGAAAACGGTTATGAGATCAGTAACATTGACTCACTGATCCTCATACAGCAGCCGAAGATGAAGCCTTTCATTCCCCGTATGAGAAAGAACATTGCCGAGACACTGGGGATTGGGGAAGATCAGATCAATGTCAAGGCAACTACCGGTGAGAAAATGGGCTTTGTCGGCAGGGGAGAAGGCGTTGTAGCCGAAGCCGTCGCATTAATTGAAAGAAAGAAGGCTTAACATGTACAGATATGTAATGAAAATAGAAGGCTTAAACAGCAGAGAAGACGTTTTTACCATAAGAAAGCTGTTGAACAGTGAAGAGACTACAGTTGTCAACATCAGTT
Organism: Erysipelotrichaceae bacterium; assembly: GCA_017512285.1. Taxonomy (GTDB): domain Bacteria; phylum Bacillota_I; class Bacilli_A; order Erysipelotrichales; family Erysipelotrichaceae; genus RUG521. The sequence continues at coordinate 45,815 of JAFWGU010000011.1, read as the reverse complement.
TCAACAAGGGCGAAGTAACCATTGATACTGATGACCTCCTCGAAAACATCTGTTTCATCCTGGAGGGTGCCGGATATCTTATCGAAGAGCTGGAAATGATATGATCATTTTGGAGCAGAGACCTCTGCTCTTTTATTTTATGTGCCCTGAACAGTGATATAATGAATGTAAGAAAAAAAGACATAATTATCATACGGAGGAAATACTGTGGACAGACATAATGACGGCAAGATGTGGGCTCTGGTCAAGGACAGGCCGGAAGTCGGCATCTGGAAGAAGAGAGTAGACATCCCGGCAATGGGACCTACCGACGTACTCATCAAGATCCATAAGACAGCCATCTGCGGCACTGACGTTCACATCTATCAGTGGAATCAGTGGGCTCAGAATACCATACCGATCGGACTGACGATCGGACACGAATACGTTGGCGAGATAGTTGACGTCGGAGCAGGTGTCAGAGGTTTCAAGGTTGGAGATCTGGTTTCGGGCGAAGGTCACATTACCTGCGGCAAGTGCCGTAACTGTCTGGAAGGGCATAAGGAAAACTGCCAGAAGTGCAAGGGTGTAGGCGTTAACCGCAACGGCGCCTTTGCGGAATATCTTTCCATACCGGCTGTCAATGTCTGGCTGACCAATCCGGAAATACCGGAAGAGATGTATGCGATATTTGATCCGTATGGCAATGCCACCCACGCGGCTCTGATGTTTGACTGCCTGGGTGAGGACGTACTGATTACCGGAGCCGGCCCTATCGGTTGCATGGCTGCGGCCATCGTCAAGTTTGCCGGAGCCAGACACGTAGTAGTAACGGACTTCAATGAATACCGTCTGGATTTGGCTGGAAAGCTGGGAGCCACCAGAACAGTAAACCTTAAGAATGAAACCTTGGAAGAGGTTATTCAGGAGCTTGGCATGACGGAGGGATTCGACGTTGGACTGGAGATGTCCGGGGCAGCCAGCGCTCTCGACAGCATGATCGCCAACATGAAGCATGGCGGAAAGATCTCGCTGCTGGGCTTGCAGGGCGCTGACAGTAAGATCAATCTGGAAACAGTCATATTCAACGGTCTGACACTGAAGGGAATCTACGGACGCAAGGTATGGGATACCTGGTATAAGATGACCACGATGTTACAGGCGGGGCTGGACATTTCAGAAATAATAACGCACAGATTTGACATAAAGGATTATCAGAAGGGCTTTGATGCCATGTTATCAGGACAGTCGGGAAAGGTAATTCTTGACTGGTCCAAGGTAGATGAATTGGGGGATGAATGATGAACAGGAAGGAAATACTGGCTAGTTACCATCAGACGGTTGAAGACATTAAGGAAGCGGGATTATTCAAGGGTGAATTACCTTATATTTCCCCGCAGGGCTCCTACGTGACCATGGAAGACGGCAGAAGGCTGTTATGCATGTGTTCAAATAATTATCTGGGCTTAGGCGATAATCAAAGACTTATCGATGCCGCCAAGAGAACCTATGATGAAAAGGGCTTCGGCGTTGCCTCGGTAAGGTTCATCTGCGGAACCCAGGACATTCACAAGAAACTGGAAAAGAAGATCTCGGAATTCCTGAAGACGGATGATACAATTCTGTATTCATCATGTTTTGATGCCAACGGCGGCCTGTTTGAAACTCTGCTTACGGATCAGGATGCGGTAATATCAGATGAACTGAACCACGCTTCGATCATTGACGGTGTACGTCTGTGCAAGGCAAAGCGCTATCGTTATAAGAATAACAACATGGAAGATCTGGAAGCCAAGCTGAAGGAAGCTGATGAGGCAGGAGCCAGGATCAAGCTGATAGCCACTGACGGCGTATTCTCAATGGACGGCATCATTGCCAATCTGCAGGGAGTATGTGATCTGGCTGATAAGTACGAGGCGCTGGTAATGGTAGATGATTCCCATGCCGTAGGCTTTGTCGGCAAGACAGGCCGTGGTACACAGGAACACTGTGACGTAATGGGCAGAGTAGACATCATAACCGGTACATTGGGCAAGGCGCTGGGTGGAGCCAGCGGCGGTTATACTTCAGGCCGTCAGGAGATCATTGATCTGTTACGTCAGCGCAGCAGACCGTATCTGTTCTCCAACTCACTGGCACCGGCCATTGCGGGAGCCTCCATTGAGCTGTTTGACATGTTAACAGAAAGCACGGCTTTGAGAGACCATCTGGAAGACGTTACGATGTACTACCGTAAAAAGCTGGTGGAAAACGGCTTTGACGTAATTGAAGGCACGCATCCATGCGTTCCGGTAATGTTCTATGATGAAAAATATACGGCTGACTTTGCCAGAAAGATGGTAGAGAAGGGTGTTTATGTCGTAGCCTTCTCCTATCCGGTAGTACCGAAGGGCAAGGCCAGGATCAGAACACAGGTATGTGCCAACCATACCAGAGAAGACATTGACTTCGTAGTAAAGTGCTTCTGTGAAGTCAGAGAGGAAATGAAGCAGTAAGGAAATGAAAAGAGAAATACTCTGCGGTACATATGGAAAGGGAGAGGGAAACGGGATATACCGGTTTTTCCTTGAAGACGGTAAGTTAAGTGAGCCTGTTCTTTTCTGCCGCATTGACGGGGCAAAATACCTTACATCTGATGGAAACAGAATCTATTCCCTCTTCAGCAATGGTGAAGGCGCCGGGGCGGCAGTGATCGATCCAGCCGGCAATGTCATTTCATCATTGATTTTTGAAGAGGTTTCAAGCTGTTTCATAGGATATGATGGACTTATCCGCTGTGCCAACTATCATGAGGGAACCTTCAGCTTCATAAGCTTTAATAATGATGAACTGAAGCTCATCCGCAAGGTGGTCATCGGTAAGGGTGCCGGATGCCATCAGCTGATTCCTTATGAAAACGGCAGCATCGGTGCCTGTCTGAAGAGAGATGAGATGTATATCTTTGATGAAAACTTCGAGATCATCAGAACGGTCAGATTCCCTGAAGGCAGCGGACCAAGGCATGCCGTATTCTCTGAAGATGGGAAATACATGTTCGTCGCAGCCGAACTGTCTGATGAACTCTTCGCACTGGACAGGGAAGATTTCAGGATAGTTGATAGGATTAAACTGGGAGAATCAGGTGTCCCGGCAGCCATAAGACTGCAGGATGGCCTGATCCACGTCAGCGTCAGAGAGGCGGACCTCATTTATGATGTCAGCTTCAACGATGATAAGCTCAGGATCGAAGACGTTCATTCCTGTGGCGGCCGTCATCCAAGAGACATGATCGTAGCAGACGGTTACGAGATATGTGCCAACCTGCAGTCAGACAGCGTTACCTGTATAAAAGGTGGAAAGGTAACTTCGGAGATAATGATACCTCAGGCGGTATCATTAACCATCAGATAACAAAACGGACAGTCAGCTGTCCGTTTCTTTTATAGTCTGGAAGTCAGTGAATAGTAGGACATGTCATAGGTCTGCCCATCAATGACAATGGTTTCATTGGAATACTCGTTCTTGTGAACGACCTTCGTATATCTTCTCCAGACAAGTGTTTCAAGATTCTGGTTAAGGAAGGCTTCAAAGTAGGCAGCCTTGGGATCGTCTCTGCCGTCAGGATCGTAGTAGGATATCTTTACGACATTCTGCTTACGGCCATTGTATTCCAATGACCAGTCTTCGGCTTCGTTGTAGTTCATCTGCTGATACTCAAATCTGCCGCCTATTCCCCAGTTATCCAGGAAATCCTGATCCTTGAAGGTCTTAATGATTCTTTTGCCATCTCTGAAGGTTGATTCACCAAGCCAGGCAACACCCTCATCCTTAACGGAAATGAACTGACTGTATACTTTTCTGAGTGAAAGCTCTTCGTTGTATTCCTTGACTTCGATCTCAATTCCCTCCCTGTCATGTATGAGGGCATTTCCCCGGGTCATTACATGATAGGAATAATCTCTTACCAGCTTTCCGTTCTTAAGGTCATACAGTGCCCAGCATACCTCCTCTTCCGGTCTGAGTCTGACAAACCAGTTTGGCAACTCCTCGTATCTGACTTCACCGTCGTGTTTTCTGACAAATGACAGCTTAAGATCATTAATGACGGCAGGAAGTCTGTTTACCTCAAAGCCATTAAGCAGATCATCAGTTGTGACGTTTAACACTTCGGCTATCTTTCTGAGCATTACGATGTTGGGATAATTCAGCCCGGCTTCCCAGGTATAGATCGTCTGTCTTGATACACCGATGGCGAAAGCCAGTTCCTCCTGAGACAGGTTGTTCTTCTTTCTTAACAGAACCAGATTCTTTTCAAATTGCATGTGGTTCACCTCTCTATCTGATTTGATTCTAAGTCATGTATCATATATCCTCTACCAGACAGACATAACTTGTTTTGTAAGATCTTTCTTACATTATAACTTAAAAAGGGGTTTTATGCCCGTTTTCAGAATCTTAGTGACAGACAGCTTAATCCGCCGTCCAGTTTGCGGTATTCCGAGGTATCAACGGTAATGGTGTCATAACCCATTGACCTGACAGTTCTTAAGACTTCCGGATAGCCTTCCGGTACGATGACGGTTCCGTTTACCCAGATGCAGTTAGCGGCGTATGCCTCATCTTCCGGAATTACGAAGCGGTTGTATGATTCAAACTCCGGCTTATTTATGAATTCTCCTGACACCAGCAGGTTGTTGTTTTCAAGATAGTTGACCCCGGTCTTGAGGTGCAGTACTTCTTCAAGCCGTACCTCTGAACAGGTGTAGCCGTACCTGGCAAGAATGGTGGAAAACTGCCTGAGCCCTTCTTCGTTGGTTCTGGCTGAACGGCCGACAAAGAAGTGATCACCGCACATCATAACGTCGCCGCCATCCAGGGCTCCCGGAAAGGTAATGTGTTCGATCCTGTCCTCAGGATAGAAGCTTCTTACGGCCTCTTCAATTGATTCCTTTTCACCGTTTCTTGAGGGTGCACCCGGATTGGCAATGATGGCACATCTTTCCGTCAGTACGGCAGGGTCTTCCACGAAACAGGAATCCGGGTAGTTCTCATCAGCCGGAAGTACCGTTACACTGACTCCGCATTTCTTAAGAGCTTCGATGTAGGCATCGTGCTGGAGAAGAGCGAGAGAATAATCCGGTTTCCCCGGATACAGTCCGGAAGTGATTCCCTCAACCATCGCCCTGCAGGGACGTCTGACTATGACATTGTTAAATCTTCTCATATTGTTACCTCGAAAGTTATGAGGACATTTCCTCCGAGATAATTCTAACAAATGAAGAAGAGGCATTAAAGCATCTGATATGTGGATGTTAACTGTTAAAATGGTATCATCTATGCTATAATTTTGAAGATTATTGGAGGTTGTTTTATGAGTCGTCCTGAATTTCCAAAAAGAGCTGTAGTTACCGGCGGAATGCCCTATGGTAACAAGACCCTGCACTTCGGTCACATTGGCGGCATGTATGTCCACGCAGACGTATTTGCCAGGTTTTTGCGTGACAGGATCGGAAAGGAAAATGTAATATTCGTTTCCGGCACTGACTGTTACGGTTCACCGATTGCGGAAGGATACCGCAAGAAAGTAGAAAACGAAGGTTATCAGGGTACCATTGAAGACTATGTCAATGAAAACCACATCGCTCAGGAAAAGACTCTTAAGGACTATGAAATCAGTCTGGACATCTTCGGAGCATCAGGACTTGGCGATACCAAGGAAGTACATGCCGAAGAAAGCAGAGAATTCATAACCAACCTGTATAAGAACGGTTATCTGGAAAAGTTGGTAACCAAGCAGTTCTACGATGCCAAGGCAGGATGCTTCCTGAACGGCAGACAGGTCGTCGGTAAGTGTCCGATAGTCGGCTGTCAGTCTGAAAAGGGCTATGCCGATGAATGCGATCTCGGACATCAGTACATGCCTGAGGATCTGATCGATCCAAAGAGCACCCTGACCGGCGAAACCCCGGAAATGAGAGACGTCGTTAACTGGTACTTCAAGCTTCCTGAATGTCAGGATCTGCTGGAAGAATACGTTGACATGATCTCAAAGAAGGACAACGTCAGAAGGATCGTCTGGGAAACCATGAAGGAATCTCTGGGAACCCCACAGATCTATGTCCGTAAGGAAGGTCTGGAAACATACCTGAATATCAAGGATCAGCTGCCGGAACATACTGCCAGCGATCTGGAAAACATCAAGGGCGGTTCATTCATCATTGAATTCAAGAAACTGGCCGACAGAGAAAAGGCCTGTGAAATGCTCACGGCAAACAACATCAGATACCGCACCTCAAAGACACTGGTACCGTTAAGACTTACCGGCAACATCGAATGGGGCGTACCGGCACCTGAACTTGAAGGTGAAAAGGGTCTGACCGTATGGGTATGGCCGGAGTCATTATGGGCACCAATTTCATTCACCAAGGCCTACATGAAGAGACATGGCAGAAGTGAAGAAGATTATAAGGAATACTGGTGTGATCCTGAAGCCGGCGTATATCAGTTCATCGGTCAGGACAACATCTACTTCTACGGCGTTGCCCAGATGCCGATGTTCATGGCTCAGCAGGGAAAGGGAAAGCCATCCATTACTCCTGAAAAGGGTCAGCTGTGTCTGCCGACTCTGGTAGCCAACCACCACATATTATTCCTGGACAAGAAAGCCAGTTCATCAGGTTCCGTAAAGCCTCCGATGGCTGCGGATCTGCTGAACTATTATACAGCCGAACAGTTAAGAGCCCACTTCCTGGGTCTGGCCCTCGGTAACAAGTCAGTAAGCTTCATGCCGAAGCCTCTGAATCCAAATGCACCGGAAAATGAGCAGGATCCGGTTCTGGCTCAGGGCAATCTGTTTACCAATGTCCTTAACAGACTGATCAGATCATGTTTCTATGCCGCTCAGAAGTACTTTGACGGCAGGATCCCTTACGGCAAGGTCGATGAAGACGTTCTCAAGACTGCCGAGGAAACCATTCTCAAGTACGAGGAGACGATGTACAGGTTTGAGTTCCACAGTGTCATCAACATTCTGGATACCTACATCAGACAGGCCAACAAGTACTGGGCTAAGAACATTGCCCAGGCTGATAAGGAAGATGATGCAGAGTTAAGAAAGCAGACGCTGATCAATGCCTTCCACATGGTAAGAGTAGCCTGCCTGCTGTCACACCCGATCGTACCTGCCGGATGTGAGAAGACAATGGAATATCTCAACATCGGTGAAAAGGTATGGAGCTGGGATCATGCCTTTGAAGACATTTACTACTTCCTTGAAGACAGGGAAAACCATCAGATAAGAAATCTGGAAGCCAAGGAAGACTTCTTTGAGAAGCATCCAAGCCAGTTCAGATAAGAGGTGTTTAATATGGATTATAAAAAGTTAGCGGATCTCGTATATCCGAACATCATACACGATACACAGTACTACGAAGAGATGTATCCTTCCAGAAATCTGCCGAAGGGTGCAGAGGTTCTGAGAATAGCTCCATCTCCAACCGGTTTCATTCATCTGGGCAACCTGTATGGGGCTTTGGCTGATGAGAGAGTAGCTCATCAGAGCGGCGGTGTCTACTTCTTAAGAATTGAAGATACCGACGAGAAGAGAAAGGTTGAAGGTGCCGTTGAGACCATCATTTCCGTCTTTGACTATTTCAAGATCAGATTTGATGAAGGCGCAGAGGTAGAACCTCAGGGCAAGTACGGTCCTTACTATCAGAGACAGAGAGCTGAGATCTATCAGACATTTGCCAAGAAGCTGGTAGCTGAGGGCAAGGCCTATCCGTGTTTCTGTACGGAAGAAGATCTGAACGCCATCAGAGAAAAACAGACCGAAATGAATGTCGGTACCGGTTACTATGGCGAATGGGCCGTATGGCGCAACGCAACCTATGAACAGGTTGAGGAAAGAATCAGAAACGGTGAACCGTTTGTCATCAGAATGAGAGCCATGGGCAATCCGGAAGTAAAGCATACCTTCCATGATGAGATCAAGGGTGACATCGTCGTTACCGAGAATAACATGGATGCCGTACTGATCAAGAACGACGGCATTCCAACCTATCACTTTGCCCATGCCATTGATGACCACCTGATGCATACGACAATTGTATTACGTGGTGAGGAATGGTTAGGCACCCTGAACATTCACCTGGAACTGTTTGACATGCTCGGATTTGAACTGCCGAGATATGCTCATACGACAGTATTGATGAAGATAGATGAAACTGGAACCAAGCGTAAGCTTTCAAAGCGCAAGGACCCGGAACTGTCACTGGATTTCTACCGTCAGCTGGGTTATCACCCATATGCCGTTAAGATCTACCTGATGACGATACTGAACTGGAACTTTGAACAGTGGTATCTGAAGAATCCTGATGCCGACATTGAGGAATTCAAGTTCTCACTGGATAAGATGGGTCAGTCAGGAACACTGTTTGACCTGGAAAAGCTGAACAACATCTGTAAGACATATCTTGCCAAGTTCTCACTTGAGGAAATGAAGGAATATCTGAGACAGTTCATTCTTGAATACCACAAGGAAGATTACGATGTATATTTCGGCAATGAGGAAAAGCTGGACAGGATCCTGACCCTGGGAATGGGTCTGAATCTCAAGAAGAGAAGAAAGGACTACATCAACGCTTCTCAGATCCTGGAATCCATCGCTCTGTACTATGATGAATTCAAGACGCAGAAGGATGAATACAGATTTGACAGGGATCTGGTCAGAAATGTCTTAAGAGACTTCCAGGACGCCTACAGTTATGACGATGATAACAACACCTGGTTTGAAAAGGTCAAGATGATCGGTGAAAGATACGGCTTCATCGCTGACATGAAGGCTTACAAGGCTAACCCGGAAATGTACAGGGGCAGCGTAAGCGACATCGCCGAGATCATCCGCATTGCCATAACCGGCCAGAAGAATTCACCTGATCTGTGGACGATCATGCAGATCCTTGGTGAAAAGACCTGTTCCAAGAGACTGCAGGACGCAATGCAGGAGTTATAGAAAAATGAAATATCCTGAATTTTTGAAGAAGAATGACACAATAGGACTTGTTGCCCCGTCATTCGGGGTCAGCGGCTTTCCTTACGAGGATAAATACCTGAGTGCCAGAGAAAAATTCGAAGACTCAGGATTTTCTTTTGTCGAGGCTAAGCATCTGAGAGGGATCAGACATGCCAGAAGCGCCTCTGCCCGGATAAGGGCCAGGGAACTGATGGAGATGTATCTGAGAGAAGACGTTGACTTCGTGGAAAGCGTTGCCGGCGGCGAACTGATGCTGGAAATATTGCCGTATCTGAACATTGAGAAGCTCAGAAAGGCCAGGCCGAAATGGTTCATGGGCATTTCTGACAATACGGTTTTTACCTATACCCTGACGGTACTGTGTGACATCGCCAGCATTTACGGTCCGTGTTTGGGAAGCTTCGGCATGAGAAAATGGGATAAGTCCATTAAAGAGGCTTATGAGATCATCAATGGTCAGCGGCTGAAACAGAAGAGCTATGCAAAATATGAACTTCCGGAGAATTCCAAGATGTCAGATGATCCTCTCTCCGGTTACTACAAGACGGAACCGGTAGTTTACCATTCACTTGACGGTAATGACGTCACCATGAAGGGCAGACTGGTCGGGGGATGTCTGGACATACTGCTGAACATCTGCGGAACCAGATTTGACAGGGTCAGAGAATTTGGCGAAAAGTACAGGGATGATGGAATAATCTTCTATCTTGAGGCCTGCGACCTTAACATTCTGGACATCTACAGGGGCATATGGCAGCTTAAGAATGCCAGCTGGTTTGATAACTGTACCGGAATCATCATGGGCAGACCGCGGAATGGCGGCGAAATGTTTGACGTGGATATTAAGGAAGTACTGAAAAATAACCTTAAGGATCTCAACATACCTGTTGTATACGGGGCAAACATTGGCCACGTACCGCCGTCATGGACGATAATAAACGGTTCGATCGGAACCGTAAGATATAAGAACGGCAAGTGCTCAATTGAGTATGAACTGAGGTAAGCATGATAAGGGCGATAATTTTCGACATGGATGGGGTTCTGGTAGATTCAGAATTCCGTACTGTTTCGCGCAAAAGAGACATCCTGATCAGGCACGGCCTGAACTGGACTGACGAGCTGTGCCAGCTGATAGCGGGCAAGAAGCTCAAACTGGTCATTGAGGAAGTACTCGCTGAGGCCACTGAGGAGCAGAGACAGGCCATACTGGATGAATACTACGGTCCGGAGAACAAAGGTCATGACTACAGCGCCATTAAGATGAAGCACGCTGATGATGTGCTCAGGTCTCTGCATGATTCAGGATACGTCATTGGACTTGCCACCAGCAATTCCCCTGACATGATAGACAGGTGTCTTGAGCAGAACGGCTGGAGAAAGTATTTTTCCGTGGTGCTGGGAGTACAGGACGTAACCAGGCAGAAACCTGATCCGATGATCTATCTCAAGGCCATGAACATTCTTGGGGTAAGACCTGATGAAACGGTAATAATTGAAGATTCAAGAACCGGTCTTGATGCGGCACTGGCAAGCGGGGCTCATGTAATTGCCCGCAGGGAAACCAGAATGCCGATAGATCAGTCAGGAGCGGAGTACTATATAGACGATCTCATTGAAATACTGAACATAGTAAATGAACTGAATGAAAAGAAAACATAAGATCACGGTAATCGCAGTCATATTGGTCTTTCTGGCTCTGGCCGGGTGGCTTCAGTACCGCAAGGCGCACAGTGAAGCTGTTCTGCATCAGGCTGTTTTCATTGCGACCAAGGATGGCGATTCAATAGTGGTCAGTCTGGATGGGGAAGAGACGGAAGTCAGGCTCATAGGAGTCAATACACCGGAAAGAGGAACGGCTGAAGGCGATGAAGCCTATGCCTACACAAAGGGGTATTTTACCAGAAACCAGGTGATATTCCTGGAGTTTGATTCAGATAAATACGATAAGTACGGTCGAACACTGGCCTATGTATGGCTGACAGACATGTGTGATACCTCTAAGATGGAGGAATTTGAGCAGTACTGTTACAACGCCATAGTTCTGAGGAACACCCAGTGTGAGGCTGTCTATTACTTTCCCAACGGGAAATACCGGGAGTGGTTTGAAACCATTGCCATCATGAAGCACATGAACCAGTAAGAAAGGACCTCAACAATGACACGACGTAAGATAAGATACGGTATCATTTCAACAGCTTCAATTGCCCCGCGTTTTGCCCAGGCAATGAAATGTACGGATAACGGTAAAGTTATTGCCGTTTCATCCCGGAACATTGACAGAGCCAGGAAGTTTGCTGAGGAAAATGACATTCCAAACTATTACGGTGATTACAACGTGATCCTGCAGGATCCTGAAATAGATGCAGTGTATCTGCCGTTAGTCAACAGTCTCCATTATGAGTTTGCCAGAAAGGCGCTGGAAGTCGGCAGGCACGTAGTAATGGAAAAGCCGTTTGTTCTTTATCCCTGGCAGGGAGAGGAATTAAGAAAGCTGTCTGAGGAAAAGGGACTGTTCATCGCTGAGGCGGTTAAGACACTGTTTCTGCCGGTCCATCTGGAACTCAAAAAGCGAATCGATTCAGGAATGTACGGGAAGATCCAGCTGATGGAATTCAGACAGTCCTATGCTGGAGGCGGCTACGCCGCCGGATGGAACAGAATGCGGGAATACGGAGGAGGAGCCCTGTATGGCAATGAAGCCTACTTCTTCTCAATGGCAGAAATGTATGGCGGTAAGATACAGGTTCTTAACGGCAGCGCTACTTATGGAGACAGTGATGCCGAAGATCAGTTTGCTCTGACAACCGTAATGGAAAACGACATACTGGCAACCTGTGCGGTCTCCCGCAAGGTGCAGTTTGAGAATAACGGCATGGAGATCTGGCTGGACAAGGCCCATATCAGCGTGCCGGACTACTGGAAAGCCCGGGAGGCTTACATATATCAGAACGGGGAACTGGTGAAGACCCTGTCATATCCGTGCAATTATGAATTAATGTATGAGCTTCAGCATTTTAATGAGTGCATTGATAAGGGACTGACTGAAAGTCCGGTGATACCGGTCAGCGCCTCGATACGGCATGCGGAGTTCTGCCGTAAGCTGTATGATGAATGGGAAAAATAAAACGTAAGAATTGAAATGAACCCCTCAATCAGGTTTTGTCCTGATTCTGGGGTTCATTTTTTGGTTCAACTTTTACCGGCTAGAAAAGCAGTATATGAAAGGTTCTATATGAGCCGGTAAGTTGTCTTTCTGAATATGTTGTTGCCAATGACAAACTTTCCGGGATCAACTCTGCCGGCCAGTTCACTGGTGGTGATGAAATCATCTGATACTCTTACCAGCAGCTGTCTGCCGGCCTTTTCTACAAGATAGTACCCGTCCGTGTTGGTAGCGTAGTCAGCCAGCTGGCTTACGCCCCAGGAAGTAACCAGGTCCAGCATGAATTCGCCGGCATTCAGCTTTTTTCGGCGGATAAGCGGATAGATTGCGTCTGCATCCTTATATTTCCAGTATACTGCCGCATCCTTCCTGTCCCGGCACTTGCCTGTCTTTTCAAACAATTCAGGTTCAATCGGTTCCCTGGTTTCGTTGAAGGTGATCTTCTCGTCTTCATCCAGCAGATAGTCAATACTCACATTGAGAAGAGTGGCCATTGCCTTCAGATTGCCTACATCAGGCATTCCGTTATCAGTTTCCCACTTGGCAACTGCCGATCTTGATACACTCAGCTTCTCGGCAAGCTGTTCCTGGGAGAATCCGGCTTCCTTTCTGGCGTTTCTCAGCTTTTCTCCAAATGTCATGTTTGAGTCCTCCTTGCCACTGCCGTGGCTTTCTTACAGTTTCATCTTATCGTCACGTTCAGGTGACAGACAAGAGACGGACTGTGACGAAGCTGTTACTCTTAGTGACATTACAGCTCTCTGATATCTGCCGGTGATGTCCTGCCAGCCCAGATCATCTGATTTGTCGCTTTCTTCCAGGGTAAAGTCCATGATTTTTTCCATGATAATGTTGAGCCGGTCAACGTAGTGCGGAAACTGGCAAACCAGCCTGTAGCCGCCGTTATGTCCTTCGTCTCTTCCGGCCATGTTCTCAATTATGATGATTTTTGAGCGTTTATCCAGTGTTGGCATTTTCTCCATCTCATCGAGAAAGCGTTCGATGTTACTCTCGTTCTTATTACGTTTAATGAGTTCAATCAGCCTGTAATGTTTGCTCCAGACCCTGGAATCATCATCCCAGAGTGAAGTGAAAAGATCATCGATGATTTCCTGATCCCATTTCCTTCTGATTTCATCAGGCAGGGGCGCTATCCAGGAGTTGTACTTTGCGGGCTCTTCCCGGGCCATGTGAAAGGAACTGCCGTCATATTGCTTATAGAATTCTCTGATTTTTTCCTCGTTGTACATGCGGATCACCTCACATAAATTCTAGCAAAGGTGACTGAAGTAATAAAGTTGCAGAGAAAAAGATAAAAAATCACAAATGAATAATCTTATCATTACCTGAAAGGGGATTAAGGCTATAATAAAGGTATAAGATATGATACGGAATAGAAAGATCATCAGCATAGCAGTCAGGCAAGCATCAGTTACTCTGATGACTTTTGTCATGCCGGGAGAATGAACAATGGAATTCGTTAAGGCAAAGACGATACTGGCCAGAGTCAAGGATGGATCCGACTGGTATGGCGTAGACTACAACATGAATTTATACAGAGGCTGCTGCCACGGGTGCATCTACTGCGACAGCCGCAGCAACTGTTATCGCATAGAGAATTTTGACGTGCCCAGGGGCAAGGAAAATGAACTGGAGATCCTTGAAGCGGAGCTGAAGAAGAGAAAGGATAAGGGCGTTGTCGGCATCGGCTCAATGTCAGATACCTATAATCCCTTTGAAAGGCAGTATGAAATAACCAGAGGAGCGCTTAAGCTGTTGCTGAAGTACGGTTTTGGCGTGGCCATTGATACCAAGAGCGATCTGATTTTGCGTGATCTGGATCTGCTTAAGGAGATAAACAGGCGAAATAACGTCATCATCAAGTTCACCGTGACAACACCGCATGATGAACTATCCAGAATAATAGAACCGCATGTTTCAACATCTTCTGAGCGTCTGGCCGCAATCAGGACATTAACTGATAATGGGATATTTGCCGGCATCATGATGAATCCGGTCCTGCCGTTCATTACGGACAGGAAGGAAGACATCAGGGAACTGGTCAGACTGGCTCATGAAAGCGGAGCCAGGTTCATTCATACCTACATGGGTGTTACCCTGCGGGAAAACCAGAGAGACTACTATTACGAAAAGCTCGATGAACTTTTTCCAGGTCTGAAGGAAAAGTACATGGGACAATACGGAAACAGATATTTCTGTTCACCGCCAGGTAGTAAGGCGTTGTATGAACTGTTTGTCAGAGAATGCGATAAATACGGCATACAGCACGAAATGCCTGACATCATCAGGGCATACAAGAAGAACATTGAAGAGTACAGTCAGCTGTCACTATTCTGACAGTCAGCATAATCAGGAGGTTTATATGAACAGTTATGTACAGAAAGTCATCAACGATGTAAAGGAAAGAAATCCCAATGAACCTGAATTCATTCAGGCTGTGGAGGAACTTCTTACATCCATTTCACCGGTCATCGACCAGCATCCGGAATATGAAAAGGCGGACCTGCTGCACAGAATGACGGAGCCGGAAAGAATGTTTACCTTCAGGGTAACATGGACGGATGACAACGGCCAGGTTCATACCAACAGAGGCTGGAGATGTCAGTTCAATGGGGCCGTTGGCCCGTATAAGGGTGGTCTGAGATTTCAGAAGAACGTCAATGACAGCGTCATCAAGTTTCTGGGCTTTGAGCAGACTTTCAAGAATGCCCTGACCGGTCTGCCGATTGGCGGCGGAAAGGGTGGTTCTGACTTTGATCCAAGCGGCAGATCTGATGCGGAGATCATGAGGTTCTGCCAGAGCTACATGACTGCACTGTACAGATACATCGGGCCAGACACCGATGTACCGGCTGGAGACATGGGAGTAGGTGAACGTGAGGTAGGTTACCTGTTCGGCCAGTACAGAAGACTCAAGGCTAACTTTGAAAATGGTGTAATTACCGGAAAGAATCCCGTATATGGCGGATCGCTGATCAGACCGGAAGCCACGGGATATGGAGCAGTATACTATCTGTGTGAAGTTCTCAAGCATGAGAAAGATACGATAAAGGGCAAGAGAATCGGTGTGTCCGGTTACGGCAACGTAGCCTGGGGAATCATGAAGAAAGCTGCCCAGCTGGGAGCCAGGGTCACATACATATCCGGACCTGACGGCTACATTCATGATGAAGAAGGTGTCGTAACAGAGGAAAAGCTTGATTACATTCTGGAAATGAGAAGAACGGATCCAATGCACTGCCGCAGCTATGCGGAAAAGTTCAACTGTGAATTCGTGGAAGGCGAGAAGTTCTGGGGTGTTAAGGACGTAGACATCTACATGCCGGCTGCGACGCAGAATGACGTTGACATTAACAGTGCCCGTAAGATCGCTCAGTCAGGAGTAAAGTACTACATTGAGGTAGCCAACATGCCGACGACAAATGAGGCACTTAACTATCTGGCTTCTCAGACTGGCATCATCGTTGCCCCATCCAAGGCCGTAAATGCCGGAGGAGTTGGGGTATCTGCTTTGGAGATGTCGCAGAATTCGGAAAGATTGCCATGGACTGCTCAGGATGTAGACGACCAGCTTAAGAGAATGATGGTAAACATTCATGAGGTATCCGTCACGGCGGCAAAGGGATACGGGTTGGGATATAACCTGATAGCCGGAGCCAATATCGCCGGATTCATGAAGATAGCCGAAGCAATGATGGCTCAGGGAATATTCTGACAGCCCGGCATATTCAGAATGATGACTGCCTGTCGGTTATTCACTAAATTATTCCATAAATGAAAAAGGTCCTGTTTGAAGGACCTTTTACAGTTTGTCAATTAACTTCAGCAGATCAAGGTAATAGGGGAAGATGTTGCGCTTGCGGAAGAAACCTCCCTGTAAGGCCATATGGTCTCCCTTTACCTTCTCAAAGACATTCCATGTACCCTTTTGAATGTTATCGGGGTCAAAGTCCTTATGCGGCTGACCAAGCGGGTAGGCTGCTGAAATGGTATTTACCAGGCCGTCGTTTGGCCTCCATGTTTCATCAATTACCATGCCGCCGGCTGTCCTGCCCCTGTAGGCTCCCATGATGCGGGATGAACGGCGGTACAGGATCTCCGTTTCCTTTCTGATCGGAACCTGAAGTCCGTTAACGTCTTCCGTTGAGCAGCAGGGCTGTGAGAAGTAATAGACGTTTTCCAGTACCTTCAGTTTTTCATTAAGTTTCATGGCATTGTCAATGTGCATGTCATACGAAGCCAGATCTTCTCTGGCAATGGCGGGAACGTTTCTTGAATTGTTGAGACTCATGAAGCGGTTGAAGATCTTTTCATCCAGAGGTATTTTTATGCTTTTCGGATCAAAACCAGGATCTTCGTACATGTCGTAAGCCGTTGTTCCGTTATGCGGAGCTGCCACGGTAACGATCGCAAAGATGTTATCGGTCATGCCGCCTCTGAACAGAGAACTGTCAATGTAGGTTTCCTCAGGAGAACCGTAGGCCATCAGATGGGCAAAGGTCCTGATAGTTGCCCCACCGAAGGAATGGCCGATGAGTACCAGTCTGGTATCCTTATCAAATTTATCCATGAGCGGTCTGTTTCTGAAGTCCGGTCCGTACTGTTCGTGACCGTTTCTTTCAGAGTGCACCTTGCCGTAATCGGTAATTCTGCCGGTAAGCTGGGCATACAGTTCGCAAGCCCGGTCATAGGCGCTTCTGGAAGGATGTACGGATGCGGCATAGCAGTCAAAGCCTTCTTTTCTCAGCCTGACCATCAGGTCTCCGCCTTTCATGCCCCAATAGGGCATTTTCTGGTACTGTTCATCATAGCTTCCCCATCCGGAAAGGCCATGGACAAAGATGTATTTTAGATTATTCATGCAGTTTTCCTCTGTTTTCAGTGTAACATGAGAAAGATATTCCGGTAAACTGAATGACACGAAAGCGTTTATGATAAGATATTATTATGGTTGTAAGGAGGATGGATCATGACGTTTCTTAAGTATCTGGCCTGGGCAGGCTGTGGGATCCTTGGCTTTGGCGTAATGAGTCTGTTATATTTTCTGACCAGAAGAATCAGAAATAACTGTCTAAGAATTCTGTTTTTTGTTGTAAAGGCAGTGGCAGGAATCGGCCTGGCTTATCTTCTGATTGCCGAGGCAAGTCCTTTCATGTGGAAGTTTGACTATCCTCTGATGGCTTTTGACATTGCTCTTATGGCAGACTGTGCTGCGGACATACTGATGCAGTTCAGTTCTTCTGCCAGAAGCGGCAAGGGTAATAAGTACAGATATCTGGTTCTGGCATTGGTGGTGGTTGCTTCACTTCTGTATGGAACCATAAACATGCAGATAATCAAGGCAAATCATCTGAGTTACACTTCAACAAAGCTGTCGAAGAAACATACTTTCGTATTCATTTCTGATCTGCACTACGGTTCTGCTCAGAATCAGTCAGCGGTAGAGAAGGCATTTAAGGAGATCAAGGAACTACAGCCCGACTTCATCCTGCTTGGCGGAGACATTACGGATGAACACACCGAAAAAAGCGAGATGGAATGGACCTATCAGCAGCTTGGTTCTCTTGGCGTTCCCGTATATTTCGTTTACGGCAACCATGACCGCCAGGACAGAGGAGACTACATCGGAGGTAAGAAATATACCGAAGAGGAAGTAAGAACAGCCATAGAGAAGAATGACATAACCATTCTGGAAGATTCTGTCGTTGAGATAGATAATGACCTGATACTGGTAGGAAGAGAAGACGTGACAAGGAATACCCGTAAGGCAGTCAGTCAGCTGCCGGCTTTCTCAAGAGAGGCATATGTTTTATGTGTAGATCATTCTCCATATAATTACGATGACATAAAGGAACTGAAGGCAGACCTGCAATTATCAGGACATACTCATGCCGGCCAGTTCTTCCCGATGCAGACGCTGTACAATCTGGCGGGCTTCATAGCGAATGGGGAACATGACGTTGGCGGCAATAAGGTCTACGTATCTCCGGGAATAGGCGGATGGTATCTTCCTTATCGAACGGAAGCTCACTGTCAGTATGAAGTGATAGAACTTATTCCTGAATAAATAAGTAAAGGATCCGCATCTTAATGCGGATCCTTTTTCAGTTCAGACTGGTATCTTACATAATAGAAGTGGAACAGAAGGTCCAGGAAGTAACTCAGGCTATAGGCCGTATAAATGTTCTGACTGGCTACCAGATTACTTGAGGCACTGAAGCGGTAGCTGGAAAGATAGAATATGGTATCATACGATGATGAAAACAAGGTGGTCCTGTTGGTTGTCAGCAGGATCTTTTTCATGGACATGTCATGTATGTCGTCGTTGATTATGATGGCAAAGTTACCGGATATGGAACAGACCACCAGCAGATCTTTGTCCGTCAGACTGTCTATCATTGACAGGTTGGTGTTTGAACTTGTCAGTACCCTGATGATCTTGTTTACGGCAGTCATCTGCTGCTGGAAGACTCTTACCGGAGAACTGGAATCATCGGCGACGAGAAAGACGACTTCCCGACTGTCATGAATGGCTTCGATCGTTCTGTTCATCTCCTCGGAGTCAGCTATTCTGGTGACGTCTTCCATCATCTGCATGGTCTGATACTTGAGATGAACGGGATAGTCGGTAAAGTCCGTATACTGAATGAATCTTCTACGGTGCATGTCGGCATCTACTGAAGCCTTCTTGAACTCGCGGAATGATTCATAACCGCAGGATCTGACGAACCGGTGTATGGAGCTTCGGGAAACGTAACAGGCATCAGCCAGCTTGTAGATGCTGAGCTTGGGTATCTCGTTAAGGTGTTCCAGAAGATACTTTGCCAGTACGCAGTCAACATTGCTTTCATCGTTCTGATTCATTATTGATAACAGGCTGGTCAGGATGTTAAAGGCTATTCTGCGGTCTTTTTTCATATGTAGTACCTCTATACCCAAATTATATCATAATGGTGTCATATACTGATACCAAAAACAAGTGATGGTATCATATGTCGTAATGATTGTTAGCGTTTTCATTACCTATAATGTGAGTATAGAAGAAAAGAGGAACCAACATGAAGCACAATACCAATCCTGTTTTTCCAAAAGGCTTTCTGTGGGGCGCATCAAGTGCTGCCTGGCAGGTAGAAGGAGCTACACTGGAAGATGGCCGTACATCTGCCATCATTGACCTGAACTCTCAGACCAAGAAGCCATTCGCTGACAACTCCATCGCAGCTGACCACTATCATCATTACAAGGAAGACGTCGCTCTGATGAAAGAATGCGGATTCACAAGCTACCGCTTCGGCATCTCATGGTCAAGAATCATTCCGGGTCCGGACCGCAAGGTTAACCCAAAGGGAATTGAATTCTATAACAACCTGATCAATGAACTGAAGGCTGCAGGCATTGAGCCAATCGTTACCATTTACCACTATGACATGCCTGTCTGGGTAGATGAGAAATACGGCGGCTGGCACAACAGAGCCATCATTGATGAATTCGATTACTACTGCCGTGTTCTGTTTGAGAACTTCGGTGACAGAGTTAAGTACTGGTTAAGCATCAATGAGCAGAACATGCAGATCGTATACGGACACTGGTTAGGTGTTTCAAAGGGCTGCAAGGACTGGTTCAAGGAAAAGTGGCAGGTTAACCACATCATGAACATGTGCCACGCCAAGGCAGTCATCGCCTGCCATGAAATGGTTGAAGGCGGCAAGATCGGACCTGTTCCTGGCTATGTACCTATTTATCCAAAGTCATGCAAGCCAGAAGATCAGATCGCAGCCATGAACGCTGAGGAATTCACAGAGAAGATCTGGGACGATACATATGCATACAGAGACTACAGCAGCTTCGTCAGAAACTACTGGAAGGAAAACGACATTGATCCGGGTATCATGCCTGGTGACATGGAACTGTTACAGCAGGCCAAGATCGACTTCATCGCCGTTAACTGCTACAGAAGCGACGTAGGCATGTGGCCAGATCCATCATATGTTCAGGAAATCGGTCTGAATAAGTACGGACGCAAGGGTGAATTCATCTACACCAATCTGCCTGGTGAATACGCACTGGACAGAAACCAGTATGTAGAAACCACTGACTGGGACTGGCACATTGACGGTGTTTCAATGAGATATGCCTTACGTTATCTGTGGGATCACTATCATCTGCCAATGGTAATCACAGAAGCCGGCTTCGGCGCTCATGAAGACCTGGGCGAAGACGGCAAGATCCATGACCAGTACCGCATTGATTACCTGAGAGACTACATCTACAACGTAGGTCTGGCAATCGCTGACGGTGTTGAAGTATTCGGCTTCAATCCATGGTCATTCACTGACCTCTTATCAACCGGCAACGGCATGGCCAAGAGATACGGTCTGGTATTCGTTAACAGAACAGACGATGATCTCAGAGACCTGAAGCGTTACAAGAAGGATTCATTTGAATGGTATTCAAAGCTGATCAAGTCAAACGGTCAGGAATGGGGCTATGACATGTCAGAATGGCGCGACTTCACAAAGACAAGCCAAATCGCCAGCGACATCAAGGCCAAGATGGAAAATAACTAATTATTCTTTACATATTCATTGGGAAAGGAGAATATATGGCAAAGAAAGATTATAAGAAATTATCAGATGATATTATCGCTGTTGTAGGTGGCGTCGGTAATATCTTAAGCGCTTCTCACTGTATGACACGCTTACGTCTGAATCTCAGAGACGACGCAAAGCTGAACGCAGAAGAGGCAAAGAAGATTCCAGGCGTCATTAACCTGATCCAGCAGAACGGCGAACAGCAGTTCGTAATCGGCCAGGATGTTGCTTCTCTTTATGAAGAAATCATCAAGAACGACATCAAGGCAGCCGGCTCAATCGATGATGCAGAAGCTTTAAAGCAGGACACACAGAAGAAGGGCAATGTTGTTGAGGCTATCCTGTCATATGTTGGCGGTACATTCTCACCAATCATTCCTGTATTCATCGCCGGTGGTCTTACAGGTGCAGTCATCTCCCTGTTACAGACATTCGCACACTTAAGCGCAGAAAGCGGTACAGTATTCGTATTAACTGCCATTCAGCAGGCAATGCTTTACTTCTTACCGGTATACATTGGCTTCTCATCAGCATCACGCTTAAAGTCAAATCCATATCTCGGAGCATTCTTAGGCGCTATCCTGCTGTATGTTACAGCTAACCGTCCTGAAGTTCTCAACTTCTTAGGCATTCCAGTAGCAAGCATCGGTTACAACGGCCAGATCTTCCCGGTAGTTCTGGGAACATTATTCATGAGTGTCGTTTACCGTTTCCTGCAGAAGGTTCTGCCAGTCGTATTCAGAACAGTATTATTACCAGTTCTGACAATGCTGATCGTTGTTCCTGTAACATTGATCGTTCTCGGTCCTATCGGTTACTGGGTTGGTACAGCATTAGCTAACGGCGTATTGGCAATCTACCGCGCATTCCCGGCTCTGGCTGTTGCCATCATCGGTGCAACAACAGTATGGCTGGTATTCTTCGGAATGAACAACGCTACATATCCAGTTCTGTTCCTCTTACTTGCTGAAGTTGGTTCAGACCCACTTATCTGTACAGGTATGGCTCCGGCAAACGTAGCCGTAGGCGGCGCTTGTCTGGCATATGCATTATTACAGAAAGATGCTGACAAGAAGGGCGTAGGCATCTCTTCTGGTATCACAGCCTTATCAGGCATTACCGAACCTGGCGTATACGGCGTTCTGTTCCCGAACAGATATCCTCTGATCGGCGCAATGGTTGGCGGCGGCGTTGGTGGATTCCTGGCTGGCTTATTCGGACTGACACAGTTCGTAGTAGCTAACCCTGGCTTCATCTCATTCGCAGCTTACTTCAATCCTGACGGAACAATGGGCAACTTCTGGGGCATGATGGGTGTCATGGTTCTCGCAGTAGCCATCGCCTTCGCAGTAACATACTTCTTAGGCAAAAAGCAGGAAGCCAAGAACTAATCTGGTGGAATGATAAAAACAAGGTGTGCTCAGTGAGCACACCTTTTTCTTTTGCCTTATTCTGAAGAACTTATTTTCTCCCCTTTACTGCGTCAAACAGATCAAGCAGGGTAATAATAGGAGAACCGATCATCAAAACGATTGCGGCGAGAATTCCTGTTAACATGTATTGCCTCCTTGTCCTTATGAGAATGATTCATATATGAATTCATTCCCATTATCAGCATACATGTTGATCTGGCAGAAAAAACGTACAGTTTTCTATTTCCTGTAATTATCCACGACTTTTTCCAGATCACTCAGGAATTCCTGCCTGAGTTCTTCCGGCTGCAGGATCTCCATTGAATCCATGTACTGCTGGGCAAGGTACTTGGCTCCGGTCTTACTGGTATTAGTCCAGAAAGTAAAGTAATGATCATCCTGGGGAGTAATGAACAGTTCAGTACCGAAGATGTCGATCATCGCATCCATGATGCTTTCATGACATCTGAACATGACATGATTGGTTTCCCCACCGTACATGAACAGCTTGTTACGGGCATATTCATAGGCATCCTTGGGATTTCTCAAGGGATTAACCGGAACATCAAGCATGGTAGCCTTGCTGATGCGGTCCAGACGGTAATGAGTAAATGATTCCGGATGTTTCTTGTTGGTGGCAATCAGATATCCCCGGCTTTCAGAGTAGACGATGTATCTGGGTTCAGTAACATATGGTTCCTTTCTTCTGGGCACCATGTTCTTGTTTCTGTCATATTTCATGTAGGTAAAGCTTATTTCCTTCTTGTCTCTGATGGCTTCAGAAATGAGTCCTACGTTATACATGAGTTCCTTATTGGGGGTCTTCTGAGGATTGGGCAGATATACGGCGTTGTTGAATTCAGCAGCCTGGTATCTGCTCTGGGTAGACAGCAGCTTTCTGATGAGCTGACTGCTCTGCTTGTCAGAGATGAAGTGTGAGGCATGAATGGCATTACATAAGAGCAATACTTCTCCCTTATCGAACTGTCTTTCTTCTAGGAAGTAGCCTTTGCCGTTATCTTCGTACTTACTGATGACATAACCGCTCTGTTCCAGCATCTCAAGGTTGGAATAGAGTGTTCTTCTTTCAATGTTGAGATTATACTTGGTCTGTAATAATTCCTGAAGCTGTTTTGTGGACAGGATATGATTCTCATCGGTGTTTTCAACCAGGATGTCGAGCAGTGCCAGTACACTCTGTTTCTTTTCTGCCATGGTAATGTACCTCCAGACAAATTATACATCTGTGTCGCTTTTTTTGTACAGGCAAAAAACAGACCATCCTGTGATGGTCCGTTCATTTCATTGATTCCTTGATGAGCTGATATACCTTATGGCCACCGGCAGAGGTTGGGGTAATGCCGCCATTGCTCTCGGACTGGCTGCCAAGGAAGTA
Organism: Erysipelotrichaceae bacterium; assembly: GCA_017512285.1. Lineage (GTDB taxonomy): Bacteria > Bacillota_I > Bacilli_A > Erysipelotrichales > Erysipelotrichaceae > RUG521. The sequence continues at coordinate 22,240 of JAFWGU010000011.1, read as the reverse complement.
GAAGTTTTCAACAGGGGTCCTATGAGGCGGATTGACCTGTCCGTCAACAGGCACCAGACCGCCGAAGGAGAAGAAGTCAGTATTGGTATATTCCTTATAGTAATCAGCCGTAATTATTTTCTTAAAGGTAATGTGTTTATGTAAATCAGGAAGGTACTTTTCAGCCAGACTGATGAGATGATCGGCATATATCTCCTTGTTTTCTTCCCAGCTGCCTTCATTGAGTCTGTTTGGAGCCACCGTATAGATCGTCAGACAATGCCTGCCTTCAGGGGCAAACTCTCTGGCATGGTAACTGTCGCAGAAAATCAGGAAACCGTCCTGCCCGTCATGATATATTCCGTTTCTTAATCTGTAGGTAGCGCCCTTGAGATCAGATGTTCCATAGTAATAGACCAATGGCTGTTTCTGATACTGTAACGGGTCATAGTCCACGCCAAGATGCAGCATGAAGACGGCTTCCATCTTCCGGAAGTTCTCCAGTATCCTGATGTATTCATCGGTAAGATGTTCTTTGCCTATCAGTTTATAAAATACTTCATGGGCACCACCGGCTGATACGATGATGTCAGCCTTGAACTGTTCACCGTTTTCAAGGTTAACGGACGTTGCTCTACCATTTTCTACATTAATCTTTGTTACGGTACGGCCGTACATGAAGCTGCCGCCGTTTTTCTCAATGTAATCGCCAAGGGCTTCAGGTATCTTCTGAACACCGCCAATGACATAGTTGAAGGCCGGGTAATACTGATTGCCTTTTCTGTCATATATGTCAATGCGGTCATCAAAGGCTGTTTCGGCATTGGTAAAGGGGATGCTGAAGCAGTTGATCTCACTTGGGTCAACACAGAAGTCAGCCAGTATGCCCGTATATACGGTTCTTAAGTCAGGGTTTGAGAACAGTTTCTCCGTGAACTGCTGACAGGTCATGTTCTGATATTTCTTAATGGACAGGAACGTGAGCGCTGTCCTGATCCTGTTGATGAGTGACGGCTTCTGCAGTGACAGATAGCGTATCTTCATCAGAGCTTCATAGAAACGGTAATACTCATCAATGCCTTCGGCATCTTCCGGGAAGTATTTCTTTGCCAGATCCTTCCTCCAGTTCTTGCCCTGGAATCTGTCAGGTCTTATGAAGGCATAGTCCTTCAGGACCAGACCGCGGTCACACCTTTCCGTAGGAAGGGTAACGCCGATGGACTTCAGAAGTTCATACATGGCTTCACCGGGATTCATGTCACCAATCAGTAAGGGACCCTGTTCAAAGCTGTAGCCGTTTTCCTGGTACAGGGCCATTACGCCACCGGGTCTTGTATTCTTATCAATGATGATGACTTCATGCCCGTCTTTTACAAGGTGAGTAGCCAGGGTAAGAGACGAAATGCCGGCACCGATAATTATTATTCGCATAATCCGTTCCTCAAAACTATTATATAATATCAGTGAGGAATTGATTATGAAAGATAATAAGGATAACGTGCTGCTTGAACAGCAGGAGCTTTCAAGACTTCAGAAGATGAAAAGCAGGAGCAAGGGCAGATATTACTTTGCCGTGCTAATCGTATTAATACTGCTGGTAGACATAATTGATAACATTACCACCAATGCGACGGGTTCGGTAACATCAGCCTTCATCCGGGAGTTCTTCATTGAAGGACACCTGTTTGGCAATGACTATGATCTTAACACCGGACTTGCACTGCATAATACGATCAATCTCATTGGCTACGTCATTGGATTACTGACGCCTTTCTACAAGGCTCAGGCTGACAGATACGGCAGAAAGCCATTGTTTGTCATCTCAACACTGGGTATGACACTGGGATTACTGATAGTTTACTTTTCAAAGAGCTACTTCGTATTCCTGCTGGGCAACTTCATAATGACGTTCTTCCTGAGTCATGACATACAGATCATCTATCTGCTTGAGGAGGCCCCGGCCAAGTATCGCGCTACGGTATACAGTTTCATCAAGGGACTTGGCGGCTTGAGCACGATCTTACTGCCGTTAATGAGAAACATCTTACTGCATAATGATGAGACCTTGTGGCGTAACATCTTCCTGTTACCTGGCATTGCCGGTCTGATCATCTGCGTGCTGGTATTCCTGTTTGCCCAGGAAACCGAGACCTTTGTCAAGGGAAGAATTGATTATCTGAGCATACCTCATGAAGAAAGGGAGAGGCAGAAAAGAGAACTTAAGGAACAGAAGAAGGCCGACAGCAATAAGGCCGGCATAATCAACGCAATCAAGTTCATCTTCTCTCATAAGGACTTGAGAGACCTGATCATAATCAAGACCATATTCGATGCGGCCATCATTGCCATAACCAACTATGAGCCAATAATGACCGAGGCCGGCATGACCCCGGAGAACAAGACCATAGCCCTGTACTTCTATCCGGTAATCTACTGCGTATCCGTAATGATATCAGGTGTGCTGGCAGACAGGTGGGGCCGTAAGAAGACGATTGTATTATTCGGAACTATCTGTTTCATTACCTTTGCCTTGTTTGTTCTTTCAGCCAGAAGTCTGTGGAATCCACGGCTGGTTGGCCTGATGTATGGCTTATATCTGGGAGGCTACTGGATTGGCAGAGACTACATGGAGATCGTATCAACGGAAATGGTGCCGACTGACATAAGAGCATCGATCGTCGGGGCAGAAGGACTGTTGGTATACATCGGTATGGCTCTGGGCTTTGCCTTCGTCAATGTGGGCATGCTGTTCATGCCAATATGGCTGACGTGTCTGGTATTCATCGTACCGTGCGTATCCATTTCCATCTTCCTGTTCAGTAAGAACGTCAGAGAGACGAAGGGAATAGATTACAGAACGATAGAATAATAAATGTATATATTAAAAGAGGTGTCTGAGAGATTCTCAGGCGCTTTTTTTGTATAGGAGAGATGGGATAATACAGACAGTAAAAGGAGAGAACATCATGAATAACAACGATTTATACATAACGATAACACACATAAACGCCTATGGGGGACCGGCAATCTTCAGGATCGGAGACATATTAACATTAAGAAAGGAACATGAGAATCTTTATGATGATGAAGCCATCCTGGCATATGGCAGACATAATGCAAAATGCGGATATGTGGCTAACTCCGTAACGACCGTTGCCAGGGGCACATATTCAGCAGGCAGACTCTATGACAGGTTTGATGAAACGATCAGATGCAAGGTAATGTTCGTTCTTGACGATGAGGTGATTGCCAGAATAATAAAGTAAAATGTCGCGTGCTGGGCGACCAGAGACATTCACTGAAGGCAGATAATATGATCAGAAAATAGGAGATGGACATGAAACTTAATGAGAACGTGATAATAAAATACCTGATCGCCATGTCGGAGAAGAGACCTCGACATATGAGATGGTTAAGGAAAGCCACGGTGAAGAAATGATAAAGAATGTTGATTCTTTGGAATGGATGGACATTGATGATGAAGTAAGAAAACTGACAAAACTGTATGGCTTCAAGCTTGACAGTTCACAGTATCATGGAATGGTTGTTGGATTGCCATATAACATACCTTTTGTGATTATCAGAAAACGAGGCAATAAATATGATGATCCATTTATGACAATGGACAGGGAAACAGCCAGGAAGATAGCAGACCAGAACAAACAAGTTAAGAAGACAAATAAGCGTGAACTATTATCAGATGAGGACTACGCAAAAGCAGTCATGGACATAGCCAAAAAGGAAGTCAGAAAGATGAGTAATGAAGATAAGGAGTTTTATCTGAAGCATCCTGATTATACGGAGCATCATCTTGAATATGGAATGTACTTAAGAAACAGGTACATTCATGGAAAGTATGAACATGTAACAGCTGACAACATGTCAGATGACATATTTGAAACGATCATAAAGCTGTTGAGAAAAACGGAAAAAGGAAAGAAGAAATAATAACATGATGATAAGCCCTGAAACATTCAGAAAACAGAACATTAATCTGTCTTTGGAGGAATTATACAAAGTAAGAAGAGAACTCATGGAAGACATGATTTATTACGAGGATCATCCGGATGAAGAGGAGTTCATGTTACCGTCAAGAGAGACGGTGTATATGGTGAACAATCTGTATCTGATGGAAATCTGTAAACTTATTGAAGAAAAACTGAAAGAAATCAGCGAATAAATAATAACTAAGATTACTTAGCCATGGAATATAGATGTGGTTGTATTAAAGCATATAAACCAGATAAATATATACATAAAAAAAGCTAAAGCATATTGAAATTAACTGAAACTTATGTAATAATCTGCGTAGATGAGGCTTGTTATCGAAAGAGCAATACCTGTCGAAGAAGGTTAATGAATCTTTTTTGGCAGGTTTTTATTTTCCAGAAAGGGGACTGTAAGCATGAAAATCAAACAGATTATCAACAATAATACTGTCATTTCTGAAAATGAATCCGGTAAGGAGATTGTCGTCTTTGGCAAGGGAATAGGCTTTAACGGTAAAAAGGGAATGGACATAGATGAATCAGCGGTTGAGAAGGTCTTCGTCATGTCTGATGAACTGAAGAAGGAAGAGTTTTCCAAACTGCTGGATGAGATACCTTACGATGTAGTTGCCTTCGGCATCAAGGCTACTGATTACATCATTGCCTGCAGCACGAAGCCGATAAGCAGAAGGATAATGGTCCCGCTGACTGACCACATCTATACAACTCTGGAAAGATATCACAATAACACCAAGTTTGAAAATGAACTCTACTGGAACATCCGTTATCTGTATCCTGATGAATATCATATCGCTGTTGATGTTCTGGACATGCTGAACAGCGACTTCAACGTTGACATTGACGTTAAGGAAGCAGCACTGATAACACTGCACATCGTCAATGCGGTCCTTGACATTGACATCAAGGATACCTACAGGGCAACCGACATCATAGACATCAGCGTAAGAACCGTTGAAGAATACTTCAATGTTGAACTTAAGGAAGATGTCAACTACATCCGTTTCATTACCCATCTTCAGTTCTTTGCCAAGAGAATGATCAGTGATGCTGAACTGGAAGAGGAAGACATTGAGATAAACAAGTATATTAACCTCAAATACGCCAATGAGTACAAGTGCGCACAGGAAATTGGCCGTAAGATTGAGGAAAAATATAAGTATAAGGTAGACAAGAATGAATTAACCTACCTTACGATCCATATAGCCAGGTTATTCAGATAACCGGTTGAAAAAAGAAAGGAGAACATATGGATTACAAGAAAACAGCTGCTCAGATTGTTGAACTGGTAGGCGGCAAGGAAAACATTGAAGCACACACACATTGCATGACTCGTCTGCGTCTGGGATTAAAGGACAAGTCAAAGGCTAACGAAGAAGCGCTGAAGAAGCTTCCTGGCATTCAGGGCGTCGTTTACAAGGGCGGTCAGTATCAGATCGTCATCGGACCGGATGTAGAACAGCTCTACAACGAACTGACACCACTGGTACCGAACGCTGAAGCACAGGCAAAGGTTCAGGAAAATCTTGATGAAGAAAAGGAAAGCATCTGGAACAGGATCCTGTCTTACATTTCAGGTTCTGTAACTCCTGCATTACCAGTCCTCATCGGTTCTGGTATGATTTCTGCCATTCTGGCATTATGTGCAAACTTATTAAAGGTTGACACAGCCGGAACAACTTATCAGTTATTCAATACTCTGGCTAACGCAGCTTACACATACTTACCGGTATTAGTTGCCTTCGCAGCAGCCAGAAGATTAAAGACAAATGAATACGTTGCAGCTTTCATCATGCTGGCATTATGTACAGGCGCCATTTCCGGTGTTGCTGATCTGAAGATCTTCGGTCTTCCAATCACAACAGTGAAGTATACTTCAAACATCGTTCCGGCATTATTGATGGTTCCAGTAATGGCCTTCATTGACAGATACATTGTCAAGTATTCACCAAAGTCAATCGTATCAATCATCCGTCCAACGATCCTGTCAGTAGTCATGTTCCCGTTAACATTACTGCTCTTAGGTCCTATCGGAACATGGATCGGCAGTGCCTTAGCTAACTTCTGTGTATGGATCACAAGCTTCGGCGGTATCTCAATGGTAATCTTAAGTGCATTACATCCATTACTGGTAATGGTAGGCATGCATACAGTCATTACACCTCTCATCGTTAACGAGATCACCACATACGGTTCATCTCTGTTATTCTCAAAGGCTCTGGCAGGCAACCTGGCAATCGCCGGTGCAGCATTAGCCGTTGGTGTAAAGGCCAAGAAGGCTGAAAACAAGAGTGCAGGCCTCTCAACAGGTGTCACTGCATTACTGTCAGTAACAGAACCAGCCTTATATGGTGTTCTGATCCGTTTGAAGAGACCTCTCATCGGTGCCCTCATTGGTGCAGCCATCACCGGTCTGTTCATTGGTGTCTTTGACGTACGTGCATACGCTACAGCATCATGCTCATTCCTCACTCTGCCTATCTTCATGGGCGGTGAAAGCATGAAGAACTTCTATCTGGCTGTCGCAGCTGCCATCATCGCAACAGTATTAGGTTTCGTAGCTACCTGGATCATCGGATTTAAGGAAGACGAGTAGGAAAAGGGGACTTATGTCCTCTTTCTGCCTTAGAAAGGATTAACTTATGCAGACTAGAAAAGTAAATGATTTTCCAAAGGATTTCCTGTGGGGTGCCTCTTCAGCAGCTTTCCAGATTGAAGGAGCTGCCTATGAGGACGGCAAGGGCTTATCCGTAATGGATGTCAGAAAGGTAAAGCCTGAAATATGTGACTATTCCGTTGCGAGTGACCACTATCACCGCTATAAGGAAGACATTGCCCTGATGAAGGAATGCGGACTCAAGGCTTATCGTTTTTCAATTGCCTGGACAAGGATCTTTCCAAAGGGCAATGGTGAAGTAAACCAGAAGGGCGTTGATTTCTACAACGACCTCATCAATGAGCTGATAAGAAATGACATCGTACCGATCGTTACGATCTATCACTTTGAGTATCCTCAGGGACTGGTAGATCAGTACGGCGGATGGATCAACAGAAGAAGCATTGAGGACTATGTCAACTATGCTGAATTCCTGTTCAGAACCTATGGCGACAGAGTTAAGTACTGGCTAACCATTAATGAGCAGGACCATGTAGTCCACATGCCGTTCAGACTCGGTCTGACTGACGACAACCGCAAGGAAAAGGAAAAGCTGGGTTTTCTAGCCAACCACAACATGTGCGTTGCCGCAGCTCTTGCCATAAAGAAATGTCATGAAATCGTTGAAGGCGGTAAGATCGGACCTGCTACATGTTTCGAAATGATGTATCCGACAACCAATAATCCGGCTGACATGCTGGCAACGATGGATGCCATGGAAATCAGAAACTATTATCTGCTGGACCTCAACTGCAGAGGCGAATACAACGGAACATTCAGAAGATATCTTGAAGACAGAAACATGATGCCTGAGATCTATCCGGGAGACATGGAAGCCATGAAGGAAAACAGACCGGACTTCCTGGCGTTCAATTACTACTACTCTGAATCAATCAGCGCCAACCCGCTGGATGATGAACACGAAATCGGCGACATTGAATTCAAGCTTCTTCCAAGCAAGGAAGCCGGCATTTACAAGGTCGTCAAGAACGAAAACCTCAAGGCAACCTTATGGGGCTGGGAAATCGACGATACAGGATTGCAGTGTTCTGCCCGCTTACTGTATGATAGATATAGATTACCATTACTGATAACGGAATGTGGTTTCGGCAATAAGGAAGTATGGCCGGAAGAAGGCATTCTGGAAGACGATGACAGAATCGATTATCTGAGCAGACACATTAGAGCTGTCAAGGAAGCCATGAATCTTGGTGTTGATTTCATCGGTTTCTGCTGCTGGTCATTCATTGACCTGATTTCCGGTCACTCCGGATTCTCCAAGAGATATGGTTTTGTTTATGTCAACCGTGATGAACATGATCTCAAGGACATGGCCAGAAGAAAGAAGAAGAGTTTCTACTGGTATAAGAGAGTCATTGAAACCAATGGAGAGGAGCTGTAAGCATGGGATTATTTGACAAGTTATTCAAGAAAGAGGAAGAAGTACTTCCAGAACTGAACGTAGACGATAGCGCCATCGTCGCAATCGCCGACGGTGAACTGATCGATGTCAAGTCAGTACCGGATCCGGTATTCGCAGAAGAGATGATGGGTAAGAGCACAGCCTTCAAGTACAATAAGGACAAGGTAACATTATGCTCACCAGCCAACGGTACATTAGGCGTACTGTTCCCGACAGGACATGCCTTCGGCATCGTAACAAATGAAGGCGTAGAGATCCTGATCCACTGCGGTGTAGATACAGTCAATGCCAACGGGGATGGTTTCAAGCTTCTGAAGAAGAAACAGGGAGATACGGTCAAGGCTGGAGATCCTATCGTAGAGGTAGACATCAAGAAACTGTCAGCCAATTATGACATGAGCACAATGCTGATCATAACCAATCCAAATGAGAAGGTATTTGAGTTCATCGAGCCACAGGCAGTCAAGAGAGGACAGTCAGTAGTCAAATAAGAACCGAGCATCTGAGCAATCAGATGCTTTTTTATTGAAGAATATACGCTGGAATAGATGATATAATACAGACATAGAAAACGAAGTGATGCACATGGAAAAATACAGGGAACTATATGAGAAAACAGTCAGACCATCGAGGAAGATTACCGATTTCCTGCCTCTGGCAGTTTTACTGTCGCTTGTAGTAATGTTCATCGGGTCTCTGATCAGCATGGTCGTTATGAGGATACCAGGTGTCAGAAGTCTGTTTGATTCACTGTCATACAGCGAAAGCATGTCAAGCTTCATGAGTGATTATGCGCTGTTCTTCGGAATCTGGTTAATTATATTGCTGGTAATGGTCGTATTCAAGGGAAACTGGCCAATGTTCAAGGCCTTTGTTCCCGGCCGTAACGGCAACAGTTTCTCAGGATTTCTGATGGGCATCATACTGGGCTTTGGCACTAACGCCTTCTGTGTTCTGATGTCGTTGCTGTTCGGTGACATCAAGCTGTCATACTATGGATTTGACTTTGTAGTCTTACTGGCTTTTGCGGTAGTTATCTTCATTCAGTCAGGAGCTGAGGAACTGCTCGACCGCTTCTATCTGTATCAGAAGCTTCGCCGCAGATACATTTCGCCAGTTGTTGCGATTCTGGCCAATTCCATTGTCTTTGCGTTACTACATGTCGGCAATCCCGGCTTTACGGTCATTGCCGGCGTACAGATCTTTATGATCGGACTGATCTTTTCACTGATGGTTTATTATCATGGCAATCTCTGGGGAGCGATGTCATTCCACGCTGCGTGGAACTTTACTCAAAACATCATCTTCGGTCTGCCTAACAGCGGCATCGTTTCTGAATACTCCATATTCACGCTGGAAGCTGCCTCAGCCCGCAATGGATTATTCTACAACGTCAGCTTTGGTGTTGAGGGCAGTGTCGGTGCCTGTCTGCTGCTGATCATTCTGGCAGCGGTGATGATCATCAGAAACAGAAACAAGCCTGAATACCTGGATGTCTGGGCTGAAACGCAAAATAAGAAAAATCCAGAAAATTATACAGATAATACAGACAATTCGTAGTTAACATGAAAATTCCGGAAACTTCCGGAGTTTTTTCACAAGAGGTATTTATTGAATAAAACCATAAGTATATACTTAAATGGGTAACCATATGGGAGAAAATATTATGCTTAAAAAAATAATAACGGTAATCGTGACCGTTCAGCTGCTGTTTCTGAACGTTTTTAGTAATGCAGCTCCGGTCCATGCAATGCTTGAGTTTGATGACGGTGACAGGTCGATACTATCTGAATCGATGGAAAAAGCCAGTAACGCGGCATACCTGCTGTTTGAAGACGTCTTTGATGATGAAGCTGCTGCAGACAGCAAGGTAAAGTGGGAAACCATCTGCAGTGTCTTCAATACTGCCAAGGGAGCATTCACTTCAGTAACACCTGTTATCGGCGGCATTAATGCGACGGTAACATTCCTGAGGCTGCTGGGTGTCATGAAGGATCCAACGGCACAGAAGTTTGCCGATATCAAGGAACAGCTCGGCAACATGAACCGCAAGCTCAATGAAATGGATAACAAGCTCAATGAGATCACAAATCAGATGAGCAAGATTCAGGCATCCATTGACTTCAATACCAGAACCACCAAAGCCATTGCCATGCAGAATGCCTGGAGAGACTTTGAACTCAACTACATGGAAAACAAGCTTGATAACCTGATGACAATTTATCAGGGCAAGCTTACTGACGGTGTAAAGGCCTGGTGTGAAGACTCAGATTCCAGATACAGCACAACGGTAAACACGGATAAGATATTCCTGCTGTATCTCAAGGACAGCGACGGTGAATACAAGCTGGTACCTAACCTGTACAATAACAAGCCGGATGATCTGCCGGAAGATGCCAGATACGTTGTACTGAATCATCACTTCCTGCCGGACAGTCTTAAGTTCAATGTCGACAATTACAGAAAGGACATCAAGAAACACATTTCTGATGCCTTCAGATTCTGCTTCGAGCATGATCTGTTTGACTACATTGAAAGCCAGAACATTCCGGAACTGACTTCAGAGGGAATGGACGGCTTTACTGAGGAATTCGCCAATAATCTTACCGATGATGCAGTTGATACGCTGGTATACCGCATTGCGGCTGTGGAAGTCAATAAGGACAGCAGCTTTGCCTTACAGGTAAGACAGGCATTTGAGAATTACTGTAACCACTTATTAAAGGCAGAGGAGGGTTTTGATGCCAGAGTTAAGGCAATGTATCTTACTCATGCCTTTGAATATCAGATTGAAGATGAATACAGGATCTTCTGTAACGAGATGATCGTCAAGACAGGAGTTTATGGTTTGTTTGTCAGCAACGTTCTCAACATGTCAGATTCCATTCCGGCTGTTGAAAAGAGAGCAGCCCTGTTATCAATGGCCGATGCCATTGACAAGCTGGATGAGGCTGTTGAAAACGGACTGACCGGTGTTCCTAACTTCTGTTTCATTACCGAGACTGCATTATACTTGGGAAAGGGAACGATCAATTCTGAAGGCTCAGCCGTAGTTCATACCACCGGCAATAATGCCTATGATGAAAAGTGTGACATCAGCGCAATGACACTGAGTTTTGATGGCAGCTGGTCTTCAGATTATAAGCCATCTGTCGGATCAATGCTGGGAGACACAGACATGATCCTGCTTAATTACGTCCTGCAGGCATCAGGCGGGAATACGCAGTTTGATTATCTTAATGATAATCTGGGCAGCGGCAGACAGGAAAACCTTGATCTGATCCTTACAAGCACCAAGCAGGTTGCCGAACTGGGCTTGGACTATGTCGGCACATTAAAGCCTGTTAACATTTTCGGAGATTACTTTGCCAAGGCAGACAAGGTTACTTTCAGCAATCTGCCAAGCAGTGCAGACAAGAAATACATTGCCATGGCCAAGAAGCTGGAAGGAACTACCTTTGAAATGAAGACCGGAAAGCTCGAATCAAACAGACTGGTTAACGGCATGGCAGTATATGGTGAAAGTCACTGGTACTGGAGTACTGATGAACTTGCAATACTGTGTGCCGGACTGAACGGTAGCCATTATAATACTGAATTATATGATGGTCCTGAGGATCATTACAGTGAAGCAGATCACAAAAGTTATTATTACAAGTGCGTCAAACTGGAAAACAATTACAATGTTCTGATAAAGATTCCGGTCGACTTCGGTAATAATGCCGATGAGTATGATCCGCTGGACGATCTCGAAGAAATGAATGATGAGGTATATAACCAGCATGAACATGTATGGGATGAAGGCGTGATCATCAAGGAACCTACCTGCGGTGAATTCGGTGAAAAGCTGCATACCTGCAAGGATGATGAAAATCACATCTGGATCGAATACATTGATACACTGGAGCATGACTGGTCAGACTGGGAGATCACCAAGGAGCCTAAAGGCGACGAACCTGGTGAGAGAAGAAGAGTCTGCAAGAATGATCCGACACATGTTGAGGTTGAGATCTATCCAAAACCGGAGGATGGCTGCATACTTACGTTTGATTATGGTGACGGATACGTCGGTGAGGTAACAGGCGTTCAGGAATTCAGAGTCAAGATCGGTACTGAACTTACAATACCTGACGGACCTGTTAAGGAAGGCTACAAGTTCCTGTACTGGCAGGGTTCAGAATACCATCCTGGTGACAAGTACATTGTTGAAGGTTCACATACCTTCACGGCAGTATATGAAAAGGAACAGAATCCACTGTCTCCGCAGACAGGTGATGACAGCAATCTCTACCTGTGGATGGCTCTGTCATTAACAAGCACCTGCTGTTTCTGTTACATCATAAGCAGAAAGAGAAAGGCAGCATATACAAATTAGCAAATGATCAAAGGCCTGCATGAGCGGGCTTTTTTGTTCTCAACGCAGATGATATATCTAACGTACTGCTTAAAGCAATGGTACAGGGGAAGAGAAATATCAGGCGACAGAACAAAAAAGTACCCTCCTGCCGGCTTAACCGGTTCAGAGGGTACACATAATTCATTTACATCGCCGTCCAGCGTTCAAACTCTTCATCGGTGGCCAGAACCTGATGGGTTTCGCTTACGTGGTGAATCGTTCCGGCATTGTAGTCTACGCCTTCCTTGTCCTTGTCATAGGATAGTGAGATACGGTTCTTTTCAACGTGCGGGTCAGGTTTTGGTATGGCTGATAGCAGTGATCTTGTGTAAGGATGGATCGGATTACTGAAAATGTCATCAGTCGTTCCGGTCTCAACCAGATGTCCAAGATGCATTACTCCAATTCGATCAGAGATATATTTGACCATGGACAGATCGTGAGCAATGAACAGATAGGTCGTTCCCAGTTCATCCTGCAGATCCTTCATCAGATTGACGACCTGAGCCTGAATGGAGACGTCCAGTGCGGATATTGCCTCATCAGCGATGACCAGCTTGGGATTCATGACCAATGCTCTGGCAATACCGATTCTCTGACGCTGACCGCCGGAGAACTGCTGCGGATATCTTGAGGCATGCTCCCGGGAAAGTCCGACTTTCTCGAGGATGCTGTATACCTTGTTTTCAAGATCGTTTCTGTCCTTGTAGAGATGCTGGATCTCCAGTCCCTGAGCAATGATCTCCATGACCTTCTTACGGGGATTGAGACAGGCCATCGGATCCTGGAAGATCATCTGCATGTTGGTACGCAGATATTTTTCATCTTCCTTGGAAAGCTTTCCGGAAATGTCCCTGCCGTCGAATATGATCTTTCCGGCTGTCGGTTCATAGAGTCTGATCAGCGTTCTTCCGGTTGTTGACTTACCGGATCCGGATTCACCTACCAGTCCATAGGTCTCTCCCGGATAGATGTCAAAGCTTATGCCGTCAACAGCCTTGGTCGTGTAATGTCTTGTGATACGGAAATGCTGCTTGAGTCCTTCAACATGCAGCAGAGGTTCATTAAATGTTGTCATTTGCTTCCTCCTTCCTTATCCTGTTAAGACGCTGTCTGAGCTGTTCAGGTACTTCAACCTTTGGAGCCCGAGGATCACACAGCCAGCTGGCTACACGGTGCTGTCCGCCAACGTTAAACATCGGCGGCTCCACCTTGAAGTCGATGGCCAGAGCATACGGATTACGAACTGCAAAGGCATCGCCTTCGATCTTCTCCAGAAGATTTGGCGGGGTTCCCGGAATGGCAAACAGTCTTGTCGAAGAAGTGTCGGTATCCGGCATTGAGGCCAGTAAGCCCCAGGTATAGGGATGTCTTGGATCATAGAAGATTTCATCGATATTTCCTTTTTCAATGATTCTTCCGGCATACATGACATCGACGTAGTCGGCAACCTTGGCAACGACACCCAGATCATGAGTAATGTATATTACAGAAATGTTCTTTTCCTTCTGCAGTTTCTTGATCAGTTCAAGTATCTTTGCCTGGATCGTAACGTCCAGAGCCGTGGTTGGCTCATCGCAGATCAGAATATCCGGATCGCAGGCCAGAGCTATGGCAATGACCACACGCTGCCTCATTCCTCCTGATAACTGATGGGGATACTGACTGAAACGCTTCTGCGGTTCATCAATGCCAACGTCTTCCAATAGCTTGAGAGTACGCTTTTTTGCCTCTTCTTTGCTTAATCCCAGATGCGCCAGCATGCCTTCCATGATCTGCTTGCCGATGGTCATTGTCGGATCAAGTGATGTCATGGGATCCTGGAAAACCATGGCAATGTGGCGTCCGTTAAACTTGTATCTTATTTCTTTCTGTGACAGTTTTGTCAGATCTACGGTCTTAACCTCACCGTCATCATCAGTAAAGGTGTATTCAATTGAACCGCTTTCGATCCGGCCATTGGAGGCCATGATTCCCATGATGGTTTTAACGGTTACGGATTTACCGGAACCTGACTCACCTACTATGGCAATGGTCTCTCCTCTGAACAGGTCCATCCTGACACCCCTGATGGCGTTGATGGTGCCGGTCGCTGTTTCAAATGATATGTTAAGATCACGAATAGATAATACGCGGTCTTTCTTTTCTTTCTTTTCACTCATGACAACCACCTATCCCTTCTTCTGGTTCGGATCAAAGGCATCTCTGATGCCGTCTGCCAGCATGTTGAAACTCAGCATCAGCAAGGCCAGAACGATGATGGAACTCATGATCATGTGCGGATGAATCGTTAATGACTTATAGCCATCGGAAATCAGGGAACCAAGCGAAGTCTGCGGAGGCTGAATGCCTAATCCTACGAAGGAAAGGAAGGCCTCGGTAAAAATCGCATTTGGAACTGAGAACATCGACATGATGATCAGCTGTCCGAAGATGTTTGGCATGATATCCTTGAAAATGATGGCAAAATCCTTGGCACCAAGGGTCCTGGAGGCAAGAATGTATTCATTCTCCTTTAGCTTCAGTACCTCGGCACGGGCAATACGCGACATGCCGATCCAGCCGGTGATCATCAATGTAAAGATGATGGATGGAATGCCCTGCGGTAAGACAAGTCCCAGCAGCGTTACGACGACAAGCGTTGGAACACCGTTCAGGATCTCGGCAAATCTCTGCATGACCATGTCTACCTTTCCGCCGAAATATCCGGAAATAAGTCCATATGACATGCCTACGACAATATCGATGACGACTGCCACCAAGGCGATGAAGAGGGAAACTCTCGTACCCATCCATATTCTGGTAAACAGGTCCCTTCCATTGGTGTCGGAACCAAACCAGTAATAGACATCATTCAGGCCGCGTTCAAAATATACATTTCTTCCTCTTTCCGAACCGTTGAAGATGCCCAGCTTTTCAAGGAGTGGAATGCGTGGCGGCAAACTCTGATTCGTAAGAATGATTTCATCATAGCGGTATCCGGAAATCATCGGTCCTATGATGGCCATTATTATTATCAGACATATTACGACTAATCCTATGACTGCTCCTCTGTTTTTCCGGAAATGATTCCAGACATCCTTCATGTAGGAAACAGATGCATAGGTCTCGTCCATGATTTTTACGCCCTGCTGAACAAAGACAAAATCCTTGTCAGAGACGTTTGCGGGATCAATTACTGTTCTTTCTTCATCCATACTAACTGTCCCCCTTCGCAACACGGATGCGCGGATCGATTATTCCATAGAGAATATCGACAATAAGCATCATAATAATGTACAGCGCTGAATAGACAAAGGCACAGGCAATTACGACGTTGTAGTCATTGTTTGTTATGGCCTGTGACATTATCTGGCCGATTCCCGGGATCGCAAATACCTTTTCAACGACCATTGAACCGGTCAGAAGATTTACCAGCAATGGACCCATTACCGTAACGATAGGGATCATGGTATTACGCAGGGCATGATGAATGATCATGCTCTTCTCCTTTATTCCTTTGGCCTGAACGAGAAGAATGTACTCGGAATTGAGAACGTCGATCATTTCAGAACGGGTAAATCGGGAAATGTTGGCAATTGGGAACATTGACAGTGCAATAGTCGGCAATATCAGGGAACGACCCGGATCAGATGCGTTATACAGTATCGGCACGAGATTCAGCTTGTAGCCGATAAATAAAGCCAGTAGCAGTGCAAATACATATGAAGGCACCGATACACCTACGATGGAAACGACAGAAAAAAGACTGTCTATCCACGTGTTATGATTCAGCGCCGCAATGATGCCGAAGATCAGTCCTATGATTGATCCGATCACCATGGCCTGAATTCCGACCTTGATTGATAGTTTCAGAGGCTGAGCGATCATTTCAGCGATGGCCTTGTTCTTGTTAATGGTATAGGAAACACCCAAATCACCCTTCAGCACGTTTACAAGATACTTTCCAAAACGGACATAGAAAGGTTTGTCCAGACCATATTTGGCCAGAAGGATAGCCTTCTGCGCTTCGGAAAGCTTTTCGTCGTTAAATGGTGAACCGGGCATCAGATCAAGCATTATAAAAAGAACAAAAATGATGGCGATAAGTGTAATGATGCTGATGAGAAGCCTTTTTAATACATATTTAGACATAAGTGAACCTCACTGTTGGTAATCAGGGCATGTTCATGCCCTGAAATAAAACGGGCAGAACCTGCATCACTAAAATGCAGGTTCCCCGTAAAAACAATATAGAGTAGTTATTATTCAGCCCAGTGAACTCTGCGGTATGTTCCGCTTCCTGTGGTAAGGAAGAGAACGCCTTCAACACCAGGTGTGATCATCATGGCTGAACCATACTGATATACAGGTAAGATAGCAAAGTCTTCAGCGATAAGGATTTTTTCTGCATCGATCATGTCCTGCCAACGGCTTGCAGAATCAGCAGCGTCTTCTCCTCTTGTTCCCTTGAAGATGAGTTCATCGTAGGCTGCGCCATTGTACAGTCCGTTGTTCATTGATGAACCAGTTGTGAACAGATCAAGGAATGTCTGCGGGTCAGCATAGTCAGGACCCCATCTTGTCAGCATCAGCTCAAAGTTATTTGACAGCATGTCAGCGACACGTGTTTTCTTCGGCTTGCAGGTCATTGTTATTTCGAGACCTTCAAGAGCAGTTACAAGCATCTGCTGGATGTTTTCAGCAACAGCCTTGGCTGAATCTGAATCTTCATAATACAGATTGATCGTTATCTTATCGCCTAAGGCTTCCTTAGCCTTGGCAAAATGCTCAGCAGCCTTTGCTGTATCGTATTCAATCAGATTTCCCGCTGTATCACGGAAATCAACACCGTTCTGGTCAAAGGCGAAATTATGTCCGATGATTCCATCAGCGGCTCTTGAGCCATCCTTAAGAACATCTTTGGCAATGGCTTCACGGTCAACTGCCAGAGAAATAGCCATTCTCAGATCCTTGTTAGCCATTTTTTCGTTTTCCAGCATCGGTAACAGGTACCACATCGTTCCTTCAAGACGGTTATGGAATCCAGCCTCACTCTTATAGAGGTCAACCATTTCGCCGGTCAGAGTCAGAATGTTGATATTGCTCTGCTGGTATTCAAGAATGGCTGTCTGTGTTTCCAAAACAATACGGAAGATGACCGTTTCCTGCTGGAATTCATCTGCATGAACGTAATCAGGATTCTTGGTGAATGTATATGTTGATCCTTCTTCCCAACCTGTCATGGTGAAAGCGCCATTATATAACAGATGATCAATTCCCTGTGCATATGAATCACCTTCAGCCTCAAAGAACTTCTGATTTATCGGGTAGAACAAAGGCATGGTGATCAAAGTAAGCAGGAAGTCACACGGCAATGAAAGATGAACGACAAATGTCTTTTCATCAGGTGCTTCTACACCAAGCTGATCAGCAGGCAATTGTCCGCCAGCGCACTCGGCAGCGTTTACGACATGCAGAGTATCAAGAATGAAGGCATACTCTGAAGCTGTAGCCGGGTCAACAAGACGTCTCCAGCTGAAAACGAAGTCCTGAGCGGTAACAGGATCGCCATTTGACCACTTTGCTCCATCAACGATATGGAAGGTATAGGTCAGGCCGTCATTACTGATATCCCAGGTAGCCATGTCAGCCTGAGCAGTGCCATCCTCTTTCATCTGAGTAAGGCCGGACATGCACATTGCCAGGAGGGTGAATGATGCTCCGTCTGTAGCGAGCGAATTATCCATTGTCATCAGATTGGCTGTCAGGGCAATCGTAATTGGTTTGTTTGTTTTTCCGCTGTCAGGTTCTGGCTGGCCACCACACCCAACTAACAGAAATAGTGCCAGTAAAAGGCAGATTGCTTTTTTTAATCTCCTCATAATATAATTCTCCTTCTGTGTTATGACTTATTTTATTCTTGTTTCAAAACGTTTTCAATAGTTTAATGAAATTTTTTCATTGAAAATGATAATTTTACATCGTTATAAAGGGACATACTATAGTTTCTGAAATGCATCAAAAGCGACCTTTATCATTTGCCACTTTCTTTTTAGCCGATACAAGTAGGCTGTGCTATAATGGCTGTGGTTAGCGGATGCTAACTACAAATAAAAAGTCAGAAGAGGAAGAAACATGACTGATAGACATAAGGAGATACAGAATTCCTATAAACAACTTGGAAACATGGCAAATTTCTATGATTGCATCATAACCAGATCAACAGTCATAGGTAAGATAATGGACAGCGTGATCTGGGGACTGGATGAGAAAATGGCTGCGAAGTGGATAAATGATGCCGTGTCACCTATAGGTGTGGGATTTACTGGCAGTCTTCTGGAAGTGCCCGTATTTCCGTTATTTTACGGAACTGGAGTGTCCGGAGCTGACAAAAATCAGCTGTAAGAGTGATGGTCTGATTTATGGTAATCTTCCGGGAATAAAGTTTGAAAGAAAAGGCACTTTGGGCAGGGGCAATGACCATTGTGACTTCTATATAAAGAAAATATAAATAACATATGAAGACATGCATTGGCATGTTTTCTTTTTTGTCAGTTAAGTCATTAGCATATTAAAAACAAAAAAAAGATGATCGTTGTTCATAGCTTACGATCATCCTATTCACAATGCAAAATAGTATAAACATTTTATCGATTATTCTTCATTTTTACCAGAATCATTATCAATAAAACAATTATGATGATTGGTGAGAAAACGTATGCAAGAATAATCAGTAATGATGCGCCAGTAGCTATTGCCGCAAAAAGCAACTTGAGCATTCTGACAACTAAATAGCCTCCAGCAACTATTACTATTCCACACAAGATAAGATTTAAGATGTCTTTAGTTTTCATACATACCTCCTAATAATATCTAATATGTTAATAAAGCAAAACCGAAAAATGGTTATAACCATCTGTCCAGGAAGTCTTCCAGGTTGTTTAATGCCTGGTCTTCTATCCTCTTTCTGGTGAACTTCAGTTCTTCATTAGCTTTCTTAACATTATCTATGCTTGTTGCTATGTCAGCGTAGAACATGAAGAAGCTGTCCAGCATGTCGTAGTCCATTTCAAGGAATCTGGGTTTCTTGTATTCATAGCCTTCTACTACTTCTCTGTATCTGGTTACCGCTCTGTCAACGCTCTCTTCCCATGAGGAATATAGTTCGTTCATGGCGTGTTCACCGATGTTATGCAGATAGTCCAGCTGGTCTCCTCTTTCCAGAAGTACTCTGGCCATGGCATCTGCGTTTTCGTTGATCAGTATTGCGTTACGGTCAGCAGTTACATCTTCAGCTGCGCAGCTGTCCTTAATGAGTACACTGCCCAGGCCGCTGGCTGCGGCTTCTCTTACTACGATGCCATTGGTATCGAATGTAGAAGGGAACAGGAACAGGTCACAGCTTGAGAATATGCCCTTGAGCTTTTCTCTGTCTCTTACAGCACCTGTGAATATACACTTATCAAAGATCTTAAGATCTCTGGCATACTGCATGATCTCATCTATTTCACCGTTTGCTCCTACAAACATCATCTTGAAGTCACGTCCGTGATCATCAAGTATCTTCAGAGCATCAAGTATGATCTTTATTCCCTTGTACCACATCATTCTGCCGACAAACAGATAGGTAGGTAAGTCTTTCTTAAGGCCGTATTCCTCTCTGATGGCATTGATCGTTTCTTCTGATGACTTGCCTTTGGTGAAGTCAACGCCGTTCGGCATTACGATGTAGTCTCCCTTATAGCCAAGACTCTTCAGGTTTTCTCCCGCTCCTCTGGAAACTACCCATACCTCATCAACGGTTGAGATGTTTTCAACCAGGGCATTAATGGCAATGTCCTGAATGAACTTGCCGTTGATGGCGTTTCTGATGTCAATGTCAAACTTGGTGTGATAGGTAAGTATGATCGGCTTCTTGAGCTGATGACGCAGTATTCTGGCTAAGAATGTCGAGGCAATCGGACAGTGACTGTGCAGCAGGTCAATGTTCAGATCATAATACTTGGTAAGATAGGTCAGATCCAGCGGCATGCCGGTTCTGTAACCAACGAACTTTGATGTATCAAGACTTGGATAACGCATTACTTCAAAAAGATAGTTATCCTTTACATCAGGATAATACGGAGTTGCGACATAGGCATTACCGTATTTTCTCTGAATGATGTTGGCATAATTAACAACGGTGTTGGCAACACCGTCTATGTTAGGCGGAAATGAATCATTCAACAGACAAACGTTTAAGTAATCTTTCATTTACATACCCCCGGTACTTACTAGAATTATAAAGGAATAATTTATTATGTAAAGTGTTCAAATGTTAAGAATTCATTATGAAAAGAGCATCTGCCGATGCTCCTAACTATATGTACGCAGCTTCCTGCTGCTGATTGAAACACCGTGTCTTATCGGTGTCCAGGTAACCTTCTTGAACATGGCGCAGAAGGCAATGGGCAGGTAGGAGGCTATGAAAACAGGAAAGGTAAAGGTGTACATTATCTTGTTAAATGAAGTTGAATTTATGTTCTTCCATTCCGCAATGGTGGTCAGTAATCCTGAAATATACAGACACATATAAGCCTTGACTAATCCGGTGATCATTGACTGTAAGAAAGAGGTCATGTCTTTTCCTGACATGATCAGCGCCAGTGCAGTAATGACGTTAATAAGTAGAGTAATCATTGATAAACTGTAGGCAGATACAAGAGTATTGAGCATGTCAAAACAGGAGAAGCTTCCGTTAGCCATACCTCTGATGAGCTTCAGAGAATACTTCTTCATCACCTGAAGATAGCCCTTGGCCCATCTGATCCTCTGATTAAATGACTGACTGAAGGAAACCGGCTGTTCATCATAAAGCACTGCCCTGCCGCAATAGGCTATTCTGTTGTTCCGGCAGGCCTGGTCAACTGAAAACTCAATGTCTTCGGTCAGGGTATGATATGGCCAGTCCTTTACTACGTTTTTATCAAACAGAAAGCCTGTGCCGTTGATTGCACAGTTTGTCTTCAGCAGATGGCGGGCATTGTTAAGAAATCTGTTCTTCTTTAACAGGAACAGTGAATAACCTGCTGATATCCAGTTGGAATCATAGTTCTTGGTATTGATATAACCGGCAACGATCTTATTACCCTTGCAGTAGGAAATGTTCATCTGCAGTATGTAATCATCCTTCAGTATGTTATCGGCATCAAAGACCATGAAGGCTTCACATTCATCGGGATGATCTTCATCGATGTGCTTAAGAAGTTCTTCCAGAGCGTAACCCTTGCCGACCTTTACATTATTGAAACGTTCGTAGACAGTGGTACCGTGATTGCGGGCAATGGCTGCGGTATTATCGGTGCAGTTATCAGCCATTACGAAAACTCTGTATTTGTCCTTAGGATACTTCTGCCGGTTAATGCTTTGCAAAAGAGAGCCTATCACGTTTTCTTCATTCCGGGCACAGATGAGTATGCCGTATCTGTGATATGAAAATTCATACCTTTCTTCCTTTTCCTTAATGAACAAGGATACGATAATGTATACGATCTGATAGGAAAACAGAATCATGAACAAGATGGAAATAATGTTATTGATGCCAGTTAACATGGATGCGATCCTCCCCTCAGATAAATCGTATCCTGCTTCGTGATTAAGAAAAAAGTGGCTGAATCATGAGGTGAACCCTCAAAGTTGGACTTAACAATTCAATTGTAACTGAGATAAGGATTGCTGCCTATACTCCAAAGGCGACAGTCCTTTTCTTTTGATGTTTATTCTTTCTGTATTGTAGTAGATGATGTATTCTTCCATCG
>JAFWGU010000010.1 GCA_017512285.1 Erysipelotrichaceae bacterium | reverse complement strand
TGTTATTAAAACCCGGTGGAGTTTGAATATAAACGCCTACCTTCCGTTTCCTGATACATTCTAGTTTGAATTCCTTTGAATACTTCATAAATGAAAAGTGAACCTCCTTTAAGTTGGTCCAACTTTAGGGGTTCACTTCATCATTAAGAATATATGAACTAAATGTTAAGAAAAAAGTGAAATTGTTTCGTAAAGGAGTAGAATAAAAGGCGGAGGGTATGAAAAAATGAAGAAGATTATTAGTTTAATGCTTGCGTTACTGACAGTCTGCGTACTGCTTGCCGGCTGCGGCGCCAAGAAGGATCATGACGAATTCACCATCAAGATCAAGGTAGACGGAAAGGGATCATTCGAATTCACTACTGATGGAAGCGAGCCTAAGATCGATCCAAGCCGCCTTACTACTGAGGCTAATGCTCAGGTAGGCAGAGGAACCAAGGTGAACATTGTTGCTCAGCCTGAAGCTCCATGGATTTTCGTCAAGTGGAACAAGAATGGTGCATACTTCTCTGAAGATCCAAAGATCAGCGTCAATGTTACTGAAGACGTTGAACTCGAAGCAATCTTCGGTGAACCTGTAGAAGGCACACCTGCTGGAAACTAACAGCGTTATACAGAACAGAAAGAAAAAGCCCCTGAGACTCGGGGGCTTATTTCATCTTATCAAGCAATCCCTTGACGAATTCAGGATCGAACTTGGTAACCTTTCGGTCATAGGTCATTAATCCGTTTACTTCATCTTCCACGTCAGATACCTGCGTATAGATTATGGCGGCCAGACCTTTTTCATACTCAGGAAGTATTTCATTTTCATGCAGATTTCTGAAGGCTTCCTGGAGATCTTCTCTGTTTTCAAACAGCTTGTATCCGTAACCGGCATCGTTGTAGCTGTGTTCATTGATGAGCCAGCTGTATCCGCCGTATTCAGTTAATGCTGATGGTCTTTCATCCTGTTTGAACTTTATCCTGTTGAAGTAGATGTGCTGGCTGTTGAGGTCGCCTATGCCCTGATCATGCCAGCCGCTGGCGTGGTCTATGATCCTGGTATTATCCATGCTTCTGATCATTTCGCAGGCCTTGGCTGAATCAAACTGCCCCCAGCCTTCATTGAACGGCACCCATAGTAACAGGGAAGGAACGTTGTAAAGGAGCTTAATGGTTTCCCTGAGTTCTCTGTAGTAATCATTTCTTGATTCCTCAGAGTCTCTGGCAAACTTCTTATACTCACTGTCCTTAAGCTTTACATTTATGAATGGCAGACCGGCAATGGTCAGGAAGGAGTATGCGGTTCCTCCGGATACCATGTCCTGCCATACGATCATGCCCAGTCTGTCGCAATGGTAATACCATCTTAACGGTTCGATCTTGATGTGCTTTCTGAGGGTGTTGAAGCCCATGGACTTGACAGTTTCAATGTCATGGATCAGAGCTTCGTCACTGGCAGCCGTATACAGACCGTCCGGCCAGTAGCCCTGGTCAAGAACGCCCTTCATGAAGTAAGCCCTGCCGTTGAGGAAGATTCTCGGCTTGCCCTGTTCGTCCTTCCTTATCTCAACCTTGCGCATGCCGAAGTAGGATCTTACGGCATCATCTTTTCCTGAGATTTCCAGATCATAGAGGAACGGATCTTCCGGTGACCAGTAACGGAAATTCTTCACCGGTATGGTGACATCATCTGAACCTGTTACTTCGGCTATTATATTATCCTTATCTTTTACGATGTATCTGTAGCTGTTCTCGTTTCCGGTAACCTGAATTCTTACGCTTGATGAATCGCAGTCAGGAGTTATCCTGATGCTTTCAATGTAGTTTTCAGGTGTTGATTCCAGCCATACTGTCTGCCAGATGCCTGACTGTGGGGTGTACCAGATGCCGCCCCGGTTGAAGGTCTGCTTGCCGTGGGAATAATATGAAGTGTCGGTAACATCCCTGACTTCAACGACAAGCTCGTTTTCTTCCTTTAGGAACTTACTGATTTCCACTTCAAACGGCATATAGCCGCCAAGGTGTTCCTTGACGAGTTCACCGTTAATGTAGACCTTGCACATCTGGTCAACTGCCCCGAAGTGCAGATGAACCAGACCCCTGTTGAATCCTTTTGGAAGGGTAAGGGTTCTGTGATAATACATCACCTCATCAGGCTGTAATATGTGGTTAACTTCTGAAAGAATAGTCTCCGGAGAGAACGGAACCAGGATCCTGCCCTGATATGATTCAGGCTTTGTTCCCTTTGTTATGGCGTAGTCCCAGTAACCGTTCAGATTAATGTAACTGTCTCTTATCATTTGCGGTCTGGGGTATTCCGGTAACGGATGATTCTTGTTCATGCTTTCAGAGAATACCGTGGTCAGATCACGGTGGAATTTCTTCTTTTCCTCTTCATTCTTCTTAATGAAGTGATAGGGAATCAGTATCAGCAGGGCTGCTACGGCACTGGCCAGCCAGATTCCCGGAGTAGGTACCTGCTTGATGACTCCCAGGTCCTCATAGGTTGAATTTGAGCCCTTTATTACCCAGGCGCCGATGTACGGTCCGATGATCATCGGCAACATTACGGCGAATACCATTCTGACACCCTGATACTGCCCGGCCTGGTTATGCGGGGTAAAGTTTCTTATTGATGCGTTTACCACGGAGGTAACGATCAGGTTACCTGACATCATGACTAATCCGGATACCATTACCATGGCAGCAGATCTGGCAAAGAACATCATTACCAGTCCGATCACAAATAACAGCACTGAAGGGATGTAGAAAGTATCGCTTCCCAGTATTGAAATGATTCTTCCGGCCAGAACGCTTATGACGCTGGCGCCTAATAAGACGACACCAAGTATGATGGCATAGTCATTAATGTCAAGGTAGTTGGTAATGTATATGATCATGTAAGGCATGAAAATCTGCGTGGCTACTGATAAAGCCAGTAAGCACAGTAACGACAGATAGAGTTCCTTATTCCTGACTATGGTTTCCCTGTTGAGAAGGTCGGTAAGCCGGACTGACTTTTCCACCCTGATATTCTGCGGTTCATCCATCACCGCAAAGCCGATGAGACCACCCAGGGATACCAGAGAACCGACGGTAATGAAGAACTGACTCCACTTGCCCTGCTGGGTCATGCCGTCGAGCAGGCCGAATACCACCAGCATGGATAATAACGGCAGGGCAGCCAGCACGCCCTCAGTTTTGGCTCTGGTTGACTTGTCAGTTGAATCGGTTACCCAGGCATTGAAGCAGGCATCGTTGGCCGTGGAGCCGAAGAAGGTCATTACGCAGTCCATGATGACGGCCATCCATCCGCCTAAGGCAACGGCATTGGCAGCCGGGAACATTTTGGCAATTGTCTCTGTTTTCAGGAAGGCAAAGGCCAGTAATGAAATGCCCCAGATCACATAGCCAAGGCAGATGAAGATCTTTCTCTTGCCGACCTTATCGGAAAGAGAACCCATTAACAGGGTAGTTGCCGTAGCCGTAATGGCACTCAAGGCTACCATGCGGGCAATGACTTCAACGTTGGTCGTAATGGTGTTATAGACAAATACGTTGAAGTACATGTTTTCGATGGTCCAGGCCAGCTGTCCCATGAAACCGATGACCAACAGGGTTATCCACATTCTGGTATTCTTATTCATAACAAACTCCTATAAAAAAAGGCAATTGAAAGATCAATTGTCTTCTGTTTCATCATCAGCGTCTTCAATCTGAAGATGCTTCTTAAGATCTGCCAGCGTCATGTCAATGGCGTTGTTGCGGTTGGACAGACGTACTGAACCGTTAAGCAGGTTCATGCTGGTAATGCGGAACTTCTCTCCTTCGTATTCAACCAGGGCATTGAGCTTCGGCAGGCCCTTGCGCATGCTCTTGTAGTTATCATCCTCATATTTCAGACAGCACATCAGCTTACCGCACTGACCTGAAAGCTTCTGGGTATTAAGAGCCAGCAATTGGTTCTTGGCCATGTTGATTGATACGATGTCAAAGTCATCCAGGAATCTGGAACAGCAGGTCTCCATGCCGCAGGTTCCAAGTCCGCCGATGATCTTCGCTTTGTCCCTTGAACCGATCTGACGCAGTTCGATCCTGCATCTGAAGATGGCTGCCAACTGCTTCAGCAGTTCACGGAAGTCGATTCTGTCATCAGCTACGTATGAGAATATGACCTTTGATCTGTCCAGAGTATATTCCGCTGAGATCAGATACATTTCCAGACCCAGTTTCTCAATGCACTGCTGGCACTTCTTCATGGCTTCCGGGCTGTCAGCCTTGTTACGCTCATTGGCTGCCATGTCCTTTTCGGTAGCCTTGCGCAATACCGGCTTGACTTCCATGGTGGTGTTGACTGAGGCAAAGTCACGCAGGTCACTGATGATCTCTCCGATCTCCATGCCTCTGACGGTCTCAACAACGACCTTGTCACCGTAGACGATGGTCTCGTCATTGGTGCCGAAGTTATATGCTTTCTTGGAATTGGCGAATTTAACTGAAACTATGTATTTATATGAAGGAGTCTTTTCTTTGTTTTCAATTTCACTCATTAATTGTCACCTCCTGATATTCTGTAAAGCAGCTGGTCAATGACCAGTGACAGGTTGGCTGATCTGATCAGAGCATCCCTGGCCTGACTTACGGCGGTAAGGAATCTTACCGAATCAAAGTCATTGTCATGGGCTTTCTCCAGCAGATCCGTCCAGCTGTCATCGTCAACTGACTTATTATTATGATAATCATCCGTAAAGATATTGGCAATATTCAGAAAATACTGGAATGAATCCCTGTCGTTCTTACGGTCAGACTGACCTGAAGCGAAGGCATTGTTCTCGAGATAGGTTATGGCCGTCTTCTTATTGCGGAAGAAGTAGTTCATGAATTCAACGAAGGTCCTTACCGCATTCTGATAGGATTCCTGCTGGCTTATTTCCAGTAACTGATCTCTGTCCTGTACCATCTGAGAGAGCAGATGGGAGTTCAGTTCATCAATGCCGTTTTCAATGGCAAAGTCATAGTACATGGTCTTGGGCAGCGGCTTGAAGCTGACCTTCTGACATCTTGATACGATCGTCGGCAACAGGCGGTCGATCTGGGAAGTTATGAATATGCCGGTTACGTTGTCGCTTGGTTCCTCAATGAACTTCAACAGACTGTTGGCAGCCTTCAGTGTCATGTTCTCGCAGTCGTTTATGATGAAGACCTTCTTGCCGGCTGCTTCAACGGCAGTCTGGGAGAACTGATTCTGAATGGTGTTGATGTGTTCGATCTTCAGCAATCCCTTTGATCCGTCAAGATAGATCAGGTCAACGTAGTTATTATCCTTAACTCTGATGCATTCCAGACACTCTTCGCAAGCCCAGCCGTCTGTCTTATGGGAACAGATCACGCTCTGTGCCAATAGAAAAGCCGTTTCCTGTTTCAGCGTCCCCCGGGTACCGGCAAACAGGTAACAGTGTGAAAGGCTTTCTTTCTTCAAGGCATTATCCAGTATCTGATAGACTACCGGCTGCTGTAAGGCTAGTGTTTCCCTAAACATTCTTTCTTATCCGTTCAATTACCAGTTTATAGGCGTCCTTTTCCACCTTTTCAACGCTCTGTGAGGCATCTATTATCTTTATTCTTTCCGGGTATCTTTCGCATACCATCATGTATCCTTCATGGACCTTGTGGTGGAAGGCCAGGTTTTCCCTGTCCAGACGGTCCAGCTTTTCACCGCGTCCGGTGATCCTTCTAAGACCTGTCTCGACGTCAACGTCGAAGAACAGAGTAAGATCAGGCATGCAGTTGTCGATGGCGAATCTGTTTATTTCCATTACTTCATCTATGCCGATGTCACGGGCATGACCCTGATAGGCCAGTGATGAGTCGATGAAGCGGTCGCAGATGACGACCTTGCCGGCGTTTAAGGCCGGTAATATGACTTCAACGAGATGCTGACGGCGGCTGGCCGCATACAGAAGAGCTTCCGTTCTGACATCCATGGCCGTGTTCTTGACGCTCAGAATGACGTTTCTGATCTGCTCGGCAATGTCAACTCCACCCGGTTCACGGGAGTAGATGGCATCGATGCCTTCTTCCAGAAGTCTGTGATATATGTACTTGCAGACGGTGGTCTTGCCGCTTCCTTCGCCGCCTTCAAAAGTAATGAATAAACCCTTGCTCATAATAAGATCCTCGCACCAATAATTATATCATGGATGAGAGTCTGAAGCCATCAGATATGGCAGTAAGAAGGGTCTGAGGAGAACAGAAAGAATAATAAAAAATCCTATACAAGTTTTATTCAAAAGGCTTGAAATGTATATACGAATAGTATAAATTAGGAGTATGTTTTTTTAGGAGGACACCGTTATGAACTCATTAAAAGAGCGGATCATTGCTGATGGCGAAGTACTCTCAGGGAATACTCTGAAGGTAGACAGCTTTCTTAACCACCGCATAGACACCGGCTTTGTGCTGGAAATCGGCAGGGAATTCAAGAAGATTTTTTCAGACTGTGATATCAACAAAATACTGACAATAGAAGCATCAGGGATTGCTGTCAGTTTTGCGACATCACAGTCTTTTGATTTCTGTCCGGTCGTATTTGCCAAGAAGGGCGCTGCCAGCAACATGGGCCCTGATGTCTATCATGCCTCTCTGTATTCTTATACAAGAAGGGCAGATTATGAGGTTTATGTATCAAAGAAGTACCTTAATAAAAACGACAAGGTACTGATCATTGATGACTTTCTGGCAAACGGCGATGCACTGAATGCACTGATCAAAATCTGTGAACAGGCAGGATGTGAACTGGTCGGCTGCGGTGTAGTCATTGAAAAGGCCATGCAGAAGGGCGGCGAAATGCTGCGCGAAAAAGGCATAAGGGTAGAGGCACTTGCCCGTGTCGAAAGCATGGATGCTGAAAAGGGAATAGAGTTCTGCTAACAGAACTTCATATTCATATTATTAGGATAGAGGAGGAGTAAATCATGAAAGAAGTAGAATTTCCAAAACTGAAGCCTGCAAATCTTGCAGCATTGCTGCCAACATGTGTAGCACTGAATTATGCCGGTGGCATGATCAGACAGATGCTTAACGTCCCGCTGTTTCTGGATACAGGCGGAACACTGCTGGCAACGTTCATTGCCGGACCATGGGTAGGATTACTGTGTGCAGCACTTAATGCAGTTGTAATGGCCATCACTCTTGGACCTTTACAGCTTCTTACGGTTATTCCTACAGGTATCATTGCCCTGATCGTTGGCTTCAGCGCCAAGAAGGGATATACAAGAACCTGGCTTGGACTGATCCTGACTCTTATCGTTGAGCAGCCATTTGCCTGTGTTGCCAGCGCATACATTTACACATACATTTACGGCGGATTCTCAGGCGGCGGTCTGGACATCATGCATGCAGTATTCATGCAGGCAACATCCAGCATCTTTGCCAGTTCATTCATCAGTGAACTGGTTACCGGCTTCCTTGACAAATTCGTTCTGACGATAGTACTGATGCTGATCTTCCGTGCCTTACCGGAAAAGTACAGAGTAACCACACCTTTCAGTGGAAGTAAAGTAGCTGAAGAAGAATATGAATAGGGAAGTTGTTGCTCATATTGAGAATCTGGAGCACATCTACCTGAATGGTCACAAGGCGCTGATCGACATTAATCTTGATATTTACAAGAAGGAAATAACTGCCATCATCGGACAGAACGGCAGCGGCAAGACGACGCTGTCCAAGCATTTCAACGGTCTTTTGCGACCGACGGCAGGCAGAATATATGTTAACGGCAGGGACGTAGCTCTCAGAAGAGTCAGTGAAATGGCCAGAGAAGTGGGCTATGTCTTTCAGAACCCCAATTATCAGCTGTTCTGCCCGACGGTGCTTGAGGAGATACAGTTCGGTTTAAAAAACCTCAGGCTGTCTGATGAAGACATCAAGGCCAGGACCCGTGAGGTCATTAATGAATTTGACCTGAAGGGAATGCTGAAGAAACAGCCTGTTACCCTGAGCAGCGGATCAAAGAAAATCGTTGCTCTGGCATCTGTTTATGCCATGGATCCGGAAATACTGTTCCTTGACGAACCGACAACGGGACAGGATCAGTATGGAAAGACAAGGCTTGGCTTACTGAGCCGGAAGATGAAGGAGCAGGGGAAGACAGTCATTATCATTTCTCATGACATGGATTTTGTCGCTGAATATGCCGACAGGGTCATAGTCATGAACGAAAGCAGGATCATTCTTGACGGTACTCCTGCAGCTGTCTTTTCCAATGAGGAAGTAATGAGAACGGCACACATCATGCCGCCACAGATCTATGCCATCGGCAACCACATCAACGTGGTTTCCGAGGAAAAGAGACTGTCAGTAATGGATCTTTCCAGAATACTGGCAGAAGGAGATTACTGCGTATGACCAACATATCAATGTACATTCCCGGGAATTCATTTTTCCATAAGTGTGACAGCAGGGTAAAGATGCTGCTTCTGGTCATCGTGTCAATCATGGCATTTCTGTTTCACTCACCGTATGTCTGCGGCTTTCTGTTTCTGACTGGCGTCGTTTTCAACTACATGGCGTTAGGCAGCAGAATGTTCAGACACATGCTTACGAAGATGGTCATCATCATGATGTTCTTTCTGATCATTCTTCACGGCTTTGTCAACCCCAGAGGAGAAACACCGGCACTGTTTTTCGGCAAGGTTATTTCACTTCCGTTTTTCGGTGCCTATACCCTTGAAGGCTTTTACATCGGTCTTGTATTCTGGCTGAGACTTTCCAGCATCATTCTGATGGCTGAACTGTTTGTTTCGACGACTTCGCCATCAGATCTGATCAACGGTCTGCATAAGCTGGGTGTTCCGTATAACTTCTGTTTCATGGTGTCCATGTCCCTGCAGCTGATACCGATCAGCGTCAGAGAAGCGACCATCATAAATTCAGCCCAGAGAGCCCGCGGTCTGCCTGAAAAGAGCATCATTGACCGCTTCAGGGGATTGCTTCCAATGTTCGTACCTCTTGTCGTAAGTTCACTGGAAAGAATGGAGAAAACATCCATGGCTCTTGAATGCCGTGGATTTGGCAATACGAATAATCCAACCAACATGTCCGACATCGTCATAAGAAAGAGCGACATTGCATTAGTGGCAGTAAGCGTACTGCTGCTTGTTGCCAGCATAGTCTTAAGAATACGTTATGGCAGTCTGAACGTGACGGATTATCTTAACAGCTGGTCTGACTGCTTCAGACTTGGAATCAGGTGATCGCATGAGTGAATATGTACTGGAACTGAAGGACGTCAACTTCAAGTATGACAATGCTCCTTCAATAGAGGAACCTGCTCTGAAAAACATCAGCCTGAACGTCAGAAAGGGAGAATTTGTCGGCATCATCGGATCCAACAACTCCGGAAAGAGCACGATTTGTGCACTCTGTAACGGACTGATACCCAAGAGCATTGACGGAGAATTCTCAGGTACGGTCAAAGTAAACGGCCACGACATAAAGGACTATTCTACAGCCAGAATGTCTCAGGAAGTCGGCCTTGTTCTGCCTGACCCGGAAGCTCAGCTCAGTCAGCTTACCGTATATGATGAACTGACCTTCGGTCCTTCAAATCTCGAACTTCCACGTGAGGAGATCGAGGCCAGGGCTGAAAGGATCCTGAAGCTCATCAGACTTGAAAACTTCCGCGACCGTTCACCGTTTTCACTGTCCGGCGGGGAGCAGCAGCGTGTAGCCATCGCTTCCGTACTGACAATGAATCCGGAAATACTCGTACTTGATGAACCCACCAGCAATCTCGACCCGCTTTCCACGGAAGAGATCTTTGAGATCATCTGCCGTCTGAACAGGGAAATGAACATGACGGTCATACTGGTCGAACATGAGGTAGAGTTAATGGCCAAGTACGTCGACCGCTTCGTTGTCATGGACAACGGCAGAATAGTATTGGACGGCACGCCCAGAGAAGTATTCAGCCATAAGGATGTGTTTGAACAGATAAGAATGTTCATACCGACGGTTACTTCGCTCGCCGGCGTCATAGATGAGGAATACCGTAAATGGGGCCGCCATGAGTATCCGATCACGCTGGAAGATATGTATGAAATAATTGATTCAGGAAAGGAATAAGACATGTTTGAAAACATTTATGCTATAAGGGGAATCATCGTTCAGACCCCTGAGTTTAATACCATAGAGTATCATGAAAATGAATATGTTATCTGTGAGAACGGTGTTTCAATGGGCATATTCAAGGAACTGCCTGAGGAATATAAAGACATAAAGGTATATGACTGCACTGATAAGTTCGTAATACCCGGAATGAGCGACATTCACGTTCATGCACCTCAGTATGGCTTCCGCGGCATGGGCATGCTGCTGGATGGCGATTCTGAATGGGAAACCTGGTTTGAAAGATATTCATTCCCTGAAGAGTCCAGATTCTGTGATCTGGAATATGCCAACAAGGCTTATGGGCGTTTCGTCAATGACCTTGTCAAGACCACGACCACGACCAGAGGAGCCATCTTTGCCACCATTCACCGTGAGGCAACGGAACTGCTGATGAGAAAGCTTGCCGATGCCGGAATGGCAGGTTATGTTGGTAAGCTCAACATGGACAGAAATTCCTTCTATGGATATCTTGAAACTACCGAAGAGACCATCAGGGAAACGGAAAGATGGATCCAGGAAACAAGTGAAGGATACGGTTCCGTAAAGCCGATCATTACCCCGAGATATACGCCTACATGTACTGATGAAAGCATGGAGGCTCTGGGCAAGATGGCCGCAAAGTACAACGTTCCTGTCATGTCACATCTTTCTGAAGGACTTGATGAAATCGAATGGGTTAAGTCCCTGAAACCGGAGATCACCTGTTATGGCGATGCCTATGACATGTATGACATGCTGGGCACGACCGTACCGGCCATCATGGCTCACGTTGTTCATCCTACGGATGTTGAGTATGAACTTCTGAAGAAGAGAAACGTTACCGTTGCTCACTGCCCGGCTTCAAACATGAACGCCGCCGGTGGTGTATGCCGTGTTCTTGACATGGTAAGAGACGGAATAAAGGTCGGTCTTGGCACAGACGTTGCCGGATCATGCAACCTCAGCGTCATGAGAGCCATGACTGATGCCATCCAGGCCAGCAAGCTGAGATGGGTATATACCGAAAGAAACGGTGAACCGTTTGCCAAGAAACATTTCCTGAGCATAGCTAATGCCATGTATCTGGCAACCATGGGCGGTGGACAGTTCTTCGGCAAGGTCGGCTGCTTTGAAAAGGGTTATGAATTTGACGCCGTAGTACTTGATGATGAAGACCTGAAGGACTTCATTGACCGTCCGGTAAGCGACAGATTCCAGAGAATACTGTGGAATCATCACGCCAGAACCATCATGGCCAAGTTCGTACAGGGCAGAAAGATCTACGACCGTGACAGAGATCAGCAGACATATTAGAACAGTTAACCATCTGAATTGTCAGATGGTTTTTGTTTAAGCAAACCGCTTTTCAGGGCTATGATTTTGTGTAAAACTGTTTGTAATCAGAGGTAATCCACATGACAACGACAATAAGAATCAGAAAGACGCTCAAGGTGAAGTGATACGCTAAAAGTAGACAGGTGTAAAAAAACACCCATCTACTTTTTTTAGTACAATGAAGGAAGAAAGGAAGTGATCGAGTGAGCAGAACAAGTAAGAAGAACAACATGAGAACGCCAGAGGAAAAAGAAGC
>JAFWGU010000009.1 GCA_017512285.1 Erysipelotrichaceae bacterium | reverse complement strand
TCATTTCCTTCAGGGCGTCAATGGCTTCCTCAGCCTTGCTTTCCTGAATGATGCCCATGAGGGTATTTACGATTACAACGAACAGAATGATGATCAGATCAGCATAGGATTCGTTGGCGTGATTTACAACGTTCTGATATACAGTAGTTATGGTAGATAACAGGGCTGCACCTAACAGCATTATGATCATTGGGTCATTGATGGCACCAAGGAATCTCTGCATGAATGTCTTCTTTGGCGGCTCAGCCAGCTTGTTCTTACCGTTTTCCGCAAGTCTCTTTGCGGCTTCGGCCTCTGTAAGTCCATCAGGTGTAGAATTTACTTCCTGCAGCACTTGTTCAGAAGTCTTTAAATAATCATTCATTTTCATATCCTCCCGATATAATAAAAAAACCAAACATCACCGTGCTTGGATCTGATACCCCATGCACAGTGAAATGCGCTGTACATGAGTCTCGTTGATTAAGATATGCCAGGGCCTTTCGGCCAGTGTTGTTGACATAATCACTCCTGTCAGAGCTAACTACTCCCTCAGTCGCTAAAATGATATCATAACTGCAGTTGCTGTGCAATAAAAATGGATATTATATTATTAGTAAATACAACGTAGAAGAAGAAAAAAGGAGGAACGGTCGTTCCTCCCTGTTACTATGCCTTTTTCTTCGGCCTGATCATTCCCAGAACGATCTTGAATCCTGACAGCAGGGTGACACTGATCAGGAAACCGGCAACTATGTCCGTGAACCAGTGAACGCCTGAGAAGAATCTCAGAACGACGGTTGCCAGGCCAAGTACCCAGCAGACTGCCGTGAAGATCTTTCTGATCTTTGCGTCCTTCAGATATCTGTTCATTACCCATGGAGCACTGCCGAATACGGTAGTTGCCAGCATGGCATGAGTTGAAGGGAAGCTTGCTTCAGGTGCAGTTTCATTCGGCATGATGACCGGTCTGTAATTGATGGCTACCTTTTCAAACAGAAGGTACAGGGCGATGACGATGACGTAGAGAACGCCGACGGCAATGATGTTGCGGTCAACCTTCTTAAGGCTCTTGCCCTGCAACAGCTGCATGCCGCCCATGAAGGCGAATCCGCAGCAGACCAGTAGTGCCAGATAGCCAAGCAGGTTGGTCACTCTGTAAAGTACCATGTTGAGAGGGATCATGTCCCTGAAGAAACCGTTGATGTGTGAGAAGCCTACCTTGGTGCCGGCAGGGCCGATGGCTGCCACGTCAACGAAGCAGACGAGAATGCTGAACAGTACGGTTACTGCCAGTATTACGGCAAAATCAATGAATCTCTGTTTTTTCATATGTTTCATTCCTTTATATTAACTTACTCATTATAGCACTTCCCGTGCATTCCTCCCAGCAATTCCCGCATTTAGTGGAAAATGCTTTACAAAGTAAATATAATTGTAGTGAAAAAGAAGGTGTTAACATGTTGGATTTGGCAGTATGCGTCAGCTATGACGGCAAGAGTAACATTTATGAGACCATTGATGCCATCAAGGCAGCTGGCTTTAAGAAGGTCTTCATTCAGTGGTATGACAAGGACTGGGAGATCTCCCAGCAGGATCAGGTCGACTACGTAAAGAAGGCCGGGCTGGAGATCGTCTTCGCTCATCTGGGCTATCAGAACATCAATGACATCTGGCTGGACAAGGAAGAGGGAGAAGCTCTGATTGAAAGATACAAGAGAAACATCGATGAAGCCAGGGCCAACGGCATTCCGATGGTAATGATGCATGCCGTTTCCAAGACGGAGGCACCTTATCCAAATGAGATCGGCCTGAGAAGATTTGAGGCAATAGTGGATTACGCCAACCAGCAGGGCATTGAGATCGGTTTTGAGAACACCAAGCTGCCGGGATATCAGAGATACCTGCTGAGCAATCTGAAGGGCAAGGCCGGCATCTGTCTGGACTTCGGTCACTGCCATGCCCACTTCAAGGATGAATTTGACTTTGACTTCTTCCGCAACAGGATAACCTCAGTGCACATTCACGATAACTTCGGAGCCAGAGATGAGCACCTTCTGCCGTTTGACGGCACCATCGACTGGAAATGGGCCATGAGCAGTCTCAAGAAGGCCGGCTTCAACAGAGAACTGACGATGGAGATCATCTATCACGGTCAGTATCCGGAAATGATGACGGTTGAAGAATTCTACAGAAAGGGCCATGACATCGGCATGAAGCTTGCCCAGATGTTTGAGGAGGCTTAATGATATTCACGGGATGTCTGAAGACTCCGTTCGGCTATCTGAAGATCGAAGCCGATGAGGAAAGCTTACTGGCAGTGGAGATCATTGAAAGCGCCGTAAGTGAAAGAAACAATGACATTACTTCAGAAGCCAGAAGACAGCTGAAGGAGTATTTTGCGGGCAAAAGGAGAGACTTTGATCTGCCCTTACGCTATGAGACGACTCCTTTCAGAAAGAAAATATACGATGCGTTAAGGACCGTGCCGTACGGTTCGACGGTAAGCTACCGTGACCTGACCTACATGGCCGGCAACAGGCGTGGCTTTCAGGCTACCGGACAGGCCATGCATCACAATAAACTGATGATAGTGGTGCCCTGTCACCGCGTCATCAACAGTGACGGGTCCATCGGCGGCTATGGCGGGCACCTGGAAATAAAGAAATACCTTCTCAACATGGAGAGCGGAAGGGAAATCTGGTAGATTATTTGTTTTAAAAGATTATAATAGTGTGTGGTGATTTTATGAAGGAATTAAAGGTAGTAACATACGCACCTGATCAGACCAGGGAATTGGGAAAGAAACTGGGCAGTCTCATCGACGGCAGTTTTCTCATTACCTTATCCGGGGAACTGGGCGCCGGCAAGACGACCTTTACCCAGGGACTGGCCAGGGGGCTGGAGATCACAAGGAACGTAACTTCACCGACATTTACGCTGATGAAGAGCTATAAGGGCAGACTGCCGCTGTATCACATCGATGCCTACAGACTGGAGGACATTGACCAGGATCTGGGCTTTGAAGAATATGTGGATGGCGATGGGGTCTGCGTGATTGAATGGTCGAATTTCATTGAGGATGTTCTGCCGGAAGAAAGGCTGAGCATCAATCTGACAATAGGCGATGACGATTCCAGAATGCTGGTATTCTCAGCATGTGGAGACAATTATGAGGAGGTGCTTGAAAGACTATGTACACAGTAGGAGTAGATACATCTCACCAGTTCCTGCTTCTGGCTCTGTTAAAGGATGACAGACTGGTAGAAGGCGTTCAGCTGGACTGCTTCAAGCATCAGTCCGAATATCTGATCCCCGAGATCAGCAAACTTCTGGAGAGACACGGTCTTGAGGCCAGCGACATTGACAGCTTCGTCGTTGCCCAGGGACCGGGCAGCTATACCGGGGTCAGGATCGG
Source organism: Erysipelotrichaceae bacterium (assembly GCA_017512285.1). Lineage (GTDB taxonomy): Bacteria > Bacillota_I > Bacilli_A > Erysipelotrichales > Erysipelotrichaceae > RUG521. The sequence continues at coordinate 60,928 of JAFWGU010000009.1, read as the reverse complement.
CATGACCATGGCCAAGGTTCTTGGCTCATTAATGAACAGGGACGTCTATACGCTGAGCACCTTACAGCTATATGCCGGACTTGAGGACTGCTACGTCATCATGGATGCCAGGGCCAAGAGAGTATATGTCGGAAGATATAAGGATGGAAAGCCTCTGATGGAAGATACCATTTATACCAACGACAGGATGAAGGAGATCATCGACAGCGGCGCAAACGTCATCGGTGACCTGCACCTGTTTGGCCAGGAAGACAAATATGGTGATCTGGCTCAACACTTTGCCGATCTGAGAGAATTCTGGCAGAAGGTCGATAACGTTGACTTACTGACTCCAACCTATCTCAAGAGCAGTGAGGAGTACCTCAAGTGATCAGAAAGATGAAGAAAAGTGATCTTAACGAGATCCTGGAAATCGAAAGGCTGTGCTTTGACGATGCCTGGAGCAAAAAAGATTACGAATATGAATTATATGACAACCCCTATGCCCAGCTGTGGGTAATGGTAGAGGATGACAGGATCGTAGGTTACTATGACCTCTGGATAACCTTTGAACAGGCAGAGATAGCCAACATAGCCGTACTGCCTGATTGTCAGCACAGGGGATTAGGTCAGCAGCTGATGAAACACCTTGAAATGAAGGCGATGGAGAACGGCTGCGAGACCATCGGTCTGGAAGTAAGAGTATCAAATGTCCAGGCCATCAGACTTTATGAGAATCAGGGCTTTTCGGTAATCAATACCAAGCCCGGTTATTACAGACATGCCGGCAAGTATGAGGATGCCTACCGGATGATGAAAGGAATCTAGGATGAAGGACGTTATTATATTGGCACTTGAATCAAGCTGTGATGAGACTGCCTGCGCGCTGGTAAGAAACGGCAGGGAGATCCTTTCAAGCAAGGTTGCCAGCCAGATAGATGTTCATACCAAATACGGCGGGGTCGTACCTGAGGTAGCCAGCCGCATTCACATTGAAAACATCAGCATCATCATCAAGGAAGCTCTTGAAGAGGCCAAGGTCAGCTGGGATGACATCGACGGGATCGCCGTTACGGTCGGACCGGGACTGATCGGTTCTCTGCACATTGGCGTACTGGCAGCCAAGACGCTGGCCTGGGCATACCACAAGCCGTTGATTCCGGTACAGCATCTGACCGGACACATCTATGCCAATGCCTTCGTTGATGAACTGAAGTTCCCGTTACTGGCGCTGGTAGTATCCGGCGGTCATACGGAACTTGTCCTGATGAAGGAAGACTATGACTTTGAAGTGCTGGGCACCACGCAGGACGATGCCGTGGGAGAAGCCTATGACAAGGTTGGAAGAGTACTGAATCTTCCTTACCCGGGCGGCCCCAAGATCGACAAGCTGGCTAAGGAAGGCCAACCGAGATATCAGCTTCCTAAGGTCCATACCGATGACCCTCTGAACTTCTCGTTCTCAGGATTGAAGTCAGCGGTAATGCAGAGCCTCAAGAGGCTGGAAAGAAACAATGAGGAACTAAGTGTTCCGGACATGTGCGCAAGCTTCCAGGAAGCAGCCCTGTCCCATCTGTGGAGCAGAGTGGAAACGGTACTGGATGAATACGAGGTCAGACAGGTCATACTGGCCGGGGGCGTAGCCGCCAACAGCCGGTTAAGAGAGATTTGTGTCGAAAGGATGAAGAAGCATCCGGGAATCAGCTACATCATACCTCCGCTGGCCTATTGCACGGACAATGCGGCCATGATTGGGGCAAGCGGATACATAGCATATAAGAAGGGAATATTCGCAGATCTCGACATCGAGGCAGATCCGTCACTGGAAATGCAGTAAATACGAATGTTGTATCAATTCAGGCACATATATGCTAAAATACTAATGTATAGGCGGTGAATAATCATGCAACAACAGTACAGTATTGTGCCAAAGGCAACAATGCAGCGTTACCCTATCTATCTGAAAGCCTTGCGTAAGCTACATTCGCAGAATGTTAATAGGGTTTTGTCGTCTGAGTTGAGTGAACTTGTCAATATAGCTGCCACCACGATCCGCAGGGATCTGTCGTTCATCGGCTGTCTTGGCAAGCAGGGGTATGGTTATGACGTTGAGAAACTGATCCAGGTCTTCAATGAGAAGCTGGGTACCGGTTTCGATGAAAAGATTATATTAATTGGGGTTGGCAATTTAGGCCACGCTTTGTTAAACTATAATCGTTGGAATTACGTGGTCGGCGAGATCGTCATGGCATTTGAGATCGACGAGAAGCTGATCGGTACGGTAAAGGGCATTCCGGTCTATCACATTGACCAGCTGGAAGAAAAGATCCCGAAGAACTGCCGTATTGCGATTCTGACGGCATCTACCGACATTCAGAATGTCGTAGACAGATTATACAAGTGTGGAGTACTGGGACTCATCGATTTTACCCATCAGCACATCAGCGTTCCCAAGGGAATGATACTGAAGGAGATCGACATAGTTGCCAACATTCAGGAACTTGTATTTGAAACAAATACACTTAAGAAATTCAAATAGGCGTTGAACGGAAAGCATTTTTCAGTCAGGGACCTTACAGAGAGAAGCGAGAAGGTGCAAGTGCTTCAGGTCTTTGGAATGGTGTAACAGTCCGCAAGCCGAGCTGGAGAAGTAACAGTAGACAGCTACGTAATCAAGGCGTTAACTGAAAAGAGACCAAATTAAGGATGGTACCGCGTTAATGACGCTCCTTTTGCAGGGGCGTTTTATTTGTTTAAGGGGAGGAATTTACATGTTTGAATTCATGACGATCAGAGAGTTATTTGAAATGGTCAGAGCCGGCGATCCAATGAGAATGGATGGCATCGAGTACGTTCAGCTGCAGGGCTGGATCAGAACCAACAGGAGCAATGGGCAGGTAGCCTTCATTGAACTGAATGACGGCACATATTTCAGGAACTGTCAGCTGGTTTATACACCGGAACTGGCAAACTTTGATGAGCTCAGCAAGTGTCTGACTGGTACGGCACTTACCGTAACCGGCAAGTTCGTTCTGACACCGGAAATGAAGCAGCCTTTTGAACTGCACCTGACAGAGGCAGCAGTAGAGGGCGAGTGCACGGCTGACTATCCGTTACAGAAGAAGCGTCACTCATTTGAGTACCTAAGAGAGATTGCCCACTTGAGACCGCGTACGAATACCTTCTCAGCAGTCTTCAGAGTAAGAAGCGTGCTGGCTATGGCCATTCATGAATTCTTCCAGAATCAGGGCTTTGTCTACGTTCATACGCCGATCATCACCGGTAACGATGCCGAGGGTGCCGGCGAGGTATTCACGGTAACCACCAGACAGGATGACAAGTATGACGAGGACTTCTTCGGCAAGAAAGCATCCCTGACCGTTTCCGGTCAGCTGCATGTCGAGGCCTATGCCCTGGCATTCAGAGACGTATATACATTCGGGCCGACCTTCAGAGCCGAGAATTCAAACACCAAGAAGCATGCCAACGAATTCTGGATGTGCGAACCGGAGATTGCCTTCGCCGATCTGGAAGACGACATGAACCTGATGGAAGACATGGTCAAGTTCTGCATCAACGAGGTATTTGACAACTGCCCTGAGGAAATGAATTTCTTCAATACCATGATCGACAAGGGCATCATCGACAGACTCAAGGCCGTCGTTGAGAAGCCGTTTGCCAGAATGGAATACGCTGACGTTCTTGAGGAACTCAAGAAAGTTGAAGACAGATTTGAAAACAAGGTATTCTGGGGCATGGACATCCAGACCGAACACGAGAAGTATCTCTGCGATGTCATCTGCAAGGGACCTGTATTCGTAATGAACTATCCGAAGGAATCAAAGTCCTTCTACATGAGACTCAATGATGACAATAGAACCGTTGCCGCAACTGACCTGTTAATGCCGGTGGTCGGCGAATTATGCGGCGGTTCTCAGAGAGAGGAAAGATACGACGTCCTGGCTCAGAGAATGGATGAGAAGGGTGTCAACAGGGAATCACTGCAGTGGTACCTTGATCTCAGAAAGTACGGCTGCTGCAAGCATGCCGGTTTCGGTGTCGGCTTTGAAAGACTGTTAATGTACATTACCGGCATTGAGAACATCAGAGACGTTCTGTCATATCCAAGAACACCGAAGAACCTGAACTTCTAAAGCAGGAAACAGGAGCATCGAAAGATGCTCTTTTTTTCTTATGGCTGAACATGTGAGGTCATTAACTTGAATAAAGTTACCTGATGTAATAAAATAAGTCTAGTGAAAGCGTTTGCAAGTAACGGAGAGAAGAAGGGAAATGAAACTATGAAAAAATTATTGACAGTTCTCCTTTCAGTCCTCATGTGTCTGACAATGTTCGGTTGCTCAGGCAGCGGTGAAGGCGGAAAGGAAGGCGGCGGTGAAGACACACCTAAGTCAGGTGCTGACACAGCTACTTTTGAAGAATTATTAGAAGCCGGCAAGACCAACGGCAAGCCATTGACAATCTATACTACACACTCAGTTATCAATGATGCTATTGAAGCATTCATGATCAAGTATGAATTAGATGGCAAGATCGAGTACAGCTCAACCCAGATCGGTGACACAAACCAGATCACTCAGGTAGCTACAGAAGTTGCTCAGGGTGTTGACGGCGCTGACATCATCTTCATTCAGGATGGCGGACGTGTTCTGACAGACCTCGTTGAAGAAGGCTATGTTTACAACTGGTACAACAAGGAAATCGAAGCTTTAGTCGGTGAAGACTGCGAACCTCTGTTAGTTTGGGACTACTGCAACAAGGTATTCATCTACAACGTTAACGCAGGAGACAAGTCATTCGCTGATGGCGAAATCAATAACATCTGGTACTGCACAGACCCACAGTATGCTGGCGCATTATGCATGAAGGATCCTTCAAGCGAAGGCGTTAACATGAACTTCTTAGTCAACCTGACATCAGAAGAAAACGCAGCCAAGATGGCAGAAGCTTACAAGGCTTACTATGGCAAGGACATCGTACTGGATGCTGACTGCCCGAATGCTGGCTATCAGTTCATCAAGATGATGTACAAGAACGGCGTCGTATTAGGTTCATCAGATGGCACAATCGCCAAGGATACAGCTGCTGCTGACAAGAAGATGAGCGCTCTGATCACTCTGAACAAGTATAAGAAGAGTCTCGGCAAGCGTGACGACGGTTCAGACAACATGTCATTCGCACAGGAAGTCAACCCAGTTGCAGGCTTCATTTACCCAATCTATGGATTACAGGTAAAGAACGCTGACAACCCAGAATTAGCTAAGGCATTCTTAATCTGGTTATATTCAGAAGAAGGCTGGAAGGGCAATGGCACTCTGACAATCAAGGACGGTTCAGTATACAAGGGCATGTCCGGCAGATTCGGTGACTACAGCGGCAACCAGGCAAATCCAGTTGTTGATGGTGACTTACCAGTTAAGGAATGGAAGAAGATCTTAATTCAGGAAGATGCCAAGCAGGCAGCTGCTGAAAGAGCTAACGTAGAAGACTTCATCTTAACAATCAAGTAATTAATCTTAAGTATAATCAAATAAAAGGAAGGCTCTGGAGACATTATGCTTAGCCTTCCTTTCTTTAATTAAATAGACGGGAGAAGAATATGAAGAAAAAATGGAATAAGATAAAGACATTTTTCAGCAAGCCATATAATGTGCTTCTGGTTCTGTTCCTGATCATCTTGACATTCTTGGTAGTCATTCCGCTGATTTCCATAGTAAGGGACACGTTCATCGTCCATCCGTCTGAGAAATCAAGAGTGCAGCAGGCTGTAGGCTCCTTTACTACCTATCACTGGATGAGAGCATTCGTCAGTAACTTCAGCAAGTCCCTGCTGTGGGATCCAATCCGCAACAGCATCGTGACTTCTGTCTGGGCATGCGTCGTAGCCATTCTGATAGGTGGTTCCTTCGCCTGGCTGGTTTCCAGAAGTGACCTGATGTGGAAGAAGGTTTTAACCAAACTGTTCATCTTCCCATACATAATGCCCAGCTGGACATTGGCACTGGCCTGGAAGAACTTCTTCAAGAGTATTGAGATAACCGGATCAAACGGCATCTTCACGGCACTTACGGGATTGCAGGTTCCAACCTGGTTCGGCTATGGCGAATTCCCAATCATCGTCGTAACCGGTCTGCACTATGCCCCATTTGCCTACATTCTGATAGGCGGCATTCTGCATAACATGGACGCCAACCTGGAAGAGGCGGCAATCATTCTGAAGACCAAGAGACTGAGAATGTTCCTAAGGATCACGATTCCAATCGTAATGCCGGCTGTATTGAGTACCATCATTCTGGTATTCTCCGGTGCAATGGCATCATTCGCAACCCCGCAGTTCCTTGGCTTACCGGTACGATACTTCGTACTGACCACTGAACTGTACGCGGCGATAAACGGCACCAACCCCGGTGTCGGCTACATTCTGGCGCTGGTAATGATCGTACTCAGCATCATCATCATGTTCGTTAACCAGAAGATGATCGGTACCAGAAAGTCCTATGCCACGGTAACCGGTAAGAGCGCCAACATCTCGGTATTCCACCTGAAGGGACTGAGACTTCCGATATCACTGCTTACCACATTCGTCGTAATGTGCATGTCAGTAATACCGTTAGTAACGTTCGCTCTGGAATCCGTCATGATGCAGACGGGCGTATACAAGCTGTCTAACATGACGTTAAGCTTCTGGATCGGTCAGTCTCAGGGACACAACTCCATTCAGGACCAGCCTGGCATCCTGCTTAACCCGGAAGTGTACAGGACATTGCTTAACAGCTTGAAGCTGTCATTCACCTGTGCAATCGGTGCCGGTACGTTGGGATTTTTGGCAGGTTACAGCATTGTCAGAAGGAGAGGAAGCTGGCTGTCAAAGGTAGTCGAAGATCTGACATTCATACCTTACCTGATTCCATCAATGGCTTTAGCAGCTATCTATCTGTCAATGTTCTCAACCAAGAGAGGCATTATTCCTTCACTTTACGGTACATTCACGATCCTGGCCCTGATCGGTACGATCAAGTATCTGCCGATGGCCTCAAGAAGCGGTGTCAACTCCATGCTGCAGCTGTCACCGGAAATTGAGGAAGCCGGAATCATCATGGGTGTTCCTTGGGTCAAGAGAATGACAAGGATCATAATTCCTATTGAAAAGGCTACGATCGTATCCGGATATCTGTTACCATTCATTTCCGGCATGCGTGAACTGAGTCTGTTCGTAATTCTGATAACCGCCAATAACAGAGTACTGACATCATTACTGCTGTTCTACGATGAGAAGGGCTTCACCCAGTTCTCTAACGCGGTTAACTTATTGATCATCGTTGTCGTACTGGTAATCAACTTCACTGTTGAAAAACTGACCGGTGCTTCAATTGAAAAGGGTGTAGGAGGAAACTAGAAAATGCCAACAATCAGATTAGTAAATGTAACAAAACAGTTCGGCAAGGGCTCACTGGCTGTTGACAACCTGAACATGGAGATCAGGAACGGTGAATTCGTTTCACTGTTAGGTCCGTCAGGCTGCGGCAAGACAACGACACTGAGAATGATTGCCGGTCTTGAAACTCCGACAGAAGGAGAAATATATTTTGATGACGAATGTGTCTTCTCAGATGAAAAGGGCATTAACCTCTCACCTGACAAGAGAAACATCGGATTCCTGTTCCAGAACTATGCATTATGGCCGCACATGACCGTATACAAGAACATCTCATTCGGTCTGGAAAACATGAAGTGGCCTAAGGACAAGATCGATGCCAGAGTCAAGGAGATCTGCAAGACGATGCGTATCGAAGAATACATCAACAGATATCCTGCAGAACTGTCAGGCGGCCAGCAGCAGCGTGTTGCCATCGCCCGTACACTGGCACCAAATCCAAAGGTACTGTTAATGGACGAGCCGTTAAGCAACCTTGACGCCAAGTTGAGAAACGACATGCGCGCCGAGCTGAAGAGACTGCACTTAACAACGGGATCAACATTCGTATATGTTACTCATGACCAGTCAGAGGCCATGACTCTGTCAACCAAGGTCGCTCTGATCAAGACAGGTCTGTTACAGCAGTACTGTCCGCCATTACAGCTGTATGGTGAACCTAACAATGTATTCTGCGCTGACTTCATGGGCAACCCAAGCATGAACTTCGTAAAGTGCCACGGCCATACCGAAGGTGATCATCTGATACTGAATACTCAGAAATTCAAGGTCATCTTCACACCTAATGAGAAGGTAGACTTACAGCCTGAGCATGAGTACATTCTCGGCATCAGACCTGAATTCATCCATGTATCAGATGAAGGCGTTGAAGCAAGAGTCGTATCGTCATTACCGTCAGGCATGGAAACGACTTTGGCTCTGGCCGTTGATGACATCGTTCTTTCAGCCGTAGCCTTCGGCAGTGTTGACTTTGCGATGGATTCAACCGTTCGTTTCAACTTTGAAGGAAACCGTTACGTATTATTCGACAAGGAAACCGAGGAAAAAATCGTCTTAGGTTCTCTTGAAATCATTGAATGATATGGATAACCGGGATAAGTTTGAGGGATTTTTGGAAAGATTGGCAGGACGGTTAACCAACACCGTCCTGCTTGGTTTTTTCAGCCTGCTGTTCTGCGTGCCGGTAGTGACCATCGGGGCAAGTCTGACGGCTCTGCATGATGCGATGAGCCAGTACGTGGTGTATGAGGAGGAAAAGCCGTTAAGAGTCTTTCTCGATTCCTTCAGAAAATACTTTAAGATCTCAACGGTGGTGTGGCTGGTCCATGCCCTGGCCTTTGCCGTACTGATCCTTGATTACCTGTATTATGAGGGCGGGGACAGCACCGCAGACATTCTGGGGCAGACAGGCATATTCGTTCTGATGGCCGTACTTGTATTTGAAATGCTGATGGTATTCGTGGTCATTTCTCAGAACATGGCAGAGAGCCCATGGGGAGCCTTCAGGAAGGCGCTGGACATTGCATTTACCTGCCTTCTGGAAACACTGGCACTCTTGGTGATAAACATCGGCATTCCGCTGCTCTGTGTCCTGGTATTTCCGGGATTAATACTGGTGCTGCCGGGTGTAATTGCCTATGCCAGCTGGCAGATAATTCCCCGGATGCTGAAGAAATACAAGTTCAAACGGGGCAACGCCGAATACCAGAGAGAAAGAAGAAAAAAGCAGTAGCTGATTAGTGATCAGGTACTGTTTTATTTTGGTTGTATTTCCAACAAATTAATGAACGGAATATTTTAACAACGGATAAAGTGTAGTATAATTACTATGAGTAAATACTGAGAGGAGTGTTTATTATGGCAAAAAAGGCAAAAATCGCATGGAAGAGAGTAATTCCGTTGAGCGTACTGGGAATACTGGTAATTTACCTGGTACTTTCATTACTGGTATCATTGATCTTCAGACCTGGTTCAGGCACTGATCCGGGCAAGAAGAATAACGATCCAAGCAAGGTGACCATCTGCAACCTCAACAGCAAGCAGACTACCAAGGCTCTGGAGAAGGAAAACAGGGAGAACGTCGTTGAAGTAAAGGATTACAACTTCTATGGCGAATCACTGAATCTTTACTATGACGTCTACAGCCGTCAGACCTATAAGTCAAACAGCCTGTCAGGTGAAAAGCTCGCTCTCATTGACATGTGCAGCGATAACAAGATCACCTTTGACATCAGCAGTGACGTTGACAGCCAGATCAACATCGGCAAGCTGACCCCGGGATTCTATTCGGTATACATTCAGGCCGGTGAAGAAGGCGCTGAAACCTATACCAGAGTATTTGCCTCTCATGCCATTACCAGCAACAACATCATCTACTCAGTATTAAGAAACGGCGAACGTCTGAGAGTTCAGATCGTAGCTGACAAGACATACTTTGACGGCGAGAAGGATACCGAATCCAAGCTCGACAAGGCTTACATGTACCTCAACGTTACCAGCGAGAAGGCCAATGAAGCCACATCAACTGATTACGACATCTGCGTTGCCACGGCTCCGGCTCTGACCATGAGCGGTGTTTCACTTGTCGGTGAAAGCGCCAACGGCATCGTTGAGGCTGAGGAACTGTACGCTGTTGCTCAGCAGATCGTTTCACAGCTGAACGAGAAGGGCTACAGAGTAAAGATGCTGAAGGATGCCTATGACCAGAACATCCTGTACTATGGCACCAACGGCGTTGCTCATAAGGCCTACAACTCAAAGGCAAAGTACATGATCTATCTTGACATGACAAACTATGACGCAGACATGGGCGTCAAGTATTCAGGATATGCCGGAGGCAGCCTGGCTACCTCAGTTTATGACAAGCTGGTATCCATCGGCCTGTACGACGGCAACAGAACCACTGAATTATATCCTTGTGTCCGTGAGGAAGGAAACGATCCGGCCAAGGGTGAATTCGACGTTGAATATGAAATAAGAGAACTTGGCGGCATCGTCACCGGCGCCGGCCAGTATTCAGAAACATCAGAAATGAATGCTTCATTCGCTTCAAAGAACATCTACGGTGTCAACACCGTCAAGATCGTCACGACAAACATCTGGGATTCAGACAGCGTTGCCAGATGGAACGAACGTAAGGAAGCCATCGCAAATGCGATCATTGAGGGATTGGAAGCATATCTGAATAATTAATCTTAATTATCTGGAGGATTTATGCTTTTACAGGTCGTAAACGGCACCAAGGACTTTGGTGGCGAGGTGCTGTTTGAAGACATTAACATAGAATTAAAAGAAGGAAAGAAAGTTGCGATAATCGGTCGTAACGGATGCGGAAAGACTACTTTATTAAAGATAATAAGTGGTCTTTTAATGTTGGATGGCGGCCAGCTCATCAAAAACAGCAATGCCACCATCGGTTATCTTTCCCAGCAGGCCTTTGAGGATGAGACTCTGACCGTACAGCAGGAATTCGACAAGGTCTTTGCCGGATTGTTACAGATAAAGAAGGAAATGGACGAACTGTCCGGCAGACTGGAAAAAGAGTATGATGATGAATTACTAAAGAGATATTCCGATCTGCAGAACAGATATGAAGCCGGCAACGGCTATAACTACAATCAGGAACAGATAACCCTGTTTACCAAGTTCGGGTTCAGCGTAAATGATCTTTCAAGGCCTCTGAACACCTTTTCTGGCGGCCAGAAGACCAGGATCGCCTTCGTAAAGTTGTTGCTGCAGCAGCCTGACTTACTGTTGCTGGATGAACCTACCAACCACCTGGACATGAATACCATCGAATGGCTGGAAGGTTATTTGCAGAAGTACCCCAAGGCCATCGTCATCGTTTCCCACGACCGCATGTTCATGGATAAGATCGTATCGGAAGTATACGAGTTTGAATTCGGCAGACTGAATCACTACAGCGGCAACTATTCTTCATACGTTGAACAGAAGAAGGTGCAGTTTGAGAAACAGCAGTCAGCCTACCGCCGGCAGCAGGCTGAGATCGAAAGACTGACAGCCCAGATCGAAAAGTTCAGATACAAGAAGGAGAAGGCAGCATTTGCCCAATCCAAGATCAAGTATCTGGAGAGAATGGAAAGAATTGAAAAGCCCAGAGAAGACAAGCACAACTTCAAACTGAGATTTGATCCGAAACTAAGAGGAGGGGAAAGCGTTCTTACCGTTGATAAGCTGACGATCGGCTATGATAAGCCGTTATGTACGGTCAACTTCAATCTGCGCAGCGGTCAGAAACTGGCGGTCATCGGACCTAACGGTCTGGGCAAGAGTACTCTGTTAAAGACGCTGATAGGGGAGGTAAGTCCTCTTTCCGGCGAGTTCATGTACGGCCATCAGATCGATGTGGCCTACTTTGATCAGACGCTGGCTGAAGTCAATTCCGACAAGACACTGCTTGATGAACTGTGGGATGAACACCCTGAATATGACCATACGGAGATTAGAAAGATCCTGGGACAGTTCATGTTCACGGCTGACGATGTATACAAGAGCTGCCGGGTATTGAGCGGCGGGGAAAAGGTCAGACTGACGTTGGCCAAGATGATGCTTTCAAAGGCCAACCTGCTGATACTGGACGAACCTACCAATCATCTGGACATCATGGGCAAGGAAGCCCTGGAAGCGGCCTTAAGTGAATACACGGGTACGGTGATATTCGTATCCCATGACCGTTACTTCATTCAGAAACTGGCAACCTCCATCCTCTACGTTGAAGGGGAGAACACGGCTTACTATGCTCTTAACTACAATGAGTACCTTGATAAGAAAAACGGCAGGACTCCTGTACTGGTAGCTGCCGTAAAGAAGGAAGAAGCTGCCGCACCGGTCTCAACTGCTAAGCAGCAAAGGGAAAACGCCAAGAAGACGGTCCAGCTGGAAAGGCTGATCGCCAGGGCGGAAGAGGAACTGGAGAGACTAAGGGAACTGAGATTTGATCCTGAGTACTATCATGACTATCAGAAGATGGCTCAGCTGGATGATCAGATAGATGAAAAGCACAACGAGATCAACCATCTGCTGGAGGAGTGGGAGAAACATGCCGGCTGATAAGAGTCTGATCATCATCTGGAAGGGCAGACAGGTTCAGGTCACCAGGACGGCAGCCCGCAGAAACAGCCTGACCGTCAAGATCGACGGTGACAGGATCCTGGTGAGAACTTCCCTGAGGTATCCGACCGATGCCATCTATGATTTTCTCAACCGCAAGGAATCCTGGATCATGAAACACCTGGAGAATCCCAAGATCAGGGTGGCATTTGAATGGGCAAACGGGCAGGATGTCTACATTCTGGGCAGAAGATATACCCTGAGATTAATGTACGCACCCAGAGGAAAGCTGGAGTTACGGGATGATGACTGCATCATCTACGGGCCTTCGGAAAAGTCCTGGCAGAATGCCTACAGGAAGCATGCCGAAGGAATACTCGACGTCCTGCTGGATGAGTTCAGAAGACAGTTAAGATACGACGTCGGGGACTATACCCTGAAATACCGCTTCTACTCATCAAGATGGGGCTGCTGCTTCTGGAAGAGAAGGGAAATACTGATAAACTACTACTGCGTTGCCATGCCGGTTGAAGCCATCAAGTACATCTTCTACCATGAACTGGCTCATCTGGAGGTAAACAACCATCAGAAGGAATTCTACGACCATCTCAGTCAGCTCGACCCGGATTACAGGACAGGAATGAAGATTTCCAGATCATACATAATACAGTAGATGCAGAACATTCTGCATCTTTTTATGCATGAAAAAAGCCATCTCGATGAGATGGCTTTGTGTTTTTACTAGTCCATGTGGCCGTCGGTATACATTGAGAACTTGTCCAGCGGCAGGTCCTTGATGTTGTCCAGAACCTTGCGGTCATCAGCTGTTGCCAGTTGCTTGTTTCTGGCCTTGGTGATCTCAATTTCGGTCTTTCTCTTTGACGGTCCGCCGACGCATCCGCCCGGACAGAACATGCCTTCGATAAAGTCCTCAGGCAGTTTTCCGTGTTTCAGTAACATGATGGCCTTCTTACAGTCGGCTCCGCCTGAAGCACGCAGCAGCTTGATGTTCTCGGTCTCTTCGCCTAATTCCTTCATTACTTCCAGAACGGCATTGGCTACGCCGCCGCTTGAAGCGAACTTCTTGCCGAAGAGGCTTGACTCCTGATCAAAGTCGTCAGCAGGTTCAAAGGTGACACCGGCAGAGTTCATCAGGATCTGCAGTTCGCCGAACGTCATGACGTAATCGGCATTGCCAGGGATGTCCTCATTCTGAGCTTCCTTCTTCTTGGCTACGCACGGTCCGATGAAGACTGTCTTGGCATATGGCTTGATGACCTTCAGATAGCGGCTTGTGGCGCACATCGGTGAAACGGTCTTTGACTTGTTCTTTTCATAGATGTCAGGATAGTTCTTTCTGATCATCTCAACGAATGCCGGGCAGCAGGAGGTGGTCAGCTTGTTGCCTTCCTTGATGGCTTCGATCCATTCCCTTGCCTCATAGGCAGCGGTCAGGTCAGCGCCAAGTCCTACTTCAACCATGTCGGCAAAGCCCATCTTCTTCAAGGCCTGACGGATTGAAGCCAGATTGGCATCACCAAACTGTCCCTCAATGCTTGGAGCAACCATGGCGATGACTTCCTTGCCGGCCTTGATCTCATTGATGATGTCGACAAGATAAACCTTTGAACCGATGGCACCGAACGGGCAGTTGTGAATGCAGTGTCCGCAGTTGACACACTTTTCCTCGTCGATCTGAGCGATGCCGAATTCATTGTAGCTGATGGCATCCATCGGGCAGGCTTTCTTACATGGTCTTTCAACATGAATGATGGCTCCATATGGGCAGGCATTGGCACACATGCCGCATTCCTTACACTTGGTCGGGTCGATCTTCATGTGGCTGTCGCCAGGTGAGATGGCGCCGAAACGGCAGGAGTTCAGACAGGCCTTTCCCAGACAGAAACGGCACATGTCGGTTACCATGTAGCTGGCGATCGGACATTCGTCACAGGCAGGTTCAATGATCTGAACGATGTTGCGGCTGTTCGGATTGGTGGAAACATTCTTGCCCATGGCAAGTTTTACTCTTTCCCTGACGATTTCTCTTTCCTTATATACGCAGCATCTCCAGTTCGGTTTCGGACCGGGGAACATCCTCAGGATCATTTCGTCAACGGCTTCCTGAGTCAGATTGTCAGCCCAGGCCAGCTTGCAGACTTCTTCCTTGATGACGTTTTTTAGCTTCAGTATCTCAGCATCACTACTAATCATTATATGTTTTCCATCCTTTTCTTAATTTGATTATAACATCTTATCAGTTTTCTTTGGATAAAGATTGCAGATATTCATGCATTGCTTCGGCAGTTTTCTTGCTGGCAGCCACGGCTTCAACGACTGTCTTGGCACCGGATACGACGTCTCCGGAGGTAAATACGCCTTCTCTGGTCGTATGACCCTGTTCATCGGCAATCAGTAAGCCTCTTTTGTCAGACTCAAGACCTTCGGTAGTGGAGGTTAGTCTGTTCATGGCTCCCTGAGAAACGGAGACGATGACGCTGTCGCACGGATACTTCTTTTCACTGCCTTCAACAACGTACAGCTTTCCTTCTTCGTCCACGGCAGTGTCCTGGAATATGACGCCGTCATCGCAGATCTCGACAGGGGACTTGTTGAATTCAAATTCCACGCCTTCCAGCTTGGCGTATGAGAATTCATACTGGGAAGCTGAGACGGTATCTCTTCTGGCAAAGCAGGTAACGTGGCGGGAACCGTGACGGATGGCCGTTCTGGCAACATCCATGGCAGCATTGCCGACACCGATGATGATGACTCTGTCACCAAGATGGTAGACATCCGGTGAATTCAGATAGTCGATGGCGAAATGGACATGACCAAGTGACTCACCCTTGATGCCTAATGTCTTCGGTCTCCAGGTGCCTGTTCCGACGAAGATGGCCTTGTAGCCGTCCCTGAACAGGTCATCAATGGTTATTGATGCACCGATGGTGGTATTCGGACGTACCTTGATGCCCTTTAAGCGCAGATGACGGTATTCGAAGTCATCAAGTACGGACTTCGGAAGTCTGAATTCCGGAATGCCGTACCGTAATACGCCGCCGATCTTTTCCTTGATCTCAAAGATCGTGACATCATAGCCGTATCTGGCTAATATGACTGCGATGGTCAGTCCGGCAGGACCGGATCCGACGATGGCAACCTTTATGCCGTTGGAAGGTTTTGGCCCTTCAACCATCTGGTTGGCATAGGTAGTGGAGATGTACTGTTCGATCGTAGAGAAATGAACGGGGCTTCCCTTGCGCCCTAATACGCAGTGTCCCTCACACTGGTTTTCGTGATTGCAGACCAGTGAACAGACGGTGGTTAGCGGATTGTTGAAGAACAGCATCTTGCCGGCTTCGTTGAGCTTGTTTTCTCTCAGCAGTCTGATGGCTTCAGGGATGTTTGTGTTGATCGGACAGCCCTTGCGGCACTGAGGCACCTTACACTGCAGGCACTTGTTGGCCTCATCCATTACGTGTAATGCCGTTTTGTTTCTCCTTCCTACAAATCATTATATTTACTTGTGTTATTTATCATTTCATCAACCAGATCTCTAACCTGATCTGCGGTAAGACGGTGATTGATGAGCGGATCATTTTCAAAGGCCTCATACAGAAGGTTACGGTCCTTTCTGACCGCTGCCTGATATACTCTTTCATGATTCTGAACATGAGGCAGTATCAGTTTTCTTATGTCATCAGGCAGATTTCCGGCATAGATAGGAGCAACGCTGTTACGGGTGAACAGGGCATTGGTTTCAACCACGGCACTGCTGTCCAGATTTGGAATCTGTCCTGCGTAGTTAGGCAGGTTGACGTTGGATACCTTGTTGCCAAGACCGCATAAGGCCTTGACCAGCTGAACGCCTTCCTCTCCAGTCGACTTCAGTTTAATGTGCTCCTCACCGCGGTACAGTCTGCCGCTTCTTTCCAGCCTCTGCTTCAGGTCCTCCTTGCGGTAGGATACCGGTGTCAGTGAGAACTTCCACTTCTCAACCGTTTCCGGATCAAGAAGGTAAGTGTCGCCGGGCATGAATTCTGCCAGATGCCTGTCACCTGCCGCAGCGATGTTATGGTATTTTCTGAACAGATCAAACTTTACTCTGTGTGCACAGGAGAAATAGGAGTTCATCCAGTTGTCACTGGTGAATTCGTAGCCTTCCTCAAAGTGCTCATTGACATATCTTTCGTATATCGGAAAGATGTCGATGTCACGGTAGGATGCGCTGGTAAACCAGGTAAAGTGATTGATGCCGATGACGTTGGTATAAAGATCGGTTCTCTTTATGTCAGGAATGCCCAGTTCCCCGGATAAGATGGAAGCCAGGACTTCCTGGGTGTTGAATACTTCGTGGCAGCACCCGAAGGCCTTGATCTGCGGGAAGGTCTCATAAAGAGTCTTGACACATAGTGACATCGGGTTGGTATAGTTGATGACCCAGGCATCAGGTGCATTGTCTCTGATGGCTTCCGCAATCTCCACGAACATCGGAATGGTACGGATTGCTCTTATGTAGCCGCCGGGACCGGCCGTGTCGCCGACTGACTGGTAGATCCCATATCTTTCCGGGGCATGTACATCGGATTCCATTTCATCGAATGTACCCGGAAGAATTGATATGACTACGAAGTCAGTTCCTTTCAGTGCTTCACTCAGTGAGTTTACGGAAACATAGGTAAAGTCAGACCTGCAGGCCGGATCCTTCTTAAGATCATTGCCGATCTTTTCGTTGATCTCTGAAGCCCTGTGATCGATGTCGTAAAGCCTTATGGTTCCGCCAAGTTCAGGTTCCAGTGCAAGGTCGGTCATGAAGGTCCATGCCCAGCCTCGCGAACCTCCGCCAATGTAGGTAATGTTGATGTCTTTATTATTGTTCATTTTTGCCTCATTATCACAAGTTTGGTGTAACTTCTCTCTTTCATTCTACAATATAAACACTTTTTTGGGGAAAATAATGTATAATGAAGCCGAGGAGAATAATATATGAAAACTATAAATGCTGAAATGACAAAAGCTGTTAGCAGGCCTATCAGGGTCGTGCAGTATGGCGGCGGTAATTTTTTACGTGCCTTCGTTGACTATTTCTTTGATCTGGCTAATGAACAGGGTCTTTTCAATGGCAGCATCGCCATTGTTGAATCTCTGCCTAACAGCAACGTTGACAGATTCAAGGGTCAGGATTGTCAGTATACACTGCAGTTAAGAGGCAACATCAATGGTGAGAAGTATGTCGAAACCAGAGTCATTACTTCAATTGCCAAGGCTGTAACCGTATACTTCGATTATGAAGAGTACATTGCCCTGGCAAGAGAAGAAGAACTGAGATTCTTCGTTTCCAACACTACTGAAGCCGGCATCGTATTCAACGCCAATGACAAGTTTGAAGACAAGTTTGGCGTAACCTTCCCGGGCAAACTGACTCAGTTCCTCTACGAAAGATATGTTACTTTCAACGGCGACAGAAACAAGGGCCTCATCATGTTACCGGTTGAACTGATCGACGATAACGGCATCGTACTGAAGAAATACGTTCTGCAGTATGCCGAAATGTGGAATCTGCCTGAAGATTTCCGCAAGTGGCTTGAAGAAGCCTGCGTATTTACCAGCACTCTGGTCGACAGGATCGTTCCTGGCTATCCAAGAGATGAGAAGGAAGAGATCTGCGCTCAGTTAGGATACAATGATGACCTGCTGGATACCGCAGAGCCATTCGCCTTATGGGTAATTGAATCACCGGTTGACATCAGAGATGAACTGCCTCTGGACAAGCCTCTGGAAGGCAAGACCAACATGGATATCATCTTCACTGACAACCAGAAGCCATACAAGCAGAGAAAGGTAAGAATCCTGAACGGTGCTCACACCTCATTCGTTCTGGCCAGCTATCTGGCAGGACACGATACCGTCAAGGAGTCAATGGATGATGCTCTGGTAAGAGACTTCATGAACGAAACCATTCAGAAGGAGATCATTCCTACTCTGACACTGCCGGTTGATGAACTGAAGCAGTTCGCTGACGCAGTTGTTGACAGATTCAACAACCCGTTCATCAAGCATGCCTTACTGTCAATTTCTCTGAACTCCGTTTCAAAGTGGAGAGCAAGATGCATGCCTTCATTACTGGGATATGTTGAAAAATTCGGCAAGCTGCCAAAGAACCTCAGCTTCTCAATTGCGGCATTACTGGCTTTCTACAAGGGACATGAAATCGTTAACGGCGCCCTGATCGGCAGCAGAAACGGTGAAGAATACAAGATCATGGATGATCCGGAAGTTCTGGAATTCTTCAAGGAGAACTGTGAGTTACCGGCAGAAGAACTCGTAACCAAGTATCTGAGCAACGAAGGCCTCCATGGTCAGGATCTGACCAGAGTCGAAGGACTTGTTGCTGAAGTTACCAGAGGTCTGGAGAACATCAGAAAGTACGGCGCTGCCAAGGCAATGGAGATGATTTAATGAAACAGTACATCGTAATCCACGAGCATGACAACGTTGCCGTTGCTCTGGTACCTTTACCAAAGGGATTCGTGCTGGCTGACGGCACTGTCCTGAATGAGGACATTGACCTGGGCCATAAGATCGCCTTAAAGGACATTAAGGCCGGTGAACCGGTCATTAAGTACGATAACCTCATCGGCTTTGCCAGAGAGGACATCAAGCGCGGTGATCACGTCCATGTTCATAACATCAGAACATCTCTTGGCGATAACAATGAATATACCTATGCCCCGATGGACATCAAGGACGTCAGGGTAGAAGAGGAATACTTTGAGGGCTTCTTAAGAGAAGACGGCAGAGCCGGTGTCAGAAATGAAATCTGGATCATGCCGACAGTCGGCTGCGTCAACTCAGTCGTCAAGAAGATGGAAGCCGAGGCTCAGAAGTTTGTCTCCGGTTCCCTGGAAGGCATCATCGCCTTCAACCATCCGTATGGCTGCAGCCAGATGGGTGATGACCAGGAGAATACCAGACAGATCCTCGCTGATCTGATCAAGCATCCGAATGCCGGCGGCGTTCTGGTCGTAGGATTAGGCTGCGAGAACTCAAACATTGAGGAAATCAAGAAGCATCTTGGCGAATATGACGAGAAGCACATCAAGTTCATGATCTGCCAGGAGCATGAAGACGAAATAGAATACGGTCTTTCCATTCTTGAGGAATTAAGTGAATACGTAAAGACCTTCAAGAGAGAAAAGTTATCTACCAGTAAGCTGGTAGTCGGCTTGAAGTGCGGCGGCTCTGACGGCTTAAGCGGCATTACTGCCAACCCGACAGTCGGCAGATTCTCCGACATACTGATCGCCAGAGGCGGAACGACGATCCTTACCGAGGTTCCGGAAATGTTCGGCGCCGAACAGCTGTTAATGAACAGATGCGTCAATGAAGCCATCTTTGACAAGACGGTTTCACTGATCAACAACTTCAAGGATTACTTCCGCAGCAATCATCAGACCATTTACGAGAATCCATCCCCCGGCAACAAGAAGGGCGGCATCTCTACTCTGGAAGACAAGTCAAACGGATGCGTGCAGAAGTCTGGCTCAAGCAGAGTAATTGACGTACTGGAATACGGTGATACCGTTAAGAAGGCCGGACTCAATCTGCTAAGCGCCCCGGGCAATGACCTGGTAGCTTCTACGGCCTTAGCTGCAGCAGGCGCTCAGATAATTCTGTTTACGACCGGCAGAGGCACACCGTTCGCTTCACCGGTACCGACGATCAAGATCTCATCAAATACCAGACTGTATGAGAAGAAGACCAACTGGATCGACTTCAATTCAGGTGAACTGGTTGACGATGAAGACATGACCTTACAGCAGATCGGCATGAAGTTATATGATCTGGTCATGGAAACAGCTTCAGGCAAGCCGGTAAAGGCCGAGCAGGAAGGCTACCATGATCTGGCAATATTCAAGCAGGGCGTTACCTTATAGGAGGATAATATGGAATTAAGAACAGCAAGTGGTCCAAAGGACGTCAAGACTTACGATACGACCCGTCTGAGAGATGAATTCCTGATTCAGGATCTGTTCAACGCAGACGATATCAAATACATCTATTCTCACATTGACCGCATCATCGTCGGCGGTGCCAAGCCTGTCAGGGAACAGCTTGAGATCAAGGCCGGAGATGAACTGCGTGCCGAATACTTCCTGGAAAGAAGGGAAATGGGCATCATCAACATCGGCGGAGCAGGAACCGTTACCGTTGACGGCAAGGTCTATCCGATGAACTACAAGGATGGCCTGTACATCGGAAGAGGCTCCAAGAAGATCGTTCTGGCTTCCGATGACTGCGAAAAGCCGGCAAAGTTCTACTTCAACAGCGTTCCGGCACATAAGGAATATCCAACCGTTCTGATCCATCCTGAGGACTGCGTATTCCAGGAACTGGGTTCTCTGGCAACATGCAACCACAGAACGATCAGAAAGTACATTCTGCCTGGCCAGGTTGAATCCTGCCAGCTGGTAATGGGCATGACCACACTGGCTGAAGGCAGCGTATGGAATACCATGCCATGCCATACCCATGACAGAAGAATGGAAGTCTATCTGTACTTCGAATTAGGTGAGGATGACGTCGTATTCCACGTAATGGGTGAACCGACGGAAACCAGACACATCGTCATGAGAAATGAAGAAGCCGTAATTTCACCGTCATGGTCAGTTCACTGCGCTTCAGCTACCAGAAACTATACGTTCATCTGGGGCATGTGCGGTGAGAATCAGGACTTTGATGACATGGACGGCGTAGCCATGAAGGATATCAGATAGAGATCTGGATTAAAACAACAATAATATGAATAACCTCTTGTTTTCACTTAATGTCGTTATGCCGCTTGCCATACTGATGGCAATGGGATACCTATTTAAGAAACAGGGTTTATTTACTGACGGTTTTGTAAAAGCAGGGAATAAACTCTGCTTTTATGTGCTTCTGTCCTGTTCGCTGTTCAAGAATCTGTATGATTCCGTTCTGAATGAAATACCGTACAGATTCATCATCTTCGTGGTGATAAGCATAATTGCCGAATTCGTTCTCGGCATCATTCTGGCCAAGGCCATCAGCGACAGGAAGAATCAGGAAGGCGTAATCGTTCAGGGCGTTTTCCGCAGTAACTTTGCCTACATTGGAATACCGTTATCGACAATGATGTTTACCGAGAGCCAGCTGGTTACTCAGACCAGCAACGAGATCTCCATCATCACCATCTTTACGATTCCGTTATTCAACGTTCTGGCGGTCGGAGCCCTGACATACATGAATGACCATCAGTCCGATGAGAATCTGCTGGCCGCATCCCTTAAGAATCTGGCAAAGAATCCCTGCATCATATCCGTATGTCTGGGTATTGCCGTTCTGTTACTGCGCATGGCGGTACCGTCTGTCAGCTTCGTGATGAAGGACAGATTCGGCTTCGTTTACAAGGTTCTGGGATACCTGGCCTCGATGTCAACGCCTTTCTCACTGCTGATGGTTGGTGCGGGACTTAACTTCTCACACAGCCTGACAAACATCAGAAAACTCAGTCTGGTCGTACTGGCCAAGAACCTGGTATTCCCCGGACTCATTCTGCTCGCTGCAGCACTCATGAAGTCATTCAGCCCTGTTGACTTTGCGGTAATGGTTTCATGTTTCGCTTCGCCTACGGCGGTCAGCAGTGCAGTCATGGCAAGGGAAATGAAGGGTGATGGGGAACTGGCCAATGAGATAGTCGTCTATACGACACTGTTCTCCATACTGAGTCTGGTAATTATAATTTATGCACTTAGAACAGCGGGGTGTTTATGAGAATCAAATTAGGCATAAGAGGGCACGATATACCCGGTGCACCTTTTGAAAGCATTGAGGAATTCATAAAGGGGTATAAACAGTTCGATCTTGACTATCTTCAGCTGGTATATAAGAAAGCGTTCAGAAACTTTGAAATGGAACCGCATTTCCTTCTGAAGCTGGCTGAGGAACTGAAGAACAATGACATCAGGGTAGCCATGATCGGAGCCTACTTCAACATGATCCATCCTGATGACTGGAAGAGACTTGACGGCATGGTTTACTTTGAACAGTGCATGGAAACTGCCAAGGTATTCGACTGTGAATTGGTTGGATCGGAAACTGGCAGCGCCAATGGCGACAAGTGGACGTACAATCCCTATAACCATACCGAGGAAGCCTTCCACAGGGTTGAAAGCACGACGGCAACCTTAAGGGCATACGGCAAGGAATTCGGTGCCAGACCCATAATTGAAGGAGCATATGCCCACACCATATACACTCCTGATCAGCTGAAAAAACTGACCGACGCGGCGTTTATCACCGATGTTACCATTGACGTGTTCAATTATCTGAACATTGATAACTACAGGCAGGCTGATGAGATCTTCGACAGAAGTCTGGAACTGTTCGGTGACATGATCAGGGTGTTCCACATCAAGGACTTCAATGTCGTTGACGGAAAACTGGTTCAGTGCGGAATAGGTAAGGGAATCATGAACTGGAAGCAGTACATTCCTAGGATCATCAGAGAATGTCCGGAAGCAGTGCTGATTCTGGAAGGAGTTACGGGAGAGGACATACAGCCTTCAATTGAGTATATAAGGAGTTTTGAAAATGAATGAAGTGATCAATAAGTATATAGATAAATACATGGAGTATTTCACACCTTACAAGAAAGGTGTCTGGTGCTATGAAGACGGCATCCTGATGACTGCCATCTATGACATGTACAAGGCAACCGGTGAAAAGAAGTACTACGATTTCGTCTATAAGTTCTATGACGGCATGATTTCTGAAGACGGCGTCATTAAGAACTATGAACCGACCAAGTATTCAATTGACGACGTCTGTCCGGGCATTGGCTTGATGAAACTGTACCGTGACACGCCGGAGGAAAGATTTAAAAAGGCTCTGGACGAGATGTACGGTCAGATGCAGAATCATCCCCGTACGAAGGAAGGATCATTCTGGCACAAGCAGATCTATCCTAACCAGGTCTGGATGGACGGCATCTACATGGGCGTTCTCTACGTTGCCATGTACGCAAAGCAGTTCGGCGTTGAGGAAACCGTCAGGGATGTAGACAGGCAGCTTCATACCCTGGTAGCCAGACTGTATGATGAGGACAGAAAGCTGTTCGTACATGCCTATGACGAGGCTAAGGTCATGCAGTGGGCTGACAAGAAGACCGGCAAGTCTCCAAACGTCTGGGCAAGAGCCTGCGGCTGGGTCATGATGGCGATGGTCGACATCTATGAGGAACTCGGTCTGGACATCTGCAGGGACATCCTGGTCAAGGAAATTGAAGGCCTGAAGCCATATCTGGAAGACGGCATGCTGTACCAGCTGGTTGACATCAGAAGAGAGCACAACTATCTGGAAACCTCAGGTTCCGTAATGATGGCCTATGCCATCTTCAAGGGCAAAAAGCTTGGCATGATCGAGGATGACAGTCTGGGTCACACCATCTTTGATACTGTCATTACCAAGCAGTTTGACGGACGCAACCTGTACAACATCTGTCAGGTAGGCGGTCTGGACAACTACAAGAGAGACGGTTCTTTTGAATACTACATGTCTGAGAATATCTCAGTTAACGAAGTAAAGGGCGTAGCGCCATTCATCATGGCCTACAGTGAAATATATTGATGAAGATCATATTCATGGGCGATTCAACCATGCAGTTCAACGATGAGACCACCTGGCCACAGGTCGGCTGGCCTCAGGCTCTGAAGGGAAAGTTCAGGGATGACGTCGAACTGCTGAACTTTGCCAAAAACGGCAGAAGTACCAAGTCATTCATCGAACTGGGAAACTTCGAAAACGCCCTTAAGCATGTTGATGAAAACAGTATCGTCATCATGGAATTCGGTCATAACGATGAACATGATTACGATCCTGAAAGATTTACCCGTCCGGAATTTGAATACCGGGACAACCTGATCTACATGGTAGAAAGCTGCCGGAAGAAGGGTGCCTATGTGATGTTACTGACACCTGTCTTCAGAAGAAAGTTCCATGATGACGGAACGATCGACTGGAGCTGCCATGCAGGATACAGGGAAGCGATGATCAGAGTCGGCAAGGATACCGGCACCGATGTCATTGACATGACGGGTCTTACCGCGGAAATGCTGCAGGAAATGGGATTTGACAACGCCAGGGAGCTCTACATGAACTTCGACGCCGGAATATATCCCAACTATCCTGAGGGAATGAATGATAATACACATCTGCGAATGAAGGGTGCCGAAAAGATCGCCGGCATCTTCCTGAAGCAGATCAGAAACAACAAGAGATTTGAGGGACTGCTAAATGATTAACGTAATTCATGTATCACCGGTATCCGTAAGCTTTGAACTGGAGAATGATTCTCCGTTCTACGCTCCTGAAGCCTTTGACGTCTTTGTCAACGGACAGTTCTACAAGAAGGAAGACCGCAACGTATTCACGGTGTTTGATCTTCAGCCGTACACGGTCTATGAGATAAAGGCCGGCAATGAGACTGTCAGAGTCAGGACTCTGAAGGTCAGCAGAATTGTAAATGTGCTGGACCATGGCATTGAAAATGACGGCAGCGTCCTGGTCAATGAAAAGATCCAGAAGCTTCTGGATGAAAGTGACCATGACCTGATAGTATTCCCGGAAGGCAAGTACTATTGCGCACCACTGAACATCCGCTCAAATACCTTCATCTACCTCAAGAAGGGAGCCGAGATCATCGGCAGCAATAACCGCTGGGACTATCCGATAATTCCAGCCTATACCGAAGACGGAAAGGCCGTAAACGCCAGCTGGGAAGGTGAGCCAAATGATTCATTCATGTCACTGATCTCCAGCTTCGACAGCCATGACATCATGCTGGTAGGCGAGGGAACCATCAACGGCAATGCCGACAAGGCAGACTGGTGGTTTGATCACCGGACCAGAAGAGGGGCCTGGAGGCCTAACAACTTCTTCGTCAACAGATGCAAGAACGTTTCATTGGTTGGATTGAACATCATCAACTCCCCATGCTGGAACCTCCATCCGTTCTATTCCGACAAGCTTGATTTCATCAACCTGACATTGAGGTCAGTTCCAACCAGTCCGAACACCGATGGATTCGATCCGGAAAGCTGCAAAGACATGAAACTACTTGGAACCCAGATCTTCGTAGGTGATGACTGCATAGCTATCAAGTCGGGCAAGAAAATCATGGCCGACAGATTCTACCGTCCGACGGAGAATCTGGATATCCGCAACTGCTTCATGGGTGACGGACATGGCGCCGTGGTATTCGGTTCCGAATCCAGCTGCGGCATCAAGAACGTCACTGTCAGCAAGTGCATCTTCAAGAATACCGACAGAGGCCTGAGAATAAAGACCAAGCGTGGCAGAGGCAACAAGGCCATCATTGAAAATGTCAGCTTTGACAATATCCTGATGGATGGGGTACTGGCCGGGTTCGTAATCAACATGTATTACTACCTCGATCATGACGGCTATGATGACTATGCCGACAGCAAGGAGCCGCGTGAGGTCACTGAGATGACCCCACATGTCGGTGAATTCTTCTTCAAGAACATCAAGTGTCTTAATACCAGAGGCTGTGCCGGCTACTTCTACGGTCTGCCGGAAAGCCCGATCGATAAGATTACGTTGAAGGACATTGAAGTTACCTTCGATCATGACTTCAAGGAATTCGTAAAGCCCGCAATGATCTATCAGTGTGAAAAGGTCAATAACGGAGGCTTCTATTTCTACAACGTCAGAGAAAAGGAAGCGGAGAATGTTTTCATTGAAGGTGAGGAATTACATTTTTAAAAATCCATGTTACATTTGTGAAATATCGATGGCTTATAGCAAGCAATTGGAGTATAATCTTATTACAGAGTAAGCGTTTTCATTAATCTTAGTGAAATGGAAAGGAAGAGCTATGTCAAATTTAGTATTGAAAGATATAAACAAGATCTATCCTAACGGATACCACGCTGTTCATAATTTCAACCTGGAGATCAAGGATGGTGAGTTTATAGTTTTTGTCGGCCCATCCGGATGTGGCAAGTCAACCACGCTGCGAATGATTGCAGGTCTGGAAGAGATTTCAAAGGGTGATTTCCTGATCAATGGTGAAAGAGCCAATGAAAAGTCACCGGTTGAAAGAGGAATTGCGATGGTATTCCAGTCATATGCGTTATATCCGCACCTGACCGTATACGATAACCTGGCTTTCGGTCTGACCCTGGAAGGTGTCGATGAGGAAGTCATTGAGGAAAAGGTTCAGAGGATCGCTGCCATTCTTGGCCTGACCGATTATCTTGACAGAAAGCCAAAGGCCCTGTCAGGTGGTCAGAGACAGAGAGTAGCCGTAGGCAGAGCCATCATCAGACAGGTAGACATATTCCTGATGGACGAGCCGCTGTCCAACCTGGATGCCAAGCAGAGAGTTACCATGCGTTCTGAGATCACTCAGATCCACAGATCAACTCATGCTACGACCATCTACGTAACCCATGACCAGACTGAGGCCATGACCATGGCTGACCGTATCGTAGTCATGAAGGACGGTTATGTTCAGCAGATCGGCACACCTGAAGAGCTCTACTTCGATCCATGTAACCTGTTCGTTGCCGGATTCATCGGTGAACCGCCAATGAACTTCATCACGGGCAAGTTAAGCGGCAAGGAGATCTCATTTGACAATAACCACAATGTCCTTGACGGCACGAAGACAAGATATCAGCTGAGAGACGGCGAGATCTATTTTGGATTCAGACCTGAGAACGTCTCAATGAAGCCAATTGAAAACGCTTATAAGATTCACGCTCTGGCAACCCTGACGGAAATGCTGGGTGACTCAACCAACATCTACATCGAGATGGACGGCGATACAGTCATCCTGAAGGTAGACCCGCATGATGCACCGGCAATGGACGAGGAATTTGACTTCTATCTGCCATATGACAAGGTGTATCTGTTCGACAGGGAAACCGAGAAGGTATTTACCAGGAAATAGCATATGAGCTTCAAACAGTACCGTACGCTTGATCTGATGATCTTTCTGGGCATGTATGCCCTGTTCGAGTACCTGGTCATCAAGGCGGCGACAGTCTGGTTTGATGAACCGTATTCAATATCTATAATGTTACCGCTATTGGCGATAGTCATTATGCGCTGGGACAGATATGCATTACTGCACGCAGTAGTGTATGCGATTCTGTTCGTACTGTATCAGGGCGGCAGCATCAATCAGTATCTGATCTACATAATCGGCAACCTTGGATTCATGGCAACGCTGATTTATGTATATAAGGTCGGCAAGGACAGGATAAGGAGTAACTTCTTCAATTCCGCCGCGTATCTGGTCGTGGGGTTTGTGACCATGGAATTATCCAGAGGAATCGCCTCGATGATCATTACGGGTGCAGGGGCTGGGGTTATCCTGCAGTTTCTGATGTCCGACATGCTGTCACTGGTGTTTGGTCTGCTGGTGATAATAGCAGTAAGGAAGGCCGATGGCCTGTTCCAGGACCAGAAACAATATCTAATACAAATTAATTCTCAAGAAAAACAAGATGGAGGATGGCAAGATGAATGATGAATATCTAGTTTATAACGAAGAGCTGAAATGTTATGAACTCGATCCTGAACAGAAGGTCAGGGATGACGTCGAAAAGAACCGCTGGAAGCTGAACTGGCAGCTGATAGTCAAGGACTGGAGACTGTACCTGATGCTTGTCCCGATGATTCTGGTATTCCTGTTATGGAGATACCTGCCAATGTATGAATTACTGGGCTGTTTCAAGATCACTGAAGTAGGCAAGAAGGTTGCCGAAATGAACTGGTGCGGGTTCGCTAACTTCAAGGCTCTGATGTTTGGTACGACAACGCAGACAACCGCTTTCTGGAGAGCATTCAGAAATACTTTCCTGCTGAGTTTCTACGGCTTACTGTTCGGCTTCCCAATGCCGATCATACTGGCCCTGTTCTTCAACGAAATCAAGTCCAACATTCTGAGAAGCGTATACCAGGTACTGACATACTTGCCAAAATTCATGTCAACCGTTGTCATGACGACTCTGGTAACGATGTTACTGAAGCAGGGTGACCTGGTTTCAAGCACAGGTATCGTAGCAAGTGCACTGGCCAAGCTGGGAATCGTTACTCAGGAGGCTGCCAATGCCGGTCTGCTGAATAATCCGAACTTCTTCAGAACCATTTATCAGATCTCAGGTATCTGGGAGGGCGCTGGTTATGACTCTATCGTTTACTTCGCTGCCATCATAGCGATCTCACCGACTTCCTATGAGGCAGCACAGATCGACGGTGCCGGCAAGATGGCACAGATGAGATACGTGGTAATTCCAAGCATCCTGTCAACGGTCGTAATCATGCTGATCAACAGAATCGGTTCACTGTTATCAATAGGCTACGAAAAGGTAATGCTGTTATACAAGGCCAACACGTTCGTTACCGCTGACGTTGTTTCAACCTTCGCCTACAGACTGGGTCTGGAAGGCGGCTCGCAGGCCATTGCTTCAGCAGCTGAAATGATCAATAACATTACCGGCATGATCCTGGTTATCGGAGCTAACTCCATCGCCAGAAAAGCCAGCGATGTATCATTATACTAATGGGAGGATATGACCATGAAACGTAAACTTGAAGTAAGTGAATTAATATTCAAGATCATAAGTTATACATTCCTGACAATTTTCTCATTAGCATGCTTATATCCGTTCGTATATGCCGTAAGTTCCTCCATTTCCGGAGCACACGCAGTTGACTACAACGAAGTCATTCTGTTCCCGAAGGACATCCAGTTTGATGCCTTCAAGTCAATCTTCGGAAACAACCAGTTCTGGAATGCATATACAAACACATTGTTCTTAACAGTATACGGTACCATCTGGGCAATCGGTGTATCAATCCTCGGCGGTTATGCACTGTCCAAGAAGAGACTGTTATTCAGGTCTGGATTCAACTTCTTCCTGGTATTCACCATGTGGTTCTCTGCAGGTATCGTTCCGCAGTATCTGAACTACCTGAAGACTCAGAAGGTATTCGCAGCTGTTGGCATAACCGACGTTAAGTGGCTTATCGTCATCGCCATGGGTATGGCTGCCATGAACATCATCCTGCTGAGAAATGCCTTTGAGGGCGTATCCAGCGAAATTGAGGAAGCAGCCATCGTTGACGGTGCTACGGAATTCCAGGTCTTAACAAAGGTTTACATTCCGATGTCACAGTCGACAATTGCCACAGTAGCCCTGTTCTTTGGTATCTCAAGATGGAACGGTTACTTCTGGGCAAGACAGATGATCGCTGCAAGCGGTTCACCTAATGAACAGCCTCTGCAGGTATTCATCCGACTGCTGCTTGAAGACTACACGAATCTGGAGACATTAGCATCATGGACAGCTCCATACTCTCCTAACTCAGCTATCTATGCTCTGATCGTCGTAGCCATCATTCCTATTTTGGTTATTTATCCTTTCATCCAGAAGTATTTCGCCAAGGGTGTAAATATGGGCGGTGTCAAGGAATAAATAAAATGAAATTTATTTAAGAAAGGAAAGCACATGAAAAAATCACTAAAATTTATCACGTTGGTGATGGCATTACTGCTCGTACTCGTCGGCTGCGGTGGCGGCGGACAGGGCGGTGATCAGCCATCAGGTGGAGACACTCCTGCTTCATTAGACTATGAAAAGGGAACAGAACTCAGAGTAGCTGCTGGTTACAACAGTGACAAGACAGGTATCAGCTATACCAACGCTGACGTTACCAAGTCAGGAATCACTCTTGCCGATGGCAAGACATACCAGACAGGCGACTTCAAGCCAACCTGGCAGCACTTATCAGAAAAGTTAGGAATCACTTTCATCGATAAGTATTCAGGACAGCAAGCTGCCAAGGAATTCCCAGTTTGGGAAAACCAGCTGGATCAGGTCGACATCGTTACCGGTACAACAGCATTATTAAACGCTGCCGGTGCAAAGGGAACCTTAGTTAACTTAGCAGAATATCTTGATGTAATGCCTAACTTCAAGGCTTACCTGGCTCAGAACCAGATCGCAAGATTATCAATCACTGGTGACACATCAAATGGCGCTATCTACTTCTCACCATACTTCGACGGTAATGATGATATCGAAAGAATGCCATTAGTAAGAGCTGACTTCGTCAGGAAGCTGCTTGATACAGACGGATACACAGGTGCTAACAGACCTTTAGCTGACTATGTATATCAGCCATATGTTACAGAAGATTACACAATCGAATCATTAACAGCTGACGGCACTGGTACTCAGACAATCACCAAGAAGGTTGGCGGCGCTAACAACATCGTTGCTCAGATGAATGCTCAGCCATTAACAGGTGACCAGGCTGTAAAGATGTTCCAGGACTACATCGATGCTACATACGCTGGTGTCTATGACAAGAGAAGCGACCTGTTCTTAGGTTACGATGCAGCATGGGATGTTGACGAAATGGTAGCCTTATTAAGATGTGCTGTTGCTTCATTGAACGACAATGACGGCAACCCAATCGCTGGCTTATATTCACGTGAAACTTCTAACCTGCAGAGAGAAGTTGACCTCATCAGATTTGCTGGTCACTTATTCGGCGTAAGAGGCTTAGAGTCAAGACAGGAATCATTATACTTCGACAAGGCTGGTCAGTTACATGATGCAAGACAGGAAGCTGATGCTTACCTCGCAGTTGAAAGACTGAATCAGTTAGTAAGAGAAGGCTTAGTTGCCGTAACCGGTGAAGTTAACTCTGGTAACTACCTCGAAAAGGATGCTGGCTTAATGTCATACGACTACAACCAGACCCAGACAATCATGAACAACACCAAGCTGGACAACGCTGCTGGCGAAGAATACACAGTAATCATGGTTCCAGTAGCCAAGTGGGATGACGGCGACGGCGCCAAGTTCATGAGATTCACTGAATCATGGAGATCAGCTAAGACTGAAGGATGGGCACTGACAGTTGCCGGCTGTGCTGCTGACAAGAACAAGCTGAACGCAGCACTGACCTTAATCGACTATGCATTCTCAGTACAGGGCCAGATCACAATGTCATACGGACCAGATGAATTCATCAAGGTCAAGGATGCTTCAGTAGAAGTAAAGACATGGGCAGACGTTCCAAAGAAGTATGAAACATTCAACTTCAACGGTACAGAAATGCCAGTAGTTGCAGACGCTACATTCGCAGAATGCCAGAAGTTAACCGGTGGTAACTACACCAACTATGCTAGACAGTATTTAGGTTCAACACTTAACGGCTTCCCAAAGTCACAGGCATTTGAATATCAGATGACTCATGAAATCGGTAAGAAGGGTGCTGCAATCCTGTCAGCTGGTATCGCCAAGGGCGTTATCAAGCATCCGTTACTGACAGTCAATACAGCTAACATGTGGTACACACAGGTTCCAACAGTATTCCCGACAACTGCTGAACAGACAAATACTCTGAACGGCTACACAGACTTAAGCACAAGATTCTCAACATCAAAGGGCGGCGAATCAGAATTCTATAACATCATCGTTAACGGATATGGTTCAATTGCCGGTGCTGAGCCAACTGCACAGGGTTATGCTGACTTCGTTAAGAATAACTGGTCAGGCCAGGCTTACCTGTTGATCAAGCAGGCACAGTGGAAAGTCTTAAACGACTACTACAATAACAATAAGTAATTTAGTTAATTAAGAATTATCTCTGGTACCACGCCAGTGGTACCAGAGGTACTTACCTGAGAGGTGATATTATGTTCAAACCGCAAATGAAGTTTCAGAAAGTCTTATTCATCATTCTGATGATATTGTCAGGAGCAGTATTTGTTTATTCTCTGGGAATAATGACAGATCTTTACGGTCTGTATCAGACTCAGGCACTTGGCGGTGTACCGGGTTCACAGATATTCTTTGACATGCAGAAATACAACCATAACATGGTTCTGATTTCCATAGGACTTATCATCATCAGCTGCCTGCCATTCATATTTGCTTCAAATACCAGAAGAAAATATTACATTGGCAATACAGTTAGTACATATATTCAGGCAGGTGCCTTTGTTGGTGCAGCAGTGTACCTGGCAGTCAACGCCCTGAAATTCAGAGCTCAGTTCGTCAATACCGTTGACTTTGAATTCTACAAGACCGTTGCTGATGCCATGAATTTCATGTATACCGAGTCAACCGGTTATTTCCTGGTAGGAGTACTGATCGCAGTACTGCTTTTGGTGGGCGCCGGAGCTGCAGTATACAACCTAAATTGGAAAACTAAACTAGTTAAACAAGAAGACGCAATATTGAAAGGGGAAGTAAGATAATGGATAAAGAGAGAATCAAGCTGGACAGAATGCGCTATGTTAAAGACTCTGGTCCATCTAATCTTGCAATACTTGCAGTTGTTTTTGACATTTTATACTTTGTTTTGATATATAAAATAAACAATGAATTCTTCTACAATTATTCAATCGGAGCTTCAGTAGTAATCAACCTGCTGTTCATGCTGTTTGGTTTCTGGTGCTCAATTGAAGTAAAGAATTATCATGGAAAGTTCGGATATCTGATGATTGCTCTTGGTATAGTTCAGATCATTAGAATATTCGTTTACCCGATGAGTGCTCATGGAGCAGTAACGGTCGTTGACGGTAACAATGTACAGGTCATGACTAATGCTCAGTTCATTTCATCCATAGTTTATCTGGTAGTTTCAGCTGCCTGCATGGTATTCGGCGGATTAATGAGCATGAAGAACTCAAAGACATTACAGAACCACCTGGCATCATTAGAGAAGTAACGGAGAGGTAAAATTATGGCAAGTCTATCATTACAGCATATAGATAAGATTTATGACAATAATGTTCAAGCTGTCTATGACTTCAATATTGATATCAAGGATGGTGAATTCATCGTATTCGTAGGTCCTTCAGGATGTGGCAAGTCCACAACGCTGAGAATGGTCGCCGGTCTCGAAGACATTTCTGCCGGTAAGCTATTGATCGACGGCAAGGACTGCACGACTCTTCCGGCAAAGGACAGAGACATCGCAATGGTTTTCCAGAACTATGCGTTATACGGTCACATGACAATTTACGAAAACATGGCATTCTCACTGATGCTGGCCAAGGAAGACAAGTATGTCATCCATGAAAAGGTCATGGCTGCAGCTGAGATCCTCGGGCTTACCCAGGTACTTAACAGAAAGCCAAATCAGTTATCAGGCGGCCAGAGACAGAGAGTTGCGATGGGTCGTGCCATTGTAAGAAATCCAAAGGTCTTCCTGTTTGATGAACCGTTATCAAACCTTGACGCCAAGTTAAGAGGTTCAACCAGAAGAGAGATCAAGCTGTTACACAAGAGACTGGGAACAACCATGATCTATGTAACTCATGACCAGACTGAAGCTCTGACCCTCGCAGACAGAATCGTCTGCATGTCAATGGGACATGTTCAGCAGATCGGTACTCCTCTTGAGCTGTACGATCACCCGAAGAATCTGTTCGTTGCTTCATTCATCGGTTTACCTCCAATGAACCTGTTCAGCCTCAAGGCAGAGGATGGCAAGTACTATGTTGAAGGCATTGAGACTCATCTTCCGGAAAGAGTCGTAAAGGCCATTAAGGAAACCAACAAGAAGGAATATGTCATCGGCATCAGACCTGAAGACATCAGACTGGGCAACGACTTCGTTCTTGATGTAAATCTGAATGAAAATACCGGTCACTTCACACTGACACATGGCAAGCTGTTCGGAAAGACATCTGTTGCCAAGTTCAGAGACTGGCAGAGATTCGACATCGGCGATCAGGTCAAGGTTTCCTTTGATGAGGAAAAGGTACATCTGTTCGACGCTGAGACAACAGAAGCAATATTATAGGAGGAACAATACATGGCTGAAAAAAGAAATAAGGGTTTTAACGAAACCAAGCGTAAATTTATTGTTTCACTAAAGAAGAGACCGCATAACATTCCGTTGTGCATGATGGCAATTGCGTTCATCGTATACTCATTCAACCTTACCAAGGTTTCAAATACAACTGCCGTAATCAACAGACCATACATGGGACTGTGTGAATTCGTAATCATGCTGTTCTCAATTCTGGCATTTGTATGTTTCCTGAACGCATATCCAAAGAGACAGAAACCGATATTGCCGATGGTCATTCTGCTGTACCTGTTACAGGTGATCATCATCGCAGCTGACTTCATGTATCTGAAGAGAATTCAGGAAGGTCTGAAGAGCATTGAAATCACATCTGCCAGAATGTTCATTCCAAAGGCTCAGTCAATGCTGACTGTTCACATCATACTGGTAATCATTACAGTAGTTCTGATCGCTCTGATTCCGGTTCTCGGCAAGTTACTCAACAGGATCGATACATCTGTTGCTCTGACAGAGAATAAGGATGTAAGCATCGAACTGACGGACGAAGGTTAATTAAAAATAACAACATGGCAAAAGAAAAAGACAAGACAGTAACACAAAGTGAAAAGGATTACTATAAGTTAAATACTGATGCAGCAGATCGTCTGGCCAAGGCCCATAAGGGAACAGCCAGAAAGGTCTCTGATGAGGAAATTAACAAGTATAGGAGTTCGAAACTGGGTTCATTACCTGTTTGGGTAAAGGCTCTGTTCATAAAATTCTGGTTTGCTGGTGCTGCTTGTTTTTTCTTTTACTGGGGGTTGGCAGCCTACATACCCAACTGGCTTGACCAGATGCTGGTCCTTGGAGTCGGACTTGGCATACTGACTGACATCCTGACAAATAACGTATTGAGATTCTTCAGCGGTGAGGACAGGGAGTTCTATCCGTACATGATGTTTCCCTCCGGGAAATACTGGACGTTCATAGCCAACATTGCCTACGCATTTCTGCTCCTGTTCCTTACCATACAGGTATACAGAATAATCGGAATCGGTGTTGAACCGATCGTGTTCGGCATCGTTTATACGGTAATAGACATGCTGTTCATAACTTTGAAAGACAGAATAATGAATTCATTAGGGAGGAAAGCAAATGAAGGATAAGATCGTGGCATTTGGAGAAATCATGCTGAGACTGACTCCTCCTGATTATACGACTATCAGTGAGGCTAAGAATTTCATAGCCAACTACGGTGGAGCTGAGGCTAACGTTCTCGTTTCACTATCACACCTGGGACATGGCACCGACTTCATTACCAGAGTACCGGACAATCAGCTTGGTGAATCTGCCATCATGCATCTGAAGAGACACAGCGTAGGCACATCACACATCCTGAGAGGATCATCCAACCTGGGAATGTACTTCGTTGAGACAGGATTCGGCGGACGTCCAAGCAAAGTGCTTTATAACAGAGCACACAGTGCCATCACCAGAATAGACGCTGATGAGCTTGACTATGATGAAATATTCAGGGACGCTGACTGGTTCCACATTTCCGGCATTACCCTGGCAATACACGAGAAGTGCAGGGCTGCTGCCTACAGATGTCTGGAAGCCTGCGCAAAATATGGCGTAAAGGTATCCTTTGACTTCAACTACCGTTCAAAGTTATGGACCATTGAGGAAGCCAAGCCGCATTTCCAGAAGGTCATCCAGTATGTTGACGTACTGTTTGCCAACTTCTTCGACATCAACACGATGCTGGAAATTGAAGCAGACCCAATGCTGGAAACAATGGAAGAGAAGAGACTTGACGTAGCCAAGAAGCTGATGGAAAGGACGCATGTTCAGTATGTATTCGGCACCGACCGCATCGTACATACCGCAACGGATAACTCATTATCCAGCTACTGCATCAACAGGAACGGCAGCTACTTCAAGGAAGGACCGATCAGATTCAGCATCTATGACCGGATCGGCGGCGGTGATGCCTTCTCAAGCGGCATCATTCACGGTCTGTTAAAGGATTTCAACCATCCGAAATATGCGCTGAAGTTCGGTCTGGCAACCTCAGTACTGAAACATACGGTATACGGTGATGCTTCCACCTTATCCGAAGAAGAAGTTACGGAATTCATAAATTCAAACGGCAACGCAGCCGTACAAAGATAGGAGATAATAAATATGAAAGAATTCATGGGAAAGGATTTCCTTTTATCAAACGAAACTGCCAAGCACTTATATCATGATTACGCAGCCAAGATGCCGATCATTGACTATCACTGCCACATTTCGCAGAAGGAAATCTATGAAAACAGACAGTTTAACACCATTACTGAAGTATGGCTGGGCGGCGACCACTACAAGTGGAGACAGATGCGTGCCAACGGCATCGACGAAAAGTACATTACCGGCGATGCCAGTGATCTGGAAAAGTTCAAGGCCTGGGCAAAGACCCTGTCCCATCTGATCGGCAATCCGCTGTATCACTGGTCCCATCTGGAATTACAGAGATACTTCAATATCTACGAACCTCTCACAGAGGACAACGCTGAAGACATCTTCAACAGATGCAATGAAGTTCTGAAGACTCTCAAGGTCAGAAAGATCCTGGAAGATTCCAAGGTAAACATCGTATGTACCACAGACGATCCATGTGATGATCTGCATTATCATCAGCTGATCAAGGAAGACAAGACCCTGAAGACAGTCGTAGTTCCTTGTTTCAGACCTGATAAGGCTAATAACATTGAAAAGGCA
Organism: Erysipelotrichaceae bacterium; assembly: GCA_017512285.1. Taxonomy (GTDB): domain Bacteria; phylum Bacillota_I; class Bacilli_A; order Erysipelotrichales; family Erysipelotrichaceae; genus RUG521. Next base: position 23,790 of record JAFWGU010000009.1, on the reverse strand, counting down.
GACTATCTGGATTACATCGCCAGACTTGAAGGCGTAACCGGAAGAAAGATCAATACATTCGCTGAACTGTGCGCTGCCATCGATGAAAGAATCGAATTCTTCGCTTCCATGGGCTGCCGCGCCAGCGACCATGCTCTGGAATACATCATGTACAACCCGGCCAGCGCAGAAGAGATCGAAAGGATCTTTGCCAGGAGACTTGCCGGTGAGAAGGTCACCAGAGAAGAAGAACTGAAGTTCAAGACAGCCTTCATGAGCCACCTGGCTTCCGTATATCATAAGTTAGGCTGGGCAATGCAGCTGCACTATGGCTGCAAGCGTGACAATAACACTGACATGTTCAACAAGCTTGGACCTGATACAGGTTATGATACCATCAACAACTATGCTCCTTCTGCTGAAATGGCTGACTTCCTGGACAGCCTGAACCGTGAAGGCAACCTGCCAAAGACGATCATCTACTCACTGAACCCTGCAGACAACGCAGCCATCGTTTCGACAATGAACTGCTTCCAGGGTGACGGCATCAGAGGCAAGATGCAGCATGGCAGTGCCTGGTGGTTCAATGACCATAAGATCGGCATGCAGGAACAGATGCAGACATTGGCTAATGACGGCATGCTCGCCAACTTCGTAGGCATGCTGACAGACTCCAGAAGCTTCCTGTCATACACCAGACATGAATACTTCAGAAGAATTCTGTGTGACTTCATCGGTACATTAGTTGAAAATGGTGAATATCCGGCAGATGAAAAGCTTCTGAAGGAAATGGTTGAAGACATTTCATACAACAACGCTGTAAATTATCTGGGCTTCAATGATTAGGATAGAGGGGAAAGAGTACAGCAGTCTGAAACAGGCTCTGGCCGATGTTCAGGACAGTCAGATCATAGAAATTGATGGATGCGTCCATGAACAGGTCGTCATCGATAAGCCCAACATAACCGTCAGAGGCGGTACGATCGAGTATGATCTGGGGGCTTATGAAATACTGGATGACGGGATCAAGAGAGGGACCTTCCGGACCTATACCGTATTCGTTGATGCGGACAATGTGACGTTTGAAAACGTCAGAGTCATCAACAGTAACGGTCATGATGAAGGTCAGGCAATCGCCCTGATGATCGACGGCAATGACTTCAGAGCTGTTAACTGCCTGTTCTCCTCGTATCAGGACACCCTGTTTCTGGGGCCGCTGCCTGAAAGCGAATATGAAAAGGGCGGTTTCAGAGGACCGCTGGAAAACCGGGAAAGAGTTTTCCGCAGGGCAACATTTGAGAAATGTCTCATTGAAGGTTCCATCGACTTCATATTCGGCGGCGGACAGGGATATTTCCATGACTGTGAAATAAGATCGCTGGACATTCAGCAGAAGATCAACGGTTACGTATGTGCACCAAGCACTCCGGCTGATGAAACTTACGGGTTCATATTCGACCACTGTGATTTCACTGCTGAAGAAGGCATGGATGATACCGTATATCTGGCCAGACCGTGGCGTGATTACGGCAAGTGCATGATCGTCAACAGTCATCTGGGAAAGCATATCAGACAGGAAGGATACAGTGACTGGGATAAGGAACACGCCCGGAAGACCTGTGAATTCAAGGAGTATAATACCGGCATTGACCTGAGGAAAAGGGTAAGCTGGTTAAGGGATGTTAATAAAGAAGATCTAAAGTATATATCTTCATTAAATAAGGAGGAGAAAATGAACGATATCAATAAGAAGATTCATGACATTGGAATAGTTCCAGTAATCGCTCTTGAAAACGTAGAAGATGCCGCACCGCTGGCAAGAGCTCTGTGCAACGGAGGCTTACCGGTAGCTGAGGTTACCTACAGAACAGCTGCAGCACACGATGCAATGATTGAAATGAGGAAGGCATGCCCTGAAATGATCATTGGTGCAGGTACTGTCCTGACAAAGGAACAGGTTGATTCAGCAATCGATGCAGGTGCAGAATTCATCGTTTCTCCAGGTACAAATCCTGTAACGATCAAATACTGTCAGGAGAAGGGAATTCCTATTTTCCCAGGTACAGCCAACGGTGCTGACATTGAAACGGCAATGTCATTTGGACTCAAGGTTGTCAAGTTCTTCCCGGCCGAACCTTTAGGCGGTCTGAAGATGATCAAGGCTCTGGCAGCTCCATATAATACAATGAAATTCATGCCTACAGGCGGCGTTAATGAAGGTAATGTAAATTCCTACCTGAATGACCCTGTAATCTTAGCCTGCGGCGGTACATGGATGATCGATAAGAAGGCCATCGCTGAAAAGAACTTCGACAGAATCGAAGAACTGACCAGAGATGCCGTAAATACCATGCTGGGCATCAAGATCAAGCACATCGGCATTAATGAAGAAAACGGCAACGGTCTGGAACTGGCCAAGCAGTTTGCCAGATTCTTCGGCGGTAAGGTAAGAGAAACCTCCAAGGGCTGGTTTGGTTCAGAATTGGTTGAAGTAATGAACGAAGGCAAGAAGAAGGGAACTCACGGCCACATCGCAGTAGGTGTCAACAACGTTGACAGAGCCAAGAGATATTTCGAAGCTCAGGGCTATGAATTTGATGAAGATTCAGCAACATTCGATGAAAAGGGCAACATGAAGTTCATCTACTTCAAGGATGAGATCGGTGGATTCGCAATCCATCTGGTTCTGTAATTTATAGGTAAATGGAGGAGAACAGTAAATTATGAAAGTAGTAACAATGGGTGAAATCATGCTGAGATTATCCACACCGGGTAACTCACGCTTTGTACAGACTGATACATTCGATGCCTGCTATGGCGGCGGCGAAGCCAACGTTGCAGTATCACTGGCAAACTATGGCCATGAGGCATACTTTGTTTCAAAGGTTCCTGCTCATGAAATCGGCCAGTGTGCCGTTAACGCTCTGAGAAGATATGGCGTTCATACCGAGTACGTTGCCAGAGGCGGCGACAGATTAGGTATCTACTATCTGGAAACAGGAGCTTCTATGAGACCTTCAAAGGTCATTTACGACAGAGCACACGCAGCCATCGCTGAGGCAACACCGGAAGACTTCGATTTCGACAAGATCTTCGAGGGTGCTGACTGGTTCCACTGGTCAGGCATTACACCAGCCATTTCAGACGCTTCTGCCAAGAACCTGGAACTGGCACTGATCGCAGCCAAGAAGGCCGGCGCTACCGTATCAGTAGACCTGAACTTCCGTAAGAAACTGTGGACATCAGAAAAGGCCATCTCAATCATGAGACCTCTGATGAAGTACGTTGACGTCTGCATCGGCAATGAGGAAGATGCCGAATTATGCCTGGGTTTCAAGCCAAAATCAGATGTTTCTGCAGGTAAGACAGACGCTGAAGGCTACAAGGAGATCTTCAGGCAGATGGCTGAGGAATTCGGCTTCAAGTATGTCATTTCAACATTAAGAGAATCATTCTCCGCAACTCATAACGGCTGGAAGGCTCTGATCTATAACGGCAAGGAATTCTATGAATCAAAGCGTTATGACATCTTCCCGATCATTGACAGAGTTGGCGGCGGTGACTCATTCTCCGGCGGCGTCATTCATGGCTTGTTAACAATGAAGACACAGGGCGAAGCTCTGGAATTCGCAGTAGCAGCCAGCGCTCTGAAGCACACCATTCCAACAGACTTCAACCTCGTATCTGAAGCAGAAGTCAAGGCTCTGGCCGGCGGCGATGCATCAGGCAGAGTTCAGAGATAGGTGAGCATAATGGCAGAATTCACAATGGACAGCTTCCGCCTTGACGGAAAGGTTGCTCTGGTTACAGGTGCTACGGACGGTATCGGCTTCGGTATCGCCTGCGGCATGGCTTATGCCGGTGCCAAGATCGTCTTCAATGGCAGAAGCCAGGAAAAGATCGACGCAGCCAAGGCCAGATATAAGGCAAACGGTGTAGATGCCATTGGATATGTATGCGATGTTACTGATGAGAATCAGGTAATTGAATTCGTTAAGAAGATCAATGAGGAAGTTGGCGTAATTGACATTCTGGTCAATAACGCAGCCATCATCAAGCGCATTCCGATGATCGAGATGAGCGTAGAGGATTTCAGAAAGATCATTGATACTGACCTGAATTCCGCATTCATCTGTTCAAAGGCTGTTATCCCGGGCATGATCGCCAAGGGACATGGCAAGATCATCAACATCTGTTCAATGATGTCTGAATTAGGCAGAGAAACAGTATCTGCCTACGCAGCTGCCAAGGGCGGCCTGAAGATGCTGACAAGAAACATCTGCTCTGAATACGGTCATGCCAACATTCAGTGCAACGGCATCGGACCTGGTTACATTGCCACCAAGCAGACAGCTCCGTTAAGAGAACCGCAGCCGGATGGATCAAGACATCCGTTCGACCAGTTCATCATTGCCAAGACACCGGCAGAACGCTGGGGCGATGTTGAGGACTTAATGGGACCGGCAGTATTCCTGGCATCTGATGCTTCAAACTTCGTCAACGGACACATCCTGTACGTTGATGGCGGCATCCTTGCCTATATCGGCAAACAGCCTTAAAAACTGCATAGAAAACATGAAAAAGAGAAGTGATCTTGACCGGTCGCTTCTCTTTGTTTTTGTCTTGAATAACCATGTGTAAAACATTCGTTCAACTGACTTGAAATACCCTGGTCCATAATATAGAATACATTAAGAAGTCAGGACTTTTTTATTTTTTTTCGCAGAAAAGGAGGGGATAAGCGTTGTTTAAGCTCGTCTTGAAATACACGAAACAGTTCAAGTGGGCAGCCATCATCGCACCTGTTCTTGTCGCTCTGGAGGTACTGTTTGAGGTATCCATACCCCGTACCATGACTGTCATCATTGACGAGGGCATAAACGGTGCCGGTGGGGTCAACATGGACATCATTTATCAGGCAGGATGGAAGATGGTCATGTACTCATTTGCGGCAATGTTGCTGGGCGCTGCTTCAGGCATCTTAGCCGCCATGGCATCCAGTGGTTTCATCAGAAACCTGCGCCTGGCCCTGTATGAGAAGATCCAGAATTTCAGCTTTGCCAACATGGACAAGTTTGAGGTTCCTTCGCTGGTTACCAGAATGACCAAGGACATGCGTGAATTAAGAATGGCCTATCTGGCAATCATCAGAATGCTGATAAGAGCCCCGTTCCAGTTAATAACGTCAACCATCATGGTATTCACCCTGAATGCTCAGCTGGGAAAGATCTTCCTGGTAGCCATTCCGGTACTTGCCATCGGTCTGTATCTCATTTCCCACTTTGCTCATCCGATGTTCAGAGTATTAATGAGAAAGTTTGACCGCATGAATGCCTCTCTGGAAGAAAACTTCGTAGGCATCAGAGTAGTTAAGACCTTCGTAAGGGAGAACTTTGAAAAGAAGAAGTTTGAAGATTCATCTCTGTCAGTCCGTAAGCAGCAGCGCATGGCTGAGAGTCTGGTAATTCTGAACAACCCGTTCTTCAGTTTCGTTACCTATGCCTGCATGATCGCCGTATCATGGTTTGGCGGCAACTTCATCATTGCCGGTAACATGACCATGGGTGAATTCATGAGTTATCTTTCATATCTCAGAAGCATCCTGTTCGGATTAATGATGGTATCCTTTGCTCTGATGCAGATCATCTTTGCCCAGGCCTCAGTTGACCGCGCAAATGAAGTTCTGAATGAGAAGATTGACATTGAAGATAAGGGAACCGATCCTGAACTTGTTCCTGAAGACGGTTCAGTTGAATTCAGAAACGTTTCCTTCAAGTATACTGCCGATGCTCATAAATATGCCCTGGAAAACATCAACCTGACCATTAAGTCCGGGGAGATGGTTGGCATCATCGGTTCAACCGGTTCCAGCAAGACCACACTGGTTCAGCTGTTGCCGCGCTTATATGACGTCACGGAAGGTGAAGTACTGGTTGGCGGGCACGACGTCAGGGAGTACAGACTGGACAACCTGCGCAAGTCCGTTTCCATGGTACTGCAGAAGAACGTTCTGTTCTCCGGTACCATTGAGGAAAACCTGAAGTGGGGCGATCAGAACGCTACTCACGAAGAAGTTGTGGAAGCTGCCAGATGTGCTCAGGCTCATGATTTCATCACTTCCTTCCCGAAGGGTTATGAAACCGATCTGGGGCAGGGTGGCGTAAACGTATCCGGCGGTCAGAAACAGAGACTCTGTATTGCCAGAGCTCTGCTGAAGAAGCCTGACATCATCATCATGGATGACAGTACTTCTGCCGTAGATACCGAAACCGATAAGAAGATCAGAACGGCTTTAAGAGAAAGACTGGCTGGTATGACTACGATAATCATCGCCCAGCGTATCTCCTCGATCATGGACGCCGACAAGATCGTCGTCATGAATGAAGGCAAAATCGAAGACATCGGTACCCATGACGAATTAATGGGACGCAACATGGTTTACCATGATCTGTATGAAACCCAGCTTAAGGGGGTGAGTCAGTAATGAGTGAATCAAACTACCGTGAAATAAGAAGGTCACGTGCCAACGACATTCCGGCAACCGTGAAGAGGATATTCAGATACCTGGCTCAGTACAGGTGGCTGCTGGTGATCGTCTTCTTCTGCATCATCATCGAGGCACTGACAAACGTTGCATCATCATATTTCTTTACACCGCTGATCAACGATTACATATTGCCGCTGGCCGGGCAGAAGGATCCGGACTTAAGCGGATTCATCGGTCAGCTGGTAAAGATGGGCTGCATCTACATGTGCGGCATTACCGCTGCCTACATTTACCGCCGGATCATGAGCATCGTTACCACGGGTACGCTGCATAACATGCGTCTGGACCTGTTCAGCCACATGCAGGACATGCCTGTACAGTTCTATGATACCCATACCCATGGCGAACTCATGAACTTCTATACCAATGACATTGATGCCATCAGACCTCTGATCGGTGATACATTACCGCAGATGATTAATACGATAATCTCCCTGGTAGGCTCAATGACGATGATGATCATTCTGTCACCAAGACTGACCCTGATCACGATGACGTTACTGGTACTTGTTACATCAGTCAGCGTATTCGTCGGCAAGAGATCAAGAAAGTACTTCGTCAAGGTCATGAGGACCGTCAGTGACATCAACGGTTACGTTGAGGAAATGTTATTGGGACAGAAGGAAGTCAAGGTCTTCTCCCATGAGAAGGAATCAGTAAAGGCTTTCTCCAAGTTTAATGATGAAACGATGGAAGCCAGCATCAAGAGCAACATGTTTGCTCAGTCATTAATGCCGATCAACGTCAACCTGTCATACATCAGTTATGCCGTCGTCGCCGTATTAGGCGCCAAGGCCTGCATTGAAGGTTCGCTTGAATTAGGTGCCTTAGCCAGTTTCCTGCTCTATACCAGGCAGATAGCCGGACCGGTAAGCGGCCTGTCTCAGCAGTTCAACGGTGTCATGATGTCCATTGCCGGAGCAGAAAGAATGTTTGAGGTAATGGATACCCCGACTGAAGTTGATGAGGGAAAGATCGAACTGGTCAATGCCATGAATGAGGAAGGCATACTGGTTGAGTGTTCACAGAGAACCGGAACGTTTGCCTGGAAGGATCCGGCAACCGGAGATCTGACGGAACTGAAGGGAGACATCAGACTGAATGACGTAACCTTCTCATATGTTCCTGACAAAGTCGTACTGAGGGACGTATCACTGTATGCCAAGCCGGGTCAGAAGATCGCCTTCGTAGGTTCAACCGGAGCCGGCAAGACGACCATTACCAACCTGATCAACAGATTCTATGATGTTCAGGAAGGCGTCATTACCTATGACGGCATTCCTGTAAACAACATCAAGAAGAGTTCATTAAGAAAGTCTCTGGGCATGGTATTGCAGGATACCAACCTGTTCTCAGGCACCGTCATGGATAACATCCGCTACGGTAATCTGGAAGCGACTGATGAAGAGTGCATAGCCGCTGCCAAACTGGCCAATGCCGACAGCTTCATCAACAGACTGCCGGACGGCTACGATACGATGCTGACGGCAAACGGAGCCAACCTGTCACAGGGTCAGAGGCAGTTGCTGAACATTGCCAGAGCGGCAGTTTCCAACCCGCCGGTACTGATCCTTGATGAAGCCACTTCCTCAATCGATACTCATACCGAAAGAGTAATTGAGAAGGGCATGGACAAGCTGATGCAGGGCAGAACGGTATTTGTCATTGCCCACAGACTGTCAACAGTCCGCAACAGCAATGCCATCATGGTTCTTGAACACGGTCAGATCGTTGAACGCGGTGACCACGATGACCTGTTAAGACAGAAGGGCCGTTACTACAAGCTGTATACCGGCGCTGCTGAATTAGACTAAATAAAATGCCTGGAAGCTCAGCTTTCAGGCATTAATTCATTCCAAGGATATTTTCCGGGAGGTTCGCATCGGAAGGTGAGGACCTCCTTTGTGGTTGGATGGGGGAAGGATATCTCATATGACCATAAGGCTATCTGCTGATGCTTCACGGCTTTCGGGTTATATCGCTGATCTCCCCACAGCGGCATGTTTCTGGAGGCGAACTGGACTCTGATCTGATGACTTCTGCCGGTATGCAGATTGACCTTTACAAGGTTAAGATCATTCCTGCTGTTGAGCAGTTCATAGTCAAGCACGGCCTTCCTGCCATGGGCTTCATCCGTAACTGATACAGTATTGGTCTTGCTGTCCTTGATCAGATAATCGGTGAGAGTATCGCTCTTTCTGATACCATGTCCTTCAACGATGGCCAGGTAGGTCTTGGCGAAGGTGCGTTCAGCTATGATCTTTGACAGTCTGCTGGCTGCCTTGCTGGTGCGGGCAAATACCATGATCCCGCCAACCGGCCTGTCAAGTCTATGAACCAGTCCCAGATATACTTCTCCCGGCTTAGCATACTTCTCCTTGAGATACTGCTTCAGCATTGTCAGAAGGTCTTCATCATTACTGCTGTCGCCCTGAACCGGGATGTTTACCGGCTTTTCAACTACCAGCAGGTGATTGTCTTCGTATATTACGTTGATCACAGTTCAAACCTTCCTGAGATGCCGCACGGTAACAGTATGTTGCGGTCACTGGTCGGGATGGCCAGTTCCACGGTGTATACCTTGCCGTCAGGATACTTCTTGAGAAGATACTGCGACATGATGTTACTTAATACTATCGGTGAGAAACCGGTCGTATAGCCGTTTACCAGATAAGCCAGAGGTCTGTCAGATAACAGTTTTGAGGTCTCGGCGATCAGGTTTTCCAGCTGCTCTTCCAGTTTCCATAATTCATTGTTCGGTCCACGGCCATAGCTTGGCGGATCCATGATTATGATGTCGTAGCGGTTGCCGCGGCGCTGTTCTCTCTGAACGAACTTCAGCGCATCGTCAACGATGAATCTTATCGTGTGGTCTTCCAGGTGATTGAGGACCATGTTTTCCTTGGCCCAGCTTACCATGCCCTTGGCGGCATCGACGTGAACAACTTCCCTGGCACCGGCCTTGCTGCAGGCCATGGTGGCTCCGCCGGTATAGGCAAACAGATTGAGAACCCTTATGTCACGGTCGCTGTTGTTCCTGATGATGTCAGCCAGCCAGTCCCAGTTTACGGCCTGTTCGGGGAACAGTCCGGTATGCTTGAAATTGGTTGGAGCAACCTTGAAGGTCAGATCACGGTAGCTTATCGTCCATTCTTCCGGCAGCTTCTTACGGAAGTCCCAGCTGCCGCCGCCCTTGGAGGAGCGGTGATAGATGGCGTCATACTTATTCCATCTGGCATCGTCTGACTTATGCCATATTGCCTGGGGATCAGGGCGTACCAAAACGACGCTGCCCCAGCGTTCCAGCTTGTCTTTTTCGCCTGCATCTATCAGTTCATAATCCGTCCAGTTCTCTGCCAGTCCTATCATAAAAAATCACCTTTAACAAATTATATCATGATTTGAATGATGCTTTCATCATTAACTTGGGTGGCCGGTGATGGTATAATTATATAGGTGGTTTTTAATGGAAAGTTATCTCGAAATGTTGAATGAAGCCCAGTATAAGGCCGTGACGACGAACTCACAGTACGTGCGTGTCATAGCCGGGGCAGGAAGCGGAAAAACGCGTGTCCTGACGACACGCATTGTTCACGTGATCAAGAGCTGGGGAGTTGATCCCCGCAAGGTTCTGGCCATCACGTTTACCAACAAGGCCGCCAATGAAATGCGCAACAGAATCAATCTGCAGCTTCCTGAGGAGTCAGGCAAGGTGCACATTTCAACGATCCATTCCTTCTGCGTAACCATTTTGAGACAGGACATCAGACATCTGGGATACCCCGTTAATTTCACCATTCTGGATCAGGACGATCAGAAGAGCATCATCAAGGAAGCCTACAAGGCATTGGACATTGATTCCAAGAAGTACAATGCCAACGGCCTATTGGAATACATCGCCAGCATGAAGACGGCCGGACTGGACGTGCAGGCAGCCTACAATCTTGCCTATAACTACTATGAAAAGGGCAAGGCCCAGATATATGAGTATTATCTGAACAGGCAGGCTCAGCTCTATGCCCTGGACTTTGACGATCTTTTGTTATGGACCAATAAACTGTTCAAACTGTATCCGGATGTAAGAGAAAGATGGCAGAAAAAGTTCCAGTTCATTCTGGTAGATGAGTTCCAGGACATTGACAATGTTCAGTATGAACTGATCACCTTACTGACGACTGAGAATACCTTTGTATACGTAGTCGGTGACCCGGACCAGACCATCTATACCTGGAGAGGGGCCAACATCAACATCATCATGGGCTTTGAAAATGACTACAGACCGTGTGAGACCATCGTTCTGGAGCGCAACTACCGTTCCAGCCAGATCATACTGGGCGCAGCTAACAGTCTGATCAAGTACAATAAGCACAGGGTCAAGAAGGATCTGTATACGGAAAACCCTGAGGGCTCTCACATCATTCACTATAAAGCTCCGACTGAGGATGACGAGGCGCTTTATGTCGCCAAGAAGATCCTGGAACTGATCAAGAAGGGTGAATATGAATATGATGACGTTGCCGTACTATACCGTTCCAACTATCTTTCAAGATCAATAGAAAAGAGTCTGATAGACCTCAAGATACCGTACGTGATATACGGCGGCATCAGGTTCTATGAGAGACAGGAGATCAAGGATGCCCTGTGTTACCTCAGAATGCTGGTTAACAGGGATGATCTGTCCTTCAAGAGAATAATAAACGTACCGAAGAGGGGAATCGGCAACAAGTCCGTGGATACTCTTCTTGAATACGCCCGCAATAACGGCATTACCATGTTTGAAGCTGCCAAACAGCTTGATTACATGAAGAAGAAGGAATTAAGGAATCTGGTTGAAAAGATCGAAGACTGGACGACCAGAAGTAAGGAAATGCCGCTGGAGCAGATCCTGCAGATGATCCTGGAGGAAAGCGGCTATAACACCATGCTGGAAACCTCAGGAGACTCCAAGGATGTTGACAGGACCGAGAACCTCAAGGAACTGATAAATGACATGAACGACTACGTTCACGGCAATCCGGACGCTCAGCTTGATGACTATCTGCAGATGGTTGCCCTGTACACTGACATTCAGGGAAACAGGGACGGACACTTCGTTTCATTGATGACTGTTCACAGCGCCAAGGGCCTGGAGTTCAGGAACGTCTTTGTCATCGGCCTAAGCGATGGGGTATTCCCGTCAGAAAAGAGCATGGCTGAAGGCATAAAGGGGCTGGAAGAGGAAAGAAGACTGGCTTACGTAGCCTTTACCAGAGCCATGGACAATCTGTTCCTTACCGAGAGCATGGGCTACAGCTACGCAACCAATTCAAGCAAGGTACCGTCAAGGTTCCTTGATGAGATAGATGAGGAGTTCATTGAAAAGGCCGGCATCGTACCGGTAAATGAAATGGTCAAGAACTTCGACGACGACATGGAATTCACCATGACCGTTGCCCGCAAGAGACCGAAGGTTGACGTCAAGCCGGGAGACATCATGATCCATGATGACTTCGGTGAAGGCGTGGTATTAAGCGTTAACGGCAACTTCGGAGACATTGCCTTCCCGATGCCTTTCAAGGTCAAGACGATGTCACTGAATTTCCCGAAACTGCACAAGAAGGAGGCTGACAAGGATGAGTGATGTTCAGAAGCACATAGAGGAATTACGCCGGTTACTGGAGCTGTACAATCTGCAGTACTACCGTGACGATAACCCATCAGTACCGGACAGCGAGTATGACCGGCTGATGAATGAACTGAAGAAGCTGGAAGCCGAGCATCCGGAGTTCTACGATGCCAATTCGCCAACCCAGAGAGTAGGCGGGGCAGTTTCCGAAGGCTTCACCAAGATCGTTCACCAGAGAAACATGCTGTCACTGGGAAATGGATATAATTACGAAGATCTGAAGCAGTTTGAGGACCGCATCATCAGTGAAGTCGGTCCCGTTGAATACATCGTTGAACTGAAGATGGACGGCCTGGCCATGAGCATGCTGTATCAGAACGGCAAGTTCGTTCAGGCTGTTACCAGAGGTGACGGCGTAGTCGGTGAGGATGTTACCGCCAACGTCAGGACGATCCGTTCTATTCCGATGAACATCGACTTCAAGGAAGAACTGGATATCCGCGGTGAGGTGTACATGCCGAGATCCGTCTTCCGCAAGTTAAACGAGGAAAGAGAATCCAGAGGGGAAGCTCTCTTTGCCAATCCGCGTAATGCGGCTGCCGGTTCCATCCGTCAGCTTGATTCCCGTATCGCCGCTTCCAGAGGTCTGGAAGCCTACTGGTATCATCTGCCTGGCGCAGAAGCTTTCGTCAGGACTCATGAGGAAGCTCTGGAGCTGCTGGAAAAGCAGGGATTCAGAGTAAACCCATTAAGGCGCAAGTGCCGCAATATCGATGAAGTATGGGCCTTCATTCAGGAAATGGCTCAGAAGAGACCTGATCTGCCGTATGACATTGACGGCATGGTCATCAAGGTAAATGACCTGGCTAAGCAGCAGCAGCTGGGCTACACCGTCAAGTACCCAAAGTGGGCCATCGCCTACAAGTTCCCGGCTGAGGAAGTCGTGACCAAAGTTGTTGACATCTTCTGTACGGTTGGCAGAACCGGCAAGGTAACTCCTAATGCCAGGTTCGTACCGGTTGAAATAGCTCAGACCAACGTTGAATACGCAACATTGCATAATGAGGATTACATCAAGTCCAAGGACATCAGAGTCAATGACTCCGTCGTAGTCCACAAGGCCGGCGACATCATTCCTGAGGTCGTCAAGGTCATCATGGAACGCAGACCCGAGAATTCGGAAAGCTACATCTTCCCGAAAACCTGTCCGGTATGCGGCATGCCACTGCACAGATTCGAAGATGAGGCAGACACCTACTGCATTAACAGTGAATGTCCGGCCAGAGTCGTTGAGAGCATTGCCCACTTTGCCAGCAGAGATGCCATGAACATTGACGGTCTGGGCGAAAAGAAGGTTGAAATGTTCCATAAGGCCGGTCTGCTCAACAGAGTAGAAAACATCTTTGAGCTGAAGTACTGCCGTGATGAGATCATGCAGCTGGATAAGATGGGTTCAAAGTCCTTTGATAATCTGGTAAATGCCATTGAGGAAGCCAAGAAGGCCGGACTGGACAAGGTACTGTTCGGTATCGGCATCAAGCACATCGGCGCCAAGGCCGCCAGAGTACTGGCTCAGCGCTATAAGAACATCGACGCACTGATGCAGGCCTCCAGGGAAGAACTGACCAGGATCCCTGATGTCGGCGAGGTAATGGCTGATTCTATCGTTACCTTCTTTGAGGATGAGCAGAACGTCAAGCTGGTGGAATCACTGAAGAAGAACAACGTCATCATGCTGTATGAGGATAAGGACAGCTTTGATTCCGTATTTACCAATAAGACAGTCGTTCTGACCGGCGGTCTGGATCATCTGACCAGAAGTCAGGCAGAGGCTCTTCTGGGTCAGTTACAGGCCAAGGTAACCGGCTCCGTTTCCAAGAAAACGGACATCGTCATCTACGGTCATGATGCCGGCAGCAAGTACGATAAGGCTCTGCAGCTGGGCATTCAGCTGATGGATGAGGATGCCTTCGTAAGTGAACTGGAGAGACTGGATTTACTTAAGAAATCTTAAAAAAGTGGAAATATATCATTTTATAATGTATTATAAGGTGTACAGGATGTGATAACATGGCTTGGAAAAAGAGAAAAAAGCAAAACAACGCTAAGCCTGAGGTCATCGATGTCGAGGCAAGAGTCATTCCTGATGTTGAGGAAACATTAAGGGAAGAGCCGAGAATGACGGAGACCGAAGAGCTTAAGCTTAATCAGTCAATCGTAAGCGACATATTAAAGGAATCTGCAGAGCAGAGTTTTGAGGCTGCCGAAGAAGCAGCTGAAACTGTCGCTGAGAATGCTGAGCCTGTTGTTGAGGAAGTCAGGGAGACAGTCACCGAGGCTGCGGATAATGCGGAAACGGCATTTGAAGAAGTCAGGGAGACTGTTGAAGATACCGCTGAACATATCAGCAATGAAGTCAGCCTGGAACCTGCTGAAGAGGAAAGCTTCAGGGAAGAGACCGCAGAGATCCCGGTGGTTGCACCGGTTGAGGAAATCAGTGAAGAGACTGAGAATGCGGCTACTGAGGAAGTTCAGGAAGAAACCGCTGGCGAGACAGCGGAACCTGCGGAACAGACTGCAGAAACTTCTGAGGAATATACTGACGAAACCATCGTATACGATGGCGCCGGTTCACTGACTATAGCTGATCCGGGTGAAACTAGGGAAGTATCAACTTTCGACGGCGACAGCGTGGAAAAGAGTGATTCAATGGCAAAGGGCAAGAAAGAAAAGAAAGCTAAGAAAGTCAAGGTTAAGAAAGACAGACTGGGATTCAACTGGTTCTTCTGGCTCAGTTTCATCGTACTGATGGTTCCTGTATGCTTCTTCCTGTATCTGCTTTATTCAGCAGCTCAGGAAACTCATACACCTATCGTTGGTGAGAGAATCAATACCGAAATCATTCACATGATCGACGAAGACCAGAAGTCTGCGGTAGAATCAAGGCTGAAACAGCTCGACGGTGTTGAAGGCTGTGCCGTCAACCTGATCGTTGAAACAATGAGAATAGAACTGGATGTCAGAGATGACATGACATCCGAGGAAATGAATGACCTCGTATTAAAGGCTTATGAAGCAGTAAATGAGATCCTTCCGGTTGAGACATACTTTACTCAGCAGGAAGACTACAAGCAGTACGATCTGGAGATCTACGCTTACGACGACATGAAGCTTGATGAATTCAGACTCATTCTGATCAATAAGAACTCCAAGATGGATACCTATCTCGTTCAGACACTGTCTGATCCGAAGAATGCGGAAATAGCTGCTGAACTGAAGGAACTCCGTGAGCAGCAGATCATCGAAAGAGAAGAGGAAGAAAGAGCAAAGGCTGAAGGCGAAAACGCTGAAGGCGAAGAAACAGAAGGCGAGACAGAGGGACAGACTGAAGGCGAAGAAGCCACTGAACCGAATGAATACAATCACGCCGCTGATGATACAACAGAGTAATGCAGAAGAATCAATTGTTTACAGGTACGTGTACCGACTATACTTACAATGGATTAGGTGTCGTTAAATATGACACCTTTTGCGTATTTGTCAAGGATATGATCATCGGTGAGACCGGTGAGATCGTCATAACGGCCGCAAGAAAGGATTACGGTTACGGCAGACTGCTGAAGTTGATCGAACCAAGTCCTGAAAGAGTTGAGGCCCGCTGTCCGATATCCAGGCAGTGCGGCGGCTGTCAGCTGCAGCACATGTCCCAGAAGGGGCAGGCTGAATTCAAGCAGAGGCATGTTGAACATACGTTAAGAAACATCGGCAAGGTAACTGAGGAAATAAAGCCGATCATCATGATGAATGAGCCTTACCGCTACCGTAACAAGGTAATTCTGCCGCTGACGGTAAATAAGGATGGGCTGCCGGTTACGGGATTCTACCGCTATAACTCGCACGAGGTAATACCGGTGGATGAGTGTTATCTGCAGAGTGAACAGGCAAACGAACTGGTCAGAAAGATCAGACTGCTAATGTACAGGCACGACATTCATGAACATGTCAGATATGTCATGTTGAGAGATCTGCCTGAAACCGGTGAGATCATGGTCGTTCTGGTAACTGACAGAAGGAATGTCAGGGGAATTGACAGATTCACCGAGGATCTCGTTAAGGGAAATGAATACATAAAGAGTGTGATCCAGAATATAAATGAAGATAAGAAGACCAATGTGGTGCTTGGCAAGAGCCACAGGCTTTTGTATGGTTCATGGCATCTGACCGATGAACTGTGTGGCCTAAAGTTTGAAATATCCGATTATTCCTTCTATCAGATCAACACTGTGCAGACCGAAGTATTATATGGTAAGGCCATTGAACTGGCTCAGCTGAAGAATACTGATCTGGTGCTGGATCTGTATTGCGGCGTTGGAACGATCGGACTCATTGCCAGTAAGAAGGCCGGCAGGGTCATTGGTGTTGAGATAGTTGAAGAGGCCATCAAGGATGCCAAGAGAAATGCCGAGATCAACGGCATTACTAATGTTAACTTCATCTGTGGAGACTCACAGAAAATAGCTGCTGACTTTGCCAGGGAAGAGATAAGACCAGACGTGATCTTCGTTGACCCTCCAAGAAAGGGCTGCAGTGAAGAGACACTTGAAAGCATAGTGACAATGAAGCCGGAAAGACTGATATACGTTTCATGTAACCCGTCAACTCTGGCCAGAGATCTTTACTATCTGAAGAATAACGGCTATGAGATCAGGGAAATCCAGCCGGTAGATCAGTTCCCGCATACGTATCATGTGGAGACGGTTGTATTGATGTCAAGGAAATGAGAGTAAAGTGCTGAAAATGGCTTGAAATAAGGGCATTTGCGGGTTTTGACTGTCAGCGGGAGCGTGGATAAGTTTCCATTGACTGAAAGGGAAAAATGAGAGAATTCGCTGCTGTAACTCTCGTTTCTATGTCAAGGGCAAAAATCGGTTGTTGAGACTATCGGTTTACTGTCATTTGGGCCTTTTTGAGAGGTTGAGACTGTCGGATTGCTGTCCAAATGAAGAAGAAATAGGGATTTGTAAGAATATGGATATGATAAAGGCAAAACGTCTAACGGCATTCATTCTTCTGCTTTCTATTATGGCAATGATGAGCCTATTTGGGGGATGTGTAAGATCAGGAATAGATAAAGCGGAGAATAGTACCGTTGATACAAACAAGAGTGTATATAATGATATCTACGAGCTTTCAGAATTCCTTACTGAAGAGCAGTATGATGAATATATGAATGATGATGGAAGTCTATTTAATAGTCTTCTTGAGTTCAGGAAAAGGTTGGTCGAAAGTTCTGAGTTTAAATTATATGCCTATTGCAACAACTTTGTGGAAGTCATAAACAGTGAGATACCTGAGACATGTATTGTAAACAACGATACAGAATTTGAGGCGGAATCAAAATATATCATTAATGGGGAAAACATAACGGCAACTGAAGCGATTCAGGTATCGGAAAACTTCTTTACGCTGTTTCCTATAGAAATAACGGAAGGAAGGTGTTTTCAGCCAACAGATTTTGATTGTCATTATTCAGAACCTATTCCTGCAATTATGGGAACGGCCTATCATGAGTCTTTTCATCTGGGCGACACGTTTGAAGCATATTATATCGGAGAGCGAAGAACTTTCACAGTTATCGGCTTCATAGATGAGGAATCCGTTTTCTATCAGCGCTCTGAAAGACGTATGGAGTCTTATGAGCGTTATATTGTTATGCCCTTTGAGAGCATTAAGGAAGACTCTGCCTCTTCGAGAGCGATCCTTCTTCAGCAGATTTGCGGTTTTATTGAGTTATACGGCGATCGCAGTTTCGCCTTGCAGACAATTCAGGGTTATTTGAAGGATACCGGGCTTGAAGATTGGAACGAATCAATAGTTGTTAACAGTAAAAGCATACAGGAAAAAATGAATTGACAATACTATTCAAGATTTCTTAATGGTCTGTGGGTTGTCCCAGATGCTACAGAAGAAGATGTTGCAATTGCTGCAATAGCAGCCAGCAAAGCGAGATTTGAGTTTGGAGAAACCCCTTAAAAAGCATTGACTAGTTTCCACGAACGTTCACGGTTCGTAGATATGTTTCCGCAAACGACCATAGGCTCTTGACTTGTTCCCACGAACATTCACCGCATATCGGACACGGATACGAGATTTCCGAGGCATGTGGAAACTGTATGTTTATTGTCCAAACTTCATGAAGCAAAGCATCATATCAACGTAAAGGTAGATATGGACGAGCTTGATCTTACAAGTTCAGAGGCTAAGGCAACATACAAAGAGATTGAGGAGTGGGTGCAAGAAAAGTATGGATTTCATGTGACAAACCTCAATATAGCACAGGTGAAGCAGAAACATGGAATCATAGAGCGTGAAAACTATAATAAGCCTAAATCAGAGAACAGCAGACAACCGGGATGTCCGGAGGAAAAAGTAAAAGCTATAGAGGATGCTTTGAGGCATTTTCAGATGATATAGTAGCTAATTTATCTTCCAGTAGAATCGACTAATGAGATGAGTTTTTTTGAGTGAAAGAACGAAAGGATATATAATTATGAAAAAGATTTTATATTTGACAGATTTGTCTTACAAAGCAAAAGGAAGAAATTATTCTGAAGAGGATATTTATATAACTGACAAGCTTAAGAATAAATATGATGTTGTATTGTGTCATCCAAAATGTGCGGTGAGTTATGAGGATTATGCGGATATTGTTGTCTTTAGAAATACCGGAAGTGTAATTGGATATAAAGATATTTATTTTGATTTTCTTAAACGTGTATCTGAAAAGAAGCTAAAAACATTCAATTCATTTGATGGAAAAGCGGATATGAAGGGCAAACAATACTTATTGGAGCTCACAGCTGAAAAATATCCGGTTATTCCTACAATTGATTTGGTGGATGATATAAATATTTTACCAAAATCGGATTTATTTGTGATAAAGCCGAAAGATGGAGCAGATTCCATTGGATTAGACTTTGTTACACTTGAAGAAATTATTGGGCGTAACATTTGTCCCGGAACCATGTTAATACAGCCGGCAATTGATTTTCAGTATGAAGTTTCATTTTATTTTATTGATGACAAGTTTGAATATGCTTTATATGCTCCTGATAAATCGAAACGATGGATATTAAAAGAATATAATTGCACCGATGAAGATATAGCATTTGCCAGAAGATTTATTGAATGGAATACAGTAACGCATGGTATTCAGAGAGTAGATGCATGCAGAACGAATGACGGAGAGTTATTACTGGTCGAATTAGAGGATCTGAACCCATATCTTTCAATTTTGGATGTGAATGAAAGAATAAGACATAAATTTCTTAATGACATGATGGAAACGTTAGAAATGCTATGATGGATGAGCCGATGAATGAGGCGGAACGTAGAGAGTTCCTGACACAATTCATTGAAAAGGTTGAGATTTATGAAGAAGAGCAGGCAAACGGACAGTGGCTTAAGTCCATTGAATTCAAGCTTCCAATTATTTCAAAAGATATGAGAGTTAGTTTGGACAATGGTTCGCAAATCGAGACCGTCGTTCTGCTGTCGAGAAAAGAGGTCGTGGCACTGAAAATGGCTTGAAATAAAGGCATTTGCGAAATTTAACCGTCAGCGAGAGTGTGGATAAGTTTCTACAGAGCGAGAGGGCAAATTGAGAAAATCCGCTGCTGTAACTCTTGTTTCGCTATCATGGGCAAAAATGTGATATTGAGACTATCGGATTGTTGTCATTTGAGGCTTTTTAAGAGGTTGAGACTCTCGGTCTGTTGTCAAATGGGACTGTAACGGTAGTTTCGATGTCCGAAGAAAAATGGAGGTATTAACCTATGGAATACATCAGAGTAACAAAAGAAAATCTGGAAAAGGAGCATATTTGCTGTGCCATCTCAAATAACAAGGACGTACAGGTTTCTTCCAAAAAGGCATGGCTTTTGGATCGGTTCGATGAGGGACTGGTGTTTCTGAAAAGCGTGGAACGGGGTAAGTGTTTCATTGAGTATATCCCTGCTGAAAAAGCATGGAATCCGATAGATGCAGACGAGTATATTTATATCGACTGTCTGTGGGTCTCCGGTTCGTTCAAGGGGCACGGATACTCCAATGATCTGCTGAGTGCTTGCATTGAGGACAGCAAGAGCAAAGGAAAACAGGGCCTTTGCATTCTTTCATCAGCTAAGAAAAAGCCTTTCCTTGCCGATCCTAAGTTTCTGAAACACAAGGGCTTTACCGTATGTGACGAGGCTGATAATGGTATTCAATTGTGGTACTTGCCTTTCTCTGCTGACGCTCGCCAGCCTAAGTTCAAGGACTGCGCTAAACACCATCATGTTGATGAAGCAGGCTATGTTCTGTACTATACCAGCCAGTGTCCGTTCAATGCAAAGTATGTTCCGATTGTAGAGCAAACAGCAAAAGAAAACGACATACCGTTTAAGGCAATACATATTGAGAGCAAGGAACAGGCACAAAATGCTCCGACACCGATTACGACATATGCTTTGTTCTGTGATGGAGAATATATTACCAATGAGCAGATGAATGACACTAAGTTTTTGAAACTGGTATCAAAATAACAGATACATCACGGCTCCCACACTTCCATCATCGGTGGCGGGGAGCGGTTCGCAGACATGTTTCCTTGAACGCCCACGGTTGTCTGACTTGTTTCCTCGAACGGTCAGCGCATATCGGACACGGATACGAGAGTTCCGAGGCATGTTGAGACGGTTGTCCAACTTTCCAAGGGAAACATATCGAGTCAGAATGTCAGAGTTGAATTCCGCAGCAGAGCCGAGAACGCACTGCAGAGAGTGCTTTCGGAAAACGGTTCAGAGTCCGTCATAGCGATCGTGACGCATGGGGGCATGGTGAACCAGTTGTATGGCGCTCTGCTTCACATGCCGATCGGAGAAAACCGCTTTTTCCGCACAGCCGACACAGGGATCCACATCTGGGAGATTACGGAGCGCGGAAGCTATGTGATAAAAGCAAATATGGATGACCACATAAGAGGAATATGAGCGACAAGTTCGAATTTGTTGGAGGAGAAATGTATAAATCAGAATTTGTAGGGGGAAGATCAGTGACAAAAGTTAAGCTTACAATTACAGAGAGTAAATGTAGATGTGGGTATTTCAAAAAAGGACAGGAATTCATAGTTGAAGATTTGTGCCCACCTTTATGCCATGAACTATGGAATAACATATATCCTTCGGTCTATGCGCTACAGAATGGAGCTTCACTTGATTATGGAGAAGGACGTGCAAAAGTATTTGATGCTAAATGTCCAGATGAGGGTAGAGTTTGCATTCATGGAGAAGTTATAGATCAACAAATTCCAGTATGAAGAGATGTTCTATTCTTAAGTATCTTGCAGATAAAAACTCGGAAAGGATACGAAAATGGTTATTCTGATAACCGGAGCCTCCCATACGGGGAAGACTGTTTTAGCACAACGTATGCTGGAAAAATACCAATACCCATATTTATCTGTAGATCATTTGAAAATGGGTTTGATTCGAAGTGGAAATACCAAACTCACGCCGAAAGATGATGACAAACTTACGGAGTACTTATGGCCTATTGTCAGGGAAGATCTCCGTCATCCGCCTGCCGGATTTTGTGACGAAGGCGGACTTCGACTGGGCTGTGGAAGAAGCCGCTCGGAAAAAGAAGACGGACTTCTCGAAGGCAGAGTTCCTGACCTATGACGAGGTCTGTGCGTTCAATGCATGCATGTAGGTTCCTTTGACGACGAATCCGCAACGGTTGCCCGGATGCATGAGTACATGGAGACCCAGGGATATGTTCTGGACATAACAAGTCAGAGAATGCACCATGAGATTTATCTGAGCGATGCAAGAAAAGTGGCGCCGGAAAAGCTGAAAACTGTGATTCGGCACCCGACCCGAAAGGGATAATGGCAGGACAGATCCGGGCAGGAAATGACAGGATTATTTCCATTTCAGAAGATACAATGATCTTATCAGAGAAGGGAGGGTCGGCCGATGGAGTGGCTTACCAGTATTCGTACAGCAATCGATTATATGGAAAAGCATCTGACCGACGACATCAGTGCGCAGGATGTGGCGGATCATGTGTTTCTTTCACTGTTCTTTCTTCAGAAGGGCTTTTCCCTGATGACAGGCTACGGTATTGGAGAATACATCAGAAACCGCAGACTGTATCTGGCAGCTCTGGATCTGAAGCAGACGGATAATAAAGTGATCGACATAGCGCTTCGGTACGGATATGAAACACCGGAGAGTTTTACCAAAGCCTTCTCCCGTTTCCATGGTGTAACACCATCACAGGTTCGCGCCGGAGCGGTAATAAGAACCTTCCTTCCTTTGACCATTAAACTATCAATACAGGGAGGTAATCAGATGGACTACAAGATCACACCGATGTTCCCGTTTAAGGTCATCGGCTTTCAGAAAGTGTTTGATAATGAGACTGCATATGCAGAGATTCCCAAGTACTGGGATGAGATATGTGAAAAGTATGCTTACAACGTGTATGCCGGTAATGCTCCGGCCAATCCTTACGAGCAGGCTCTGGTGGATAACTGTATAGGGGAATACGGAATCTGTATAGATGATATTGGCGATGGAAAGTTCCGCTATCTTATTGCCGGAAAATACACCGGCGGAGAAGTGCCGGAGGGCATGTCGTTTATGAATTCCCGAGAGGCGAGTGGGCAATTTTTATCTGCATCGGACCGATTCCGGAGGCTTTGCAGAGCGTTAATACGCGAATCTTTAAGGAATGGCTGCCGGGCAATCCGGAGTATGAGCTATGCGGCAATGCCAATGTTGAGTGGTATGATTGTGTGAATGGCGAAAAGACTGATCCAGATTACCATAGCGCGATCTGGGTACCGGTGAAAAGAAAAGAATAAGCAGATACGATCATTATTGAGACGGTATGCTGCTTGTACCACCAAAAGAAAGACTTTATTTCCGTGCCGTATGAGCCGAAGAATGTGGAGTAAGACATGAGATTTGACAACGCGTATTTTATTACTGGTACGGCCTATGCAGGCAAATCAACCATGGTAAAACTGCTTGCAGAGAAATATAACGGTATCCTGTGTGAAGAGAACTATCATGACCAGCTGTTGCCAGGGCTTGACAGTACAGAGTTTCCTTTTCTGACTTATACCCGTGATCTGGAGGACTGGCATGACTTCATTAGAAGGACCCCAGAGGAATACAAGGCATGGATTGACGGCGTGTCTCGCGAGTGTGAGATACTGGAACTCAGGCTTCTGGATGGCCTTAAAGACCAGGGCAGACCAGTATTTGTTGATACTAATATTTCGATAGAGACACTGAAAAGTATTACTCCAGAAGATCATGTGCTGGTCATGCTGGCGGATCCTCAAATATCTGTGCGGCGTTTTTTTGAAAGGCCAGATCGGGATAAACAGTTCTTATATCGGCTGATAATGGATGAACCTGATCCAGAGAAGGCGATGGAAAATTATCGGAAAGGGCTCATGCTGATCAATTCGCAGGAAAACTATGACCGCTATTTACATTCTGGATTTCATGTGATAATCAGGAATGAAAACCGAAGCATTGAGCAAACACTGGAAATGGTAGAAAAGGCCTTCGGTTTGCAGGTAGTACAATCAAAATCCAGTTGA
>JAFWGU010000008.1 GCA_017512285.1 Erysipelotrichaceae bacterium | reverse complement strand
TACTCCATATTCTTTCGCTAACTGTCCGGGAGACTTCTCTCTATTTTTCCACTTACGATACATGTCCACTTTTTCTTCATAACTTATCTTCATTTAAAAACCCCTCCATTAGGTTTTGTCCTAATTTCGGGGTTCACTTCAACCCTCAGTATTTCTATGCCGCTGCTGCAGCTGCGGCTGCCGCAATGGCTGCGGCCAGACAGCTGTACAGTATTATGTTATCGATCAGTGTGTCATCCGGTCTGCAGTACTTCATCAGCAGCATCCCTGCCAGTACTACTCTGGTTGACTTCATCATGTGCAGACCGCGGAAGTATCTGTTGCCTCCCAGGTACTGCTCCATCTCGGATACCAGCCTGATGATCTCGCGGTTGTCCAGATCAAGCAGGGACAGCGCAGCCAGGGCATTGATGTCCGTGCCTGAGCCGAAAGTAACGTGATTTTCCTTCGTCAGTCTGTACAGATCCAGAAACTTTTCAGCCTTCAAGCCCGGAGAACCCATGTCCAGCGACAGAATGTGGCTGATCTCCTGCGATTCGGCAAACAGTATCTTGCCCTTGATCAGACGGTAGCTTTCCTCCATCTCCAGTAACAGGTTGTCAACGTCGATGTCGGATATCGCCAGCAAGGCCGCAAAGACGGTGTCATTCGAAGAAGTCAGAACGGAATGCTCCTCCTTCATCTTATTGTAGATGGCCTTGGTCTTTTCAATGTAGTCTCCGATCTCATCGTACTTTGCTTCTTCAAGCAGCACCATAGCTGCGATGACTGAATACTCTGACTTCAGAAATCTCTCTCTGTCCAGTTCATCCTTGATGGCCTTCAGATTTTCAAAGTAATTCTCCGGATCATCGCTCATGCTCATCTTGGTCATTACCGGTATTCTCATGTAATTGCGGTAAACGGAAAAGATCCCCTCACTTCTCTTAATGATGTTGTAACAGGCCTTCATTCTCTCAATGTCTGCCGTTTCATGCTCATTCGTCAGTATCATTGCCCCGGCAATGTTCATGGTCTCTTCCAGCTTGTAGTTTCTGCACAGGGTCTCAAAGTTGGCCATCAGCAGATCACACATGTTCATCAATGTTTCATCCATTTACTTCACCATCGTCCTGCCCAGATTCTCGACGATCACCTTTCTTACATCTTCATAGGCATTTATCACATCTTCATCCAGCCCATGGAAACAGATGCTCTCATAATCCTTCTGGATGCCGGCAAATTCCTCATCCAGTTCACCGTTTACATACCTGTAGGAGACCTTGTTCTCCTCAAGTACGCTTATGTCCGTTATCCTTACTTGTCCTGAAGCCGTAAGTCTGGTAAGCTCCACCAGACAGGCCGGGCCTGACATGCCGGCTAGTCCGGCTATTTCATCCAGGAAGCAGTCCCTGCCCAGCAGATAGGTTACGTACAGCACCTTCATCCGGCTAAGGCTCAGATCATGTTTCTGAGCGGCCGTATTCAGCAATCTGTCGATCAGGTGGGAACTCAGATAGTTCAGAAAGAAGTCACTGCCCTTACAGGCTTCATCATAGAATACCTTCTTCCCGTCCTCGGTTCCCAGTTTCCTGGTATCCCGGGCAAACGGCAGGCTGAAGGCATCCGTGCTCACGGCTACCAGATAGCCGTAGATTATCGGTTTTCTTTCCTCATAGTCCTTCTCATCAAGAATGTTGCGGTAGAAATCGTTGTAATACTTTATTACGCTCGTCTTCATCTTTACCGTGCTCTGCAGGTTCATGTTCTGTTCCACCAGAGAACCCTTGGTTCTGACATAGTAGTAGACAGGAGCCTTCAGAACGCTGACATTTTCCACATGCATCAGGTATTCCAGATTGAAGATCATGTCCTCACAATAACTGATGCCTTCATCCATTCTGATGTGATGTCTGTCAATTATTTCCTTCTTATATAGTTTGTTCCATAGCACGCCGTAATAGAAGTCAGCCGGAGTCTTCATCATCTCATCAGCGTACTGATTTCTGGTGATGATGCCGCCTTCTCTGATCGATCCCTTTCTGGATACGTTATCATCAATGACCCGATAGAAATCACCGATCACCATGTCGCAGCTGTTCTCTTCCATGGCTCTTACCAGCTGCTTGGTAGAATCAAACGGCAGCCAGTCATCTACGTCCATGAACTGAACATAGTCACCCGTTGCCCTTTCCAGACCCAGATTTCTGGTTGAGGATACGCCGCCGTTTTCCTTGTGAATGGCAATTACCCTTGGGTCCTTTACAGCATATTCCTGCATTATCTGATAAGAATCATCCTTACTGCCGTCATCGATCAGCAGTACTTCAATGTCACGATGGTCCTGAGTCAGAATACTGTCGACACACCTCTCTAATACTTTTCCCCCGTTGTATACCGGAACGATTATGCTGACTCTGCTCATTTTCTACTTCTCCTTGAACAATACGAACTTTTCCAATGGGAACAGTACGGCTACCTGTACCATTCCGGCTGCCATGGCCGCAATCGTTCTGGCCAGAGAAGCCACTGACGTCTTATTCAGCTGGGCAGTAATGTATCCCTGCAGCCAGGTGGTAAACAGGATCAGTGCGGTCAGCACCACGAAGTACCCGATCAGTCCTGCCTTTGTCCCCTTGCCTTTGAAAGTTGCCTTCATGTTTACGAAGTAACCGTAGATGTTGGCAATGAAGTTTGACAGGAAGAACGGCAGTACATAGCCAAAGGTCACGACGCCGTCAACGACGTACTTGCTTTCACCGTCAAAGAGAACCTCAGGATTGAAGATCCCCTGCAAAAACGGCGGCAGCTTGGTCGTTACCGAGTCAAATATCAGCGGTAACAGATTTGCCAGTAACAGCTGTACAACTGTTATGCTCAAACTTACCAGATTGAACTTTACAAACTGCCAGACGGCATTGTTTCCGAATTTCTCGTCTAATTTTCTGAACATATTCATCACGCTTTCCAATATCTAATATATCACAAAAAGAAGTGGTTACCCACTTCCCTTAAGTCACTCGCTTACTGATTTCTCCTTTATCTTGTCGATCAGCCACAGGCCTGATCTTGAGAAGTCTTCCATCGTGAAGTCCTTGAACTTCAGTTCCTTTCTGTTGAGAGCAGCGCTGGCTTCCTGAGCTCTTGAGAAGTTCCACATGCACCAGCTGATTTTGTTCTCTTCAAGGAAATCGATCCAGACATTGGCTTCATCCTCATCTATGGGCAGGTCGCCTGAAGAGGAGGTAATGCCGAATTCCGTCACAAACAGTGCCAGACCCTTGTTAATGGCGATATTAGCCTTGTCTCTTAACTGCTGTCTGTGACTGGCTGAATAGAAATGCAGCGTATACATGATATTGTCATAATTCAGCGGATCATTAGCCGCAACGTCAACATCCTGTGACCAGTTAGTCGTACCTACGATGATCACTGAATCCGGGTCGTTGTTCCTGATGATCGGAATGATGACCTCTGCGTATTTCTTTACTGACGCCCAGTCGGTATGATTTGGCTCGTTGCAGATCTCATAGATGACATTGTTGTAGTCCCTGTACTTCTTTGAAACTTCATCAAAGAACTCCCTGGCGTCTTCTATGTGCTCATTGGGATCGCCGTCATTGAGAATGTGCCAGTCGATCATGGCGTACATGTCCTGATTCCTGGCATATTCAACTCCGTCACAGAGATCCTTCATCAGCGATGCCTTATCTCCACCGGTACAGTAACCAGCGGTTCCCATTCCCCAGGTATACAGTGCAAGCCTGATGAGATTGCAGCCCATGAGATGTGAAATGTCATGGAATGCTTCGTCAGTTATAAGATTGTGAGATACTGATATGCCGTTATTGGAAATGCCTCTGAGCATTATAGGACTGCCGTCCTGTCCGCAGAGCTGGCCGTCAACTACCTTGACTATGCCCCTGCTGGAAGGTCTGTCCTTGCCGTCAAATGACTTTTTGTTTCCGCCTGAACAGCCTGCCACCAGCATCATGCATATCAGTATTATTAGCAGTTTTTTCATTGCAGTTCTCCAAAAATGTCCTGTTTGAGCAGGACATGATTTCTAATATTCGAGGTTGTGCTGATCTTTCTTTGAGAATACGTGAGCTACCTTGCCATTAAAGCCGATTTCAAGTTCTCTGCCGCTGTAATCGATCTTGGCACCTTCAGTCGGAACGATGATGATTACGTCGCTGTCTCCAACGGTCATGTGCAGATGCAGTGATGAACCCATTAATTCAGATACATCGACATTGCCCTTGATTCCCTTGTTGGTTATGAACAGATGCTCCGGTCTGATGCCCAGGGTAACTTCCTGTTCTTCAACATTGTGTTCCTTTAATCTGGCCTGCTTATCCTCGGCAAGTTCAACTTCATAACCCTTGGTTTCAACGAAGTATCTGCCGTCTCTGACGGTAAGTCTGCCGTCGAAGTAGTTCATCTGCGGAGTTCCGATGAATCCGGAAACAAACATGTTAGCCGGATGATCGAATACTTCCTGAGGCGTACCGATCTGCTGGATATAGCCATCCTTCATGACAACTATTCTGTCACCTAATGTCATGGCTTCAACCTGGTCATGAGTTACATATACGAAAGTCGTGTTGATTCTCTTTCTTAACTTGATCAGTTCTGATCTCATCTGGTTACGCAGCTTGGCATCCAGGTTGCTTAACGGCTCGTCCATTAACAGGACCTTAGGGTTTCTGACGATGGCACGTCCGATGGCAACTCTCTGTCTCTGGCCGCCTGACAGGGCCTTTGGCTTTCTGTCAAGATACTGGGTAATGTCCAGGATCTCGGCAGCCTCACGGACCTTTCTGTCGATCTCGTCCTTTGGAACCTTCTTGATCTTCAGTGAGTAGGCCATGTTGTCATAAACCGTCATGTGCGGGTAAAGGGCATATGACTGGAAGACCATGGCAATGTCTCTGTCCTTAGGCTCAACATTGTTGACAAGCTTGCCGTCAATGTAAAGTTCACCGCTGGTGATCTCTTCCAGACCGGCAATCATTCTTAATGTCGTTGACTTGCCGCAGCCTGACGGTCCGACAAGAACGATGAATTCCTTATCCTTGATGTCCAGGTTGAATTCCTGTACGGCTACGACACCTTCATCAGTTACCTGAAGATTGTAGCTTCTCTTTTCGCCTGCTTCTTCTCTTTTCCTGAACAGGCTCTTTCTGTGCTTGTTTGTTTCGTTATCCGTATATATCTTTTTGATATTTCTTAATGCAACTTCTGCCATAATGTCCTCCTTTAACCCTTGACACTTCCTGAGGTAACACCCTTGATGATTGACTTGGACAGTATGACGTAAATTACCATTACCGGTAAGATGGCCATTACCATCAGCATGTATACCTTGCCCATGTCAAATTTCGTAAAGTCTGCGCTTCTTAACGTAGCGATCATGACCGGAACCGTCTTCTTCTGAATGTCATTCAGCAGTAATGCCGGCATGAAGTAGTTGTTCCATGAACCGACAAATGAGAAGATCATCTGTACGGCAATGGCCGGTTTCATGATAGGCAGTACGATCTGGTTGAAGATCTTGAATTCATTTGAGCCGTCAATTCTGGCTGCCTCAACCATTTCCAGCGGCAACGTAGCTTCCAGGTACTGTCTCATGTAGAAATAGACGCTTGGAGCCGCAATGCTTGGGATGATCAGCATCCACAGCTTGTTGGTCAGATGATACTTGAATGCAAGCTGTATGAAGCCAACCGCAGAAACCTGGGAAGGGATCATCATGATTGCCAGAATGAACAGATGAATGACCTTCTTGAATCTGAAGTCATAGACATATGTTCCATAGGCTGTCAGGGCTGAGAAATATGATGTCAGTATGGCTGACAGTGAAGCGACAATGAAACTGTTCTTCATGCCGATCGGAATGCTGATGTTGGTATCATGCCATGCATTGACGAAGTTCTTCAGAGCATTTCCACCGGGTATCAGTGTGAAGCCTGCCTGTAACTGCGCATTTGAACGTGATGCGTTAACGAACATCAGGTAGAAGAAGAACAGACACAGGAATGACAGGAATATTAGTATTCCATATACGACGACACGGGAGATGAACAGCTTGATTCCAGCTGATTTATTTAAATCTTTCTTCATGTCAGTTCCCCCTTACTTCTTTCTGATCGTCTTGAAGACGAAGATAGACAGAATCGCTGTTATGATGAATAACAGTACTGATACTGCGCCGGCCATGCCGTAGTTCTTTGAAATGCCCAGGAAGGTATTCAGATACATGATCAGAGTCATTGACGTGTTGTTCGGTGTACCGATACCGTTGGTCAATACCTGCGGTACGTCAAACATCTGAATGCCGCCGATCATTGACGTGATAAATACGTAGATGAAAATCGGCATCAGTAACGGCATCGTTATGTGGAAGAATACCTGAGTTGATGAAGAACCGTCCAGACGGGCTGATTCAAACAGGCTTTCATCAATGCCCTGTATGCCTGCCATTAACAGGATCGTAGTGTTGCCGAACCACATGAGGAAGTTCATAAGAGCTATCAGACTTCTGACTGTAATCTTCATCGCCAGGAAGTCGATAGGCTGGTCTGCCCATCCGGAGCTCAGAATGATCTGGTTTACCGGGCCAACCATTGAGAACATGGCAAAGAAGAGCATTGAGAATGCGGATGCCATGATCAGGTTAGGCATGTAAATGACTGTCTTGAAGAATTGCTGACCCTTGATGTTAAGTCTGGTGCTGGTGAAGAACAGTGCCAGTAACATGGCAATGATGAACTGCGGAACAGCGCCCATGAACCATAGAATGACAGTATTGATCGTGTATTTTACGATTGGAATGTAACCGGAAAGGTTCGGTGTGAACAGCTTTACATAGTTGCCCAATCCAACAAAATTCGGTCCAATGATATTGAGACCGTCACGATAATATTCAAAGAAGCTGTTATAAATGGTCAGAATCTGTGGATACAGAGTGAAGATCGCATAGACTATGAAGAAGGGAATGATGAATATATATCCCCACTTGGCATAGGATATGGATTTTCTTTCTGATGATTTCAATGTTTTATCCATTTTTATACCTCTCTAATATTTTCTTAAATAAGCAATCAGCCTTATGTTTATTTAAGAAACTGTGGCAGACTCATAATAAGCCTGCCACAGAACCTTGATTAATTACTATTGACTATTATTCAACAGTGACGCTTGGATAAGCAGTCTTGATGTAATCCTTGAAGTTAGCGATTGCTGTATCCTTTGTTACTTCACCCTTCAGGAATTCCTGGAAGTACTTCTGTAAGCCTTCGTTGCAGCCCTGATCGTATGGTGTGATGTGTTCGAACCTGATGTCCTTAGCTAATTCTGCGAATACTGTAACATCGTTCTGTCCGCCTAAGAAGTCATTGCCATATGATGTATCAGCTGCGAGCTTGTTGTTGATGATCTGGTTGTTTGAGAACTGAGCTTCGTTTCTGACGAGCTTTTCGCAAACATCAGCATTGTTAATGAATGTATTCATGATGTCAGCAACCATTGTTGGGTTGTCTGTGCCTGAAGCTGCGAGCATCCATGTGCCGCCCCAGAAATGAGCCTCTGGTCCCTTGCAGATAGCCCAGTCACCGAAGCATCCCTTTTCAGGATCCTGTGCATTGCCCATGCAGAAGTTGAAGTACCATGCCGGACCGAAGAAGCACATTGACTTACCTGTTGCGAACATTTCGTTTGTCTTTTCAGCATCCCATACACCTGAAGCGTTTGCAGCGTAGCCTTCAGCAACATACTTTTCAGCATGATCCATCCATTCGCTGATGCGGGCATCGAAGTTTAACTTGCCGCCTTCAACCCATGCGCTTGAAACGTTGTTTGAGAATACACGGTATGTATCCATTGGTGTAGCGATCATGTAGTAACCAGCTGCCTTGGCATCTGCTGCTACTGCATCGAACTTAGCCCAAGAATCTAACTTAGACTGTACTTCTGTTGGATCGTCTGTACCTAAAACTGCCTTGGCGATTGAACGTCTGTAAATCAGAGCTGATGGGCAGCACTGGAATGAAACGCCCTTTACAACGCCGTTAGCGTCTGAAGCAGCCTGTACTGTGTACTGGTAGGTATTTGAGAAATCTGTAACGCCCATTGCCTTTACATCAGCTGTAACATCAGAGTTGGTATACTTGATGATGTAGTCAGCTTCTGCCAGGAACATGTCAACCTTGTCATCAGCTGCAGCTGTAGACTGAGCTAATAATGCAGCATCCAATGCATCCTGATAAGCCATGTTATCTGAAACATAAGTTGTACGCTTGATTGTAACGTCACCCTTCTTTACTGTGAAGTCGTCTACCTTTTCGTCAGCATAATACTTGACTAAGAATCCCCAGAATTCATCGTTCCATGTCCAGAGATTGAAGACCTTTCCTTCTTCAGCAGGCTTGTCTGGTTCTACTGGCTTTGTGCAAGCTGCCAGTGAAACGATCATTAAGACTGCAAGAATAGCACTTAATAACTTTTTCATATTGTCCTCCTTCGATATTAAGTTTTCATAATTTATTTAAACCGTTTCCGGTTTTAAATCTTCCTTACTGTTCTGCCCGGGATGAGCTTGCCGGCGACTACTGAGTGTTCGCTGTAGCTCTGCGGGTTTTCTATGGCATCAATCAGCCTTCTGCAGGCGATGCGGCCAAGAGATGTTGCGTCCTGTTCATAGGTCGTAAGTCCGACGAACTTTGACATCCTGATTCCGTCGTAACCCATTACCGAGATCTCATCGGTGAGGATTATCTTGTCATCAGCCAGTCTTGACATGGTTCCCAGTAATGAGAAGTCATCGGGGAAGATGACGCATGTCGGTCTGTCTTCGCTTGCCAGGATTTCCCTGATGCGGTCATATGAGCAGTCGATGTCATGGTACTTGGCTTCAACGACGAATCTCTCATCAGCGTCGATTCCCAGTTCACGGCATGTGGAGTAGAACCCCATCATACGCTTCTTGGTAACGTCGGTGATCTCGCCATGGATGAATCCGATCTTCCTATGCCCCATTGAGGCGGCGTACTTGACCAGTTCCCTCATTCCCTTTGTATTATCAGAGATTACTGATGAGCAGTTGTCATAACTGTAATCTATTGATACTACCGGGATGTCTGAGTCAACCAGTTCCAGGATCTGCGGATCCATGAACTCAGCGGAGATGATCACCACTCCGTCATAGCTGCGGTACTTGCAGTGCCTGAGATATGTTGATTCCTTACCGTCTACACGGTTGTTGATGAATGAGATGTCGTAACCGTTCTCCTCAGCTGCCTGACGGAAGCTTTCGAGGATCTGAGAGAAGTATTCGTGTGAGAGACCTGCTGACATTCTGTCAACGAAGATAACGCCGATGCTGTATGTTCTGTTGGTCTTCAGCGCTCTGGCTGAGGCGTTGAGCATGTAGCCCATTTCTTCGGCGGCCTGTCTTATGCGGTCTCTGGTCGGCTTTGAAATGTCACCCTTATCGCTAAGAGCCTTGGATACCGTGGCTACTGAAACACCACAGACCCTGGCAATCTCCTTCATTGAAATCATGTCTAAACTCCCAATTAACGTTTACTTAATCGTTTTCCTAGATTTAGCATAGCACGTTTTCGTAATTTGTAAATAGTTTTTTTGAAATCGTTTACAAATTTTGTTTTTTCAGTTGTTTTTGGCACAAAAATAGAGTATTCTTTAGGTAAACAAAGGAAAATTTAACGTAATCGTTTACGTAAAATAGTTTCGGAGGTAGCTTTATAATGAAATACGGACATTTTGATGACCTTAAAAGAGAGTATGTAATAGATAACTACAGGACACCATTACCATGGATCAACTATCTGGGAAGCGACAGTTTCTTTACCCTTCTGTCCAATACGGCCGGCGGATATTCCTTCTACAAGGATGCCAGATTAAGAAGAATAACCAGATACCGTTACAATAACCTTCCGCTGGATCAGGACGGCTTCCACATCTACGTTAAGGATAATGATATTATATGGAACCCGGGCTGGCAGCCGGTTCAGGAAGAACTGGATGAATACCAGTGCCGTCACGGGCTTGGCTATTCCGTAATAAATGGTAAAAAGAATAAATTATCTGTTAAGCAGGAACTGTACGTACCAAAGAACGACAACATCCTGCTGGACAGAGTAACCGTAACCAATGAAGGAAACGAAGACAAGACAGTCGATCTGTTTTCATTCGTTGAATTCTGCCTGTGGGATGCCATGGATGACAGTTCAAACTTCCAGCGTAACTATTCAACCGGTGAAGTTGAAGTTGTCGGCAGCGCCATCTATCACAAGACGGAATACAGGGAAAGAAGAGATCACTATGCCGTATTCTACGCAAACAAACCGGTAGATTCATTTGACACCTCCAGAGACAGTTTCATGGGCGTATACGGTTCACCCCGTCAGCCTCAGGCCGTAGTAAACGGCAGCTGCGGCAATTCAATCGCCCATGGCTGGCAGCCTGTCGGCGCTCATCACTTCCATCTGGAACTGAAGCCTCAGGAAACCTTCTCCGTCATCATCGGCCTGGGCTATGTTGAAGTACCTGTTGCCGAAAAATTCGTCGCTCCGGGCGTCATAAACAAGAAATACGCCGAGGATCTGATGAACAGATACTCCAGCGACGAACAGTTTGATGAAGGAATGAACAGGTTAAGAAGATTCTGGAATGAATTATTGTCACGGTTTGAAGTCAGAACAGACAATGACGTTGTCAACCGCATGGTCAACATCTGGAATGCCTACCAGTGCATGGTAACCTTCAACATGTCCAGATCAGCTTCCTACTATGAATCAGGCATCGGCAGAGGCATGGGCTTCAGAGATTCCTGCCAGGACTTGCTGGGATTCGTTCACATGATCCCGGAAAGAGCCAGGGAAAGGATCCTGGACATCGCCGCTACCCAGAAGGAAGACGGCGGTGCCTATCACCAGTATCAGCCTCTTACCAAGAAGGGCAACTCCGACATCGGCGGAGGCTTCAACGATGACCCGTTATGGCTGATCGCCTGCACGGATGCCTACATCAGGGAAACCGGTGACTGGGACATCCTCAATGAAATGGTAGACTTCGATAACAATCCCGAAGTTGCGGCACCTTTGCTGGAGCACTTAAGACGCAGCTTCAACTATACTCTTAATAACCTCGGTCCAAATAAGCTCCCGCTGATCGGCAGAGCTGACTGGAACGACTGTCTGAACCTCAACTGCTTCTCAGAACATCCGGGTGAATCATTCCAGATCACCGGACCGTCTGAGGGACCGGTTGCCGAATCAGTATTCATTGCCGGCATGTTCGTCAAGTACGGCCGTGAATACGCCAGCATTCTCAAGCATCTCGGCATCAATGATGAAGCTGAGAAGGCCACTGAAGCCGTTGAAAGAATGGCTGAAACCGTTCTGGACAAGGGCTGGGACGGCCAGTGGTTCCTAAGAGCCTACGATGCCTTCGGTCAGAAGATCGGTTCTGATGAATGCGATGAAGGCAAGATCTTCATTGAACCTCAGGGTATGTGCATCATGGCCGGCATCGGCGTTGAAACCGGCGAAGCTCAGAAGGCTCTTGACTCCGTAAAGGAAAGACTCGATACAAAGTACGGCATCGTTCTGCTGAACCCTGCCTACACAACATACAGACTGAACCTGGGTGAAATTTCCTCTTATCCTCCGGGATACAAGGAAAACGCCGGCATCTTCTGCCACAACAATCCATGGATCATCTTCGCGGAAACCATCATGGGACACGGCGACAGAGCCTTCGAACTGTACAAGAAGACCTGCCCTGCCTTCCTGGAAGACATTTCCGAGATCCACCGTACGGAACCTTATGCCTACTGTCAGATGGTAGCCGGCAAGGACGCTCCTACCTTCGGTGAAGGCAAGAACTCCTGGCTGACCGGTACCGCTGCCTGGACGTTCACCGTACTGACGGAAGGCATGCTGGGCATCAAGCCTGACTATGACGGGCTGACCGTTGATCCATGCATCCCGCATGACGTAAGAGAATATAAGATCAACAGAATGTTCAGAAACACCATGTATCACATTACCGTAAAGAATCCTAACGGTGTTGAAAAGGGTGTAAAGAGCATCAGAGTTAACGGAACTGAAGTGCCTGCAGGCGCAATCAGGGCCAATGGCGCCTCTGAAATTGAAGTAGAAGTGATAATGGGGTAATCAGCGATGAGCTTCACAGTTGAAACCGCAAGGAAACAGCAGCTGACTGCCGTCGAATTCGCCGAAGAGATATTCTCTGACAGACTTTCAGACGTAACTGATGCCATCTATCTTGGTGCAGACAGAAAAACCGTTCTGGCTGTGACCGGCTTGCCGTATTACATGCCGGTTGCCAATGCCTTGGTCAATGACAGGACACTGTACCGTCTGTTTCAGGACACCAGAAAGAATCTTCTTCTCTCATTGAAAGATGAATATGTTCTGTACAAAGGCAATACCAGATACAAGCTGAACGACGTTCAGAATGAACACATCAGAAAGATATATGAAAACATCAGAGCCGGAAGCGGCAGGCTTAATGAGAACGGTGATCTGATCATCGATCTCAAGGCTCCGCACATCGGAACGCACTATTCAGTCAACCTTTTATTAGGTGACAGAGAAGGATTCAGAGATCCCCTGCAGACGACTCCCAAGAGCGTACTGGACAGCTTCGGGCGCGGTTCTTTCCGCAGTTCTCAGGAAAAGCAGGTTCTGGCTACCAGATATGAGCTGAATCCTGACATCAACGGGGAAACGGCCAACAGGCAGTTCTACATCACCGAGAACGGAAAACAGATCTTCTATTCCCTTGACGTAAACAATAACGTAAGGAATGCCTGCTGCGTTCATCATAACAATTACACTGAAATAAACTACGAGACCGAATGCGGTCTTAAGATAACGAGAACCATCTTCATCCTGCCGCAGGAAGAGAACTTCCCTTCTGCCGTAGAAGCGCAGAGAATAAGGATTACAAACCTCACGGATAAGGACAGAGACTTAAGAGTAGTGGTCACCGGCATGTTCGGCATTACCGATCCCGGCACCTTGACCAGCGACATCATCTATGCCAACGTCGTAGTTGAAAGCGAAGTCTACAGTCTTAACGGCAGACCTGTTGCCCTGACGGCTCATCATCAGCCTAAGGAATGCAACGGGGAAAAGAGATTTGCCATGGTGCTGGCCAATGGCGAGACCATGGATGAATATACCAGCGACGTCAATGGTTTTTTAGGTTCAGGAAGCTATGACCGTCCGGAAAGGCTCATGAGACTTTCCAACAGTTTCGTCCGCAGAGGAGCAAGCTTCTTCGCCATGGCCAAGAACATCACGGTAAAAGCCGGCTCTTCTGAATTTGTTGATGAATTCGTCGGCATGTCTGAAGATCAGGCAGACGTAAGAAGAGACTTCGAGACCCATCTTTACAATCTGCATGAAAAATACAGCGATGAGAACGCACTTGATAAGACGCTCGACAAGGTCATAAATGACTTCGCAAGATACCGCTCATTCCTGACGGTAAATACGGCAGACAGGGATCTGGACGCCTACCTGTCCAACAATCTGCCTTTCCAGGTACTGTATCAGACCTACATATCCCGTTCCTTTGCCTGGACTCAGAAGTCCTACAGGGAAACCGGATTCAGAGAGATCCAGGACATCTTCGCCTCCATGTATTACCTGCATGGAGCTGACAAGGATCAGTTAAGCAGAGAACTTTTATCAAGCTGGATCGCCAACGTCTTTGAACTTGGCTATGCCTACCATAACTTCACGACAAGGGGCAAGGAGCCGGGCATGTGTTCAGATGACCAGCTGTGGCTGGTACAGGCCGTTTACCGCTACGTGCGGCTTACCGGTGACAGAGAATTCCTTCTTGAAGAGTTCCCGGTAGCCGGCAGTAATGAGAAGCGCAGGCTTATCGATACCCTGAAGGCCATCATCGTGTATTCCGGAAAGATCTCCGTCGGCAAACACGGTCTGCCGTTACTGGATCTGGCTGACTGGAATGATACCCTGAGGCTTGACAAGACCGTATATTTGGGGCCGGAAAAGGAAGAATTGTACCGCAAACAGCTGCAGGAAAAGAACCAGCCATTTGGAAGCCCGTTTGAAAACACTCTCAGTGAAAGTGTCATGAATGCCTTCCTACTGGTCATCGCAGCTGATGAAACCAGAGAGCTGGCTGAACTGATCAGCGAAAAAGAGATCAGCGAACTGGCCTTTGAGATCCATGACGCAACGGTTGATAACATCAGAAAGCACTGCTGGAAGAACAACTACTATGCCAGATGCCTGATGAATGATCAACGAAAGTACAAGTACATCGGTTCAAGCGGTGACGGGCTGTCACTGGATGAGAACATCGACGGCACCTACTACCTGAATTCATTCAGCTGGGCTCTGTTATCAGAGGTTGCCAGCGACAGGGAGATCGAATCGATGCTCGATGTAGTTGAAAAATATCTGAAGACACCTGCCGGACTGAAGCTATGTACGGCCGTCAATTACGACCTTCTGGAAGTAAAGACCGGTACGGCCCTCTACTTCCCGGGCGACAGGGAAAACGGCGGCGTATTCAAGCACGCTGCCATGATGGCTGTCGTGGGCTGTCTGAAGGCTGCCAAGAAGACCGGCGATGAAAAGCTGGCAAAGAGACTCAGCGATCTCGCCTTCTTCATGATCAGTAAGACACTGCCTTACGGAACGCTGGAAAACCCCTACGTACTTAAGGGAAACCCGCGCTTCTGCACGCAGTACAACAACTCCGAGACCGGTGAAAACATCGGACCGATCCTGTCAGGAACCTCATCATGGCTGACACTGGCCATCTATGAAATCTGCGGCATCGACATTAACGGTGACACCATTCACATCGCTCCGATCGTTAACCGGGATAAACTGAATTACACCCTTGATATCAGAGGGACAAGAATAAGCGTCAGAATAGACGCCACCAGAAAGCACAGGTCTGATGAAAATTCTGAATATTATCTTGATGGCTATATTTCCTCTCCATTTATTCTTCTGCCACAGGATAAGAAAGATCACGAAATCAGGATCCTTCTGTAAAAGAAACGGTTCAACATGCTGAACCGTTTTCTTTTTCTACATCAGTTTCTTAATGTCCTCAAGCACATCCTTCATGTGCTCATCAACGAACCCGAAGTCCATTTTCCGGAATGACCAGGCTGCCCTGCCTATGCCGTATTTCTCAAATGTCTCATGGATCATCTCATACCATTTCACGGTATCTGCGGCATCTGCCAGGTTGATTACCCCGTACTCCCCGCAATACAGCGGCACGTCTCTCTCCAGAGAAATGCGGTAAGCCTCCCCAAACAGTCTGTCAAAGTAGGCACTGCTTAACTTATCTTCATCAGCGAAATCGCCGAAGCTGTCAAAGCCCCTGCCTAACAGTCTGTCAGATTCTCTTCTTAAAGTCTCATAAGGCTCATCAATTGAGATCCTGAACTTTGTATCCATGGTTGGGATCCAGTAGGCTCCCTGATGGGTAAAGATCAGAGGTTCGTAGCAGTGGAAGTTATAGACTATCCATTCATCATGAGGCAGCCAGAGATCCATCAGGGCTTCCACGCTGTTATTATGATAGCCGCCAACCAGGATCCAGATGTCAGGGCAGATCCTTCTGATCCTTTCAATGCACTCATTGGCTACCCTGTTCCATATCTCGCAATACGCCTCATCAGTCACCTCATTAAGCAGTTCAAAGGCCAGTCTGTCCCTGTATTTTCCAAATAAGCCGGCGAACTTCTCCCAGAGGCGGTAGAATCTTTCCTGATAATCTTCCCTGTCAAAGAATCCTTCCTCATTTTCCCCGGCATCAAAGCTGTAGCCGTAGGTCTTGTGCAGATCAAGAACGACATTTAATCCGTTCTCAAACGCCCAGTTAAAGGCCCTGTCCAGATAAGCAAAGCCGCTTTCCTTATAATTGCCCTCATCATCCTCAACCAGATTGTAGTCAACCGGGATCCTGACATGATCCAGACCCCACTCACTGATTGTCAAGAAGTCTTCCTTCCTTATGAAGTTTTCGTATGTTTCAACGCTGTTATCGCACTGGGAAAACCAACCTCCAAGGTTGATCCCTCTCTGAAATCCTCTGAACTGATTCATTGTCGTGTTCCTTTCAAACTGTCGCAGCATGTTCTGTGACATTATGTCCTGCTTCCATTATAATCTATTTTGGAATCGGAGATTAAGAACATGCAGGTAATATTGACGTCATTCAGAATCGTTGCCGAACTGCTCATACTGGTAGGCATCGGCATGTTATTGAAGCAGAAGAACATCGTTTCGGCTCAGACAGTCAGAGAAATGAACAGACTGGTAATGCTGATATTCATTCCGCTTAACATCTTCACCAGCATCTATAACAGTGACTTTGAAACTGACTTTGACGGCGGATACATCCTGTTCATACTGGCCATGGGAATTCTTTCCTGCCTGGGCGGCGTATTGCTGGCGAGGATGCTGACTAAAAAACAGCGTGAACAGTCAGCTTTTGCCCAGGTATCCGTAAGACCCAATGACGGCATCTTCGGACTGCCCCTTGCCCACAGCATCTATGGTGCCCCGGTAGACGGGGTAGCGGCGATAAGCTGTGCCTTTCTGGCTCCGTTCTTCAACTTCTTTGCCGTGGTTCTGTTTGAAAGCTATGCCGGCGGCAAGGTAGCCCCGGGCAAGATGATAATGAAGATAATCAGAAACCCGATCATCATCGCCAGCGTCATCGCCATTGCCATCAAGATCATCAACATACAGTTACCTGCCGTTCTCTTCAACAGCATTAATTACCTTTCCAGAGGCTGTACGGGAGTATCCCTGCTGGTATTGGGCACAAGCTTCAACTTCCGCAACGATGCCAGCAAGAAACTCATCAGCCTGGGACTGATCTACAAGATGGCCATCATACCGGTTGCCGTTTTGGTAGTAAGCATCCTGCTGGGCTACAGAAACGTTCAGCTGGTAGCCATCCTGGCCATGTTTGCCTCACCGTGTGCGGTAAGCGCCTATTCAATGGCTTCGGGCTATGATGCCGATCTCGATCTGACCAGTTCAATCGTCGTATATTCATACCTCGTTTGCCTTATAACCCTGCCGATCATCATCTCAGCCGTAAGACTACTGGGATTGATCTGAGTTGTATTGTATAATTAACCTGTAAACGGAGGAAATAATAATGAAGTATCCATTCCCTAAAGTTGACCTGCATTTTCATCTTGACGGATCCATCGTACCGGAAGTAGGTTGGAAGATCGCCCAGGAACCCGGCGTTGATCTGGACGTGAAAACCTATGAAGACTATCTGAAGATCACTACCGTACCGGCTACCGGCGTTGAGGTAGACGTCTTTGAATACCTGGCCAAGTTTGACAACATCGTCAAGCTGATGCAGACCAGGGAACATCTGATCGAAATAACCTATTCAACCATCAAGAGAGCCTGCGAGGAAGGTCTGTTCTATCTTGAAATCAGATTTGCCCCGCAGAAGCACATGGAAAAAGGAATGACCCAGAAAGAAGCCGTTGAAGCCGTACTGGAAGGCATCAGGCAGGCAGCCGTTGACTTCCCGATGATCAGGGTCGGATTAATACTGTGCTGCATGCTGTCATTTGACGATAACAGAGCTGAAAACGAGGAAACGGTAAGACTTACCGAGGAATATCTGGGCAAAGGTGTCGTAGGCGTTGACCTGGCCGGCGGCGAGGACAGTGTACCGATGGAAAACTATGACTACCTGTTTACCGATTACCATAAGAAGGGTCTGCCGATGACCATCCATGCCGGAGACAACGGCAAGCCGACCAACGTCGCCATGGTAATTGACTGGGGCGCCAACAGAGTCGGACACGGCAAGCACTGCTGGTATGACAAGGAAGTTCTGCAGAAGGTCATCGACACGAAAACACCTATTGAGGTATGCCTGACCAGCAACATCCACTGCAAGACCGAACCTTCATATGAAGAACATCCGGCCAAGAAGCTGCTGGATGCCGGCGTAAAGGTAACCCTGAATACCGATAACCAGAGCATATCCAACATCAACCTGGACTTTGAATACGACAGGGCCCTTGAGCGGGTCGGCTTCACCTACAATGATCTGATCCAGATGAACATCAACTCCATCGAGGCATCATTCATGCCCGAGGAAGACAAACCGATGTACATTGCGGAATTAAGGAAATACTTCAAGTAACATTTAACAGGAGGACGACCGTCCTCCTTTTTTCATGGTCACCCTGAAGCTTTAACATATGACACAAAGCGATAATTTTAGACCTTCTGTCCACTTTTTTGCTGTCGCTATTCAATTATTATTGTATAATTTTAGTGACAATCCAGAGGGATTGCTGTGTAGAAAGGATTTTAAGTATATGGATCTCAAATTAAAGAACAAGGTTGTATTAGTCACTGGCGGTACAGGCGGTATCGGAACTGCCATCGTTAAGGGCTTCCTGAATGAAGGCGCAAAGGTTGCCTTCTCATCAACAAGCCAGGCTAAGATCGATGCTCTGATTCCAACTCTTGGAGCAGCTGAAGGCCAGGTTGCAGGCTTCGTAGCTGACCTGAACAAGGAAGAAGACATCAAGAACTTCGTTGAAAATGCCAAGGCTCATTTCGGAACCATCGACGTTGTCGTACCAAATGCAGGTTATGAAGGAAAGGCTCATCCTGTACAGGACATGACACTCGAACTGTTTGAACAGACATACATGCTCAACGTATTCGCAGTAATGCTGACACTGAAGTACGCTGCACCAACCCTGATTGAAAAGAAGTCAGGATCAGTAGTAGTCGTTGCTTCTGCAGCAGCTTATGAACCAACAGCAGGAAACAGCGCTTATGTTTCATCCAAGTATGCCGTTGCAGGCCTGACCAAGTGCGTTGCACTGGAACTCGGTCCTGTAGGCGTTCATGTAAACTACGTATGCCCGGGCCCAGTTGACACACCTATGATGTTACGTATTGAAAAGGACTTCTTCGGTGACACAATGACTCACGAAGAGGCAATGGCTATGCTTGCCGGCACATATGCAATGGACAAGAGATATGCCAAGCCTGAAGAAGTTGCCAACGCTGTTCTGTATCTGGCTTCTGAGGTTTCATCTCATACAGCCGGCATGGGCATGCATGTTGACTCAAAGGTTTCAGCTGCCAGCTAATATTATCAGACAGACTGAATTCAGAACCGTATCGAACGATACGGTTTTTTCTTTTTATCAGGCATGAAAAAAGGCAGACGTCGAAACATCTGCCTTTTAGTACCATGTACTTTTAAAGCCTTTATTAACCTAATTCAGCGAAGTACTTGATTGTTCTTACCATCTGTGATGTGTAAGAATTTTCGTTGTCATACCATGAAACAACCTGTACATGATATGTGTCTTCGTCAACCTTAGCTACCATTGTCTGTGTAGCATCGAAGATTGAACCGAATCTGCTACCGATGATATCGCTTGAAACGATCGGATCTGTGTTGTAGCCGAATGATTCAGTAGCCTGAGCCTTCATAGCAGCGTTAACAGCATCAACTGTTAAGTCCTTAGCCTTTACAACAGCTACTAAGATAGTTGTTGAACCGGTGATTGTTGGAACTCTCTGAGCTGATCCGATTAACTTGCCGTTCAGTTCTGGGATAACCAGGCCGATAGCCTTTGCAGCACCTGTGCTGTTTGGAACGATGTTAGCAGCGGCAGCTCTTGCACGTCTCTTATCGCCCTTTCTGTGTGGTCCGTCTAATACCATCTGGTCACCTGTGTAAGCGTGAACAGTTGTCATGATACCTGACTGGATTGGGAATGCATCGTTTAATGCCTTAGCCATTGGAGCCAAACAGTTTGTTGTACAAGAAGCTGCAGAAATGATTGTGTCTTCCTTTGTTAACTTTTCATGGTTAACGTTGTAAACGATTGTTGGCAGATCGTTGCCGGCTGGAGCTGAAATAACAACCTTCTTAGCGCCTGCATTGATGTGTGCCTGAGCCTTAGCCTTGCTTGTGTAGAAACCTGTGCACTCTAAGACTACGTCTACGCCTAACTCACCCCATGGTAAGTTATTAGCATCAGCTTCCTTGTAGATCTTGATTTCTTCGCCGTCAACTGTGATTGAATCTTCACCAGCTGTAACCGGGTGATCATATCCACCGTGAGCTGTATCATACTTTAATAAGTATGCGAGCATGTCTGGGCTTGTTAAGTCATTGATAGCGACTACATCATAGCCTTCTGCCTGCCACATCTGTCTGAAAGCCAGACGGCCAATACGACCAAATCCATTAATAGCGACTCTAACTGTCATGTAATAATATCCTCCTGTTATTTACGTCTAAATTATAAGAATTATAGGGCTAAAAGTCAATTGAATAACCGCTTCTGAGATCCCTAAAAC
The DNA here is from genome assembly GCA_017512285.1 of Erysipelotrichaceae bacterium. GTDB lineage: Bacteria > Bacillota_I > Bacilli_A > Erysipelotrichales > Erysipelotrichaceae > RUG521. The sequence goes on along the minus strand of JAFWGU010000008.1, from coordinate 30,936 downwards.
AAAGAGCGGGACCGCTTTTGGCCCCGCTCTTCACAAGTGTCAGTTTTTAGTACTCTTCAGCGCAGATTTCGAAGTATGACTGAGGATGTGCGCATACCGGGCAGGCCTTCGGAGCTGTCTTGCCGAAGTACAGATGTCCGCAGTTGCGGCACTTCCAGCAGGTCTCTGAAACTTTCTCGAATACTTCCTGCTTTTCAACCAGCTCAGCCAGTCTCAGGTATCTTTCCTCATGATGCTTTTCGATGGCGGCTACGCCTTCCATCTGTCTGGCAATGGCCTCGAAGCCTTCTTCTCTGGCAACCTTGGCCATTTCAACATACATCTCTGTCCATTCGTAGTTTTCACCGGCAGCTGCTGCCTTCAGGTTTTCCAATGTTGTTGGAACCTTGCCGCCATGCAGATGCTTGAACCACAGCTTTGCATGTTCCTTTTCATTCTCAGCTGTTTCCATGAATACTGCTGCGATCTGCTCATAGCCGTCCTTCTTGGCCTGTGATGCGAAGTAAGTATACTTATTTCTTGCCTGTGATTCACCGGCGAATGCTGCTTCGAGATTCTTTTCTGTTCTTGATCCTTTTAATTCCATTGTTGTCTCCTCTTTCCTCTGAATTTATTTTAGCATAGTAACACTATGTTTGAAACACTAACACCTCTCATTTATGTACAGTGGTTTGCCGCCCAGTCTGAAGCCGTCCGGCACCTTTCTGACATCGCTCTGATACAGTCTGTTGAACAGCGCATAGTCATTGATCCTGGCCATCATGACAAGCTTTACCGTGCCCTTTATCTTCGGAATGGCGATGTTCAGATTTTCGCTTTCCGATACCGTTACCTCAGCCCTGTTCTTATACTTCAGGGCATAGCACAGTAATCTTATCAGAGCCGTACCGTTAAGATAGCCGATCTCATCGACATATACCTTCTGCTGGGTCATGCTGTAGACCATGTAGCCTTCAACGACGCCTTCCTCACTTCTGTAAACGACGATGTTGTTTCTTAAGAACTGATACTGCTTAAAGGCCTTTACCCAGTAGTCACGGTCTCTTTCGTAATAGCCGTTGAAATGAGATGTGAACCTGCGGTAGACCGCTTCAAGTTCCGGCAGGTCAAAGGCCTTGCCCACTCCCTCGAACGACCTGTTCTTCAGGTCATCACGGCTGATCTCATAGGTCTTGCGCTTATATACCGTTTCAAAGCCATAGGGCAGATAGTCCCTGGGCTTCTTGGTAATGACCAGACTTATCAGTGTCTTTCTGCTTACCTCATCGAGAACGTCTTCCAATAGCGGTCTGAAGTACTCAGGATCATCATCCTGGGTAATGGCCCCAAACAGCGTGCTTGCGACGATCCTGGTATCGTTCAGGATCATGCCGTGATAGTTGACCTGCAGTGAAGATACCACATGGCCGTTGAGATCATTCACGATGACATTATCAACATCAAAGAGACGCGAAAAATAGAATTCCATGTCATCGTATCTGTCTACGGAGACCTTGGAACTGTGCAGGTCATAAATCGTCTTACGGTCCTGGATTATCGCGTTTCTGATCATTTTCTATTCGCTTTCTATTTCCTTCTCCTTGTATTCGGCGTCAATTACGTCCGTCTTTACAGGTTCTTTTTCCCTCTGACGGTAAAGCTGCTGACTGAAGTAGTCTTCCGGATTCTTCTCTATTTCCTTCTTCAGCTTGCGGCTTCGGAAATACATTACGGCGAAGAATATGGCGGCTGCTATCAGAAGATAGAATATTATCTTGCCGATTATCGGAAACAGCACGAAGGCTGCTACGGCAAAGAGTATTACGTATATCATGTCTCTGTTCTTATTCATTGCGGATTCCTCCTGATGTAATTTTAGTGCAGATCCTGCTGCTTTTTCCAGATTTTCATTACCAGTTTATGCGGCAGTATCTTGCATAAGGCAGCCTGGCCTTTGGCAATGGTACCGTAAATGCTGATGTCTTTGCCCTTTGCCAGATCCTTCCAGGCCTGTCTGATGATCATTTCCGGTTCGTACATGACGATGTACTTCCTGACGATCTGCTTCTCTCCCACAGCCCGGTCGAAGAATCTTGTTTTGGTCCAGTACGGGCATACGGCCATGGTCTGGATCCTTCTGGTTTCCAGCTCACTGTTAAGCGCTCTGGAGAAGCTTAATACGAAGGCCTTGGATGCCCCGTATACGTCAATGTACGGTATCGGCTGGAAGGCTGCCATTGAGGCGATGTTGATGATCTTGCTGCCCTCATGCATGTAAGGCAGTGACATCTTGGTCATTTTGACCAGGGCCTTGCAGTTGAGATCGACCATGTCATCGCTGTCCTTCATCCTCATGTCGCTTACCGAATCAAAGATGCCGAAGCCTGAGGCGTTTACCAGCAGACATATCTCCGGCTGTTCCTCTTCAAGAGCCTTCTCATACTTTGCAAAGCTATAAGGATCGGTCAGGTCCATTGAAATGGCTCTTACCTCAGGACTGACCTGCTTTCCCAGTTCGCTTAAGGACTTTTCATTGCGGGCGATTGCCCATATCTCATCTACCTTGAAGTGCTTTTCAAGGGTAAGGGCAAATTCCCTGCCCATGCCGCTGCTGGCACCTGTTACTACTGCTATCTTCTTCATGATCACTTGCTCCCGTACTTCTCTGCCAGTTCCAGTATCTTGTTAAATCTGTGTCTTACTCCCGACTTGCTTAAGACCGTTCCCGTTCTCTCTTCATAGAGCTCGGACAGTTCTAGCAAGCTGGCATCGGGATTCTCATATCTCAATAAGGCTATCTCCTGGTCCTTCTCGGAAAGCTTGGCCAGGTGGCCTTTCTTTATCAGGTCTTCAACAGCCAGATACTGCTTGTGAGCCGTTTCCAGGCTCTTGGTATCGTTGGCTATCTCACAGTTGTTCAGCCTTGAAAGGTTGTTGACGAAGTCACGCTGAATTCTGATGTCCTCAAAGCTGAATACGGCATTGCTGGCACCCATCAGTCTGAGGAAGTCGCTGATCTGCTCAGCTGCCTTGATGTAGACGACGAACTGATTTCTTCTCGATGCCACTCTGGCATTGAGATAGAATCTGCTCATCAGCCTGGCAATGAACTGGGCATGGTTTTCCTCGCTTACCGCTATCTCCAGATGATAGCTGGTCTGGGTCGGGTCATTGACGCTTCCCGTTGCCAGGAAACAGCCGGTAAGGTAGGCCCTTACCATGGTGTCATTGCTCAGAAACTTCATGCGGGGATGCTGCTGAAGGCCGCTGGCTGTCCATAGGTCCAGATCCTCAAGTATCTCCCTTACCTTTTCCTCAATTACCACGGCATAGATGTTGCCCTTGGAAAAACCCGTTTCCCTGATCGCTCCCAATCCCGGCTTGATGCCATAGAGATCGGTGATATGGCTGGACACCATTCTGATGACGGCCGCATTCTTACTGCGGATGCTTAGTGACATTCCCTCACGGGAAAATCTCACCGCAGACAGCAGCTTGATGATGGCGCACAGCTCAGCCTTCTTGCTGTTGGCATCGAGTTCAAGTCTGGTGACTTCATTCTTTACTTCACTGGCAAAGGACATCAGTCATCCTCCTCCATGATCTTCTCAAAGCTTCTTCTGACCTTTTCGGCATCATGTCTGATGACACCGGTGTCAAAACTCAGAAGTGAACATCCGGTAACCTCATAATCGTGTTCCTTCTGACCGAGAACGACCGGATAAGCCTCTTCGGCCTCATATTTTCTTAACATCTCCTCAGGTATGTCATCCGTACTGTAAACGACGTGATCAATAATCTCCTTGCCCAGATGCTTATGCAGCGTCTCCACGTGTCTTTCCACGGTATAGCCATCCGTTTCCCCATGCTGAGTCATGCAGTTACAGTAATATATGATTTTTGCCCTGGCTTCACACAGTTCCCTGCGGATGTCTTCAACAATGATGTTGGGCAGGATGCTGGTATAGACGGAACCAAGTCCGATGATTATGTAATCAGCCTCCCTGATGGCAACCAGCGCATCAGGATAGACGGCAACGTACTGATCATAGAATACCCTGTCAATTACGGTATGTGAGTCGGTGATGTTATGCTCACCCTGAATTACTCTGCCGTCGACGGTTCTGGCATATAAGGTAACGTCATTAAGAGTACTTGGAATTACCGTTCCCTTTACACGCAGTACCTTGCTGACGTCGGCAATGGCCTGGACAAAGCTTCCTGACTTCTTGGTCAGGGCTGACAGGATAATGTTTCCCAGGTTATGGCCGGCAAGAGTGCCGGAGAAATTATCAAAGCGGTAGTTCATGATGTCCCCCATCAGGCTTTCACTTTCAGCCAGCGCCAGCATGACGCTTCTGACATCACCCATTGCCGGAATATGTAAATCATCACGTAATCTGCCTGTGCTTCCGCCATCATCGGCAACCGTGACTATTGCGTATAATTCAATGCTTTCAACCTGTTTCAGTCCTCTTAAAAGAGCTGACTGACCGGTTCCTCCACCTATTACTACTACTTTTTTCATACCATACCTGCCTACATTAACTATAACACAAAACAGTCACTGCTTAAAAAGTAAGCATGATAAAAGCAGACCGTCCGGTCTGCTTATCTGTTCAGATATCTTGCGCAGGCGTTGGCTGCGATGGCACCGTCATTGGTTGCGGTAACGACCTGTCTAAGATCCTTTACCGTAACGTCTCCGGCACCATATATGCCGGGCACTGCCGTTTCCATGTCCTTGTTGACGACGATGTATCCGCGTTCATCAAGGATGTTCAGATTCTTGAGGAATCCTGTTGCCGGATCAGCACCCATGTATGGGAAGATGCCGGCACAGTCAACTGTGGACAGTTCTCCTGTTTCAACGTTCTTAATGACAAGTCCCTTGATGGCGTTGTCTTCAATTACCAGTTCCTGCGGCAGGCTCTTGGTAATGATGTTGATCTTCGGATTGTTTCTGACCTTGTCAACTACGGTTGCGTCAGCTCTGAACACATCTCTTCTGATGATGATGTTGACCTTGTTAACAAGCTGTGTGAGGTAAAGCGATTCCTCCAGGGCACTGTTGCCGCCGCCGATGACTGCTACTTCCTTGCTTCTGTAAAAGGCACCGTCACATACGGCACAGTAGGAGATTCCCCTGCCGGTGAATTCCTTTGCTCTTGGCAGATCCAGCTGTCTTTCATTTGTTCCCGTGGCAACGATTACTGCCCTGGTGGTCAGTACTCTGCCGTCACCAAGGTGAACCAGCTTGAACTCACCCTCATCGTCGATTTCCGTTACCGGTGAAAATTCCATTACGGCGCCGAACTTCTGCCCATGCTCCATCATCTGCATGGCCAGGTCAACACCGGAAATTCTCTCAAATCCCGGATAGTTCTCTATCTCATAAGTCTTGGTAAGCTTGCCGCCCGGGGTATCTCCCTCAATTATGGCTGTGGTAAGGTTTGCCCTGGTGGCATAGATGGCAGCTGTTAAGCCGGCCGGGCCGCTGCCGATGATGATTACATCATATTGTAAGTCCATGGATGATCCTCCTGTAGTATGGATTCTATCTCTGCCATGTCATCAATTAACCTGTTAGGCTTGATGTCTGACAGTTCCTGTCTTCTTAATTCATTTGATACCAGCGCGATTGAGAATACACCGGCATTTCTGGCACATACGACATCTGACGGACTATCTCCGACATAGATCGTATTGGACATGCTTGTGCCTAATGCCTCGTATGCCTTGACGATGGTTTCCTTGTCCGGCTTGTGCTTTACGACGTCATCGGCTCCGATGATTATATCAAAGTATTCATCCAGACCGGTGACTTTAAGACCCAGCCTGCAGGTCTCTGCCTTCTTGCTGGAAGCGATGGCCATCTGGTATCCGTTTTCCTTAAGCCACTTCAGTAATTCCGGAACGTGCCTTATCGGCTGAACGATGCCGGTATCATGCAGCTTGCGGTTGGCTTCCCTGTATTCAGCAACCAGTGTTTCCGTATCGAAATCCGGTGCATATTTCTTAAAGCTCTCCTGTAATGTCGGACCTAAGAATGATACATAATCCTTCTCAGTAAGTACCAGATCAGGCATGTGCCTGTGCAGTACTTCATCAAAGCTGGCAAAGATTGCCTTCTCGGTATCCAGCAAGGTACCGTCCAGATCGAAGATCAGTGCCGGCTTCTTACCGGCATACAACTTCTTGAAAGCCCCGGCCAGACCGGCCAGACCGATCACGGCCATGCCGATGCCGATCAGCTGAGCCGTCTTAAGCCCGCCGACTACCAGGCTGTCGGTACGGTAGTGCTCGATGAAGAATCTTATTACGCCATACCAGGCCAGATAGCCGAAGAATCCGTTGCCTCTCATCTTCCTGCCGTGTCTTCTGTACAGCTGGATCAGTATCCAGCCTAAAATGCACAGACAGCTTTCAATGAAGAACATCGGCATTCTGTAATGACCGTCAATGAACATGCCGTCCTTGATGAAACCCAGTATTCCGTTAAAGTAACTATCCTCAACTACCGGTCCGTAACATTCCTGATTGGCAAAGTTGCCCCAGCGTCCCATGGCCTGTGCCACCAGAACGTTAGGCAGTATCATGTCTACCAGATGCATGAACTGATAATGATGTTTCTTACAGTAGTACAGGGCAAACAGAAGTCCGGCCATTACGCCGCCCTGTATTGCCAGTCCCCCGTTCCAGATCTGAATGATCCTGATCGGATCAGCCAGATAATAGCTCAGATCGGAAAACAGAACGTACCAGATCCTGGCGCCCAGGATGCCGAAGAACATGGCACCCACGAACAGGTCATCCATGATGTCAGGGTGATATCCTGCCTTCTTTACTTCACGGGAACTTATGAAATAGGTCAGTAAGGCTCCCGTCATGATCAGGACGGCATACCATCTGATCTCCAGACTGCCGATCCTCAATAATATTTCTCTGGTAGGAAAAAACTCCATCAGTTTTCCTCCTTATTGCTCTCAATGTAATTTGTCAGCTTGCGGCGGAAGTTCTCAGCTGAATCCCTGCCCTTCTGACGCATGATGATGTTGCTGACGGCAGCTTCGATCATTACGGCAACAGAACGGCCCTGACCTACAGGGATGTCCAGCTTTGGAATCTCAATGCCGAAAAGCGAAACGGTGTGTTCATTGTTCATGCCCAGACGGTCATATTCCTCTCTGTTGTCCTGAGCGAGGCAGAGATTGACGATACAGTCAATGTCCGTCTTCTCAGTGGTTGACATGCCGCCGAACATGTCAGCTATGTTAAGCAGTCCGACTCCTCTTAATTCGAGCATGTCCTTCAGGACATCAGCCGGCTTGCCCATGATCTGATTATGGGCACGGTAGACGTCAACTCTGTCATCCGCTACCAGAATGTGGCCCTTCTTGATCATTTCCAGAGCGATTTCACTCTTGCCTATTCCCGAGTCACCCGTTACCAGTACCCCACGGCCGTAAACCTGCATTAATACGCCATGCAGTGTTTCGATCGGAGCCAGGGCTTCCTCAAGGAATGACAGTAATTCAACGATGATCGAATTGGTATGGGCATATGACGAGAATATTGGGAAGTTCTTGGCATATGCGATGTCATATAAGATCTTCGGACATGGCTGGTCACGGGAAATCAGAATGAACGGTATTGAATCTCTGGTAAGGTAGTCAAATGCCTTTCTCTGAGCTTCCTCACTCATTCTCGTATTGATGTACTTGATTTCTCTTTCGCCGATGATGACGATGCGGTTATAAGGCAGTTCAAAGTAACCAGACAGTTCCAGACCGGGTCTGTTGACGTCTCCTTCAGTTACTACCCTGTTGAGAGCTTCGTCATTGCCGCAAACCATGCGGTAACCGAAGTATTCATGTATTTCTCTTACTGTGATCTCTCTCATCTGCTACCCTCCAATATTTTTCTGAGATACTGCCCCGTATAGCTGTTTTCCACCTTGGCCACCTGTTCAACGGTTCCGCGTGCTACCACGGTTCCGCCATCGTCTCCGCCTTCCGGACCAAGGTCGATGATGTAGTCAGCGCTCTTGATCACGTCCAGGTTATGCTCGATGACCAGTACGGTATCGCCATGGTTGACGATCCTCTGCAGTACTGCCAGAAGCTTTTCAACGTCATAGCTGTGCAGGCCGGTAGTAGGTTCGTCAAGAACGAACATCGTCTTGCCGGTTGCCCTTCTCTGCAGTTCGCTGGCCAGCTTTACTCTCTGAGCCTCGCCGCCTGAAATGGTCGTTGCCGACTGTCCCAGCTTCATGTAACCCAGGCCTACGTCTATCAGCGTCTGCAGTTTGTTTCTGATCTTTGGTACGGCTGAGAAGAATTCCAGGGCTTCATCGCCGGTCATCTCCAGCACGTCATATATGTTCTTGCCCTTGAATCTGACCTGCAGGGTCTCTTCATTGTATCTGGTGCCGTGACATTCCTCACATGGTACGTATACATCAGGCAGGAAGTTCATGGATATTCTCTTTACGCCGTCACCCTGGCAGGCTTCACATCTGCCGCCCGGTACATTGAAGGAGAATCTTCCCTTTTCATAGCCTCTCATCTTGGCATCAGGTGTCTGAGCAAACAGGTCTCTGATGTCATCAAATACGCCGGTATAGGTTGCCGGATTGCTTCTGGGGGTACGGCCGATCGGATTCTGGTCAATGATGATTATCTTGTCCAGATTCTCAATGCCGGTAATGCTCTTGACCTTGCCCGGCTTGATCTTGCTCTTGCCCAGAGCTTTCTGTACGCTCTTGCCGAGTACCTCATTGACCAGGGTGCTCTTGCCTGAACCGGATACGCCGGTAACGCAGATGAAGGTTCCCAAAGGCAGATCAACGTTGATCTTCTTCAGGTTGTTTTCCTCAGCGCCTCTGATCTTTATGTAACTGCCGTTGCCCTTGCGTCTTCTGTCAGGAATGGCAATTCTTCTTCTGCCGGACAGATAGTCGCCGGTAATGCTTTCAGGACAGTCAACTACTCCTGCACTTGGACCGTTGTAGATGATCTCACCGCCATGTACACCGGCCAGTCTTCCTACATCGACGATCCAGTCACACTGTCTCATCGTGTCTTCGTCATGCTCAACGACGATCAGGGTATTGCCCAGATCGCGCATGCTCTTCAGTGTCTGTAACAGCTTGTCATTGTCCTTCTGATGCAGACCGATGCTCGGTTCATCCAGAACGTAAAGGACACCGGTGAGCTTTGAGCCTACCTGTGTTGCCAGTCTGATTCTCTGCGCTTCACCGCCGGATAACGTTCCGGCCATTCTGTCCAGTGCCAGATATTCAAGTCCTACGTCCTGTAAGAACTTCAGACGGTTGTATATTTCCTTTAATACCAGATCACCGATCTTGTGCTGAGAAACATTAAGATCAAGATTCTCAATGAATTCAACGGCCTGCTTGATGGACATCTGTGTCCATTCAATGATGTTCTTGCCGCCGATCCTGACGCTTAAGGCCATCGGATTAAGCCTCTTGCCCAGACATGTCGGACAGGTAAGTTCGGTCATGTAGGATCCGTACCACTCCCTGCTCATGGCGCTTGTGGTTTCCTGATATCTTCTTTCAATCAGAGTAACGGCGCCTTCAATGAAGGCTGTCTTCTTGTAGTTCATGCCGCCTCTGGTATTTACTTCGTAGGTTATCGGTTCATCGGAACCGTAGAGAACGGCATTCATTTCCTTCCTGGTAAAGTCCTTGAGCGGCTTGTCTTCAGAAATGTGATAGTGCTTCAGAAGTGCACTGAAGTTCTGCCATTCAACGTTTTCCGTATCAACGATGTTCTTGTAGTAGTTCAGGCCGCCCTGACGGATCGACTTGAATTTGTCAGGCATCAGAATGTCCAGATCGACCTTCTGCTTGAAGCCCAGACCGTTACAGTCAGGACATGCGCCTAACGGGGAGTTGAATGAGAAAAGTCTCGGTTCCAGCTTCGGTAGGGAAAATCCGCAGTACTTACAGGCGTAGTTGGATGAGAAAAGTAATTCCTCATTGCCGACCTTCACAACTGCCAGCCCGTCCGTAAGCTTCAGTACCGTCTCCAGGGAATCGTGGATCCTTGAGCGGTTCTCTTCCTTCTTGACCATTCTGTCAACCACGACGTTGATGTCGTGTTTGGTGTTTTTGTCAAGATTGATCTCTTCTTCCAATAGTCTCATCTCGCCGTCGATCTCAGCCCTGATGAAGCCGTCTTTTCTCAACTTCTCCAGAAGATCCTTGTGGCTGCCTTTCTTCTGCTTCATGACCGGGGCCATGACCATTAATCTGGCGCCGTCTTCCAGTTCCATTACCTGGTCAACCATCTGTCTGATGGTCTGTGAGGTGATCGGAATGTTGTGATTAGGACAGTAAGGTACGCCTATTCTGGCGTACAGAAGCCTGAGATAATCGTATATTTCCGTAACCGTTCCAACCGTGGAACGCGGGTTGTTATTGGTTGATTTCTGGTCAATGGCTATTGCCGGGGAAAGGCCCTCGATGCTGTCAACGTCAGGCTTGTCCACGTTGCCCAGAAACTGTCTGGCATAGGTACTTAACGATTCAATGTACCTTCTCTGGCCCTCAGCGTAGATCGTGTCAAAAGCCAGTGATGTCTTACCACTGCCGCTTAGTCCCGTCATTACCACAAACTTATTTCTCGGGATCTCCAGAGATACGTTCTTGAGATTATTCTCCCTGGCGCCCTTTATCACGATCTTATTCTGTTCCATATTTTAATTATACCTTATTCGTCTTCCTCTGATGTACCTGAAATGTCCCACTGCATGACGTAGTCATCCATGACATAACCCTCGCCGATGTCGGTAACTACCGACTTGACGACCTTGAAGCCCATGTACTCATACATCTTGCGTACGGGATTCTTCTTGTTCACGGTCAGATATACGCTGTCGCAGCCGTCATGAATATGTATTACGTCATTGATCATCTGTCTGCCGAATCCATGGTTTCTGTATTCCTCAAGAATATAAAGCTTGGACAGGAAGACCCTTCCGACTTCCTCAACCACACTGCCGGTATAACCTACCAGTTCACCATTGGCAAACATCCCGCGGTAAATGTAACCGCTGTTTATCTGTTCCCTGAAAGCCTTCTGATTCTGGAACATGTCAAGCATGTAATCCACCTGCTCAGGGCCCAGCAGAACATCATAGCTCTGATGCCAGACCTTACTGGCTACCCTCTCCAGATCTTCCAGTTCATCAGGTCTTATTGTTCTTATTTCGTGCTGCATGAAACTCCTCCAGTCAATTGATTATTATATATCATTACCCGGTAAAATAACACTATAATAATATCATCTACTTGAATTATATTCAATCCTCCATTGTTTTATCTTTTCTATATAATATCGCGGAAATAATGATATAATTATTAAGATGGAAGGAGTATAAACAATGGGTTGGTTAATAACATTTTTCTTCCTGGCAATTGGTGGATCAGTACTCTTTGGACTTCTTGACGTGTTCTTAGAGCTGGGCTTTAATCTGTTCTTCAGTGTGGGCTTACCGGCCTTCATTATCTACAGCGGCGTTAAGGCAATTAAGAAGATCATTGATCAGAATAAAGTTAAGATAAACAAGTCAACAAGAAAGAATAATTCAAGCGAAGACATCAAGATCATTACGAACTTAAGAAACTACTTCAAGAACGATGCCCGTCTGTACTTCGATGAGGAAACATACATCGAACCTTCAGATCCGAACAACATCAATTTTGATACTCTTAACATTTTCGTACGCGATGAATACGTTTCATCACTGGCAGACTACAAGGCAGCCTTCCCGAGTTCATTCAATACCTTCATAGACATGGTAAGTGAATACGCAAGGCGCAGCAGAACAAAGAAGTCTGCTTCATCAAAGCCGGTTACCAATAATCCGACGACAAAGACGACAAAGAAGGAAATCGCCAAGGATGCTCAGTACTACATCGACAAGATCGGTGAGCTGAATACCTCAATTGAGGAAAAGCACATTACTGACGACCTGTATGAAACGGTGCTGTACCTTTCTCAGATCAAGAAGATCGAGGATACTTTCCCGAAGTGCAAGGAAAAGACAACGAAGCTTTATCAGTACTATCTGCCGATGCTGGTGGAAATACTGGAAAACTACAAGCGTTTAAGCATCAATGCCGATCTGCATAAGGAATTCAAGGAAAACGAAGACCGTCTGCTTAAGACTCTCGTGCTGATCAACAGCGCCCTGAGGACCCTGACGCAGAATCTGTGCGATGAATACTATACGGAACTCTCCGTTGACATGAAGACTCTGGAAACATTACTGAAGAAGGACGGTCTGGCAACGGATGAGATGACTTTTGAGAATTTCAGAAAGAACAACAAGAAAGATGAGCAGGTGGAATCAAATGGCTAGAAAAAAGGTTTATTCAGATCCATTGGATGAATTGCTGGACAAGCTCAGTAACGGCGACTTCGTAGACCAGAGCGTTCACGAATTCAACGAGACCGTAAATGAAACCGTACAGGGTTACCAGGAAACCAAGCGTTCAAAGGGCACGGCCAGAAGCTACACCCGTTCAACCTATTCAACCAAGAAGCCGATCATCGTCGGATCAGTTGAAACGGCCTCATATGACAGCCGTCATGAACAGATCCTTGCCTGTCTGAGCAATCTTGACTTCACAGGCTACGCAGCCGGCAAGAAGGACGGCTACCAGCAGGCCATTGACAGATACATTGAGCTGGTAAAGGAAAACGGAAACGACATGCGCAAGGTTGAGCAGATGGTAGTAGACGACCTTTCAACCTGCATGAGCAAGATGCGTACCGTTACCGTAGACGGCTATACACAGGGTTATTACGATGCCTTGGGCATGGTAAAGAAGGTCCTCTACAACTCCAAGCTGGCCCGCTTGAGAGAGTTATCAAACAAACTGAAATAGGTGATGTGACATGGCATTGAAGAATAAGAAGACCGATAAGGAAAAACTGCTCGAACAGGTTTTCGGCAAGGATGCCCCAAACCGCAAGCTCACTGAAGATGACATAAAGGCTCTGCAGTACAATCCGTTTGAAGGTCATGAGCTTTCCGAAGAATGGAAGGCTATCGAGGAAAACAGCAAGAAGCTTCAGGCTGAGACCCAGAAGATCCTGGAAAAGTACACTGAAGAGGATTTCGAGCGCCTGAAGAGTGAAATAAGAAAGGACTTCGGTGACACCCTGCCGGCTGACCAGCAGGAAACTCTCACCATCGTCCACAATCAGCTTGAACTCAACGAAAAGTTCGAGGAAGCTGAAAAGAAACTTAATGAACAGGTATTATGCCAGAAAGAATACAATCATGCACTGGTAATGGCCTTCAGAAGACCGACAGTCATGGGCGTACAGCCAAGCGGCCTGAAGGCTGCCATTCTGATCACTGGTCAGAAGGCTACCGGCCGTCATACCTCAGTCAATCTGGCAACCCAGTATCTGGCACAGCAGGAACTGCTGACAAACGCCAGCATATCAACAATCAATCTGGCCCATTACGGCGGCAAGGAAGATGAATCCAATCTGATTCAGGACCTCTACACCGCCATCAATAAGTCACAGGTGATCCTGTTCGACAACATCGAGCAGATTGCTGCAGGTTTCCTGCCATACATACAGGAGATCGTAACCGAAGGTCAGCTTACCCTGAACAAGAGATACACCCTTTCCAACAAGCAGCTGGTTGAAACAGCCAACACGCTGGTAAAGGATACCGTAAAGTCATTGAGCTTCAAGGGCAAGTACCTGATCTTCATCACGACATACAAGACAGAAAAGCTGCTTGAAGTCGTAGGCGTTAAGTTCATCAACACCATGAGCGACGTCATCAAGACCAGAGACATTGTCAAGGAAGACATAGACGTCATCTACCCTGCCAAGTTAACAGACTTCCAGAAGAAGTGTACCGAAAACCTGAAGATCGATGTTGAGGTTGATGACAGCGTAAAGGAATACGTCATCGACAACTTCATTGACAGCGAAAATGTAACCTTCGTAATGAACTTCTTCACCAAGTGCTATGAAGCACTGGCTGAATACAAATTGCAGAACATCAAGGATGAGACCATCAACCTGAAGATGACCGTAAAGGACAACATGATCCGCTTCGTTGCCGGAGAGGAAAACAGGTCTATGGACGAACTGCTGCCAAAGGTTCTGGAAGACGCCAAGGAAGAAGTCAGAAAGGAACTTGACCAGCTGGTCGGTCTGACCGAGATCAAGCAGTACATCCTTTCACTGGAAGACTTCTATGAGGCTCAGAAGCTCAGGGAAAAGCAGGGTCTGAAGACCACCGAGGTCAGCAAGCACATGATCTTCACGGGCAATCCGGGCACAGGCAAGACGACCATCGCCAGACTCATTGCCAAGTATCTCAAGGCAATCGGCGTATTAAGCAACGGTCAGTTAATAGAAGTGTCAAGAAACGACCTGGTAGGCAAGTACCTTGGTCATACGGCCCCACAGACCATGCAGGTAATCAAGTCCGCACTGGGCGGCATCCTGTTCATTGACGAGGCTTACTCTCTGTACAGAGGAACCAATGACTCCTTCGGTCTGGAGGCCATCGATACCTTAGTCAAGGCAATGGAAGACAACCGTGACGACCTGATCGTCATTCTGGCAGGATATACAAGGGAAATGAAGGTATTCTTGGAATCCAACTCAGGACTTGCCTCAAGATTCCCGAACCAGATCGAGTTCCCGGACTACACGGCTGAAGAACTCTATCAGATCACCGTCATCCAGGCCAAGAGCAAGGGTTACAGACTCGCCGAGGACATTGAAAAGCCGTTGACTGAATACTTTGCCAAGGTTCAGGCTTCCAACGCTCAGCGCAGCGGCAACGGCCGTCTGGCCAGAAATGTCGTTGAAGAAGCCATCATCAGACAGTCAAAACGCATCATCAATGACAAGTCCCAGCCGCTCGATCTGCTGATCCTGGCTGACCTTGATTTGGATTTTAAAGAAGATATATAATCTATTTAAAGGAGTGGATGCTAATGTTAAAGGCGCCTAAGGAAACAATAATCAGGAAAGTTGCCAGTCCGAAGACCTATTATGCCATCGCGGTGATCTGGGTTCTGGGCACGCTTGTTCTGCCAATGTACAAGCTGGCCAGCTATCTGATCCTGACAGCCGTAGCCGTTGCGGCCTACTTCATCTGCAAGAAGTTCGTCTTCCCGGATGAAGAGGTTGAAGTTGAAGTTGAGACACCGCGTTCCTACTTCAGCAAGCTGCAGCAGCAGTTCATCGAAGACGGCACCAAGTCACTTAACAACATCATGGAGCTCAATAAGAAGATCGACAATCCTGAGCTCAACAAGGATGTAAGTGAGCTGGTACAGACAAGCGATAAGATCCTGGATTACGTATATGAACACGAGCAGGCCGCAAGCAGCCTGCGCAAGCTGATCTACTACTACCTGCCGACAGTTGAGAAACTGCTCACCAGGTACGATGAGATCGAGGAATCCAGCGTTTCCAACGTCGTTGAAAGCAGAAAGAAGATCGAGGATATCATCAAGACCACCTCAACTGCCTTCAGCAATCAGCTTGAACAGCTTTACGATACCGATACGCTCGACATCAACAGCGAGGTAAAGGTTCTTGAGCAGATCTATGTAAAAGAGGGTTTGATTAACCCTGAAGATAAACAATAGAAGAAAGGAAATGAGTTATACCATGGAAGAAGAAAAGATCGTTTTAACACTTGACCCGAACGCTGATCAGCCAAAGGCTCAGGCCATTGCCGAAGAAGAAGTAAAGGAAGAAGTAATTCCTGCACCTCTTGATTCATCATCATTATCAGCTGAAGAAGCCAAGATGGTTGAAGAATTTGCAGAAAAGATCGACATTACCCAGACAGATACCGTAATGCAGTACGGTGCAAGCGCTCAGAAGAAGATCTCTCAGTTCTCAGACTCAACACTGAAGAACATCAAGACCAAGGACTTGGGCGAGATCGGCAACATGATTTCTGACCTTGTTGTTGAATTAAAGGGTTTTGACATTGACGAGAAGGATGACAAGGGATTCTTCTCACTGTTCAACATCTTCAAGAAGGCAGGCAACTCATTCACAGCTCTGAAGTCAAGATATGACGCTGCTGAAGTCAATGTAACAAAGGTTGCCAACATCCTGGAAGACCATCAGATCCAGTTACTGAAGGACATCACCGTTCTGGATGAACTGTATGAGAGAAATACCCAGAACAAGAAGGAACTGACAATGTACATCCTGGCAGGCCAGAAGAAGCTGAAACATGCACAGGACGTTGAATTACCGGCATTAGTTGCCAAGGCCAAGGAAACAGGTACTGAAGAAGATGCTCAGGCTGCCAATGACTACGCCAACCTGATCAACCGTTTCGAAAAGAAACTGCATGACCTGGAATTAACCAGAATGATCTCACTGCAGATGGCTCCACAGATCCGTCTGATCCAGAACAACGATACGTTAATGGCTGAAAAGATCCAGTCAACTCTGACAAATACCATTCCTCTGTGGAAGTCACAGATGGTAATCGCCTTAGGTCTCCAGCATTCTCAGGATGCCATCGATGCTGAGGCAGCAGTTGACAAGGTCACAAACGAACTGTTAAGAAAGAACGCAGAAAAGCTGAAACAGTCAACAATTGAAACAGCCAAGGCAAGCGAACGCGCAATCGTTGAAGTTGAAACTCTGAAGTTCACCAACCAGTCACTGATCGACACACTGGATGAAGTTCTGAAGATTCAGGATGAAGGACGTGCAAAGCGTGCAGCTGCTGAAGTTGAGATCCGCAAGCTGGAAGAAGAATTAAGAAACAAGCTTCTGGAAGTTAGAAAGAACTGATATAAGTGAAGAACATTAGAACCGCAATAATTATCATGCTGGTTGTGATTTGTGGTTCATCAACCATTTCTGCCGTAAGTTCCATGAATTCCATGGCGGACAAGGTAACCAACTATTTCTACAATGGTGATGGCAAGTACACAAATCAGTCAATATACAGCGACATCAAGGACAAGGCTGAGATCGCCCAGAACCTGGTAAATCTGTCCAAGAACTACGTGAACGGAAACGACAGTCACATCAAGGAGATCACCAAGGCCGTAAACGACATCAGCAGTGAAAAGTCCGTAAAGAAACTGTATGCCCTGACGACAACCTTAGACGCAAACGTCCTGTGGCTGTTAACCGAACTGGGTAACACTGCTTTAAATGTAACTGACAGTGAAATGCTGGTAAAGCTTCAGAGTCAGTACCGTTCCGAGACGAACACCATCAACAGCAGTAATTACAACACACTGGCAAGACAGTATGATGATGAAGTATCCGGATTCCCCGGAGACATATTCAAACTGTTTGCCCACAAGGTAGAGTATTTTGAATAGGTGATTAAATGAAGAAATTTATTACTGGTTTATTTCTGGCATTGATGATGATAATGCCGCTGACCCCCGTGTCAGCGAGCATTAACGTGCCCGAAAGAACGAGTACCAAGACC
Source organism: Erysipelotrichaceae bacterium (assembly GCA_017512285.1). GTDB lineage: Bacteria > Bacillota_I > Bacilli_A > Erysipelotrichales > Erysipelotrichaceae > RUG521. The sequence goes on along the minus strand of JAFWGU010000008.1, from coordinate 13,452 downwards.
TGGGTCGAAGATTTTGCCAACGTACTTACCCCTTCCACCGAGCAGTACATTCAGCAGTACTCACAGTATCTCGCTGATGATCACAGTGCCTGCATCGTGGTAGTAACCATGGATTACGTTACCGGTGAGATCGATGACTACGCATTGAGCCTGTTCAATCAGTGGAGGATCGGCGATGCCAATTTCGATAACGGCGTACTGTTACTGCTGTCAATAGGCGACGACGACTACTACATGATGATTGGCAGAGGTCTTGAGGATGATTTCCCGATATCCGACATTCAGTACCTGTTGGACAATTATCTTGAACCTGACTTCGCCGTCAGAGACTATGACAGCGGTGTCAGAAACGTATTTGAGAAGACCTATGAGTACATGGAGAACAACATCTACTACAACGGTGGTACCGATCCTGATCCTCAAACGAGTGATCCATGGAACACATTGTACGTGATCATAGGAATGCTCATCTGCTTCGTTATAATTATTTCGGTGTTAAGATCAATACGCCGTGTTCGCCGTTATTACGAACCTGTATACTACTACACAAGGCCGCGTCATACGACATACTATTCGCCATATACCTACCGCCCGTACACGACTCACTACTACACGAGTCCTCCGAGCAGCAGTTACCACTCAAGTGGCGGCGGATCCAGTTATCATTCATCAAGCAGTTATTCATCACATAGCGGTACCGGCACATCCTTCGGCGGTTCATCAAGAGGCGCCGGAGCCGGCAGAAGACATTAAAGGCTCGAATCAATCGAGCCTTTTATTTTACTTATCTGACTATCTTCTTGGCCTGTTCATCTATCCTGTAGATGAAGTCACAGTCCTCAGCCAGCTTGTCATTGTGCGTTACCATGATGACGCATTTGTTCATCTCCCTGGCCAGCTTCTTGAAGATCTCTATTACTTCCTGACCGTTCTTACTGTCAAGGTTTCCCGTAGGCTCATCAGCCACGATGATCGGGGAGTCGGTAAGAATACTTCTCGCTATGGCAACTCTCTGCTGCTCACCGCCTGATAAGGAAGATGCCTTTCTGTTGGCCTTCTTCTCATCTATTCCCAGTTCCTCAAGCACTGACATGATCTTTCCCTTATCCAGACCTTTCACATTTTCCGAAATGTCCATGGCAACGGCGATGTTCTCCACGGCGCTGTAGTTATTTATCAGGTTGTAGTTCTGATAGATCATGCTTACGGCTGTTCTTCTGTACTTGTCCAGACCGATGCTCTTTATCTCTTTGCCGTTGAATATTACTTCACCCTCATAGCGGTTATCCTGTCCGGCAATTACCGAAAGGAAAGTGGTCTTTCCCGATCCGCTTTCACCCAGAATGGCATAGAAAAGTCCGCTGTCAAACTCAGCTTCGGCATTGTCGAATATGACTCTCTTGCCGTCGCCGTCCTTATATGAATAGTTAAGGTTCCTTATTTCCAGTAATGCCATTTACTAACCTCCGTTTAACTTATCTCTCATGTTGCCATGCAGTATGTTCAGTAATGAAATTAATACCGTCGCGAATACGATGATCAATACTCCGGCGATGCTCAGGGTCGCTGACAGTAACAGTTCACTGCCCTTCATGCCCAGTAATTCAAGCTCATTGACCACCATTCCGTTCTTGATGTTGGCTAACTGTACCAGTTCAGCCTGAACATTGGCACTGCTTCTGACCAGCTGGGCAAACAGGATCTGTGACAGACCGTATGCCAGTGCGAATCCGATCACCGAGGCCGTAAGTCCAACGGCGCAATAGTATCCGGCATATCTCCATATGATTCCCCTCTTGTCCTGACCCAGTGAATAGTAGATGTTTATCTCTCTGATCTTCTTGTTCAGAATGAAGGTCATTAATACCGCCATTAATACTACTGACGTTACCGTTCCTACCGCAAAGATGATGAAGTAGAAGTTACTGGTCTTGTCAACTGAACGCATGGTGACGCCATAGTCGTTCTGTCTGACCTTGAGCTGGCTTGGATTCTCTTCCTCATGACGGCCAAGCGTGATGTTTCTTCCGCCGCCGGTGATCGTGAATACCTTGGCTGAATTGGTTGAAATCATCTTATAGAAATCATAGTTACAGTCGTAATAACGTTCAAAGTTTTCCAGCTTGAACCAGATGTTGTTGATGAATACGGCATTGTAATCCAGCAGTTCCTGATCAAGGATGGCGTCCTCCATTACTCCTTCCGGAATCAGGATACAGTGATTGTTCAGGAAGGCATCCTGTCTGCCGAATGAATAGTCAAAAACCGAGACATGCTTATATATGCCTACTACTTCAGCTTCGGCAGTGTAGTAACGGTAGATGATGGCTTCCCCTTCATAGTACCTTGGCAATGAAGCTATGGTAACGGTTATGGTGTCACCTACATTTATCTTTTCCCCGTCGACCTTAAGGGCTTCATCCACTACGATCTTCAGAGCGTTATTCCTTATTTCTTCTTCAGTAAAGAATCTTCCGTCAATGATTTCGATTTCCTCACTGGTCTGATAGTTTGCGCTTGGTACGCCAAGCAGCCTGTGCATTGTATTCGTATTTGTCAGTTCCCCGTTATTTCTGGTCAGAACAGACTGATCAGTACCAAGAGAATAGCCATAGTCAACTATGCCGTCGTGCTTACTGAACTCCACCAGATCTCTGTAGAACGAACAGAACAGCTGCTTGCCTCTGTCATCTGACAGTAATCTCTGTCTTGTTGGCATGTCTCCGGAGTACTTACAGTCAAATATATGACCGCCATCAGCCTCCAGCTTGATGTCGATGTTCTTCATCAGGCTTCTTTCGATCTGCTGGGAATTGACCATGATGCATGACAGACCGATGGAGACTGACACTGCGAGCATTATTACCCAGATCAGCAGTGTCTCCTTCTTACTGGCTCTGTATTCAGTTTTGATCTTTTCAATGAATCCGAACTTCATGTTACTCACCTGCCAGTAATTCCTTTGGAGAATACTTTCTGACCTGATTGTTTACGATCAGTACGTTCATGACTATCAACAGCAGGATATATGCTGCATAGATGACATAGTCAAGAGATGATAAAACGAGATCAATGTTCATTGCCGCAGCCTTTACCTGGTGACCTCCATATACCAGAATGTCATTGGCAGTGCTGTTGCTTAAGAGATAGCTGACGATCATTCCTGATAATAACCTGCTCAGAACAAACGCAAAAACAGTAGCCACGGCATAAAGCATGACCTCTTCGATGATTATCTGTTTTACTATTGTCTTTCTTTCCTCACCGAAAGACATCAGTAAGCCTATTTCCTTCTTACGGTAGTACACGTCAAGCACGATCAGGGCAATACAGAACAGAAGGCACATGACAAAGCTTACTGATGAAATTCCCTTGATGTTCTCGGAAATGGCGATGCAGCTGCTTAAGGCATCAGCGATGATGTTGGTATTGGCATAATAGTCATAACCATGGCTGTTATCCTTAACTACATTGATCAGTTCCTTCATCTGGGCCAGACCCTTGGTTTCAAAGTAGGCAACACCAGGCGCGGTATTGAAGTTAAAGCCTTCATAACCGTGTTCAGCCATCTTGTCCATCATCTTCTCGTAGAGAGCCAGTGGGAAGTAAATGTCCCTGTAGTGAATGAAATCCAGTACCGGTCTGTTCAGGCCGACTACCGTCAGTTCAAATGTCTCAACGACTGGTCCGTCATCCGTATGGCAGATGATGCTGCAGTTTACCTTGTCACCCGGATGTACGTAATGAGCGGTGATCTCACCGTTTTCATCGGCTACGTACATGGTACGGCTGTTGATCACGCAGACATAGTCACCGTTCTTAAGTTCTTCCTCAGTAAAGGACCGGCCTTCAAAGATGTGGACGTATCCTTCTCTCAAGTCATGGAAGTCTGATTCATTTACGACGATCGGTCTCAGGATCTTCTGATACTTCATTTCCGATTCCACGAATTCCTGTATGCGCTCATTTGGAATCGTCTCCTGTAATGACCTGAGGTTTGCCTCCACGTCATCATATGAACCATACAGTCTGTGGGTAATGTCGTACTTGTAATCGGAGATCAGTTTCCCGTCTCTGACGCCGACATGGGTTATGGCAGGAGCATTGAACGTGCACTCGTTATAGATGTACAGGGATTCATCTATGCTTCTGACATAGTTGAAATACTCCCTGGTCTTCTCATAATTGGTTTTCGGATCATAATCTATTCCGTTCCATAGCGCTTCATCATTTATGTCGCTGATCACTGAAACATACAGATGCAGATTCTCGGTTATGTATCTTTCAAATACCTCACCGATGTGATTTACCAGCAGTGAACTTAAGACCACGGCAAAGAAAGATGTTATCAGTAACATCTTTATCAGATTTCTTATTACGTTATTCTTAAGGTCAAGGATTATTCTGTTTTTCATGCTAAAATCATTATAACATCTTTATATAACATGCGATAATTAAAGCACAGGAGATTATTGAACAGAATGATAAAATCGATCGTATTTGACGCTAACGGCGTAATTCAGGGAATCAGCCGGAATGAAGTCGTCTTCGGGACCAACCGTCTCAGGCTGCATCAGGTCCGCTATTTCATCATGGCCATTACCTCTGAAGCCCATAAGATGGCCAACAAGGGTGTCTACCGGACAAAGGAGGAAACCATACAGGCTTTGACAAGAGAATTTCCGGGAAAGGAAAGACAGGTAAGAGAAGTCTATGCCGGTAACTGGGAAAGTTTTTTCAAGCTGTATCCGAAGGTCAGAAAGCTTCTTGAGGAACTGAGCAGTGATTACGACCTCTATCTGCTTTCCAACATGAGTTTTCCCGAGAAGGAGCACTTCATCAATGAACCTGTCTATCCTCTGTTTAAGGGAACCCTGTTCTCCTGTGATGCCGGATTACTGAAACCAGATGAGACAATATTCAGGCTGTTACTGGACAAATACGAAATGAAACCCCAAGAAACGGTGTTCTTCGACGATTCCGCCAGGAACGTTGAAGCAGCCCGGGCGCTGGGCATCCATGCGGCCAGGGTCAGAGCTTATGCTCCTGATGTCAGAAAGATGAAAGAAGTAATTAAAAAGGCCCGATGAACTCGAGCCTTTGTTTTCATTAATGATATCCTATAACAGTTCCTTAAGATCGCTTACCAGCTGATCAACATCGGAGAACCTGCTGGCGAATGAGGTTACGAATCTGATGACTGTTTCCTCTTCTCCAACTTCCCAGACTTCAAAGCCGTAATTCTTCTTCAGTTCCTCAACGGCCTCATTCTTAAGGTAGATGAACTGCTGGTTGGTTGGTGAATCCATGAAGAATCTGACACCCAGCTCATTCAGTTTCTTAACCAGGTATTCAGCTACTTCATTTTCATGTCTGGCCAGTCTGAAGAACAGGTCATTGGTAAACAGACAGTCATACTGAACACCCAGGATGAATCCCTTGGCCATCAGCGCGCCTTTCTGCTTCATCATGTTTCTGAAGCCGGGCTTCAGATCGTCGTTGGTGATGACTACGGCTTCACCGATCATGCCTCCATTCTTTGTAGCACCGATGTAGAATGCGTCGCACAGTTCGGCAATGTCCTGGAGTGTCAGGTCATTTTCCTTGCAGGTCAATGCTGCACCAAGTCTTGCACCGTCCAGATACAGATACAGTCCGTACTTATCGCATACTTCCCTGATGGCCTGAAGTTCAGCCTTGGTATAGATGGTGCCGATCTCGGTTGAATTGGAAATGTATACGGCACCGATTCTGATCATGTGTTCATCAGTATGCGTTGCACACAGCTTATCCAGATCAGAGGCTGACATCTTGCCTTCATGAGGTGTAAGAGCCTCAATTCTGTGACCGGTCGCTTCAATGGCTGCGCTTTCGTGAACGTTGATGTGTCCGGTATCGACGGCTGCCACAGCCTGCCACGGCTTGAGCATCTGATCGATGACCGTCAGATTTGTCTGGGTTCCGCCTACCAGGAAATGAATGTCGCAGTCTTCTCTGCCCAGGTAACCGGCTATCTTCGCTCTGGCAGAATCACAGATCTCATCTGATCCGTATCCGACAAAGGAATCCTTCATTATTTCTACAAGCTTCTTTAGAATTTCAGGTGCTGCAACCTGACTGTAATCGTTTCTGAATGTTATCATTGTCTCGCCCTCTTTTCATAAAATATAACCCCAAGGCAGGGGAATTGCAATTAATTTAATCAGTAGTATAATTCTATTATTAGCAGAAAACCTTACAGTGCGTTAAGTGCCGGCGATAAGGGAAGATTAATCACCGGACGAAAAGAAGCTTCTTGCGGTACTGTAAAGTGTCCCACTGTTACATATTCCCTTATGTAGCATTGAATAACGCTAACGAAAGGAAGAGAGAATATGTTCAAAGAATCATTCAATGAGTTTTCCAAGACCAGGAATCTCGTGATCATGGCCATGCTCTGTGCCGTGAATGTCGTAACCAGCTGGTTCTCCATCCCTCTCAGTGACACCCTCAAGATAACCTTTTCGTTCCTGTCAATGTCACTGATCGGACATCTGTTCGGACCAAGCTGCGGTGCCGTCTGCGGACTGGTGCTTGATACCGTAAAGTTCATCATCAAGCCGTCAGGACCTTACAACCCGTTATGGGCAATCGTTGAGATGGCTGCCGGCGTGATCTACGGCGTACTGCTGTATAAGAAGACAGCTACCGTTCAGAGATGCTTCATTACCAAGTTCATCGTCAGTCTGTTATGCAACGTCATACTGACTCCTCTGTTCTTAAGCTTCATGTACAGCAAGGGCTTCATCTACTACATGAGCACCAGAGTCGTAAAGAACCTGTTATTATGGCCAATTGAATCAATGCTGATGTTCATAATAATGAACCGCATTGATGCCTATCTGAAGTCAACCAGAAACTAAGCTGAAGAAGTGACATGTCACTTCTTTTTCATTTGGTTTTGGCATTTATATATACATATGGTAAAATGTATACCGTGGTGCCCTATGGAAAACACTAAGACTATCGGAAAAGACTATACACTGAAATCGCTGGCAGCGTTCTGTCTGCCGGCCATACTGAATGAACTCGTGATCAATCTGCTCTATACGATCGATGACGGTCTTTTCCTGTCGCGTTATGTAGGAGCCAATGCTCTGGCGGCTTTCTCCGTGCTGTTTCCGCTGTTCATGATCCATAACAGCCCGTCCATTCTGTTAGGCGGCGTATCGTCTCTGGCTTCCCGCAAGATGGGTGAAGGCAAGAGCCTTGAAGCCAGGGGTGACTTTACGGCTATCGTGCTGTTTGTCGGCATACTTGGAATCTTCATCGGTGCAGCCGAAAGAATATTCATGGATCCGATCCTGAAACTGTTGGGAACAACGGAAATACTCTATCCGTATGCCCGGGACTTCGTAAAGATCGGTGCTCTGTATGTACCATTGACTCTGGTTTCAAACATCTTCATGCGATTCTTCGTACCGGCCGGCAAGCCGAAGATGGAATTACTGGCAACGACACTTAACGTCAGCACCAATCTGTTCTTTGACTGGTACTTCATCGTCTACAAAGGTGTCGGAATGGTAGGTACGGCCTACGCCAACCTGATCGCCACGGCTCTTATGGTAACCATCGGACTGATATTCTTCTCCGGCAGGAACTGTGAGATCAGATTTGCGGCACCGTCCAGAAACCTCGGCAAATTATTGAAGGATTCCTGCAGGTACGGAATATCATCATTCCTTTCAAACCTGTCAGTTGCCTTTGGCTCAGTAGTTTCCAACTACGTGCTGTTAGGCTGGGGTTCGGAAAGCTATCTGGCAGCCTACTCCATCGTAAACAACATTACCTGGGTCTTCATGGGATGCTTCTTCGGGCTGTACGGTACAAGCGGTCCGATACTGTCCTATGCCATGGGTGAAAAGAACAAGGAAAAGCTCAACCGCACGTTCCGTCAGGTTCTCATTCTGACGGCGATGCTCTCTGGAATACTGGTAATATCATTCCTGCTGTTTGGCGATCTGGTCGCTGAACTCTTCATAGCTGAAGGCGCCAAAGACTCCAAGGATCTGATCAACTTCGGCATGAAGATTGCTCCATACAGCTTCATGCTGTTCGGTTACAACGTCGGGGCCAGAATGACCTTTGCCTCACTGGGCAATCACAGGACATCTGCCGTTCTGACCTTCTTACAGGAACTGGTCTTCAATAACCTGACAGTCATCGCCCTGCCATTGATCTTTGGAATCAAGGGCGTATGGTTCTCCTTCCTGTTAACAAACGTACTGACGCTGTTCTTCTCAATTGCCGCGGTATACCTCAACCGGGACAACTACGGCTACGGCAAGAGCGGTCAGGCATTACTGTTAAGATAAAAACAAAGCTATCTCAACTGAGATAGCTTTTCATTTACCTTATCTGGCTCTTGAGATAGGCATAGATGAAATTGTCTATTTCACCGTTCATTACCTTATCCACGTTGCCTTCCTCATAATTTGTTCTGTGGTCCTTGACCATGGTATACGGACAGAAGACATAGCTTCTGATCTGCGAACCCCATTCAATGGACTTCTGCTCGCCCTTGATGGCAGCCATCCTGCTCTCCTGCTCTTCAATGTAACGCTGATACAGCTTGCTCTTGAGCATGTTGAGAGCCTGCTCCTTATTCTGGATCTGGCTTCTTTCCGACTGACAGGTCGTAACGATACCTGTCGGCTTATGAATGATGCGGACGGCTGAGTCAGTCTTGTTGATGTGCTGACCGCCAGCCCCTGAAGCTCTGTGAGTTTCTATTTCAATGTCTTCCGGTCTGATGTCGATCTGAATGTCATCATTGAATTCCGGGGCAACGTCAAGTGAGGCAAATGAGGTGTGTCTTCTGCCAGAGGCATCAAACGGTGAAATTCTTACCAGTCTGTGCACGCCTCTTTCTCCCTTGAGATAACCATAAGCCAATGGGCCTTCAACCTTGAAGGTTACGGATTTGACACCGGCTTCTTCACCATCCAGCCAGTCCAGAACCGTTACCTTGTAGCCCTTGTTGGCGGCATAGCGGCTGTACATCCTGTACAGCATCATCGCCCAGTCCATGCTCTCAGTACCGCCGGCACCCGGATGTAATTCGAGAATGGCGTTGTACTGATCATACGGGTGTGATAACAGCACCTGGATCTCAAAGTCCTCATATTCCTTCATGACATCGGTGAATTCACTTTCAACTAGAGCGAACATGTCCTCATCGAACTCTTCCTTAAGCATGTCCAGAGAATCTGAAATGTCATTCATCTCTTTGGTCAGCTTATTGAAATTTCTGATGAGTTCCTTCTGACTGTTGGCTTCCTGAATCAGAGCCTGAGCCTTTCTGGTATCATTCCAGAATCCGTCTGCCAGCTGCAGCCTGTCTATTTCATCAATTCTGTTCTGTCTTGAAGCCAGGTCAAAGTGAATCACCTAACTTCTTCAGGCGATCGATATTGTCTGTGAGCTGCTGTCTGATTTCGTACAGTTCCATTACTTTCTCTCCCTGACTTCGATTCGGCAGTTCATGCAGAAGCTTACTACTTCTCTGGCTATCGAATCCATCATGTTTTCAAACATCTCATAACCCTCAGCGGTATAGGCCTTTAACGGGTTATCCTGAGCATAGCTTCTCAGATGTATTCCTTCTCTTAACTTGCTCATCAGGTCAATGTGGTCGATCCACTTGGCATCGATGATGCGCAATACCATCGGCTTTTCGATCTTGAGGAAGTCCGCTCTGAACGGATCGATCTTTTCCTCATAGGCATTCCACATCAGGTCGGCAACTGCCATCGGGTAATCCTCGTTTCTGGTTACCGCTGCCAGTCCCTTCTTGATGTCTTCCTCATCAACGTTCATCTTCCAGACTGCCTCAGTCAATGCTTCAACATTGACGACAGGATTACGCTGGCTTCTGTCAGTGTGGCTGTTGACGATCTCTTCAGATATACGTTCAAACATGCCTCTGACGATGCCATGAACGTCATCGTTCTCCAGAACTTCATCTCTCTGCTCATAGATGGTCTCACGCTGCTGGCGCAATACGTCATCGTATTCCAGAAGAGTCTTACGGATGTCGAAGTTCATGCCTTCAACTCTCTTCTGAGCGCTCTCAATGGCCTTGGAAACCATCTTGGATTCAATGGCCTGATCACCCAGCTGATTGAATACGCCCTGTACTCTTTCCGTACCGAAACGGACCATCAGTTCGTCATCCAGTGATACGTAGAATCTGGAGAATCCCGGGTCACCCTGACGTCCGGAACGTCCTCTTAACTGGTTGTCGATACGTCTTGATTCATGACGCTCGGAACCTAATACAGCCAGTCCGCCAAGTTCGGCAACGCCAGGTCCCAGCTTGATGTCGGTACCACGGCCGGCCATGTTGGTGGCGATGGTTACGGCATTGCGGAGTCCTGCCTTGGCAATGATCTCTGCCTCACGCTTGTGGTTCTTGGCATTCAGTACCTCGTGCTTGATCTTTCTCTGGGAGAACATCTTGCTGAGGAACTCGGATACGTCTACGGAAATGGTACCTACCAGAACCGGCTGTCCGTTGTTATGTCTTTCAATTACCTCTTCCATCAGGGCATTGTACTTGGCCTTCTTGGTAGCGTAGATGGCATCAGGCATGTCCTGTCTGATGACCGGCTTGTTGGTTGGAATCTCCGTTACTCTCATGTTGTAGATAGACAGGAATTCCTCTTCTTCTGTCTTGGCCGTACCGGTCATGCCGCACAGCTTGTGGTAAAGACGGAAGAAGTTCTGATATGTAATGGTAGCCAGAGTTGTCGTTTCCTGCTTGATTGGAACGTTTTCCTTAGCTTCGATGGCCTGATGCAGACCGTCGGAGAATACTCTGCCCTCCATGATACGGCCGGTAAACTGGTCAACGATGTAGACCTGTCTGTCTCTTACCAGATACTCGACCTCATTGCTCATGGTGTAGTTTGCCTTCAGGGCCTGATTGATGTGGTGCACCAGCTGAGTATGATCAGGGGTAAACAGGTTGTCTACCTTGAAGAACTTTTCAGCCTTGAATACACCAACTTCAGTCAGGGCTACTGACTTTGACTGAACGTCAATCGTATAGTCCTCATCCTCGTGCAGGCTCTTGACGAACTTGTCAGCCTTCTGATACCAGTTGGCTGTGTCCTTCTTGCCGCCGGAAATGATCAACGGTGTTCTGGATTCATCAATGAGGATAGAGTCGACCTCATCGACCAGAGCCATGTTGAGTCCTCTTAACACTCTGTCATTTACGCTGGTTACCATGTTGTCACGCAGATAGTCGAAACCCAGTTCTGAGTTTGTCGTATAGGTGATGTCGCACAGGTAAGCCTGACGCTTTTCGTTATTGTTCATGCCGTGTCTGTTAAGACCTACGGTCAGACCCAGGAAACGGTGAATGGCACCCATCCACTTGGAGTCACGTTCAGCCAGGTATTCGTTAACGGTGATTACGTGAACGCCCTTCCCTTCCAGTGCGTTCAGGTAAACCGGCAGGATAGAGGTAAGAGTCTTACCTTCACCTGTCTTCATCTCAGCGATGTCGCCTCTGTGTAATACGATGCCGCCCATCAGCTGTACATGGAACGGATATTCATTAATGACTCTTCTTGCGGCCTCTCTGACAACCGCAAAAGCCTCCGGCATGATGTCATCCAGAGTCTTGCCCTGGGCCAGCAGTTCCTTGAAATAAGGAGTCTTAGCCTGTAATTCTGTATCGGAAAGAGCATGCATCTCATCAGCATACTTCTCTATTTCTGCGACCTGTTTTTCCAATGCCGATATCTCACGGGCATTGCTGTTAAATAATCTTTCAAAAAATCCAGCCATAAAAGATTACCTCCATCCTAATAATATTATCATATATGACAAGCAAAATGAAAGGGCTCCTACAGGGGCCCTTCTATTAGAAATAATTATTAGAGTCTTACTATATGTTTTGCCTGAAGGCCGCGTTCTGTTTCGATTTCTTCGAATTCTACTTCAGCACCGTCTTCAATAGTCTTAAAACCTTCCATAACTAATTCTGAGTAGTGAAAGAATACATCCTTGCCGTCACCCTTGGTGATGAAGCCGTATCCCTTCTCCTTGTTGAATTTCTTGACTTTTCCCTGCATAAAGCATCCTAAACCTTTCTGTCCCAAAGACAATACAATTATAGAGGGTTGTTGGATGTTTGTAAATATATATACATTTTACTGAAATCGTTTGTTATAACAAAGAGTCAGTACACAAACTTCATGACCTGCGTCAGCAAGGATGTCCCGGCATGCCTTCAGAGTTTCGCCGGTAGTAACGATGTCATCAACCAGCAGAACCTTTCTGCCCGTTCTTTCCTTCTCCTTCAGAAACAGGTGTTCCCTGATTTCATGCCTCCTTCTGAAGTCGGTGTTCTTCTGGTCATGACTGTCCTTCTTGCCAAGCATGTCAGCCATGGGAAGATCAAGAACCGCAAACATCATGTCTACCGCTCTGAAGCCTCTTTTCCTGTTATTCTCCTCACTGCTGGGCACTGGTACCAGCGTATATCCCCGATATCTCCTGCGCAGTTTTTCAGCATGAGGATAAAGGAATGCAGGAAACAGCGCCTCATCAAATAATTCCTTGTACTGGATGACCATTTCTCTGGTCAGCCCTTCATATACGTAGAGACTGCGGACTTTCAGGTCATCTATCTTAATGTTTCTCGGTCTGCAGTTCATTTCATGACGGCACACCTGGCACAGAACGTCATCAACCTGGATCAGGTGCAGGAAGGATGATTCCCTTCTTAATGATCTGCCGCACCACAGGCAGTAACAGTCAGTCACTGTTTGCCCTCCTGATGCCGCTGATGCAGCCATCTATGCTCTCCCTGCGGCTTTCAGCCAGAAACAGACAGTCTCCCTCGGGATATCTTATATCCCTGCCTACTCTTCCGGAAATCTGAACAAGTGAGGCTTCATCAAACACTCCGGAATCAGCCTTGTAGACCAGAACCTGAACATTGCTGAAGGTCACGCCTCTTTCCAGGATGTTGGTTGAAAACAGCACCTTGAACCTTCCTTCTCTGAAATTCTGAATGATGCTGTCCTTTTCCTCTGAATTAGAATCTATGTTGTTACAGCTGACAAAGAGACCAAGTATTCTTTGAAACAGTTCACCGGTTCTCTTTCTGGGTACGAATACTAGCACCTTCCTTTCCTGTCTTATTTCCCTGATCATCCACCTGATTCCCCTGATCAGAAGAAACAGTCTGTTGCCATAGAAAGCTTCAGGTACGCATAACGGAAAGCCATGGGGTCTTTTGGAAAGGTATAGATATTCCAGTTCGCCGTCATCAACCCTTTTCTTAAGCTGCTCATCCGGCGTTGCCGTAAGGTATACCGTAGAGCCATGGCAGGCGTGTCTGGCAATCCCCTTTAAGGTATCGTCTCCCTTGAAGGGAAAGGCGTCAGGTTCATC
>JAFWGU010000007.1 GCA_017512285.1 Erysipelotrichaceae bacterium | reverse complement strand
TGTTATTAAAACCCGGTGGAGTTTGAATATAAACGCCTACCTTCCGTTTCCTGATACATTCTAGTTTGAATTCCTTTGAATACTTCATAAATGAAAAGTGAACCTCCTTTAAGTTGGTCCAACTTTAGGGGTTCACTTCATGATCTCGCTGTTTTTACTTTATGAAAAAAACCATTACGATGAATCCGGCACCGACCAGTCTGATCAGTTTCAGAAACTTCATTGAATTCCTTCTGGTATCGGATATATACGATTCTTCCGGCTGATCCGGATTGAGATATACCTCTACCTCCCGGCCCTCCGGCAGTCTTGATGGATTATCAGACAGTTCTGATTGAACGCGGTAGGTATTGCCGCCATAACCGTATTCGTATACCGGGAAAAAGCTGTCTGCCTCATCGCCGTTATCCTTGCGGCAGTAGTCTACGATCGTCCACGTGGTCAGATACGAACAGTTTTCAACCTTGGCTGTCATGCCCTTTTCCATCACCAGTGAAATGATTATGCAGACAAGTCCGAACATCGCTGATATGAAGGTTCCCTTATACTGAGGAAACACTATCGTTCCGACTGTTCCGATTACTATGATTGCCACGCATATGGCCACTATCTGCCATATGTTTCTGGAAGTCCTTATCTCCATGGCTTAATAATATACCTTCTTGCCCTTGATGCAGTACTTGTAGAGCCAGTCCTTAAATGGCTCTGCTTCCTTGGTATCGTTGTATACCTTCAGTTTTTCTCTGAAGGTGCCGGCGTTTTCAGGTGATACCGTTATGAAGCCGTTTCCGTTATCGACCATGATCTTGTTGGCAAACATCATGGCAGCTCTTACGTCGCCATCCACGAATAGTCTCTTGTCGAGAATGTGCAGCATGACGTCCAGGGCAATCTCGGTATTGGCCTTAGCCGGCTGATTGATCATGGCATTGAGTTCATCGATCTGATCCTCGGTGAGCATGTTATGATAACCGTCCAGAAGTCCCTTCATTAAGATGGTATGCAGCTCAATGAGAACGGAGTAACTGGCTTCGATGTCAGTTGACTCCAGAAGGTAATTATATGCCTCGACAAAATTGGCCAGGGCAATCTCTTCCTCGGTCTCATCAGGAATGTTGGTAATGTTCTCACACATCTCCTTGGTAACATCATATCTTGCCAGGATCATGCTGTTGTAAAGGAAAGTGTTCAGATTTGCCTTAACGAAATTAAGGCTCTGTCTGGGAGTCATCATAAACTTATTCTTCATAATCAATCACCTGGAAATATTATAGCACATAAGAAAAAAGAATAATCACTATGGATCATTCTTTTATGAATATGGGTTTTAATGCGGCGAAGGCTTCTTCCGGTTCCTTCAGATCCTTTACTCTCTTTTCCATCGGACACATGTCACTCTGGTCCTGATTCAGTATGTAATCAGTCAGAACGTCATAGGTGTGCTCGATGCCATGGGCAGTCAGGAATTCATCTGCCGGCTTGCTCATGAGCTTGCCATGGATCTTTTTGGCCCCGCCGTATGTCAGTAACATGGCACTTGCCTTGCCAACTACCTTATCAATGACATAGCTGCCTTCCAATATTTCGGGTGACCGGTGCAGCCAGTTCATCAGCGGTCTTAATCCCGGCAGGTCAGATACATAGGTCTGATCGCCCTGAATCACGGTGCATGTAATGTTATCGGTCATTATTCTGTTTCCTCATATCCGATCAGTTCCAGAATGCGGTTGAGATCAGCCGTACTGGAATAGCTGATGTTGATTGAACTGCCTGATATCCTTACTCTGGTTCCCAGCTTGCGCTGCAGGTTCTTCTGGACGTCCAGAATGTGATTGTCGCTCTGTCTTACCGGCTCGTAGTGCATGGAAGGGGTCTTGAAGGTCCTTACCAGGTTTTCTACGGCTCTTACTGACAGGCCGTCCTTGATGGTCTTGTCGGCGATCTTTCTGGCATCGCTCTCTGATTCAATGGTGATAAGAGGTCTGGCCTGTCCCATTGAAAGGGTTCCTTCTTCAACCAGCTTCTGAATGAACTTCGGCAGCTTCAGCAGTCTTAATGAGTTGGCAATGTATTCTCTTGATTTGCCGATCTTCTTGCTGAGCTCTTCCTGGGTATAACCCATGTTGTCCATCAGCTGCTTGTAGGCATTGGCTTCCTCAATGGCATTGAGGTCTTCTCTCTGGATGTTCTCCAGTAAGGAGATCTCCATCATCTGTTCGTCATTGAAGTCAACGACGATGGCCGGAATCTCTTCCCTGCCGGCAATCTTAGAAGCCTTTACTCTTCTTTCACCGGCAATCAGTTCATAGCCGGCTGCTGACTTTCTGACCAGTACAGGCGTGAATACGCCATGTTCTCTGATGGAGTCAGCCAGTTCATTCAGCTTTGTCTCGTCAAATACGTGACGGGGCTGATAGGGATTCATTCTGATTTCATCAATTTTGAGCGTGACCTTTCTGCCATACTGGTCAGCCATTTCAGAATTGTTCTGGATGTCATCAATGATGTTGGTAAGATCCGGTCCGAATATGGCTTCAAGTCCTGTTCCTAAATGATCGTCTTTTGGCATTATTTCACCTCCGGTGTATTTCTCTCTATAACTTCCTTGGCTAAAGCCACATAGGCTCTGGAGCCGCTGCTCTTGATGTCGTACTGGAATATGCTCTTGCCGTGCGACGGGGCTTCGGAAAGCTTGACGTTACGAGGTATGGATACCTTGTACACTCTTTCCTTGAAGTACTTGCGGACTTCCTGCTGTACTTCCAGTGACAGTTTGACTCGGATATCAAACATTGTCAGTAATACGCCTTCAATGTGCAGCTTTGGATTGAACAGCTTCTGAACCAGTCTGATGGTTGAAAGAAGCTGGGTAAGACCTTCCAAGGCATAGTATTCACACTGAACTGGGATGATGACTGAATCAGCAGCGGTAAGGGCATTGGTATTCAGCAGGCCTAATGACGGCGGACAGTCAATGATCACGAAGTCATAGTTGTCCTTAATGACATCAAGCTTGTTCTTCAACAGCTTTTCCCTGCCGTCCTTGTATGACAGCATTTCCAGATCGCTGCCGGCCAGATCAATGGTAGCCGGAATCAGATCCATTGGCGGGATCTTCAGCGACTTGATGCACTGTTCTGCCGTACTGTCTCTTAATAACAGATCATAGGTGCTGGTCGTAATGTTGTTTCTGGCACCCAGACCCTGCGTAGCGTTACCCTGAGGGTCGAGGTCTATGAGCAATATCTTCTTGCCCAGGAAAGCCAGACCCGCTGCCAGGTTCATGCTGGTAGTGGTCTTGCCGACTCCGCCTTTCTGATTAGCTACTGCTATTATTTTTCCCATGTGTTCACATCCTATCAATTACTATGCATGAAAGATTATATCATAAACGGTTTACTTTTTGATACTGATTGTAATGACGTAGTCATCAGGATTATCCTGCTCCGTTACGTCGATGTCCATGTTGACTTTTCTTAAGCTGTTGACAGCCTGCCTGATCGTATTTACGGCTATTCTGGTGCTTACACCGAAGCACTTTATGAAGTCCTTCTGGTTGTCAGGATTGAGGGTGTAATACCTTTCGATGTACTTCTCCGTATCCTTGACAGTGAGGTTGTTACTGACTATATAATCGAGGGCTTTCTTCTGCTGGTCAGGCTTCAGGGTCAGAATGGCTCTGCCATGTCTTTCGGTGATCTTCTTCTTTGCCAGGGCATCTCTAACTGATTCATCCAGGTTCAGTAATCTCAGCTTGTTGGCGATCGCTGACTGGCTCTTGCCGAGCTTGTCGGCCAATTGTTCCTGAGTCATGCCGCCATCAGCCAGTATGGTTCTGTAGGCTTCAGCTTCCTCAATTGCGTTAAGATCTTCTCTCTGAATGTTTTCAATCAGAGCCAGCTGTGCCATTTCCCTGTCATTTACGTCATTTATCAGAGCAGGAATGAGCGTCCAGCCCAGGGACCTGCAGGCCATTAATCTTCTTTCGCCGGTGACTAATTCGTACCTTTCTCCGGCTTTTCTTACAGTTACCGGCTGAATAAGGCCGTTTTCTCTTATTGATGCGGCCAGTTCGTTGATTCCGGTTTCATCAAACTCCTTACGGGGCTGAAAAGGATTTGGAAGAATGTCAGCTGTCTTAATCAGTTCTACTAGTGCCATGGTGACCTCCTATAACGGTTTCTTCTTGATCTGTGAATAATTACGCGGATACTTTGGATCATGTCCCGAAGTCTTCTGAATGTCGATGAGTACTCTGGTCTGATCAGATGATAAAGGTATCTCTCTGACTTCCCTGACCGTACCTCCCAATACCCTTATGGCTCTGGAGGCATTCTCAAGTTCCTGATAGGCCTTGGGGCCTTTCATGACGATGAAATGACCATTAGTCCTGACCAATGGCAGACACAGTTCGCTCAGGATGTTCAGCTCGGCAACGGCTCTAGCTGTAACGAAGTCAAATCTGACGCTTTCCCTGGCATAATCCTCACTGCGCATGTTTACTACCGTGATTTTTTCCAGAGACAGCTGACTTATCACTTCATTCAGGAAGATGCATCTCTTGCCGGTCGGCTCTATGAGCGCGACTTCCAGGTCAGGATACATGATCTTTAACGGAATTCCCGGGAACCCGGCGCCTGATCCCACATCAGCCAATGATCCCTTAAGGTCATGGTAAAGAGAAGGGAGAATACTGTCGTAAAAGTGCTTTACGTAGATGTCCTCTCTGCCGGTAATGCTGGTGAGGTTGAATTTCTCATTCCACTCGATCAGCAGGTCAGCGTATCTTTCAAACTGCTGGAGCTGACGGTCGGTCACCTCGATATTATTACTAAAGAATATTTCCCTTAATTCCATGCCTTTTCCTCTTTTTTAATTATATCACGTAAGAAGTAATGATATGACAGTGTAAAGTGACAATTGCTTGAAGGAGAAGAATTATGAGCATAGAATAATTGCAGGAGGATGGAACATATGATCGCAAGACAGTCAGAGTATTTACTGCAGGTAAAGCCTCAGCTGAAGAAACTCGTTGAATTACTGAAGCCTCACTACGACTACGTATCCGTTCTGGCTACCGATGTCAGCGGCACAAGCTTCAGAGTTTCCATGCGCAATACCTCAATTTCGGAATATCCGGACGGGGAAAGAGGATTCGTCGTCAGAGTGTACAGGGATGGCGGATACAGCGAATACTCATTTACAGATATCAGTGATGTTAATGAACTGGCGGAAACAATCAGAAGGACACTTGATGAACAGAGTGCAATGCTTGAGGGATTAGGTGTCAGAAAGCTGGAAACACCGCTGGAATATGAAGAAAAGATCATCAGGGAATTCGCCGGGGAGATCTCCGAGGAACTGTATGATCTGAATAACGATGAGATCCTTAACAAGATGAAGAAGCTGCGTGACAGCGGCGCATCTTATCCGGGAATCATCGACTGCATGGTCAGCTTCATGACCGAGATCAACAGCAAGCTCTTCCTTTCCGCTAACAAGGATCTGATCCAGAGCTGGGGCGTATCATTCGTCAGCTGTGCCTTACTGGCTTTCAAGGATGGCGAGATACAGTATAACAACGTAGGAGATACCGGCTGGTTCGGCTCAGAACTGATTGAAAGACAGGAATGCAAGCTGGCAAAGGCCTATGAGGATCTGATGGCAATGTTCGGCGCACCAAACATTGAACCGGGTGAATATGAAGTAATCTGCACACCGGAAGCTACCGGCCTGATTGCCCATGAAGCCTTCGGACATGGCGTTGAGATGGACATGTTCGTCAAGGAAAGAGCCATTGCCAAGCAGCACATGGGAGAAAAGCTGGCCAGCACCATTACCAACATGTATGACGGTGCTCAGGGTGGAATTGAACAGACCGCATCATATTTCTTCGATGACGAAGGAACGATCAGCGGCTGTACCAAGATCCTGGATAACGGTTATCTGGTATCAGGAATCTGCGATGCCTTAAGCGCAGCCAGACTGCATGTAAAGCCGACAGGCAACGGCAGAAGGGAATCTTTTGAAAGAAAGGCATACACCAGAATGACAAACACCTACTTCGGTACGCAGAACGATACCGTTGAAGAGATGATAAAGTCAGTCAAATACGGTTTCCTGGTTGACGGAATGAATTCCGGCATGGAAGACCCGAAGCACTGGGGAATTCAGTGCATTCTGTCCAGAGCCAAGGAGATAAAGGATGGCAAACTGACAGGCAAGATGTTCACACCTGTCGTTCTGACCGGTTACGTTCCTGATCTTCTCAGCAACATTTCAATGATCGGCAGTGACCTTGAACTTAACGGCAACGGACACTGCGGCAAGGGCTATAAGGAGTGGGTCGTCGTATCAGATGGCGGTCCATACATCAAGACGAAAGTGAGATTAGGATAAAATGCTGAAACACATAGAAGAATTAGTAAGAAAATGTAACGTCAGCGATTACCGCATTGTTGAAAAGACAACGGTATCTCACCAGGCTTTCTTCGTTAAGCAGGAGCTTGATCAGCACCGTGTTTCCAATACTACCCATACGACCCTTACCATCTACATGGATAAGGAAGTCGACGGCAATAAGATGCGCGGTCAGGCAGCCCATGAAATCTACGGCAGTGACAGTGATGAAAAGATCCTGAAGGAAATCGACGAGATGAGAAAGAATGCCTTGCTGGCACTCAATCCTTACTTTGAGATCCCGGCTGATAATAAGCACTTTGAGGAAAAGAAGGACTTCGGATTACTGGATGTTCTTAAGACTCTGGTAAGTGCCATTCAAAACGTCAGGGATACCGAAACGGAGAAAATCAACTCATACGAGCTGTTCGCAAATGAATACTACTATCATGTAATTAACTCCAGAGGCGTTGACATTTCATTCAATACTATGGACGAAGAGGCAGAGGTCATCATCAATTCAATTGACGGCGATCATGAGATCGAACTGTACCACAGAGTCAAGTTCGCCAATCAGCCGTTAAATGAAATAACTGACGGCATTCTGGATGTCTTCAGATATGCCAAGGACAGAACAAAGGCCGTTCCGACAAAGAAGATGAACGGGGTAACCGTTCTGATGTCAGGACTGGACAATGGAGACTTCTTCCATTACTTCATCGTCAAGACGAATGCCTCAATGATCTACAACAAGCGTTCACAGGTTCAGATTGGTGACAGATGCCAGGAAGGTGATAACTGTGACAAGCTTACGGTCGAACTGGTCAGAGAACTGCCGTATTCTTCAATGAACATGCCTTATACGGTTGAAGGCAACCCGGCCAGAGATCTGGTATTGGTAAAAGACGGCCAGTACATGAATTACTGGGGCGATCAGCCAAACAGCTACTATCTGGGTATTAAGGAAGCCGTACCGGCCAATAACTTCGTAGTTAGCGGCGGTACCAGAACAATTGAGGAGATGAAGAAGGATCCTTATCTGGAGATCATCCAGTTCTCAAGTTTTGTCATGAATCCGATGACCGGAGACTTCGGCGGTGAGATCAGACTTGCCTATTACTTTGACGGCAAGACGGTCACACCGGTTACCGGCGGCTCGATCACCTGTAACATGCAGGATTCTCTCAGCAGCATGTATTTCTCCAGTAAGACCAGACAGATCAATAACTGCGTGGTTCCTCAGACCATTCAGGTATTCAATGTCAACGTGGCAGGAGAAGAATAGAAGTGACAGGCGGACATTGTCCGCCTTTTCTTATGGTCATGTACCGTTTTAGAGACAGCATTATGTGTTAATATATGTATATAAAGCGAGGAAAACATAATGATAATCAGAAATGCACATGTTTTTATTGATGGAAAGTTTAATGATGTCGATGTACGCTATGATGAAACCGGAATACAGGAGATCGGAAAAGGTCTGACTGGTGATGAAGTATTGGATGCCAAAGGAGCATATCTCTATGCCGGAATGGTTGACGCCCACTGTCACGGGGGATTTCTGAGAGGATTCAACTATTCAACATCCTTCAAGAACAGGGGCACTCACGAGGAGCAGGTCCGCTATCTTCTGGACAGACTGCCTTCAACGGGCGTAACCACTGTCTATCCGACCCTGGCAATAATCTATCCGCCGATCAAGGAAACATATGAGGATATGAGAGACAGCGTCCGTACCATCCGCAAGGTCCATGAAAACTATAAGGGAGCCGAACCGCTGAAGTTCCATTTTGAACATCCATTCCCGACCTTGGACAGATACCTTCATGCGGGAGTAAAGCCGGCCACACCTGAACTGGCAGACTTCATCGTTGACGGTGACTATTCTGATGTCGGCATCTTTGGAATAGCTCCTGATTATGAAAATGCCATTGAATTCATTGATTACCTCGTCAGCAAGGGTGTTGACCCGGAAGACGGCTATACCAACGCGACAGCTGAAGAAACTAAGATAGCTGCCGATCACGGAATGAATCAGGCATCACACCTTTATAACGGGTACAAGACGATGCACCATAGGACCAGTGATCCATGCGTTGGTGTTCTTCTGGAAGACAGAATATATGCTCAGCTGACGATGGACGGCTATCACGTAAATCCAAGCTGGATTAAACTGACGATCAAGGCAAAGGGCATTGATAACTGTTATGGCATTACTGACCTGAGCGGATACAGCGGACTTCCTGACGGGAAAAACGTAATGGATGACGGCTCGATCATTGACACTCACGACGGGTACAACTGGCGTCCTGACGGACATCTGCGGTCAGGCAACATGGTGGCCAACGAGATCATCAGATGCGCCAGAGACGTTGTCGGTCTGACCATGGAAGAAGTCGGTAAACTGTATTTTGAGAATCCGGCCAGGTGTCTGCGCTTAAGTGACAGGGGCAAGATAGAAGTTGGCAGAAGAAGCGATCTGGTTCTGATGGATCATGACTATAAGGTATTGAAGACAATTATCGGGGGAGAAGTATATTATGAAGCTGACTAAGATCAGAGTTAACAATGAAGAGCACATTGCAAGGGTAGTGGGTGAAAGAGTCTATGATCTGGACATCACAGGCAGACTGGAAGATTACATGGAACCTGAGAAACTGAAGAAACTTGAGAACAATGAGGGAAAACCGGTTGAAGATCCTGAATACGTAAATCTTACTGAGCCTAAGAAGATCATATGTGTCGGCTGGAATTATCCCAAGCATGCTCAGGGCTTCAAGCTGGATCCACCGGAATACCCGGTACTGTTTTCCAAGTACAGTGATGCACTCATCCCGAATAATACGGTGATAAGTGTTTATCCCTATGATGTTTCCTTTGACTATGAAACTGAACTTGTAATCGTTATTGGCAGGGACGGGTTCAACATTCCAAAGAATAAGGCGTTTGAGCATGTATTCGGATACGCAGTAGGCAATGACGTCACCTGCCGCAAGGCTCAGTTTCAGACTTCCCAGTGGCTGGTGGGAAAGGCCTGGCCAAACAGCGGTCCATGCGGACCGTGTATCGTGACGGCTGATGAGTTTGATCCGTCTGACAAGAAGTTAAGAACGTATGTTAACGGAGAATTGAGACAGAACGGCAATACCGGAGAAATGATGTTCAAGGTTGATGACATCATTGCCTATGCGTCAAGATATCTGCCATTATCCAAAGGCGATCTGATATTCACCGGTACGCCTGAGGGAGTAGCTCACGAAAAGAAAACCGGTTATCTCAAGGATGGAGATAAGATCGATTCAGTAATAGAAGGAATCGGAACCCTGCATAACGAGTTCCACATTATAGAAGAATAAAACAGTCACCCGGAAGGGTGACTGTTATTCTACTGTAAAGTCAGCGTGATTGTTAAAGAGAAGGTCCATGTCAGGTCTGTTAAGATAGCTTGCCGCATCCTTGCGGGTAAGCACGATCGGTATCCTGTCATGGATCCCTTTTGTTGAAGTGGCTTCCTTAGTCAGGATGGAGCACTGCTCAATGCCATCTGTTTCCTGATAGATGCCGGCAAGATAGAAGATGTTATCATCGGTATGAAAGTAGCACTTTCTCTTGTTGTGATCCCATTCATAGAAGCCTGAGGCAGGGATGAGACAGCGGTGACTGATGTAATCGGAAGTGTAGATCTTCTTGTCCCTGATTGACTCTATTCTGGTGTTGATCACCTTTCTGTTGAAGATGTCATAACCCCATTTCATCAGGGTGACATTGTTCCTGTTATCAATGGTCAGAAGAAGATCGGACGGGTAAAACTCTCCCGTTTTTTTCCACAGCTTAAGGATCTCCTGGCTGAATTTGTCAGCGAGGATCTTCTGATATTTTTCCAGATCTGTTTCCGGCGCCAGCCATACTCTACCGCACATGTTTCTACCTCTGTCTATAATATAGCAGAATTTATATATATGTAATTAATGTAAACGTTTACATTCATAATGATAATTTACACAGCTGACTGTAAAATGATATAATTTTTATTAAATTTGGGATATTTCGGGAGGGACTATTATGAAACGTCTGTTGTCATTATTGCTCGCTGCAACGATGATGTTTTCCGGTTTATCCGTAGTTCACGCTGAGAATACGGAAACTCCGGAGAATTATCCTCCTGTTGAACAGACTAACGACCGTGAGGATGTTGATCCGTCCACGGTCAGAAAGCCAAGCAATGGTCTGTTTACAGGGCAGATAGGGCAGGACAAAATCCAAGAAGCAGAGCCGTCACAATATGAAGATGACGACATCGTGCGTATATCCATTCAGCTGAAATCACCATCTACATTGGATGCAGGTTATTCAGCAGAGGATATCGCTAACAACAGCAGTGCCATGAGTTATCGTGGCAGACTGCAGAACGAACAGAACAGCGTCGTAAAGACCATTGACAGAATGGGCGTCAACATGGATGTCATGTGGAATCTGACTCTGGTTGCCAACATTATTTCTGCTGAAGTAAGATATGGCGACATTGAGAAGATTGAAAACATCTGGAACGTCAAGAATGTCTTTGTTGAAAACCGCTTTGAACCGATGCTGACAACTGATGAACCTAACACCACAATTTCCACCAAGGAAATGGTTTACGCCACCCAGGCATGGGAAAACGGCATTACTGGTGCAGGCACGAAAGTTGCCATCATTGATACAGGTACAAACGCAAATCACGTCTCCTTTGATGCGGAGGCTTTTGAGTATGCCCTGACCTAGGACGGCAAGTCATTAGCCGACTATGATCTGCTGACCAAGGAAGACATCAGCGCCGTGTTAGATGAACTTAACGTCAGCGTTGATGCAGATAAGGTATATCTGAATTCAAAGAACCCGTTCGCATACAACTACATTGATGATGACTATCAGACTGACCACAGCAACGACAGCAGGGGTGAGCATGGTTCTCACGTTGCCGGTATCGCTGCAGCCAACAGATACGTATCTGATGGTAACGGCGGCTTTGTTGATGCTGCATCAACAGTATATGCCGTAGGCGTTGCACCTGATGCTCAGATCATCACCATGAAGGTATTCGGCAAGGGCGGCGGAGCTTATGACTCTGACTATATGGCAGCTATTGAAGATGCCATCGTTTTAGGTGCCGATTCAATCAACCTGTCATTAGGATCATCATATCCTGGTTTCTCATTCTCAGACGAATATCAGGACATCATGGACGGCCTTTCAGGAAAGGGTGCTGTTGTTGTTATATCAGCCGGTAACTCCGGTGGATGGAATGATGTTCCGTGGAACAGATTTGAGGAAAACCTTGATGATGATGAGGAAAATGATATTGGTTTCCCATATCCGGGATACTACTATGTAGAAGATATCAGTTTTGATACCGTAGGCAGCCCTGGTTCATTCAAGAACTCTCTGGCTATTGCCTCAGCAGATAACATTGGTGTAACAGGCATGCCTCTGATTTTCAATGGCAGTCAGAACGCATTCTACAATGAAACAGCTTCATCAGGTGCAGCAATGACATCCATAGCCGGTGAATATGAATTTGTATACATCGACGGCATCGGCGAAGCTGATGAATATGAAACTGTTAACGCTGAGATCAGCCTGGAAGGCAAGATCGTAATTGTTAACCGTGGTGGTATTTCCTTCTACGTTAAGGGCAATAACGCCATTGATTATAATCCGGCGGCAGTGGTCGTTGCCAATAATGTTCCGGGATCTCTTGGCATGAACCTTACCGGATATACCGGTACATTCCCAATGGTTCTGATTACACTGAATTCAGCAGAAGAACTGAAAGCAAACTCTGAATCAACCACTATTGGTGATTATGATGTATACACAGGAACGGTAGAAGTTACGAGCAATATCATAAGTGAGAAAATCAATGACATTTCAGAGACTGCCATAAGTGACTTCAGCTCATGGGGTGTTCCTGGATCACTGATCCTGAAGCCTGAACTCACAGCACCTGGCGGAGATATTTACTCTGTCAACGGTATGACTGATGAGGGATATGAATCAATGAGCGGTACCTCAATGGCAGCACCTCACGTAACAGGTATGGCTGCCTTACTGGCACAGTATGTCCGTGAAAATGATCTGGCGAAGTGGACAGATGGCAACCCACGTACACTCATTAACAGCCTGTTAATGTCAACGGCATTACCGTTAATGGATGCTGACGGATATTATGTTCCTGTATTACAGCAGGGCGCCGGCTTAGGCAACGTCTTCGCAGCTACGAAGGCACTGTCTTTCATCATGATGAATGAAGACGCAACCTTATATGCTGAAGACGGCAAGGTGAAAGTTGAACTCGGCGATGACCCTGACCGTGCAGGAAAATATGAATTCTCATTCAAGATTACCAATACAAGCGAAGATGCACTGGCATATGAATTCGCAACAGATCTGTTTACTCAGTATGCAGATACGGATGGCGATAAGTGGTACGTTACACCATATACCGATTATCTTAATGCGTCAGTCGTATATGACTGGTCAGATGAAGAGGTTGCCGGACATGACGTTGACATGGATGGCGATACCGACTATGACGACGCTCAGGCACTTCTTGATTACCTGACAGAACTTGCTGATGGATCAGAGCTTGATCTGAAAGCAGGGGAAATGGATGAGGTCGAAGGAATTTCGTCATATGATGCCAAGTTACTGATTGACTGGCTGGCTGCAAAAGGCATTGCCAAGGAAGGTCAGATCTTAGTAAGATCAGGAGAAACAAGAAATATTACAGTAACCATAGAACTTACTGATAAGGATTATCTGGATGAAGTATATCCAAACGGCGCTTATATTGAAGGATTCACATACGTAACATGTGTATCTACTACAAATGACGGCGGTATTCTGGATGTATCACACTCAATTCCAATTCTGGGATTCTACGGCAACTGGACAGATGCCTCAATGTTTGATAATACAACTCTTGTAGATACTGTATTTGAGACCTCTGACAAGATTCCGTATGCAGGTGATTTCTATAATAACTACATTACAGTACGTTATCCTAATGCCAAGGAAGACACTCCTGTACTGGGCAACCCATACAGCTACAAACTTGAAAAAGAATTCCCTGCAGACAGACTGGCTCTCAGCAGCAAGACTATTTTCCAGAGAGTTGACTACAACATGATCCGTGACGCCGCTACAATGGGCGTCGCAGCCGTCAAGGTTGATGAAAATGGTGAACCAATTGAAACAGCATACGTTGGAACATTGAGAAACAACGTAATAAGTGCATTCTATGATGTAAATGAACCATACTGGTATGATGGAATTGGAAAAATCAAGGAGAAGGTAGCTGTCAGTGCCTTTGGCTTATCAGAAGGTGACAGATTCAATCTTGGCGTTTATGCAATTCCTGAATATAACATCATGAAGGAAACTGACAATGTATCAGGAACTGCTGATGCAGATACATTCAGTGGCCTGATCTCAAGCGGCGAGCTTGGAGAAGGAGCTTTCTTAGGTCATACATTTACCCTTGATGACACTGCCCCTGTAATTAGGGACGCAGTTCTCGATGAAGAAGCAGGTACCATTACAATAACATTAAGCGATAACAATTTTGTTGCATTATTGTTACTGTCAGACATAACAGGTTCTGTCACGTATGATTATGACTTACCAGAACAGACCGAGAAGAACGAGGAAATCAAATACGTATTTGAACTGGATGAAGAGTCAATCGCAGACATCGTTCATACAAATGCATTTGTCGTTCTGGCTGGTGACTATGCAGCAAATGAAAAGGCTGAGCTGTTCAAAGTTGATCCTGAAAAGCCTGTTATCGGTAAAAAGGCAGTATACGTACTGACTGAGGAATTGGTTGGAGATTCGGAATACATCATTGGTGCTCCAGTAGTAGGTCAGGATGAAGACGGCATGTTCACAATTGCCATGCTGACTAACGGACTCGATAATTACACCAACAGGAACTATGCAAATTTAGTCTATGATGAAGAAATCGGTTTATACATTGAAGCAGAAGCAATAGACGATACATATGTATGGTCAACAATTGATACTCCTTATGGCGTAGTATTTGTAAGCAAGGCTAATGGAGGATACCTGGGATATAACGCTGTTGAACAGCCTTATGTTACATGGGCTGATAGTGGTAATGCGGATTTCTTCAATTATGAAGACGATCAGCTGACTTCAATGTTCTATGCCGAGGGAAACGCGATGTACTTTGACCAGGATACTTACTACTTCATGTACGGCGAAGCAGCTGATGGAGTAATGCTGTACTCTCTTGAGTATATCGAAGCTCCGATAGATCCTGAAGCTGTAACTGGCATTGAGATTGATCCGTCAGCTCTTACCTTGATATATAAGGTTAATGAAGAAGCTGATCTAACCGCAATAGTATATCCGGAATACCTCGAAAACAGAGAGGTAACCTGGGAATCTGACAGTGAGGACATCGTTACAGTTGATGAGAACGGTCATGTTAAGGCTGTCAGTGTTGGTACTGCCAAGGTTACGGCTACATCAGTAGCTGATCCAAGCGTTTCCGGAACCATCGTTGTAAGCGTTGTTGAAGGTACGCCAATGGATGCAATCGTATATGGCCAGATAGAAAAAGATGACATGGTAGAGTTTGTTGAGATAGATCTTAACGACATGAGTACGACTGTAATCGGTGAAGGCCTTACACCATTCTATGGTGGCGGTGAAGCCGGAATGTTCATTTACGGTAACGATGAAGATAATACATTCTATCGTTATACTATTGGTGAAAATGGAATCGTCTTTGACCCTGAATATGAATACTTCACTCTGTCTTCCAATTATGCATTGTTTGACGCTGCCAATATTCCATACTTAAGTGTTGGTGAAGGTGAAAATCTGGTCGAGGCTGATTATGATGTAGTAGGCGTTACACAGGCTGGCTACTTCCTGATTCTTAAGGCTGATGGATCCGGTACTTACTTTGATTTATCAAGCGTTGCAAACTTTGTCGCAGTAGCTTACGTTGGCAATGGCCCTGCAAGCTATGAGGATGATGATGGAGAAATGGTCTATGTTGATGATGCCTGCTGGTATTATCTCCTGGACAACGAGGGTAACCTGTGGTATTTCTACTTCTACTTAAAAGATGAAGGTGGATTAAGCGGAGATCTTGATGTACTTGGTCAAGTTGATATACTCAGCATGGGTGATGACCTGACTAATTATTCAATGACTTATGCCGGAGCTCTTACAAAAGAAGATGCAGTATTTATCTCTGATAATTCCACAATGGCAATCTACTATGCTGCAATCAGCAAGGAAGGACTTGATTGTTCATACGTAGGCAGAATAGACGGAGCTACAAACCTGTCAACTCTGTTCGACCTGGCTTATGACAGCATAGAAGAAATAGAACGTGTTGCTCCTGCTTGGACAACTGAAGCCAGAAAAGCAGACAATAGGGTTCAGTCAATAGACATCACGTTGGTTGATGAAGAGATTGATGAACCAGTTGAAACCACTGAAGCAGTAGTTGAGGAACCTGTTGCAGAAGAAACACCTGTAGCTGAAGGACAGACAGAGGAAACACCAGTTATTGAAGAAATTACGGAAGAGCTGCCAGCTGAAGAAACTCCTGTTACAGAGGCAGAACCGGTAGCAGAGGAACCAGCAGATGAAGAACCTGCTGTTGAAGAAGAACCAATTACAGAGGAAGGGCCTGAAACAGAAAATGCTGTCACAGGAACATTGAATTCTATTAAGAATTACATTCCTATGACCATCAAGACTGATAAGGCAGTTGTAAAGGTCAGCGCTGATGAAGTAGATGATACCAAGACAGTTCTTACTTACGCTGAGGATGTTGATGTCACCAATGCATTGGTAACTGTAACATATGATCCAACATTACTGACCTACATTGGTGCTGAATCTACACTTGATTATTATTCAGTAAATGAAGCTGAAAAGGGTACTATCAAATTCGCATTCGCAGCTGAAGACGCTGAAATTGCTGGAAACATCCTGGCTAAGTTCATATTCGAACCTAACTGTGATGATTCAGAAGTAACAGTTGAAGTCAGTGAGCGTAATGAAGAGCTTGACCTGTCTGAAAAGACTACAAGTGAAGTTGAAGGCACAGGACATGAATACGGTGAACCTGAATGGACATGGGCAGAAGATTACTCAACTGCTACAGCTACATTCACATGTGCCAATAACGAAGAGCATGTACTCGTTGAAAAGGCTGATGTTTCTGTTGAAAAGGTTGAAGCAACAACCAGTAAGGAAGGTAAGATCACTTACACTGCCAAGGTAGTAGTTAACGGTAAGGAATACACGGATGTTAAGACCGTAATCCTGCCAAAGACACCTGACACAGGCGATCACAGCAACATCAACGGCTGGTACAGAACATTCATAGCAGGAGTTGCCGGAATGTATGTGGCAATCGTACTGCTCAGAAAAGGCAGAAAGGAAACCGCAGAATAAGCATTATTATATGAATAATGATATAAATGAAGGCAGGTATTAACCTGCCTTTGTTTTGGTTTGCCTTTGATGAAGGAAAAAACGGAACGAATCATGAAGGTGTGATTATATATCATTATATTGTATATATGTATCATTATGATTGAAAATGCTGTAATCTAATGTCAGAGGGATAAGGAGCAACAAGGTGATTGTAAGAATACTTTTGACATTACTGGCTGCGGCCATAGGCACATTAATTGCCAGTAAGATCAGGATTCCGGTGCCGTTCATGATTGGCGGCATGATAGGATCTGCCGTATTCAACATAGTTACGGGAATGGCGGCAATGCCTTCATTTACGAAGACAGTCGTTCAGTCGCTTTCAGGTGTCTTCATCGGTCTTTCGCTGAAAAGGAAGGACATCAGGACACTAAAGGAACTGGCTGCGCCGCTGGCTGTTCTGATTGGCTGTCTTATGGTCTTTACAACTGTCATGGGCCTGTTGTTTCATTATATATTTGATCTTGATCCGGCTACGGCTTTCCTGGTGGCCATACCGGGAGGAGTTACGGAAATATCCCTGATGTCAACGGATGTAGGGGCAGATCCGGCTATTGTTTCATTCATGCAGACGTTCAGACTGTTTTCGGTATACCTGGTATTCCCGGCTACCATAGCCTTCATGAGCAAGCGTTATCCTTCTGAAGAAACTTCCCATATGGAAGAGGGTAAAGATGATAAGGTAACAACTCTTGACGGATTAATTCCTGATAATCTGTACCTGAGACAGTTGGTGACAGCTTTGATAGGCCTGGCTGGGGGAATACTGGGAAAACTATCCGGATTACCGTCCGGAACGCTTAGCTTTGCGATGATATTTACCATTCTGGCAAATCTCAACTCAACGAAAATAACTCTCAAGAGAGAGTACAAGAGATATGTACAGCTGTTTTCCGGCGCTCTCATAGGGGTTTCAATTTCAATGGAAACGGTAAGAGGATTTACGAAGATCGTATTGCCGTCACTGATATTGATACTGGGATATCTGATAGCCAATTTCGTCATCAGCTATCTGATGGCTAAGACCGGTAAGATGGACAGGATCACGGCGATGTTTGCTTCTTCACCGGGCGGGGCCAGTGACATGGCGCTGATAGCCAGTGAGATTGGCGGTGATTCACCGAAGATTGCGGTAATGCACATCTTTAGACTGATCGCCTGTTACAGCATATTCCCGATGCTGGCCAAGATTCTGATAGAATTTGTTACTAAATAATGTAAAAGAACTTATCTGAACATAAGTTCTTTTTTCTATTATAAAATCAGGAACAAACTGAACCTGATTTAGTAAAGGGATAGTAGATAACGATACAATATAAAGGTCAGGAACACCAGTTGTTCCTGGCCTTTCTGCACTTCAGGCATGAATACAGGAAGGTCTTGG
>JAFWGU010000006.1 GCA_017512285.1 Erysipelotrichaceae bacterium | reverse complement strand
GAGATATTGAAAAGTACATACATTACTTTAACAATCATAGACCAGCATATTCGCTCAACTATAAAACCCCACTTCAGTTCAAATCTGAAATGGGGTTCTAGGTGCTTTTTATGAACTGTCTACTTTTACTTGACTAGTTCAAGGGCGAGCTTAACGGCAGACTGCTTTTCTTCATTGACAGGCCGGATGCTGAAAGCGAAGAGAAGAATCTGTATGCCAGAAGAGGACTGGACGGGTCACCAGTTTTCGGTGTTACCTTCTATGGCTTACAGGCTGGAGATGAAATAATACTTGAAGAACAGGAAAACAACATCATTGGTTTCCCCTTTGACTTCAAGGACATACCTAAGGGAAAACTGAATGTTCAGGCCTTCTTCATCAGATATCATAAGTACGTAAGAGGAGACGGCCACACAATCTGGGGCATGCAGGATAACGGTGGCGGCTGTAACTATGCAGTTACACCGTACAATCTGTATTCAAAGGTATACACAGTAGACTGGGGTAATGAAGACATTACCATGGACCTGAAATATGAAATAAAGCCGGAAAGAAAGCTTAATGAAGGAGAAGTGCTTTCCCAGAACAACTATGACGATAAGGGATTACTGCGTTACTTCAAGATTAGAAGTGAGCTTCTGTCCCAGTTCTGGGGTGAAGATACCTACATTGGTGCCAACGTTCTGTTACCGGCAAACTACGATCCAGAGAAGAAGTATCCTGTCTTATACTGGCAGGGACACTGGCCAAAGGATACACCGGCCTTCCGCTATGGACTGGAGTTAAGGGAGGCGGAACAGGGTGTGACGGCTTACTGGGACAGCGGCAAGGCGCCGCAGTTCATAGCCGTTAACATCCGTGATGCCAACATGTACTATGACGATTCATACAGGGTCAACTCAGCCAATCTGGGTCCTTATGGCGATGCACTGACTCAGGAATTCATTCCGGCTATTGAGAAGGAATTTGGCGGTCTGGGAACGGCCGAGGGAAGACTGCTGGCTGGCGGATCTACCGGCGGCTGGGAATCAATGGCCTTGCAGCTGTTCTATCCGGATGTATTCGGAGGAGCGTGGCCGGCCTGCTGCGACGGGATGGATTTCCATGCCTTCCAGTTGGTAGACATGTATAATGATGAGAACGTCTATGAGATCAGCCATAACTGGCGTCATGCCGAAAGACCGGGCATGAGAGACGTCAAGGGCAATGTCATCTGGACGATGCGTGAGGAAAACAGATATGAACTGGCGCTTGGCGGGGATCTGGCACATGGCATGGGACAGATGGGCATCTTCCAGGCCTGCTATTCACCGTGTGGTGAAGACGGTTATCCGGTTTATTCCTATGATCCGTTAACGGGAAAGATAAACAGAGACGTGGTGGAATACTGGGAACAGAACTATGATCTGGGCGCCTATGTTGAAAGAAATCACGAGTGGCTGATGCCCAAGATCAGAGGCAAGATCCACTTAAGAGACGGCGACATGGATAACTTCTATCTTAACCTCGGCCATTACATTCTTACTGACATACTGGAGAAGTACGACTATCAGGGGTATTCGAAGATGTTTGCCCGTCAGGGACATTCCTTCTGCATGACCATGATCGAACTCATTGAGGAAATGGGTGAATATCTGGTTAAAACCGTGCCGGGATATAAGTGGAAATCAACCTGGACGGAAGAAGACCTCAGAAAAGTACTGGAACAGAAACAGGAACAGGTAAATTCATAGTATAATGATGGCATAGATAAGGAAATCATAATTATGCAATTCAAACCTGAGAAGAAATTAGGATTTGGTCTGATGAGACTGCCCCTGCTTGATAAGACGGATTCAGCGAGCATCGATCTTGAGCAGGCTAAGAAGATGGTGGACCTGTTCATTGAAAGAGGTTTTACCTATTTTGATACGGCCTGGATGTACCACAGCTTTGCCAGTGAAAGCGCTGCTAAGGAAATACTGACCAGCCGTTACCCCAGGGAAAGCTTTACCTTGGCAACCAAGCTGCACGCTGAATTCTTCGAGACATTTGAAGACAGAGACCGAATATTCGATGAACAGCTAAGAAAGACCGGAGCAGGGTATTTTGACTATTACCTGCTTCATGGGGTTGAAGGCAGGATGCTGCCGAAGTATGAGAGGTACGACTGCTTCAACTGGGCTCTGGAAAAGAAGAAACAGGGTCTGGTCAGACATGTTGGCCTGTCATATCATGACACGCCGGAACTGCTGGATGAGATACTCACCAGACATCCGGAAATGGAATTCGTCCAGCTGCAGATCAACTATCTCGACTGGGAAAGCCAGTGGATACAGTCCAGAGGCTGTTACGAAGTTGCCACTAAGCACGGCAAGCCGGTCATTGTCATGGAGCCGGTAAAGGGAGGAACTCTGGCAAACGTGCCTGAAAGAGTAACTGAACTGTTCAGGAACTATGATGAATCAAGATCCATTCCAAGCTGGGCAATCAGATTCGTTGCCAGTCTGCCGAATGTGATGGTGGTACTGTCAGGCATGAGCAGCCTGGAACAGATGGAAGACAACACGGGCTACATGCAGGATTTCGTACCATTGACTGAGGAAGAAAGACAGCTGTGCTTCAGGGCAGCTGACATCATAAACAATCAGACAGCCGTATCATGTACTGCATGTCATTACTGCACGGATGGCTGTCCGATGCAGATATGCATACCGGAATACTTCTCCCTCTACAATGAGGACATGAGGGAAAACCTGGAGGAAAAGGGCTGGACGATCAGCTTTACCAATTATGAGATGTTAACTGAGAACCATGGCAAGGCCAGCGACTGCATCCAGTGCGGACAGTGTGAAGGCGTCTGCCCTCAGCATCTGACCATAATTGAATTCCTCAGAAACGTAGCTGAACACTTTGAAAGCGGACAGGACTAAAGACACATGTTATACAGAACGGATAAACACGGTAATAAGCTTAGCCAGCTGGGCTATGGCTGCATGCGCTTTACGACAAAAGGCGGAAAGATCGACATCGATAAGGCCGAAAAGGAGATCATGGCCGCATACAATGCCGGAGTAAACTACTACGATACGGCATACGTATACAGCGGCAGTGAGGATGCCTTAGGCCAGATCGTGGAAAGAAACGGCATCCGCAAGAACATCAACATTGCGACCAAATTGCCGCAGTACATGATATCCAATGCCAATGCCTTGGACAGATATTTCAATGAGGAGCTTAACAGATTAAGAACTGACTACGTTGACTACTATCTGATGCACCACATGACCGACTATGTCCAGTGGGAAAAGCTTAAGAACCTGGGAATTGAGGAATGGATCGCCAACAAGAAGAAGGAGGGAAAGATCCGCAACATCGGATTCTCCTACCACGGCAATACGGAAATGTTCATAAAGATCCTGGAAGCCTATGACTGGGATTTCTGCCAGGTACAGTACAACTATCTTGATGAGAATACCCAGGCAGGACGCGAAGGTGTTGAAAGAGCAGAACAGCTGGGCATTCCGGTAGTGATCATGGAGCCGTTAAGAGGCGGCAAGCTGGTCAACCTGTTGCCGGAAAAGGCTAAGAAACTGATAGCTGATGACGGCAGATATACGCCGGCAGAGCTTCGTTTCAAGTGGCTGTTCAATCAGACCGGCATAACCGTCGTATTGTCAGGCATGAACTCCCTGGAAATGGTTGAGGAAAACTGCCGCAATGCTTCGGTAAGTGAACCGGGCTGTCTGGATGAATCAGACTTCAGGCTTATCGAACAGGTCATAGAGGAAATCAAGTCAAAGGAAAAGGTCGGCTGTACCGGCTGCAGGTACTGCATGCCATGTGTCAAGGGAATAGACATTCCCGGCATCTTCAGGGCTTACAATACCATGTACAGTGAAAACAAGCATAACGGCCGGTTCCAGTATGCCCAGACTGTTGCCTTAAGAAAGGACGCAGCCTTTGCGACTGCCTGCATAAAGTGCGGCAAGTGCGAGCAGCACTGTCCGCAGGGCATCAAGATCAGGGAAAAGCTGGTTGAGGCTGACAAGGCGTTAAGACCGCTGCCGTATAAGATCGGAATCAACGTCGCCAGAAAATTCCTGTTACGAAAGGCATGAGAAAGGAGCAATGAGCTCCTTTTTGGCTTTGTGATAACAATGAACTATTGTATAATTAATGCATAAGGAAGGTAGTAATAATCATGGCATTCAGAAAAGATTTCCTGTGGGGTGGAGCCACGGCAGCTAATCAGTGCGAAGGCGCATACAATCTAGATGGAAGAGGACTGGCAAACGTAGACGTCATTCCTCATGGCAAGGACAGGTGGTTGGTTGCTACGGGCACCAGAAAGATGTTTGACTTCGAAGACGAATATTATTATCCGGCAAAGGTAGGCATTGATTTCTATCACCACTACAAGGAAGACATTGCCCTGTTTGCGGGAATGGGCTTCAAGGTATACAGAATGTCAATTGGCTGGAGCAGAATCTATCCAAATGGCGATGAAGAGACACCAAACGAAGAAGGACTGAAGTTCTACGAGAACGTCTTCAGAGAATGCCGCAAGTATGGCATTGAACCGCTGGTTACCATTACACACTTTGACATACCGATGCATCTGGTAACCAAATATGGCGGCTGGAGAAACAGAAAGATGGTTGAGTTCTACAAAAGACTTACCAGAACGCTGTTTGAAAGATATAAGGGACTGGTAAAGTACTGGCTGACATTCAATGAAATCAATATCATGCTGCATGCCCCATTCATGGGTGCAGGCATCTGTCTTGAAGAAGGTGAAGACAGATTCAAGGTCTTATACACCGCCGCTCATCACGAACTGGTGGCCAGTGCCTGGGCAACGAAGATCGCTCATGAAGTCGACCCAGAGATGATGGTCGGATGCATGATGAATGCCGGAACAAGTTATCCGTATTCCTGCAATCCGGAAGACGTACTTCTGGCTCAGAAGACCAACAGACAGAACTATTTCTTCATCGACGTTCAGTCAAGAGGCAGATATCCTGGCTATGCACTCAAGGAATTTGAAAGACATGGATTTGAAGTTCCGGCTAAGGATGACGATCTGGAGATTCTGCTGAACAATACTGTTGACTTCATCTCATTCAGCTATTATTCAACCAGAGTAGTTACTACGGACGCTGCTGCCAAGAGAGACAAGAACAACATGTTGGATTCAGTAAGCAACCCATACCTTGAGAAGAGTGAATGGGGCTGGACGATTGACCCGTTAGGATTCAGAATCACACTTAACGAACTGTATGACAGATATCAGAAGCCGCTGTTTGTTGTTGAAAACGGCTTAGGCGCCAAGGATGAATTCGTCAACGATACCGTTGAAGATGATTACCGCATTGAGTATCTGCGCAAGCACATTCAGAACATGAAAGATGCCGTAGATCTGGATGGCGTTGATCTGTTAGGATACACCACCTGGGGCCCGATCGACCTGGTAAGTGCTTCTACGGGTGAAATGAGCAAGAGATACGGGTTCATTTACGTTGACAGAGATGACTATGGCAATGGAACCCTGAAGCGTTACAAGAAGAAATCCTATGACTGGTACAAGAAGGTAATCGCTTCTAACGGCGAGGACCTCGACTGATTGAAAAACAAAAGAGAATTGAATTCACAGTGAATTACAATTCTCTTTTTCTTCTGTCATTCATTCTTCAGGTACCATGCGATAAGATAGTCAGTTACCAGCCCATAAGAGTGGATGCCTTCCTCTTCACCAAAGCTCTTGAGGTAAGTATCATTGATGCGGTCAGATATTTCACTTAATGGTGAATTATATTTCCCGTAAGCTTCACTTGTATCTTTTCGGTCCAGCTTCAGTAAAGCAATTCCTTCATTCTCATATTTTTCATACAGCTGTAACGCTGAATCCTTATCCTGTCTGTACAGGGAACTGAAGCAGTAGCCAAAGGCGCTGTAATAACCGCTGTATCTGAAACGCACGTCTTCATTACTGATGCAGGCCATGAAGGCGGCGAAGTTGGCTTCATCTTCTCCAGCCAGGCACAGTCTGTGAGCTGCCTCATGTGCCATTGCGAAGGGCATGTCAGCGTCAGGTATGTTGCCGGGAACACAGGATTCGGCAGTTACGGGAATGAATATGCCGGATATGTCATTATACAGAAGATAGTCACCAGTAAGGGTAAGTTTCTTTATTCTCGCTGATGAACCCGTGAAGACAGGATATTCATCTTCAAGGGAACTGTAGCTTCTTCCGGCGATGTCTGCCAGTTCATGGAAGTCATATTCAATGATGTGATTCCGGTCATCCCGTTTTATCTGAACAGAATACTCTGCTGCCTTAAGCAGGTAGTATTCTGTTGCCTGATACAGCTCATCCTGATTGTACTTTCTGACTTCCAGATCGATTTCCTCTGCCAGTTCAGGAGCGTAGTGATTAAGCATCCAGCAGGATACGGTCATTGTCAGTATGATTGATCCGATGAGATAGGCATTCAGCAGCAGGTTTTTCAGCTTATCTTTCTTTCTGATGATCCTGATGACTGAAAAAACAAACAGAATGAATAGGATTAGCAATATGATGTCCCACAGGCTGAATCTTACCAGACCGGTTACTGAAGATAACATTTTCATCCACTGTCTGGTCATGTTACGGTATGCAGGAAAAAAGGATCCTGCATCATTTCTGAACAGGAAATACAGAATGATATTCATCAATAGTAACAATGAAGAAATTATCAGCCTTTTCATGCCAATATTATACATTCTTATTTAATGACTTTTGAAAAAAAGACAGGCTAGTGCCTGACTTTGTCTTCAAATACTTCACAGAATCTGGCTGAGAAGCTTGGCTTCTCGTTGCCCATGTCCAGATGAGCAAGACTGCCCAGTCTGAGACATCTGAAGCTGGCGATTCCCTTCTGCCTTTCCTCGGTTACCAGTTCCGTCAGAGAAGAAGGCAATGCACAGGTGCCCTGCCATAAGGTAAACGGTGAGACGTTCAGCAGATGAGATAAGAGCACGCTTTCCACGCCGAAGTGACAGAAGATGGCAATGGTCTCATGGTTGCCCTGTTCGCAATTGTATACCATGCCGTTTCTGACGTAGCCATGCTCGGCCAGCACCTTGTCAAACTGTTCTGTTACATAGTCGTACTGAGGAACGATCTCACTGTGTCTGGCTACGGCTGTGTTGCGCCAGAGGGCTGCGTCAAGATATTCCGATGTAACGGCTGCCGGATACATGTCCCAGGCAACACGCGGATATATCTTACCGTCATCGCCCATGTTTACTTCTGCATAGGCATGAATCAGCTCGTCATTGTCCTTGTTTACCACGTTTTCAAATTCATGGACCCAGTCAAGAACCTTATATTCACTTAGTCCCTTGGCTCTTAATACGTATTCCATGGTTTCCCTGGCTCTGCCCATGGGGGAAGTATAGAAATGATCGATTTCCGTATTCTTAAGGTATTCGCCGAGAAGCTGAGCTTCTCTGCGTCCCTTTTCGGTCAGACTGTCATTTTCGTATGCCGGTTCGGCATGTCTGATAAGCAGTATTCTCATATAATCACCATACTAAATATATCATAATGTATAATGAGGTTTACAATTTTAATCTTTTATTTTATATTAGAGTGGTCAAAGGTTGAGAAGGGAAGAGTAGTCACAGACAGGCTCCAGAGAGATGCCGGAAGGTGCGAGGCATTGCTGAAGGGTGATGAACATGGTCCTGGAACTGCTCAGAGGATAAGTCTGAGACGTAAGACGGCGTTAACGTAATGAGAAGCAAGTAAGGTGGTACCACGTTCATGACGTCCTTTGGGGTGCCGCTTTTTTATTTAAGGAGGAATGGTGAAATGGAAAACAAGGGTAAGTATTACATCACAACCGCAATTGCGTATGCATCAGGAAAACCGCACATTGGAAATACTTATGAGATCATCATGGCTGACAGCATCGCCAGATACAAGAAACTGTTAGGCTACGATGTGTATTTTCAGACCGGTACTGATGAACATGGCCAGAAGATAGAGGAAAAGGCCAAGGCTGCCGGCG
This sequence comes from Erysipelotrichaceae bacterium, assembly GCA_017512285.1. Lineage (GTDB taxonomy): Bacteria > Bacillota_I > Bacilli_A > Erysipelotrichales > Erysipelotrichaceae > RUG521. The sequence goes on along the minus strand of JAFWGU010000006.1, from coordinate 85,022 downwards.
TAACGCCAAAGGAGTTCGTTGACATTCAGGCAGCTGAGATCAAGCGCATATTCGATCTGATGAACACCAAATATGACCGTTTCATCAGAACGACAGATGATGATCATGAACTGCAGGTCAAGAAGATCTTCCGCAGACTTTATGACAAGGGAGACATCTACAAGAGCGAATATGAAGGCTGGTACTGTACACCGTGCGAATCCTTCTGGACAGACTCACAGTTAGTTGACGGCAAGTGCCCGGACTGCGGCAGAGAAGTTCACAGGGAAAAGGAAGAGTCCTATTTCTTCAAGCTCAGCAAGTATCAGAAACAGCTGGAGGATTACATTGAAACTCATCCTGAATTCATTCAGCCTGAGTCAAGAAAGAACGAGATGGTCAACAACTTCCTGAAGCCTGGACTGCAGGATCTGTGCGTATCCAGAACAAGCTTCAAGTGGGGAGTTCCGGTAGACTTTGATCCAAAGCACGTCGTATACGTCTGGATCGATGCCTTAAGCAACTACATCACCGGTCTGGGATATGACGTTGACGGCAATCACGGCGAACTCTATAAGAAGTACTGGCCGGCAGATCTGCACCTCATCGGCAAGGACATCGTAAGATTCCACACCCTGTACTGGCCGATCATGTTATTGGCGCTGGATGTACCATTGCCAAAGCAGGTATTCGGACATCCATGGATGCTGGTAGGTGAGGACAAGATCTCCAAGTCCAGAGGCAATGCCATTTACGCGGATGACCTGGTAAAGTTCTTCGGCGTGGATGCCGTAAGGTATTACGTACTGCACGAAATGCCGTTTGCTCAGGACGGTACCATTACCTGGGAACTGGTAATTGAGAGAATCAATTCTGACCTGGCCAATGTATTCGGCAACCTGGTAAACAGAACGGTGGCAATGACCAACAAGTACTTCGGCGGTCAGCTGCATAAGCCAACTGAAGGCACGGAGTTTGATGATGATCTTAAGCAGTTCACTCTTAATACCGTAAAGACGGTAGAAGACAAGATGGATCAGTTAAGAGTCGGAGACTCTCTGGAATCCATCATGGAACTGTTCAGAAGATGCAACAAGTACATCGACGAAACAGCACCTTGGACACTTGCCAAGGATGAAGCCAATAAGGAAAGACTGAATACAGTCCTGTATAACTTACTGGAAGGCATCAGATTCGGTGCAGTACTGATCTCACCGTTCATGCCTGAGACAGCTGAAAAAGTCTTTGCTCAGATCAATACCAAGGCAACTGATTATGACAGCCTGTCATCATTCGGTAACTACGAGTGCAATAAGGTCACTGAAAAGCCTGAGCCTCTGTTTGCCAGACTTGACAGCGCCAAGGTAATGGAAGAAGTTCATGCATATCTCGACAAGCCAGAGGAAAAGCTGGAGCACAAGGATGAGATCTCAATTGATGACTTTGCCAGGACAGAAATCAGAATCGGCAAGGTTCTGGAATGCGAGAAGCATCCGAAGGCTGACAAGCTGCTGGTTTCTCAGATCAAGATCGGACCTGAGGTAAGACAGATCGTATCAGGCATTGCCAAGTGGTACAAGCCTGAAGAGATGGTCGGCAAGAAGGTTCTGGTCGTCTGCAATCTCAAGCCTGTTACCTTGAGAGGCGTTGAGTCTCAGGGCATGATCCTGTGCGCTGAAGATGAAAACGGCAATCTTGAGGCCGTAACAGTCGATAAGGTAGAAGACGGGGCTGAGGTTCATTGATCCAGATAGTTGCCGTCGGCAAGTTAAAGGAAAAGGCCACCAGGGCTCTGGTAGATGAATACGCCAAGAGACTTACGGCTTATACTAAAATTGAAATAACTGAGGTGGCTGATGAACCCAATTCTCAGCTTGAGGATGCCAGGGTAAAGCAGATCGAAGGAGAAAGAATTCTGAAGGCCATTAAGAAGGACAGTTACGTCGTTCTACTGGACTTAAGAGGAAAGGAATTCACTTCGGAAAATCTGGCCAGAAAAATCGAAGAGATCAATACCTATCATTCTTCCAGCATAACCTTCATCATCGGAGGTTCGCTGGGAGTAAGCGATGAAGTCAGAAACAGAGCTGACTGTTTATGGAAGCTTTCGGATCTGACCTTCCCGCACAATTTGGTAAGGATCGTTTTACTGGAACAGATTTACCGCAGTTACAAGATTCTCAATAACGAACCGTATCACAAGTAGAAACTGCCCTGACGGGCAGTTTTTTCTCTGATTTGACTTCATGAACATACAGGTTACAATAGTAGTAGAAACGGGTGATTACATGAAAGGTTCATTTTTAATAGAAGCAATAGGATACATCGGCTCGTTACTCGTACTGGTATCCATGCTGATGACGTCGGTAGTAAAGCTGAGAGTCGTTAATACGATTGGCAGTATCATCTTTACCATATATGCACTGATAATAGGATCATATCCGACAGCCGTGATGAATGCGTGTCTGGTATTCATCAATCTGCACTTCCTGTGGAAGATGAGCAGAATGGGCAAGGAATATGAGATCACCAGAGTCGGCAAGGATGATAAATATCTGGAATACCTTCTTAATCGTTACCATGGCGACATCATGACTTGTTTCCCGGGAATAACCCTTGACTATGAGGATGCGGACGTATTTTACATCATCAGCTGTGAGGGCAAGCCGGTAGGAATTACGATTGGTAAGAGCGACAGTAATGAGATAGAGCTTCTGCTGGACTATACGATTCCGGAATTCCGGGATTTCTCCATCGGCAGATTCTTACTGGGAAGGTTAAAGAGCGATGGCATTGAGACAGTAATATACAGAGGGCCAGACAAGAATCATAGAAAATACCTTTATCACGTAGGATTCGTAAAGACGGAACAGGGATACATCAGAAAGCTTTACTGAAGACCATGAAAAGTGGTCTTTTTATATACCAATTGTGCAAAAACCATGCTTATGTTTGCGCCCAGGAACAAAATAGGTGTTATAATTTATTCAGAATAAAAAACTGGAGGGAAATAATAATGAAAAAGTTTTTGATTCTTTTACTGTCCTTGGTGATGGTAATGGGTCTGACAGCCTGTGGTCCCAAGGAGGAAGCAGTTGACGAAGGCGATACCGTAGTAGTATATACCTCATCAGCTCAGGAAGTTCTGGACGTTCTGGAACCGGCATTTGAAAAGGCAACAGGCCTTGACGTTGAATTCATTTCAATGGCTTCAGCAGAAGGCTATGCAAGACTGGTTGCTGAAAAGGATGACCCGCAGGCAGACGTATACAGCTGCGGCGGCTTGGCCGAGATCCTGACAGATACTTCATTATTCCAGGAATACAAGTCACCTCATAATGACGAACTGCCTGAGAAGTATCGTAACAACTATGGCTACTGTGCTACAAACAGCGGCAGCACGCACGTAATCTTCTACAATACGGATCTGTGTCCGTTTGAGATCAAGAGCTATGCTGACCTTCTCGACCCAAGACTGAAGGGCCACATCGCAATTGCTGACCCGTTAAAGTCCAACAGTGCTTACTACCACATTGAAACAATGCTTGTAGACATGGGCAAGGATCCTGCTAACATCTCAATCGATGATCAGGGCTGGGATTATGTCAGAAAGTTCCTCGAACAGCTCGATGGCAAGTTCGTTAACTCTTCATCCGTAACATACAAGGGTGTTGAAAGCGGCGAATACTGGGTTGGCTGCTCATGGGATACTGGTGTAATGTCATTCTTAAAGGACCTGAAGGCTGCCGGCAAGGGCAACAACGTTAAGGTCGTTTTACCTGAAGAAGGCGTCATCACAAAGTTAGGCGGACCTGGTCTGATTGCCAACTGCAAGCATCCTAACAACGGTAAGAAATACCTCGACTATGTAACATCAAAGGAATGGGCAGAAATCGCCGTAACGATTCCTGGCCAGGTAGTATTACTGGATGTTCCGGGTAACACCTACTATGAGACATTAGGCTTCACAGACGCTACCAAGACATGGGATTGCAGCTCATACTGGACATCTCAGCACAAGGGTGAAATCGTAAGCCAGTTACAGACGATCATCGAAGAACTCGGCGTTAAGGCTCCACCAAAAGAATAATTAACTATTCAGCTAGAAAGACGGAAACTGGAGTAGGGCATGACTCTGCTCCAGTTTTCTCAATTATTTTCCAGGGAATCGATAGAAACAGGAGAGTATTATTATGACTGTTACGATCAACATTGAACACGCTAAGAAAGTATACGATAACAACAACGTTGTCATACCGGATCTGTCCGTTGTCATCAAACCGGGTGAATTCTTTACCCTGCTTGGTCCATCCGGATGCGGCAAGACAACACTGTTAAGAATGATTGCCGGATTCAACACCATTGAAGGTGGAGAGATTAAATTTGATGACAGGGTGATCAACAACCTGCCTCCATATAAGAGAAACATCGGCATGGTCTTCCAGAACTATGCGGTTTTCCCTCATATGACCACAAGAGAGAATGTAGCGTTCGGTTTGAAGGAACGTAAGATAAAGGAACCTGAACTGAGTCAGCGCGTCGATGACATGCTGAAGATGGTTCAGATCGAAGAACTGGCTGACAGAATTCCCAGCAACATGTCAGGCGGCCAGCAGCAGCGTATTGCTCTGGCAAGAGCCATTGTCATTCAGCCTGACGTACTGCTGATGGACGAACCGTTGAGCAACCTCGATGCCAAGTTAAGAGTTGAGATGAGAAGCGTCATCCGTCACATTCAGCAGCAGGCTGACATTACCACGGTATACGTAACTCACGACCAGGAAGAGGCGCTGGCCATTTCCGACAGAATTGCCGTAATGAACAAGGGTGTCATCCAGCAGGTTGATAACCCGGTAAACATCTACCGTCATCCGGTAAATCTCTTCACGGCAACCTTCATGGGTCAGTCAAATCTGGTCAGATGCAGCCTTGACGGCAAGAAGGGTACCCTCATCGGTACTGATCAGAGTTATGAATTCAACAGGATCAATGATGACTGCACGGAAAAGGAAGCTATCATCTGCATCCGTCCTAAGGACCTGAAGTTCGCTGACAAGGGTATTAAAGGAACTGTCAAAGAGCGCGTATTCTTCGGCACGGACATCCATTACACCATTGAGACCGGAGCAGGAGAGCTGTTACTGTCCTGCAGCGTAAACGATCCTCTGCATGAAGTTGGAGAGACCGTATTCCTTGAGGTTGAGAAGGACGTAGTAAACCTGTTCACGACTGATGAAAACGGAACGACGTTAATGAAGAGGTAATTCATATGAAACGCAGAAAACATACAAGGGAGTTTACCATCTGGAATGTGATGACGATCATATGTTTCTCGTTCTTTGCGTTCTTCTTCCTGTATCCGCTTTTGAGAATGATCATCGGCGGCATCTACGTTGACGGCAAGTTCAACTTTGATTCATATAAGAAGTTCTTCACATCCAGATATTACATGAGCGCGGTTGCCAACAGCTTCAAGATCGCGCTGACCAGTACCTGCATATCCATTGTTACGGGTACGACCTATGCCATGATCATGAGGCATGTAAAGATCAAGGGCAAGAAACTGATTGACGTACTGCTGCTTGTATCAACGATTACTCCGCCGTTTTTAGGCGGTTACAGCTGGATCTTATTGGGCGGACGTGTTGGTTACTTTACCAAGTTCATCAATAAGCTGTTCGGCATTCAGTTCCCGGGTATCTACGGGTTCTGGGGCATCATCTTCACGTTCGTCGTCGGATCGACCGCCACGATGTACATGTACATTTCCGGTGCCCTGAAGAATCTTGACAGTTCTCTGGTAGAGGCTGCCGAAAACCTGGGCTGCCGCGGCTTGAGAAAGATCATCAAGATCTACATCCCGTTGATTTTACCGACGGTACTGTCAACGGCATTACTGTCATTCATGAGAGCCTTCGCAGACTTCGGTACTGCTGAGCTCATCGGTGAAGGTTATCACGTATTGGGCGGCTTGATCTATTCATCATACCTGGGTGAAGTTTACAGGGATGGTGCCATGGCGAGTGCCCTGTCGTCAATAACGCTGGCATTTACGGCCATCATCTTCATGATCCAGAGATACTTCGCTACCAGAAAGAACGTAGAGATGAACTCTCTGCATCCAATTGAGCAGAAGGATTACAAGGGCATCAAGGGCATACTGGCTCATGCATACATCTACTTCATGACCACGCTGTCCATCCTGCCGATCCTTACCGTTACCTATAACTCATTCCAGAAATCAGCCGGACAGGTATTCGTTGACGGCCAGTATTCACTGGACAGCTATGCCAAGGCATTCTCCAGAATGGGCAAGGCTATTTCCAGAACATACATCTTCGGCTTCGCTGCCTTAGCTCTGATCCTGGTCATCGGCATCATCACGTCATATGCCAATGTCAGACACCGCTCGACCATTACCAAGACCGTTGATACTCTGACCTTCTTCCCGTTCATCGTACCGGGAGCCGTATTGGGTATCGCAACGATCCTGGCCTTCAACGGCAAGCCGTTCTATCTGACCGGCACATCGATCATCATCATTGCGATCTGGGTAATCAGAAGACTGCCATATACGATCAGATCTTCAACCAGCGTACTGCATCAGATCGGTGCCTCAGTAGAGGAAGCTTCGCAGTCACTTGGTGCCAATGGCATCCATACCTTCTTCAAGGTAACATTGCCGATGATGTTTGCCGGCATTCTGCCTGGTGCATTATTAAGCTGGGTATCATGCATTACCGAGCTAAGCAGCTCACTGTTCGTTTATAACAACAAGAACATGACGATGTCCATTGCCATCTATACCCAGATCCTCAAGGGCAATATGGGTATTGCCAGTGCCATGAGTACGATCCTGCTTGTATCGGCAGCTACGGTACTGACGATCCTGTTTACCTCATCAAAGGGCAAGATGGACTTCGGATTATAGTTAATTAAAAGTCTCTCCTGCGAGAGACTTTTTCAGAAAGGAACAACCATGATAAATAACAGATATGCCAATGACCTGCTGGAGATCCTCAGACAGGCCTATCAGGAAAACGAAGAAAAGATCAACCTGTGCGTTGACAAGGTAGTAGACAACATCATGAATGACCGCATCATTCACATGTTTGGTACGGGGCATTCCCACATGGTCGGAATAGAGGTATTTGCCCGGGCCGGCGGACTGGCAAACGTCAATGCGATACTTGACCCCGACCAGTTGACGATGTTTGGAACAAGCAGAAGCGGTTCAGTGGAACGTCTGCCTGGTCTGGCTGACATCATATTCGACAATTATGACATTAATCCGGGTGACATCATGTTCATCACCTCCAATTCAGGCAGAAATGCCGTACCGGTGGAGATGGCCATGAGATGCAGAAAGGAAGGCATTTTCACCGTCTGCATCACCTCACTGAAGGTGTCGGAGAAGATGACTTCAAGACATCCAAGCGGCAGGAAGCTGTATGAACTGTGCGATGTCGTACTTGATAACTGTGCCCCGGAAGGCGATGGCTGCATGACCGTTGACGGCATCGTTACCGGCCCCGTAAGCTCGATCAGCGGCATGTATCTGGCTGATACGATAATGACTACGGCCATAGAAAAGTGCGTGGAAAAGGGCTTTAAACCGTATGTATACCAGTCTCAGAATGTTGACGGCGCTGACAACAGAGCAGCCCACTTCAAGTACAAGGGCAGGGTAAAGCATCTGTAAAAAACAGTGAGTTATTCTTTTTTCATTAAGGGAAAAATTGTATTATATAGATAGAGTAAAAGAAGGAGATTTAATATGAAATTATCACCGCTTCAAACAGCCAGATATCAGTATCAGCCAAAACTTCCTGGCATGCTGAGAAATGGTGTTTCTGAAATCTGTGTCGAAGAGGGAGAACCAACACAGAGCGTAGCTGATCAGGAAAAGATCAGAGAACTGTTCCCGAATACCTATGGCAAGAAGGAAATAGTCTTCAAGAAAGGCAAGAATACATCCAAGGCCGGCAAGCAGGTAGTAGGTGTCATCCTGTCCGGCGGACAGGCTCCTGGCGGACACAACGTAATCTGCGGATTATATGATGCCCTGAAGACTACCAATAAGGATAATGTCCTGTATGGTTTCAAGAATGGCCCTATCGGCATTCTCAATGACGACTATGTAGTATTTGATGATGAATTCATCAATGAATACCGCAATACCGGCGGATTTGACATCATCGGTTCAGGCAGAACAAAGCTTGAGACTGAAGAGCAGTTTGAGGTCGCAGCTGAAGTTTGCCGCAGACATGGTATCAATGCCATCGTCATAATCGGTGGTGATGATTCAAATACCAACGCAGCCGTACTGGCCGAATACTTCGCAGCACACAAGACCGGCGTTCAGGTAATCGGATGTCCGAAGACCATCGACGGTGACCTGAAGAACGATGACATCGAATGTTCATTCGGTTTCGATACAGCCACAAAGACATATTCAGAACTGATTGGTAACATCGAAAGAGATGCCAACTCAGCCAAAAAGTACTGGCACTTCATCAAGGTCATGGGCCGTTCAGCTTCACACGTTGCCTTAGAGTGTGCCTTACAGACACAGCCTAACATCTGTCTGGTAGGTGAGGAAGTAGCCGCCAAGAAGATGTCATTAAACGAAATCGCTGAATACATTACCGATTCAGTGGCCAACAGAGCTGCCAGGGGCATGAACTTCGGCGTTGCCATCATTCCTGAAGGCATCGTAGAATTCATTCCTGAATTCTCAGTTCTGATCGCTGAGATCAACGAATTACTGGCAGGCGCCAAGGCTGATGAGTTCAACGCACTTCCAACATGGCAGGAAAAGTACGAATTCATTGAAAAGGGCATTACTCCTGAATCAATGAAGGTATTCGCCTTACTGCCGCAGGGCATTCAGCAGCAGCTGTTCCTGGAAAGAGACCCGCACGGCAACGTTCAGGTATCACTGATCGAATCAGAGAAGCTGTTCTCAGCCCTGGTCAAGGAAAAGCTGGCTCAGAGAAAGAAAGCCGGAACATTCAAGGGCAAGTTCTCAGCTCAGCATCACTTCTTCGGTTATGAAGGCAGATGTGCTTTCCCAAGCAACTTCGACGCTGACTACTGTTACTCATTAGGCTACAATGCCTCAATGCTGATCCTGTACGGATACACGGGATATCTCTCAAAGGTTTCAAATCTGTCAAAACCTGCTGAACAGTGGGTTGCCGGCGGCATGCCAATTACCAAGATGATGAACATCGAGAGAAGAAACGGCAAGGACAAGCCGGTTATCAGAAAGGCCTTAGTCGAACTGGATGGCAAGCCATTCCAGTACTTCGCTGCTCACAGAGAACAGTGGGCTGTTGAAACGGATTTCGTATATCCAGGTGCAATTCAGTACTATGGACCTGCAGAAGTCTGCGACGCAACAACCAGAACACTGGCTCTGGAAAAGGAATAGTTTACAGTAAACATCAGAGGAAGGCTGATCAGGATCATCCTGTAATGCCTTCCTTTTTTGTGGCGTTGCAAAAAGCGGCAGAAAGGCATGCTTCATTATCGTGAGGTTTTTTGATTTTTAATAAACTTCTCTCATGGTAAAATACTATTATGACAAGCAAGTAATAATATGCCAGGATAAATGGGTATGAGAATGATGAAAAAGAAGATATGGATAATTCTGCTGGCAGCGCTGTTGGCGATTGAGGTTCTGACAGCATGCACGCCATCCACAGGGCCGGATCCGGCGAAAGAGCCGACGGCCTCTGTAGAGGTTCCGGCAGGTTTTGAGCTTATGGATATTTCCGCTCTTGTAAAAGACCAGAAAATCGAGATCGTTACCAATGGCAGTAAGGCTGAGGTAAAGGTGGACGAAGAAAATGGCGGTCTTCTTTTCAGCGGTACACCTTCTGAGATAGAAAAGGTTGAGATCAGATGGAAGGATGATGTTGATTTCGGGTCCGTCAAGGCAGGATTGCTGGTCATCAATGCTTTTTGCGGCAATGAAGGCAGTGCATCGGTCAAGGCTTTGCTGGATGGTGCACATGAGGTTTCCGTCAGGGCTGCGGTACAGCAGACAGCTGATACCTCGAACGGTTATCTTAACAACTGTTCAGACATCAGCTCAAATAATCTGAGTGGCCGTCATGCCCTCAGCCTGCACGTAGACTTTGAGGATGGTTCAGCGAATGCACCGGTGTCCTTCATGCTGAAGAATGTTCTTTTTGTTGCCAACAGTCTTCCTGTTGTGGAATTAAACATCGATGAGAGCCTGGGAACGATTGCGGCCATGAACGAGGATCATGATCATAAGACAAGGTGCTATGGAAACATGACACTGCACATCCCCGATGGTTATAAGAGTGAATTCATGGAGGAAGAAGGAGAGACCCAGACCTTTGAACTTGATTATATCCGCGGACGCGGAAATACCACCTGGAACGCAGGCAAGAAGCCTTATAAGATAAAGCTTAAGAAAAAGGCAGGCCTCCTCGGACTTGGTGAGAACAAGCAATGGGGACTCATTGCCAACTATTTTGATTATGCTCTGATCAGAAACAGATATACCTTATGGCTGGGTAAGCAGATCGGCATGGAATTCACACCGCAATGCACCCCTGTCAACGTTGTGATGAATGGACGTTACCTTGGCAGTTATTGCCTTTGTGAGCTCGTGCAGACAGGCAAAAACAGGGTAGACATTGATGAACTTACTGAAGATGTCACGGAAGGTGAGGAACTGACGGGCGGATATCTACTGAGCACATATAAGGACAATCCACCGGAATCCAGTTTTACCATTTCAAGCGTGGATGAATATGTTTCACAGCTTTCTTTTGACCTGGAGTCTCCTGACCCTGATGATTTTTCCGTGCAGGAACAGTATGAGTATATTAAGAACTACATTCAGACAGTTGACGAAGTCATCTGCAGCGAAGAACTGTGTGATAAGAACGGTGTTTCGTATAGGGAATACATAGACGTGGACTCCTTGATCAACTATTACATTATCGAGTCAATGTCTGAAAACGGTGATGCCTTCCGTAACGGCAGTACATATTTATATAAGAAACGCGGCGGCAAACTGTATTGGGGACCGCTCTGGGATTTTGACATTGCATGGAGGTCCAGTGACTATTCTTCAAAGGACAGCGGCTTCTTTACTGATTTCGTAAATTTTCCGTGGTTCAGGCAGCTTTATGAAAAAGATCCGGAGTTCAAGAGTACATTCCTTGCCCGTGTCAAAGAGGTGGATGCCATCATGAAGAAATCTGCGGCAGCCGGAGGAAAGATCGACGATTTTTCCAGAGAAGTCTATCTGTCCCAGAAAGCCAATCACGCCGTTTGCCCATCGATCAGGGATGAAAAACAGGAGGAAATGTCAGGCGTGACATTTGACAGTGAAATAGAACGTTATAAGAAACTTATTGCAGAAATCGCTGGCTGGCACGATGAGAATGCTTCTCAGATCCTGGTGGTTTATAAACAGGCGATCTTCATGATCGGTGATAACATTCAGGATGCCATTAATTTTACGGACTGGCCCATTGATGAATCCCAGATTCCAATTCCGGAAGTCGATGGAAAGACTTTCATCGGCTGGTATCATGATTCCGGTGACGGAAAAGAGGTCTCCATCAATGATTACGTTCCCGCAAGGAATGAGAGAGAAATCTATTTCACCGCAAAATTCGAAGACGGTCCAAGCGTACCCGAAAAGAAATCCACTGTGAGTATCATTCCGATTGCCGCCGGGCTGGCAGTTGTGGCAACAGCCGTGACGGTATATGTGTTAAAGAAAAAGAAGAAACAATAGAAAGCTCTTAAAATATTGAAAAAGTGTGTAAGCTTTTCCGGTTATCTCCGGGTGTGCTTACACACTTTTAATTTCTTTTACATGGTGTGGCTCAGGGTATTATCAAATTGAATACTGTGTACCTTTGCCAAGCACCATCATGTCATAGGCTTTCTTGACCTTTTCCCAGTTATGGTCCCTGTCCAGGGCAAAGCCTCTGCCGATGCCGTCAACTACCAGACCGGTTCCCATTTCATAGAGCCTGTCTTCAAGCTCCATTAGCAGATCAGGAGCACTGCCAGGTTCGGTTGATCTGCCGTCAAAGATGATGTGCAGATAGACGTTATCCACACCGACATGATGAGCGGCTTCAGCAGCCTGTAAGGCGTATTCAATGCTGCCATGGGATGACTTGTGAGTCAGGTATGAGATCAGGTGAACGGCCTTCTTCCTGTTTCTGGCCTTCTTGCAGGCTTCCCTGATGACTTCATTGTTCATGAATTCACCGTTAGCGATGGCCTGGTCGATTCTGATGTCATCCTGCATAACGCATCTGCCGGCTCCCAGGTTGGAGTGTCCGGCTTCCGAGTTGCCCGGCTTTCCTTTACCTAAGCCTACGTATTCGCCTGAAGCATGCAGGTAGGATACAGACTGTCTTTCCAGAAGGCTGTCCCAGTACGGAGTCTCGGCCAGGTAAATGGCATCATTGTCATCGTGGGTACCGATGCCCCAGCCGTCACAGATGATGAGTATCATCTTTCTGTTGGCGCCAAAGTCATCAGTGGTAAGAGTATCTTCAGTCATTTCCTCAGGCTTTTCAAGTCCCATTACGTGAAGTATGGTTGGGGCAACGTTTGATAATGCTCCATCCTTGAGTGTAATGGTCTTTTCCTGCTTTCTCGGATCGATCATTATGAAGGCTACCGGGTTGGATGTATGGGCTACATGCGGAGCCCCGTTCTTATTGTACAGGGTCTCAATGTTGCCATGGTCAGCCGTTACAGCTACCACATAGTCATTTTCCAGGGCTGTTCTTACTGTTTCCTCAAGGGCCTCACTTACGGCCTTGGCAGCCCTGATCTTGGCCTCGGAATTTGAAGTATGACCGATCACGTCTCCGTTGGCAAAGTTGGTGACTATGAAGTCATACCTGCCGAATGAACCTTTAAGTTTCTCAACTACCTCAGGCAGTGACAGTTCAGGCTTCTGATCAAAGGGAATGCCCTTCGGTGATGGTATGCAGATGTCGTCTTCATTTTCAAACGGTTCGTTTTCACCGCCGTTGAAGAAGAAGGTAACATGGGCAAACTTCTCACTTTCGGAAATGTGCAGCTGTGTCTTGCCGTTATTGGCCAGTATCTCAGCCAGAGGCTTTCTGACATGTTCAGGTCCGAAGGCCACAGGCAGATGAGCCAGTTTTTCATGGTACATCGTGAGCATCACAAAATGAAGGTCATCAACGTATTTTCTTTCGACCGCACTAAAACTTGGGTCAGTGAACATTTCGGTAAGTTCAATTTCCCTTTCACCTCTGCGGCAGCAGAATATGACGCTGTCTCCCTCTTCTATTTTTCCTATTGGCTTGCCGTCCTTAGTCAGAGCAAGAGGCTCTAAATAATAGTCAGTCTGACCGTTATTATAAGCCTCTTTTACTGCTTCTGCTAATTGGGCACAGCCATGGTTAAGCTTACTGATCATTCTGTGTCCTTTCAATGCTTATACTACGTTACGGCGTTCTCTTTCCTTTTCAGCCTCTTCATCCTCCGGTGGATACCAGGCAGGATTGTGGACTCTGATGTAACATTCTTCACCGGACTTGAACAGATTTCTGTGCGGTGTCTGGATCAGAACGGTATCATCGCCGATGGCTACCAGGTATTCAACGAAGTCAGTCTTGAAGGTTCTCTTGATGATCCTGGTCTTATAGCCTGATTCACGGTTGATATCGATCGTATTAGGACGGGTAGCGAGGATCATTTCGCCGTTTTCTTCCGGAACGTTTCCGTCTACGGCTATGGTCTGATCCATGTGGCCCTTTGCGTAAGCCTTGCCGTCCTTGATGACCACCTTGGTGAAGTTGGACTGACCAAGGAAGCTGTGAACGAACTTGTTGATCGGCTTGTTATAGAGTTCACTTGGTGTACCGATCTGCTGAACGTTACCCATGTCCATTACCAGCATTCTGTCGGAGATGGCCATGGCTTCAGCCTGGTCGTGTGTTACGAAGATGATCGTAAAACCGAATTCCTTCTGCAGTCTCTTGATCTCAAATCTCATGGTTTCGCGTAAGTGCGGGTCCAGATTACTCAGAGGTTCATCCAGCAACATAACGTCCGGATTAACGACGATGGCTCTGGCCAAGGCAATACGCTGCTGCTGTCCGCCTGACAGATCAGAAGGGAAGGTTTTCTCCAGACCGTCCAGGCTTGTGTAATGCAAAGCCTTGGTAACTCTTTCCTTAATCTCTGCCTTCGGGACTTTCTTGACCTTCAGAGGGAAGGCAACGTTATCGAAGATGTTCATGTGCGGCCATACTGCGAAGGCCTGGAACACCATTCCGAGCTCTCTCTTTTCAGGTGGAATGTAAATATTCTTCTTGCTGTCGGAAACCAGCTTGTCGCCCAGATAGATCTGGCCTTCAGTCAGGTCTTCGAAACCGGCAATCATTCTTAAGGTTGTTGTCTTGCCGCAGCCTGATGGGCCTAAGAAGGCAAAGCATTCACCCTTTTTAACAGTCAGGTTGAAGTCATTAACAGCGACAACCGTACCTAACTCCTTGGTTGTAAAGGATTTGGTTACATGATTCAGTACAATCTGGTCTGTCATAATTACTTCCTCCTGTCCTTAGTAATGTAGTTTACTAAATTGTTCATGATGATGATGATCGTGATCGTCAGTACTGACAGTGCAGCGGCTGATGGGATCATGCCGTTAACACGCAGGCTGTAGATCATTACACCCAATGTTCTGCTCTTTGGTCCATACAGTAATACTGATGTTGTCAGCTCTCTCATACACGGCAGGAATACCAGGAAGAATCCTGACAGCATAGCCGGCTTGATCAGCGGCAATGTGATGTCCTTTAATGACTCCAGGTGAGACGCGCCGCAGCTTCTTGCGGCTTCTTCCAGAGACGGGTGTACCTGCTGTAAGGCAGCTGAACTTGACTTCAGTACGTATGACAGATAACGGGCAATGTAGGCAACCAGGATGATCCAGATCGTGTTGTACAGGTTGATGCCTGCGATCTTACCGGACCATGCCAGGATACAACCGATGGCCATAACGGTACCTGGTAATGAGTATGGCAGTACTGCCATCATTTCCAGAACTACACTGCCCTTTGGTTTTACCTTGTAAATTACATAGGCAAGCATCGTGCCGAGGAACAGACAGATCAGACCGGCGCTGAAGCCAAGGAACAAGCTGTTCTTGATGGCTGAAGTAACCATGACGTTGCTGCCGGCGAAGATTCTCTGGTAATGAGCCAGAGTGAAGTTCTCCAGTGTGATTGGCAACCCGTATGCCTTGATGAAGCTGATGCAGAGAATCATTACCAACGGTGCAATTACGACTAATGCCAGGAAGAATAATGAGAAGATCAGTAACGGATACTTGGCCCCTCTTAACTTGATCAGCATTGGTCTCATTGACTTACCCTTGATGATGTCATATCTGCCGACATTCAGTACAATTCTCTGAATGAGCAAGGCGATGGCAACGACGACTACCAGAATTACGGACAGACATGCTGCCTGTCTGATGCCGACGAAGCTTCCTTCAGCTCTGTTCATCAGTTCGACGATCATTGTCGGTAATGTGAATATGTTCTTCGAGAAGCCCAACAGCGACGGGATGCCGTAGTTGGACAGTGAAGTAATCAATACCAGCAACATTCCTGAAGAAATGGCAGGGATCGTCAGCGGCAGAGTGATATGCGTAATTACATATAACTGGCTCGCACCGGCTATTCTGGCGCTTTCCTCCAGGGTCGGGTCCATTCTTTCCAAAGCACTTACTACCTGCATGTATACAAACGGGAAGTAATATACGACCTCAATGACAATGATGCCAAATAAGCTGTTGACATTGAAAGGCGCTTCGGCAAGATGGAACAGTGACATCAGGAAGTTATTTACATAGCCTCCTCTTCCTGAGAACATCATGTCCCAGCTCATGGCTGCCAGAAATGGCGGAATCATGAACGGGATAGAGAACAGGAATCTCATCAAGCCCTTCAGAGGGATGTCGCTACGGCCTAACAGCCAGGCGAAGAATACGCCGATGACAGCTGCCAGAAGAGTAGTTACGACACCGATGATGGCTGTGTTCTTCAGAGCTCCCAGGTTTTCCGGCTGGAACAGAACGGTCTTGAACATTTCAAAGTCGATCTTTGTTCCATCCCAGAATGTGTAGTAAATGATCATGAATACAGGAATGATGACAACGAATGTCAGAGCAATGTAGCTGAATATGATCATTGCATTATCAAGTGAAATACCAGAGCGCTTGCCTTCTAATGCGAGAAAATCTTTGTTCTGTGCCTTTTTAAACATCTGCTTTCTCCTCTCTGGTGTAGTACTTTTCACCAACGAATCTTATTCCGACTTCCTTACCCTCAACGTACTTATCGTCTTCTTCGCCACCGGAGGTAATTCTCTGAACACGCAGTTCCTGACCTCCCAGCTGAATGAAGTAGTTGTAGATATTGCCTAAGAATACGGTCTGAATGATTTTGGCCTTGATCGGGCTGGCATCATCGAAGATGACGTCCATTGGTCTGACACCCATTTCAACAGGCTTGTCCGTATCAGGATATCCTTCAGGCTTACCCTCGCGTAGCAGCATCGGTTCACTGTAGTCAAGGTAGCACTTTCCGTCTTCCATCTTTACAGGCAGGAAGTTGGAAACGCCGATGAACTTGAAGATGAACTTGTTGGCAGGATCCTTGATGATCTCCTCATCTGTACCAATCTGACCGATTGAGCCGTCGTTCTGCATGATGACGATCTTGTCACACAGCTGCAGGGCAGCTTCCTGGTCGTGGGTGATGTAGATGATGGTTGATCCCAGTCTCTCTTGCATCAAACGTATTTCTACTAGTAACTGTTCTCTCAGTTTAGCATCAAGGTTGGTAATTGGTTCGTCCATGATCAGCAGGTCCTTGCTTGAAGTAAGGGCACGGGCGATGGCAACACGCTGCTGCTGACCGCCTGACAGCTGTGAAGGAAGATACTTTTCGTAGGATGACATGTTGACCTGACGCAGGGCTTCCTTGACTTCCTTATCCAGCTCTTCCTTATTGACCTTCCTTTTCTTCAGAGGGTAGGCAACGTTATCATAGACGGAAAGATGCGGCCATACGGCATAGTCCTGGAATACAACACCGACATTTCTTCTTTCAGGTGCGATGTTGACTTTCTGTTCCTTGGAATACATCGTATTTCCGTTGATTTTTACCGTTCCGGTCTGAGGATTTACGAATCCGCAGATCGCTCTGACAACTGTTGTCTTACCGCATGCAGAAGGGCCAACAATACCAATGATCTTTCCCTCAGGAATAGTTAAAGAGAAATTGTCCAACACCGTATGATCACCGTAGCGCACTGTAATGTTTTCCAATTCTACTTTATTCATAGTATCTCCTCTCTACATAATATATATGCTGGTAATAGACAGTAGACTATACCAGCATATATGGTTATTTAATTATGTGTACTCTCTAGATTATTTCTGGAAAATTTCATTATACTTGGCAATCATGTCCTTGCCTGTCTTAGCTAAGTCTTCCCAGTCAATTGGTAATGCCTTAGCAGCCAGTTCGTCAGATGACAGCATGCCAGGTTTTAACTGAACATCAGGTGATGATACTGTAATGTTCATGTCAACCATGATCTTCTGGCCTCCCTCCGGGTCCAGAATGAAGTCTAACAGTAACTTGCCTAATTCTTCGTTTGGGCAGCCCTTAACAACTGCGATTGGGCATGGTACTGCAACGATGTCTTCAGTATCTCTCCATGCGATTGGTGAACCCTGATCCATCAGGTTCTTGACGTTGTAGTCAACACCTAAGCAGATCTTGTATCCGCCTGAAGCTACTGCGTTGTTTGTTGCGTTAGAAGATTCGTTAACTTCTGTACCATAGTCCTTGAGGCTCTGGAAAAATGGCCAGCCATACTTTGGTGAGTTAACCAGTGCATAAACGAGGGCTTTTGTTGTACCAGAGTTTGATGGATGTGTCATGATGATCTGGTTTCTGAATGTTTCAGAGATCAGGCCGTCATAGTTGTTAGGTACTTCTGCATCAGATGACTTTGTTGTGCTGTAGCCTAAGCCCATAACAACGATACGGGCAGCTGTATAGTAACCGTCAGCATCCTTGAACTTTGCATCTACCTTCTCAGCGAATGGTGACCTGTACTGAATCAGTCTGTCTTCATTCTTATAGGTCATGATGCCTGAGAAGTCAGCAAGCCACAGTGTATCGCAGGCGATTGTGCCGGATTCGAATTCAGCAGCCAGTCTTGATGTGATCTTGCCAGATGTTGCCTGGATA
Organism: Erysipelotrichaceae bacterium; assembly: GCA_017512285.1. Classification (GTDB taxonomy): domain Bacteria; phylum Bacillota_I; class Bacilli_A; order Erysipelotrichales; family Erysipelotrichaceae; genus RUG521. Next base: position 66,717 of record JAFWGU010000006.1, on the reverse strand, counting down.
TATTCCATGGTAACGTTTGGATACTTCTTCTCGAAAGCTTCCTTCAGTGCAACAACTACGTCTTCACCTGTAGAGGTGTAGAGCATTACTGTGCCGCTGTACTTTTCATTGTCGGAGCCACCCTGTTCTCCGCCGCCGCCTTCTTTCTTGCCACAGGCTGTCATGCCGATGACCATTAAGATAGCCAGCAATAATGCTAATGACTTTTTGAACATATTTTCCTCCTTAAAATTCCAAAAAATCCGCAGACCAGGTAATAAAGGCTGAAGTTATTGCTTAAGGATTATTGCCTGATCATGTCTCTAAACATATTTTATATCAATAATAATCTCTATAAAACAGTTTTCTTTTTTCTGCGTAAAATATGGTGCCTTTTTCGAAAGAAAAGGGAATGTGATTCCCTTAATCATACTTAATCGTGTTTCGGATCGAGCAGGATACTTCCTTACCTTTCTCTCTGAGTTTTTTCTTAAGTTCCGTGCAGTTCTTTTCCTTGGCATGGAACAGCATTACCTTTTCAGGTTTCGTCATTCTGACGAGGTCGACAACATCATGCTCATCGGGATGAACCTTGATGGTCAGCTTTTCGACTCCGGCAAGGATATTATTCTCCTTTCGATAATCCTCGATCTGTATTGAATCTGCCAGAGTACCCCTGGCGCTGTGTCCGGTAATTACAATACGGCTTTTGGAATCATTTCTGAGCAGTTCATAGTAACCCTGAGCCTTGGCAGTGGTCATCATGCCGTCCGGAACGATGATTACGGAAGGAACCTCAGGCCTTACGGGCTCTTTTCCTGTTACCGTAACGACGTCTTCACAGTCTGACCACAGGTCAGATTCCTTTACCCATTCGGTCTGCCGGCGGAGATCAACGGTATTTCTGATGACTGCCGCATCAACGAGAATGTTCAGTCCCTGTTTCTTCAGATACAGATACATGTCAATTCCTCTGCCGTTGGCAGGAACCGGCAACAGCAGGTTTCCGCCGTTGCTCAGAGTATTCAGGGCAATTTCTGCCAGTTTCTCATAGCTATTCTTCTGGTTAATGAACTTGGAAGCGTAGGCACAGTCAATTATCAGAATGTCACACTCCGGCAGTTCATCCGCAGCCATTAACAGTCCGTCGAAGGTGATGTCTCCGGTGTAGAGTATTCTCTTGCCGGCAATGCTGAAGAGATACCACTGGCTTCCCAGCATGTGGCCGCTTCTGCCACGGCTGATCAGATAAGAAGGAGCATCGGTTATCTTTTCAAAATGGACTTTATTGATATCCTCTTCGTCAAAGGGGATGATTTCCTTGTTGGCTTGGGCATAATCGTGCCATTTTCTGAGAAACCCGGGTGTCAGGGAGATGGTTTCTTCGGTTGCGTAAACCTTTCCCCCATAACCGAGATGGTACAGATAAGGTAAGGCAGCCGTATGGTCTTCATGGGCATGGGAAAGGAATACCGCATTCAGATTTTTAGCGATCTCTTCAGTCAGAAGAGGGTATACCACCTCTACGGCAGCTATTTCTCTTCTGACCCCACAGTCCAGAAGAATACTGCCGTCATCCCAGCGCACAAGAAAACAGTTTCTGGAATCTTCACCGCTGCCGCCTAATGCTCTTATCTCCAACATTGCATTTTCTCCTTGTTAACTATATTCTACACTTTATGAAGTCATAAAAAAACCAGGTCATTGCCTGGTTTGATTATTCAAATACTGCGGTATATTCTTCCAGCGTCCATCTGTTATCGTGCATGATGGTTGCGGCTTCAACACCTACATAACGGAAGTGATTCGGTTCATTTTCAAATCCGGTAAGGAATTCCTTGTCCTTGGGATATCTCAATATGAATCCGAAGGTGTGGGCATTATCCAATAGCCACTGGTAGCCGTTATATTCTGAGAAGTTCTTTCCTTTATAATAGAAATCCACAGCCAGACCTGTCTGGTGTTCGCTGTAGCCGGCATAAGGCGTCTTCAGCAGAGCAGCCTCTTCGTCATCATCGAACATTTCCAGATACCTGTTAAACAGTTCATCCTGTTCATCGTAGCTGATGTAGGCAATGTCTACGATGATGTCGTCATAACCCTGATTGTCCAGGGCAGTGAACAGACTTCCCAATGCGGTAGCCACGTCAGTTCTCATTTCCTCCTGGGAGAATTCAGTGAGATCCGTTGGGGCATAGTCGCTGTTAAGATAGTGGTTCTTGTTTACCAGAGCCGTGTAGCTTGAGGGGTTAACGGTTCTGAAGTCATCATTGTACATGCCGTAGAGATCCAGGTCCTCGAGAGCAACATAGTCAAGATCATCGTTGACGTACATTACGGAATCTTCAGGCAGACAGCCGTTTTCATTCATGTTTATGACATATCTCGGCAGTAACTTCATGTTGAAGCCCTGAGTTCTGACCATTTCAGGCAGGAATTCCATGTATTTCATCAGAGTGACGAGTCTGAGCTCTGAAGATGACAGCTTGCTCATTGCCTTTATGTCATCTACGCTGTAGCCCTTGTTATTCAGCTTGACGGTCGTTGCGTAGTCAGCGCCGTCACTAATGATGAGTGTTGAGAGTTCCTTATCAAGGTTAGCCAGCTGATAGGCCTGAATGACGTTGTATTTCTTATCCAGAGCCGTGAACATCACGTCCTTGTTAACGGGCAGCGGGTTCTCCGTCAGTAACATCAGATCCATGAGCTCAACGCTGTTGACCAGCTTCAGGACATCTTCCTTTTCATAGCCCTTATCGTAAAGCGGGGCAACGACATTGTAGATGGCGGTGAAGTCCGTATTGGCAGGCAGATCCTTATCTGAAATCAGATACTGATCCATCTTTCTGATGTTTTCCGGATTCTTTTCCAGCGCTGCACTCATCAGTGATGATCTGCCGGCTCTTATGAAGTCGTAGACCATGCCGTTCTTTCTGATCAGAGCAACCTGTTCGTCAGTATAGGCAAAGGACTTGAGCTGTCCCGGAACCAGCAGAAAATACAGCGATGCGAATATCGCAGCCATTACGATCAATGTTGATAGCAAGTACTTAATAAATGTCTTCATGTTTTCTAGTTGAATAACAGGGCATACTCATCAAGAGTCCAGCCTCTTTCATAAATGACGGTGGCTGTTTCGACACCTACGTATCTGAAGTGCCATGACTCGTATTCGTATCCCGTTATGTATTCCTTTCCTTCCGGATATCTCTGTATGAATCCGTATAAGTGGGCATTCTCACATACCCAGTCATATCCGCTGTAGCTCTCAAAGTATAACATATCCATGGATGCAGTTCCAATGTCAGTAACTAGTCCGGTCTGGTGTTCCGAGTGTCCCGGTCTGGCTGAATAGGTATCAGCCAGGGCTACGCCGTCCTGTTCAACGTATTCGTCATATAGTGACTTCTGGTGGTCGTATGAACGGTAATTGCTCTGAGCAAGTATTCTTTCATAGCCGGCTACCACTGATCCGTCTGACATGTTGACAAAGGCATTGGCTGCCACGTGGCGCATCGGGTGATACAGTACATAGTATCCGCTCGGCAGATATTCCAGATCAGACGGTTCGTAATTGCTTGGAAGTGCATACTGCTTGTTTACGCAGTAGGTATAGCTTGTATAGTCAGCCAGGATCTCCTCATCGTGATACATGGCTGAATAGTCGATCTCATCAGCCGGGATGTAGTCATTGTCGCTATTGACCCAGTTGACTACGTCATCCATGGAAGCGCGATTGCTGCGTAGTGACATCAGATATCTCGGCAGCATGTCCATGTCGAAGTTTTCCTTTCCTGACAGTTCCGGCAGTTCCGGGATGTACTTCATTCCCATTACGAACGTGTAGTCATCTTCGGAAAGATTGTTCAGCAGGGTAAGTATCTCATCACTTGTGTACTGCTTTTCCATCAGTGGGCTGATCCTTTCATAGGCGATATCGCCATTGAATATCTTCTCTGCCAGTTCTCTGTTTCCAGATGCCAGTAACAGGCTGTCAGTAATGCTGAACCCATGGTCGATCGCATCGGCAAACAGTTCCAGATCTCTTGGCTGTTCTCCTCTTAACAGAGTGGTGATGGTATCAAGGTCAAGCTTGCTGGTCAGAATGGCTGCGTCTTCAGCGGTATAGCCAAGTTCGATCATTTTGCTGGTTACACTGTAAAGATCCTTGATGCTCATCTTCGGCAGATCCTTATCGCTGATCAGGAAGTATTCATACCTGTCAGCGTTGTTTATCGTCTGATCCAGGGCATATCTGAAGAGCTCTGAATCTCCGGTTTCTATTACCTTAGCAGTGAGATCTTTATTCTTGATTACCGTGATCTGCTGCTCATTGTAGCCTAATTCTCCCAGTTTGCGGAAAGGAGCCTGCTTCTGATAGAAGTAGTAGACACCGCCTCCGGCTGCGCCGAGTACCAGAAGTACCAGCAGCACGATAATAATGACCTTTGAACCTGATTTCTTTTCCATATGCACCACCAACAGAATAATTATAGCACATAAGAAAAACAGTAATGGTCATGCGGCGGCAATTATGTGTAAAATCACTTAAATTATATATATTGAAAACGCTACCAATATACTGTAAAATATTCTCAGAAATAGTATTGGAGGTCGAAAAAATGAAGGATATTCAGGTTGTAGTAATTGATCCAGTAGGATTACATGCTCGTCCAGCAACTGTTGCTGTTAACGCAGCCAGCAAGTGCAAGTGCAAGGTTACAGTATCATTCAAGGGCCGCACAGTAGATATGAAGTCTATCATGGGTGTTATGTCTCTTGGCATTCCTACTCAGTCAGAAATCACATTAGCCTGTGATGGCGACGATGAAGAAAACGCACTGAACACAATCGTTGAAACACTGAAAGCACAGAAGGTTATTGGCTAGTAGAAAACAGAGGGAAGGGTAATACTCTTCCTTTTCTTATGCATAAATTAAGCATAGTCACAATGCAGGATAATTAATCTTATGTTAAAATATAGTAAAGTGAGGAGTTAACATGGAAAGATATCAGGAATACTATAATTACTGGCTGGAAAACGTTAAGGATGAAGAGATCCGTCAGCAGCTTTTAGCCATGACCGATGCCGAGAAGGAAGATGCATTCTACCGTGACCTGGAATTCGGAACAGCAGGTTTAAGAGGCGTCATCGCTGCTGGCACCAACCGCATGAATATCTACACTGTAGGCAAGGCTTCACAGGGTCTGGCAAACTACATCGTCAAGAACTTCCCTGAGGAAGAAAGAAAGGCAGCCATCGCCTACGATTCACGTATCAAGAGTGATGTATTCTCCAAGGTAACTGCCGGCGTTCTGGCAGCCAACGGCATCAAGGTTTACATCTACAAGGAACTTGAACCTGTTCCATTATGCTCATACGCAACCAGAGAACTGCACTGCTGTGCAGGTGTCATGGTTACGGCCAGCCACAACCCAAGCAAGTACAATGGCTATAAGGTATATGGACCTGACGGCTGTCAGTGTACAACTGAATACGCCAATGCCGTACTGGCAGAAATTGAAAAGACCGACACCTTCAAGGATGTTAAGAAGCTTGACTTTGAAGAAGGATTAAAGAGCGGTATCATTGAATACATTGATGACAGCATGCTCACCAACTTCTTAGAAGCAGTAAAGACCCAGTCACTGGTAGGCGATGCCGAGATCGACAAGAACGTAGCCATCGTTTACTCACCGTTAAACGGCACAGGTCTGATTCCTGTTACCAGGATCCTGAAGGAAACAGGCTATACCAACATTACCGTTGTCAAAGAACAGGAGTTCCCGGATGGAAACTTCCCAACCTGCCCATATCCAAACCCTGAAATCAAGGCAGCCATGGCATTGGGAATGGAATATGCCGCAAGGTACAATGCAGACCTGTTACTGGCAACTGACCCGGATGCTGACAGAGTCGGCATGGCTGTCAAGAACAATGAAGGCGAATATCAGCTTATTACCGGCAACCAGGCTGGCTTACTGTTACTGAACTACATCTGTGAGAGAAGAACAGCCTTAGGCAAGATGCCACCGGAACCTGTACTGGTAAAGTCACTTGTATCAATGGACCTGGCAGATAGAATTGCTGAAAGCTACGGCGTAAGAACGATCAACGTTCTGACAGGATTCAAGTTCATCGGTGAACAGATCCTGAAACTTGAACAGCAGGGCAAGAAGGAAAACTACATCTTCGGATTCGAAGAAAGCTACGGCTACCTGGCCGGCACACATGCCAGAGACAAGGACGCAGTAGTTGCCAGCTTCCTGATCTGTGAAATGTTCGCATTCTACAAGACCAGAGGAATCAGCTTACTGGATAAGCTCAATGAGATCTTCGACAAGTTCGGCTTCTGCATGAACGTAACATATTCAAATGAATTCGAAGGTTCAAGCGGATTCAAGAAGATGCAGGACATCATGGTCAAGTTCAGAAAGGGCGCTGAGGAATTCGGCGGCAAGAAGGTCATTGAATTGCAGGACTATCTGCCTGGCATCAACGGACTGCCAAGTGCAGACGTTCTGAAGTTCATCCTGGAAGGCAACTGCTCAGTAGTCGTAAGACCAAGCGGTACCGAACCGAAGCTGAAATTCTACATCTCAGTAAGTGCCAAGGATGAAGCTGCTGCTCATGAAGCAGAGCAGAAGATCCTGGCTGATCTGAACAAGTATCTTGATTAATTATTCAGAAGACACCCCTTGCGGGTGTTTTTTATTGGAACAAAAAGCAGTTAATTTTCTTATAAAACGAAAATAAATGGGGTAGAATAGGGGCATGGATAAGGAAAGAAGCTCGAAAATAGGCCAGGATTTCAATCTTGGTTCACTGTTGAAGTTTGCGCTGCCGGGTTTGCTGACAAGTCTTTCATCACGTCTGTTTGAAACCCTGGATGACGCACTTTTTGTTTCGCGCTTCGTTGGCCAGAATGCTCTGGCCGGCATCAAGATCCTCATGCCCATTGACGGTCTGATCTTTGCCCTGACGCACATATTCGGCCTTGGTGCCAGCACGTATGCGGCTACGGAGATGGGCAGAGGACACAAGGATGAGGCCAACAGGATCTTTACCAAGATGATGATCATGGCACTTATAGTCGGCGGTATGATAGCCGGCATCATGATCACCTTTGATGATCAGATCCTGAGTTTCCTGGGAGCAGGCAGAGACATCATACAGTATACGGAGGTATACGTTGCCATAACTTTCATGGCCTTACCGTTCAAGCTGGCACACATGTGCTTTGCGGCATTCTATTCCGCTGCCGGCAAGCCTTCGATGGGACTATTCAACAGCGTTCTCTCAGGCGTTATCAATGTCATTACCGACTACATTACCATTGTCGTAATGGGCATGGGCGTAGCAGGAGCCGGCATTGCCACAAGTCTTGGCTTCATTGCCAACTTCATCGTGGGTATCGTATTCTATTCAGCCAGAAAGAATGACATTTACTTTGTCAGACCGGGCAAAGGCTTCATGAAGACTCTGTTTGAATCATTCCACTATTCCATTTCTCAGGTTACCAACAGCCTGACCATGTCACTTACGTCATTTGTCGTTAACAGGACGATCCTGTTCTACCTCGGTTCAGACGGCATAGCTGCCAGGGCCATCGTCAATGACCTGAGGCAGATAATGAATTCGGCTTTCCTAGGCTATACGACAACAGTCGGCCCGATAATTGCCTATAACTATGGTGCCAAGAGAAAGAACATTCTGAAGAAGGTACTTAACATTAACCTCAGGGTATGGTTCTTTGGCTGTACCGGGGTAATGTTAATGGGTCAGTTACTGAAGAGGCCGCTGATCATGCTGTTCATGAATCCGGAAACCTTTACCCAGTCATTCTATGATCTGACATACTATGGACTGACTGTTGAGTTCTTCGCACCGATATTCACAGCCGGATGCATCATGATAAACCGCATGTTCGTTGCCCTGAGGGCACAGAAGGTAGCTACATTATTATCAATATTAAGAAACTTCGTGTTCCGCATGAGCGTTACACTCATCTTGCCGAGACTGTTCGGGGCAAATGCCATCTGGTACTGCTTCCCGGTAGCTGAGGCACTTGGCTTCTCCTGCGCAGCAGCGGCAGTCATCATGAACGCCGATAACTATGGCTATGGTAGAAAGGGAATTGCCTATCTGATCGACGGAGAAATGCCTGAAACCAAAAATGCGTGAATTAAGGGACAGCCTCGGCTGTCCTTTTATGTATAATATAGATGAAAGAGGCAGTATATGAATAATAAGGAATTTGATGTAGTGGCAGCCGGTATTGCCACCTGGGATACTCTGCTGAATGGCATAGACATGGACCTGATGCAGGTTGACAGCGTACAGTGCGAAAGCTTTTCGGGAGCCAGCGGCGGCGATGCCGTTAACGGAGCTGTAAATCTGGCCAGACTGGGAATGAAGGTAACATTATGTGCCTGCATTGGCAGGGACAGCGAGGGACAGTCCATAATAGAAGAGCTGAAGGAAGCCGGAGTTAATACCGATAACGTTACCTATGATGAGAAACACCATACGGCTTCACCGGTTTTGTTGATAGACAGAAAGGGCGACCGTCACATCATCAGAGTACCGGATAACGCCAACATGTATTTTACCGACACGATGGTAAGCGATGAGGTACTGAAAAGTGCCAGACATCTTCACTTTGCCAGTGCCAATGTCCTTGGCAGCATGGATGGTGAGCCGCTGGGTAGGCTGTTTAAGAGAGCACATGAACTGGGCCTGACAACATCACTTGATGCCTCATATGACCGCAAGGGCAACTGGATGAAGAACATCGAGACGGCATTACACAATTGTGACATCTTCATTCCAAGCTATCAGGAAGCCAGGATATATGCTGGAAGCGATGACGTTGATGACATCATGAAGTTCTTCTCTAAATATCCGTTAAAGGTTTTAAGTATCAAATTAGGTGAAAAGGGCGTGGCGGTAACCGACTTCAGGGATAAGTATCACGTGGATACATTGCTTGAAGGTGAGGTTGTTGATACGACAGGTGCCGGTGATGCCTTCATAGCCGGTTTTGTGGCAGCCTGGTTAAGAGGATATGACCTATATTCATCAGCCGTACTGGGAAGTGCTCAGTCGGCAGCGATACTTAAGTGCATTGGTGCCAACAGGGGAGCCGGAACATTTGAACAGGCTCTGAAACTGATTGAAAGAAAAAACAAGAAACTGACGATGAGATAAAAAGAATCACCAGATAGCTGGTGATTCTTTAGACTGTCAGCAAATATGTGAACCTGACTATTTCTGATACAGCATTAAGAATTCCTGCGGTTCATAAGTCTTAACTGCTGAGTTGCAGTAATCCTTTGTGTTTCTGGTGATAATGCAGTCTGAATGACATGAGATTGCAGTTTCAATCATGAGAGCATCTTCATAATCTCTGACTTTGGAAGTAAGCGCATTGATGGCGTCTTCAGCATTGGAATTAACCAGCCAGAAGGTATCTAGTAATATGGATAATGCTGATCTGATTTTTTCTTCATCATGAGTGACGTGTTTTAAGACATAATGAATATCCATTAACGTTTTTACCGTTATGAATCCTTTAATGTCGTTCAGTGCAATCATTAACAGCAGCTGTTCGGCATCATCAGCGAACGGCTCCCTGTCGAGCAGGAAGTCAAGAAGAATACAGGTATCAAATAGTACTGTCATAATTCTCTGATCTTATTCTCCATTATTTCCTCAGAAGACTGACTCGTTTTTGCGATACCTCTGAGTTTCCTTATTTCATCAACTCTGTTTCTTACTGGGTCAGAGATTCTCATTACCGGTTTACCGTTACTGACAACGATGATGTCCTCGTGCTTGACGATTTCTGCATATTTCTTAAGATTCTGTCTGAAATCTGATATTGTTATCTGAATCATGTTCTTCCTCCTGTACAAATATAATAGATAAAATGTACAAAATAATCAATATAAATGTACAGTTCTATCACGTTTTCTTAATGCAAATTGGTTATCATGGCTGAATATTGTATACTGAAAATGTAAATGCGAGGACATGACATGAACAGATTGATAATAGACTGCGATACGGGAATAGATGATTCCCTGGCATTATTGTTTGCCGGGCTCAGAAAGGATATTGAGATTTCTGCCGTCTGCTCGGTATTTGGCAACTGCAGCGCACATCAGGCTGCCATAAACACCATGAAGATTCTTGATCTCATTGACTATCCGGACATTCCGATAGCCGAGGGAGAAAACAAGCCGTTAGTCGGTGAGGCTTCGTACGCAGCCAATGTTCACGGCAATAACGGCATAGGTGACGTGGAACTTCCGGAAAGCAGGAGAGAACTTTCACCGTTGTCCAGTGTAGATCTGTTGCTGAAGATGGTCAGGGAGAATCCTGGTGAATATACGTTGGTGACTCTGGGCAGAATGACCAATGTGGCATTGGCTCTGGAAAAGGAACCTGAGCTGCCCAGGCTGGTCAGAAAGCTCATCTTCATGGGTGGTACGATATACCATGAAGGCAATGTCGGACCATTTGTTGAAGCCAACATTGGCGGTGATCCATTAGCTGCCAGCAAGGTTCTTTCTGCCGGCTTTGACGCCATACAGGTCGGCCTTGATGTTACCCAGACAACTCATCTGACAACTGATGATCTTAGATGGCTTAAGAAGAACTGTCGCAGGGAATGTGAAGCGGCCGTTGACTATCTGATCGAGGCACTGAAGGGATACTTCCGATTCAATCATGAAGCCTCGGGAATGGTGGACTGCTGCCCGGTTCATGATCCTCTGGCCCTGGTAATGACGGTGGCGCCGGAACTTGGCGAGGTGGAATACTGGCCTGCTCATGTGGAAACTGAGGGCAGGTATACAGCCGGTCAGATACTTATCGACAAGAGACTCCATGGGGAGAACTGGCCGAAGCTTGGCTGTGTCCTTAAGGTCGATCACAGAAAGTGCGTTGAGACTATTTTAAGAGAATTCTGTTAAGTAAAAGAAATAGAATCATATGAAAAGTGCTGAATGCTCAGCACTTTTTCATATGGAAAAGAATGCTAAATAAGTGAATATTTTAACAATCGACAGCTATTTATAACTAAATAACGGCTCCAAAGTATATAATTAACTTAGATAAATAAACAATAACAATGATAATAAGGAGGAATTCTATGGAAACGAGACCGTATGTCCCATGGGAACTTATGGGCAATTTCATGATTGATGTCTTTAAGGCATATGGCGTACCTGAAGAGGATGCCAAGTTGTGTGCGGATGTACTTCTGGAATCTGACAGAAGGGGAATTGAATCACATGGCTCCAACAGATTCAAACCAATCTACATTGACAGAATAGTAAAGGGTACATTATTACCAAAGACGGAATTGGAAATAGTAAAGGAAACACCTACTACGGTAGTAATGGATGCTCATGACGGCATGGGCATGGTGGCTTCTCATGCCATGATGAAGAAGCTGATTGAAAAGGCCAAGAAGTACGGCATGGCAGGCGGCGCGATCAGAAACTCTACCCACTATGGCATTGCCGGTTACTGGACCGACATGGCTGCCAATGAAGGACTGATCGGCATTACCGGCACCAACGCCAGACCGTCAATCGCTCCGACATTCGGTGTTGAAAACATGCTGGGTACAAACCCGCTGACTTTCTCAATGCCGACTGATGAAGACTTCAACTTCTGTCTGGACTGCGCTACTTCAACGGTACAGCGCGGCAAGATCGAGTTCTATGCCCGTTCAGGCAAGGATACCCCGGCTGGAATGGTCGTAACTCATGACGGCAAGACCATTACGGACAGTGCCGCCATCCTGAAAATGTTAACGCAGGGAACAGCTGCCCTGACACCTTTAGGCGGCGGTCCTGGTGATGAAACAGCCGGTTACAAGGGCTACGGTTACGCAACGGTAGTTGAGATACTGTCAAGTGCCCTGGCAGGCGGTGAATTCATGAAGTCATTAAGCGGTGTCAGCCCGGAAGGAAACAGCCAGATGTATCATCTCGGTCACTTCTTCTTCGTAATTGATCCGGAAGCCTTCATGGGTCTGGACACATTCAGGAAGATCGCCGGTGAGATCTGCCGTCAGTTAAGAGCTTCACAGAAGGCTCCTGGCTACGAAAGAATCTATACGGCTGGTGAAAAGGAACACCTGGTATGGCTGGAAAGAAAAGACAAGGGCGTACCGGTAGGCGAAGCAGTACAGAAGGAACTGGTAGCGTTGAGAGACAAGCTTGGTCTCCCATATGTATTCCCATTCGAGGAGCAGTAACATGGATGTAATGGAAAAATCTCTACAGTTGCATGAACAGTGGCAGGGCAAGATCGAAGTTGTTGCCAGAGTACCTGTCAGCAGTAAGGAAGATCTGACCATGGCCTATACACCAGGTGTAGCTCAGCCATGTCTGGAAATACAGAAAGATGTAAACAGGAGTTATGAACTGACCAGAAGACACAATCTCTGCGCGGTCATAACCGATGGCACGGCTGTATTGGGTCTGGGTGACATCGGACCGGAAGCCGGCATGCCGGTAATGGAAGGCAAGTGCGTACTGTTCAAGTCATTTGGCAATGTTGATGCCTTCCCGTTATGCATAAAGTCCAAGGATGTTGATGAGATAGTAAATACGGTCTATCTCTTATCCGGTTCATTTGGCGGTGTCAATCTGGAGGATATCTCTTCACCGCGCTGCTTTGAAATTGAAAGAAAACTGAAGGAAAAGTGTGACATACCGATTTTCCACGATGACCAGCACGGCACTGCCATCATTACTCTGGCAGCTTTGACCAATGCCCTGAAGGTCGTTCGCAAGAAGAAGGAAGACGTCAGGATCGTTACCTCAGGCGCCGGGGCTGCGGCAATATCAATAGTCAAGCTTCTTTTATCAGCCGGATACAGGAACATCATCATGACGGACCGTACCGGTGCAATCTATGAAGGTAGGGAAAAACTGAACTGGATCAAGGAAGAAATGGCTCAGGTGACCAACCGGAACAGGGAAACAGGCACCTTGCAGGATGTCATAAAAGGCGCAGACGTATTCATTGGCGTATCAGCACCTAATACGATCAACGGTGACATGGTCAAAACGATGAACAGGGATCCGATCGTATTTGCCTGTGCAAATCCGATGCCTGAGATATCATATGAAGATGCCAAGGCAGCCGGTGCAAAGGTAGTTGCCACCGGCAGGAGCGATTATCCTAACCAGGTCAATAACGTTCTGGCGTTCCCAGGCGTATTCCGCGGTACCTTTGATGTCAGAGCCAGCGACATCAACGAGGAAATGAAGATGGCTGCCGCTGAGGCAATCGCTTCATTGGTGAGCGATGAGGAATTAAATGAGGACTACATACTGCCAAAGGCATTTGACCCAAGAGTAGGCAAGACAGTTGCCAAAGCAGTAGCTGAAGCAGCCCGTAAGAGCGGTGTTGCCAGAATATAGTACTGAAAAACCATTTACAGTGAAACATCCGGGGAATGACTCCGGATGTTTTTATAAATTAGAATTCATAAATGCACGTTTCATGTTGTAGAATATAAATGAAATAATGATATAACCGGAGGAAGTTATATGAAACTGAATAATAAGAATACATTCATTGTCGGACTGGCATTTCTTTCGATCTGTGCCTTCTGGCAGATGTATGACAACATCATTCCGCTCATTCTGACGAATACCTTTCATCTGAATGAAACCTATTCAGGAGCCATCATGGCTGCCGATAACATTCTGGCTCTGTTCCTTCTGCCATTTTTCGGCTCACTGAGTGATAAGGCAGATACCAAAATCGGCAAGAGAATGCCTTTCATTCTGTTTGGTACGGGTTGCGCGATCGTATTAATGAACATACTGCCAATACTTGATAATTCATATTTTAAGGAAGCTTCATCATTCAAACTGATCTCATTCGTTATTACATTGGGACTGTTACTGATTGCGATGGGAACCTACCGTTCTCCAGCTGTTGCCCTGATGCCTGACGTAACACCGAAACCGTTGCGTTCAAAGGCCAATGCCATCATCAATCTGATGGGTGCCGTAGGCGGTATCATCTACCTGGGTGTGGCTGCTGTTCTGTATCCAAACTCAAAGACAGCCGGTCTGGAACACGTCAATTATCAGGTTCTGTTCATTGTCGTATCAGCCATCATGTTCGTGGCTGTCGGTCTGTTGTTCCTGATAATCAAGGAACCGAAGCTTGTTGCTGAAAACAGAAGACTTGAGGAGCAGCATCCGGAATGGAATCTGGCTGAAGATGACGGCAGCGGAAATGAGAAACTGCCTTCTGACGTAAAGAGATCACTTGGATTCCTGCTGGCTTCAATTGCCCTGTGGTTCATCGGCTACAATGCCGTAACGACCTGGTTTACCACCTATGTATCAGTAGTAATGAGTCAGGGCTTAGGCGGGGCAAGTACCTGTCTATTGATAGCTACAGCCGGTGCCATCGTTTCCTATATTCCAATCGGCAACATCGCCTCAAAGATTGGAAGAAAGAAAACCATCATGGGCGGAATCATATTACTGGCTTCAATGTTCTTCATGGGATTTATTCTGACCAGTACGTTCAAGTCAATTAACGCAATAATGTTTGTCTGCTTCGCACTGGTTGGCCTGGCCTGGGCAGCCATTAACGTCAACTCCCTGCCAATGGTAGTTGAGATGTGCAAGGGCTCAGACATCGGCAAGTTCACCGGTTACTACTATACCGCCAGCATGTCAGCTCAGATCGTAACTCCGATACTGGCCGGCACATTAATGAGACTGATATCATATAAGGTACTGTTTATTTATGCAGCGGTATTTGTACTGTTATCATTTGTGACCATGACACAGGTCAAGCACGGAGACCAGAAGGTCGAAGGCAAGAAGGGTCTGGCCGCATTCGAAGACATGGATGATTAATCTCCATTTAAGGCAGATCTGATTCTGCCTTTTTTCTGGCTGCTAACTAAACAAATGATTGAAAATAAAACAATGAATTGATAATACAAAGACGACTTAACTGCTGATAGAATGAAAATGCACCGGTGGTAAGGAGACAGATATGATGGAATTGGGAAAGAGAATCAGGGAATTAAGAAACCGTGACGGCAGAACGCAGGAAGTACTGGCTGAAGAACTCGGCGTGACTGCTCAGGCTGTATCAAGATGGGAAAAGGGAATATGTTACCCGGACATGGAAATCATCCCGTCCATAGCCAATTACTTTGGCGTGTCCATTGATGAACTGTTTGGCTACGATAATGACAGAGCCAGAAAAACAGCTGAACTGGCGGAAAGGATCAATGCCATGAACCGGCAGAATAACGGGACAGATGTAAATGTGGATGAATGCATCGCCTTAGCCAGACAAGCGCTTATTGAATTTCCGGGCAATGAGGAATTAACATGTGCACTGGCAGCGGTATTGTACAATGCAGGATATGTCAGATATGGCGAACACCACTTCATTGATGAAGAAGGCTACAGCAGATACGATGCTGAAAGGAACAGAGAATGCAGGGAATGGCAGGAAGCCATTAAACTGTACGAAAAGGTACTGCCGGGTCTTCAAAACGGCAAATTGAGACAGAAGGCTGTAACCGAACTGTCACAGCTTTATAAGAATACGGGAGAACATGAAAAGGCTCTTCAACTGGCTGAAAAAGCCATGGATATGACAGCGTCTGAACAGTTTCTCAGGATCAACGCCTTTGACGGCAGGGAAGCTGTTGGGGCCAGCGGCGAAGCCCTGCTGGAAACAGTAAACTGCAGCGCGGAACTGATCGCTTCCATTGTATGGTCAGACTGTACGATGAAACCGCAGACGGCAGCCGTGATGCTCCAGAATGCGATCAGCATGTATTCTCTGGTATGTGTGAATGATGATTACGGCAGATATAACTGGCAGATATCCTGTCTGCACATGCTGCGATCATATTATCAGTGGCTGAATAATGACAGAGACGGTGCTTTTAAATCTCTGGATGAGGTGTTACGTCATTCAGTGAGATACGATGAACTGAAAGGAGTCAGGTCGTACGGTCATACTTCACCGCTTCTGAAATTTGTCAGAACTGAGGTGAATTATTCTGAATCTGACAGGAGTTTCACACCTGACCTGCCTGATGTTTGGCCGGGATGGAATGTTCCTGAACAGGAAAAGGTTAAGAAAGAAATGATGCAGGATCCCCGCTGGGACAGGTGGGAAAAGCTTACACGGCAGTAACGTTTAACAGAAAAAGTCTCCTGTGAAGATCACGGGAGACTTTTATTATGATATCGATAATATGTTATCTGGGCTTGTTCGCTTCAGCTATCTGCTGCGTTCTTTCCAATGCCTTAAGCATCAGCCCGTCTTCAACAAATTCAACTATCAGCCCATCGCAGAACCTTTCACCGCGCAGATAATAGGTAAACAGCCTTCTTAAATCCGTCAGTGACATCCTGCTGATGTCCTTGCTGCGAAGCTTGTCTACGTATTTTAGGTAGTTGACATCACTGCCCAGTAATCTTAAGGCATCGATCACGCCGTCAGGGTATATCGGGTAAGGCATGGTAAAGATTTCCGTGCCGTCTTTTGTCCTTTCGCCGGTCGACCTGCTGCTTATCCATTCTATTTTCTTTAAGGTTCTTACCAGAGATGTCACCTCAGCAAGTTTGTCCATGTCCAGATTTTCCAGTATTTCCCTGTCGGTCTTTGTCATTGTGATGTTTCCTTTCCCTGTTAATTACATTGTAATATCATCAGCCGTGTTATGCAAAAGCATACATGAAAAACACTGCTCTTATTTCAGGGCAGTGCATTTTGCTTATTCTTCAACGATGCCGTTCCATAACCGGTAATAGGTACCCTTGCTGGCAAGGAGAGTTTCATGATTTCCTTCTTCTTCAATGCCGTTCTTGCCTAATACGATTATGCGGTCGGCGTGCTGGATCGTCGTAAGTCTGTGAGCAATGGTCAGGGTCGTTCTGCCGACTGACAGCTTTTCCAGACTTCTTTCGATCAGCAGTTCGCTTTCATTGTCCAGGGCGCTGGTTGCTTCATCAAGCAACAGGATCTTTGGATTCTTCAGGAATACCCTGGCAATGGCGATTCGCTGTTTCTGTCCGCCTGACAGTTTGATTCCTCTTTCACCTACGTATGAGTCATAGCCATCCTTCAGTTCATTTATGAACTTGTCGGCGCCGGCCAGTACGGCTGCGTGTTCTATTTCCTCATCCGTAGCGTCCCTTTTGCCATAGGCAATGTTTTCCCTGACGGTTCCGGAGAACAGGTATACGTCCTGCTGGACGATGCCGATGTTGTCTCTTAAGCTCTTCAGGGTAACATCCTTGATGTTCTGACCGTCGATCAGGATCCTGCCTTCTTTGATGTCGTAGAATCTTGGAATCAGTGAAGACAGGGTGGTCTTACCGCCGCCGCTTTCACCGACCAGGGCCAGATTCTCACCGGGCTTGATCTCCAGATTGAGATTGGTCAGTACGGTATTGTGATCATCCGGATATTCAAAGGTCACATTCTCGAATCTGATGTCACCGCCGGTGACCACCAGATCAGTTGCGCCTTCTTTGTCGTAGATGTCTATCGGTGTATCAAGTATCTCCAGGAATCTTTCAATTCCGGTAATGCCGGACTGGAATTGTTCGGCAAATTCAACGATCCTTCTGATCGTGGCGATCAGAGTCTGTACATACAGTATGTACGCCACCAGATCACCGGCATTTATTGCGCCGTTAACCAGGAACAGACCGCCGGCTATGATGGTAACGCTGTACATCAAGCCGTCAAACAGTCTGGTGCTCATGGAGTAATTGGCCATTGCATAGTAACGCTCGATCTTTACGTCTCTGAACTTTGCATTTCCGGCAGCGAACTTCTCCAGTTCATATTCCTCAGCGCCAAAGGCCTTTACGACCCGTTCACCCAACAGTGAATCTTCAACCTGGGAGTTCAGTTCACCAATCTGCACTCTCTGTCCCTTGGTAGCCTGTCTGAAACGGTGATTCAGCCTGAAGGATACGATAACCATCAGCGGCACGCAGCTGAAGATGATTACTGTCAGCAGAATGTTGGCCTGACACAGTATGATGAACGATATGGTGATCTTGATCAGGGCAATGAAGAATTCCTCCGGACAGTGGTGGGAAAATTCCGTAATGTCAAACAGGTCATTTGATATCCTGCCCATGATCTGACCAATCTTGGTATTGGCAAAGTAACTGTCACTGAGTCTTTCCAGATGCTCAAAGGCATCGGTACGCATGTCTGTTTCAATGTAAACGCCCATGATGTGGCCTTTCGAACTCATGTAATAGTAGGCAACGGCATCTATGAGTCTTAATACGACATATATGCCAGCCAGTTTTAGCACGAATTCAACAGTCAGGGCTGCGGGATCGGTGGTAGCCGTATTGGTCAGCCGGCTCATGATCCTTGGCAATGCGACATCGCATAACGTTGTCATTGAGGCGCAGAAAAGGTCAAAGGCAAGCATGCCCTTGTACTTGAACAGATATGGAAGGAAACGTCCCAACAGTTCCCTGGTTGAATAGTTTCTGCTTACTGTCTGACTCATTTGTTAACCTCTTTAATGATTATAGGGAAATATCGTCATCATATCCAGTAAAAAGCATACCTCTCTGCGTTACTTCTGTTCATATGTGGTAGAATTAATAAAGAAGAATAAACGACATCAGCATGTCTGAGGGGGTTTACAATGAACATAATAGTATGCATCAAGCAGGTGCCTGGTACCAACAAGGTGAATGTTGACCCGGTGACCGGTACTCTGATCAGAGACGGGGTAGCTGCCAAGATGAATCCCTACGATCTCTATGCTCTGGAAATGGGCCTGAGACTGAAGGAAAAATACGGCGGTACTCTGAAGGTTCTTTCCATGGGACCTTTCAGTGCTCTGGAGGTAATCAGGGAAGCCATCTACATGGGCGCTGACGGGGGAATCCTCATCAGTGACCGTAAGTTCGGAGGAGCCGATGTTCTGGCTACGTCATATACACTGTGCAGCGGCATTCTGGCCATGGGTGAATTTGACCTGATACTGACCGGCAAGCAGACGACCGATGGCGATACGGCTCAGGTCGGCAGCGAGCTGGCTGAACACCTGAAGGTTCCGCACGCTGCCTACGTCAGGGAACTGGAACTTGAAGGTGACAGGTTACGCTATGTTTCCAACCTCGATAACAAGACCGTTGAGGCAACCATAAAGATGCCGTGTCTGGTATGCGCTGACGGTGAAGTCAATACGCCAAGACTGCCGTCATTCAAGAGAAAGATGGAATACGGTAACTGCGATGATCTCATCAAGATCATTACCTTTGACGACATCATCGACAGGGATGAAACCCATTACGGCTTAAAGGGATCACCGACTCAGGTAGAAAGAATATTTGAGCCTGACAAGACAAAGGAGAAGGTCATCATTGCTGAAGGCGATCTGGCCGAAGAAACCTTTAAGATCCTGAAAGATAGAAAGTACATATAGAGGTGGCTTATGGGACTGTTGATAAATCAGAAGCTGGTCAATGATGAGACCGGCAGACAGCTGGAAAAGCTGTGTCCGTTCGGTGCCATCTCCTACACAGACGGCAGGCTGGAGATAGGCGCCGGCTGTAAGCTGTGCAAGATGTGCGTCAGAAAGGGTCCGGAAGGTGTCGTAACCTTTGCGGAAGAAGAAGTAATGAAGGTCAACAAGGATCAGTACAGAGGAGTCTGCGTATATGCGGACAGCGACCATGGCGTGATCCACAAGGTAACCTTTGAACTCATAGGCAAGGCCAGAGAACTGGCTAAGGTAATAGATCATCCGGTATATGCCATACTGATCGGCAGTGATACGGATGAAAACGTCAGGGAATTACTGGAATATGGTGTAGACAGGGTATTCGTCTACGACCATCCTGAACTGAAGGACTTTGACATTGAGAAGTACGCCAACTGCTTCGCTGATTTCATTGAAAGGATCAGACCTTCCAGCATTCTGGTTGGCGCAACCAATGTAGGCAGATGCCTGGCGCCGAGAGTGGCAGCCAGATTCCACACTGGTCTGACGGCTGACTGTACCAGACTGGAAATGAAGGAAAACACCGACCTTGTTCAGATCAGACCGGCCTTTGGCGGCAACATCATGGCCCAGATCATCAACCCGTACCGCCGTCCGCAGTTCTGTACGGTAAGATACAAGATCTTTGACTCTCCTGAAAAGGTGGAAAACCCGACGGGAACGGTTGAAAGAGTACAGATAAAGGATGAATGGCTGGAGAGCTCAACTGAGATCCTGGCTGTTCATGAAAAGGAAAAGGAGATGGACATCTCCGAAGCTGATGTCATCGTGGCCGTAGGCAGAGGCCTGAAGTCAGCTGATGACATTGGAATGGTACAGGAACTCGCTGACTTGCTGGGTGGCGTCGTAGCCTGTTCAAGACCGCTGGTTGAAGCGGGAATATTTGATGCCAAGCATCAGATCGGCTTAAGCGGCAAGACGGTAAAGCCAAAGCTGATCATCACATTAGGCATATCCGGAGCCATTCAGTTTACCTCAGGCATGAACAGTTCGGAATGCATAATTGCGGTGAACTCAGATCCTGAAGCCCAGATATTTGACGTTTGCAACTACGGCATCGTCGGAGACATCTATGATGTCGTACCGAAACTGATAAAGATGATAAAGGGGGAATAGATGATGTACAAGAAAATAGATGACAGAGACATTGAATATCTGAGATCGTTTATTCCTGAAGGAAGGATCCTGGTTCATGATGAGATCTCACACGACTATGCTCATGATGAACTTGGGGGAATAGAAGTAAAGCCTGACGTGTTGATCTACGTATTGAGCACGGAAGAAGTTTCAAAAATCATGAAGTATGCCTATGATAACGAGATTCCGATCGTTGCCAGAGGTTCGGGTACGGACCTGGTCGGGGCAGCGGTAGCTCTGGAAGGCGGCATCATGATCTGCACCAAGAGAATGAACCACATCCTGGAGCTGGATGAGACAAACCTGACGATAACGGTTGAACCCGGTGTACTGTTAATGGAATTACAGGCCTATGTAGAAGAAAGAGACCTGTTCTATCCTCCAGATCCGGGTGAAAAGTCAGCTACGATCGGCGGCAACATCTCAACCAATGCCGGCGGCATGAGAGCTGTAAAGTACGGCGTCACCAGAGACTATGTCAGAGGCCTGACGGTCGTACTGCCTGACGGCAGTATTCAGCATCTCGGTGGCAAGGTGGTCAAGAACTCTTCAGGCTATGACCTGAAGGATCTGGTCATAGGCTCAGAGGGAACCCTGTGCGTGATTACTGAAGCCATTCTGAAACTATTGCCGAAACCTGATTTCTCAGTGTCAATGCTGCTGCCTTTCCTGACCATGGAAAAGGCCATTGAGGTGGTTCCGGAGATCCTGAAGTCCAAGACTTCACTGACAGCCATTGAATACATGTCACTGGATACGATCATATCTGCCGAGGAATTCCTGGGCAAGAAGTTCCCGGATACCAATTATGCAGCTTACATACTGCTGACGTTTGACGGCAATAACATGGCTGAGATCGAAAGCGAGTATACCAAGGTAGCTTCACTGTGCATCGAAAAGGGTGCCATTGATGGATACTTCGTCGATACCGATGAAAGAAAGAAGTCCGTATGGAATGCCAGAGGTGCCTTCCTGGAAGCCATCAAGGCCTCTACCGATAAGATGGATGAATGCGACGTCGTTGTTCCAAAGAGCAGAGTAGCCGACTTCATCAAGTATACTCATGAAGTAGCTGAGATCACCGGTCTGAGAATTCCGTCATTCGGGCATGCCGGCGACGGCAACCTGCACATCTATCTGTGCAAGGATAACCTGGAAGAGGAAACATGGCAGAAGAAGGCTGATACGGCATTTGAACTGCTGTATGCCAGAGCCAGGGAGTATGGCGGCATGGTATCAGGAGAACACGGCATCGGCTATGCCAAGAAGCCGTATCTGGTAAAGCAGGTTGGCGACAGACAGATAGAACTGATGCAGAGCATCAAGAAGGTCTTTGACCCGAAGAACATTCTCAATCCAGGCAAGGTCTGCTAGATATCAGAAATTTACGGTAAAGCCCCGGATAATACCGGGGCTTTTTACATGCCGGGCAGAGGTAATGACATGCCGTCACATTTGTATATATAATGTGAGTAAGAGGAAAGAAAAATGATAATAAAGAACGCAAGAGTATTCATTGATGGGAAATTTCATGATGTTGACGTAAGATTCAATGAAAGCGAGATTACGGAAATCGGCAGGAATCTGTACGGAAGTGACATAATCGACGGCAAGGGCCTTGACCTTTATGCCGGCATCATCGATGCCCACTGCCATGGCGGCTTCATGTGCTCATTCGGACATGAAAGCCGTAACTCATCCTTAGGCAGCCGTTTTGACCAGCTGCAGTTTCTGGCAGCCAAGCTTCCGGAAACCGGTGTAACCACTGTCTTCCCAACGCTGGCTGCAGATCTTTCAGGCTATGATGAGGAAGTTGAAGCCGTAAAGTTCATCCGCAAGGTCAGAAAGGACCTCAAGGGTGCCGACCTGATGAAGTTCCACTTTGAACTGACCTACCTCACCATGGAGAGATACTTTGATGAAATAGGTGAAATCCCATTGCCGAGCAAGGAGCACAGCGATTACCTTGTAGACGGCGATTACAGCGATGTTGCCTTCATCTGCGTGGCACCGGAAATGGAAGGAGCCATGGAGTGGCTTGATTACGTATCATCGAAGGGCATAATTCCGGAAATAGGCTATACCAAGTGTACGGCTGAACAGGTAATTGAAGCAGCTGATCACGGACTGGGAACCTGCTCACATCTGTTTAACGGTTATGTACCGATGCATCATCGCGAATCTTCCGCAGTAGCGGGAATCATGCTGGATGACAGGATCAAGGCACAGCTTACCATGGATGGCTTCCATGTAAATCCGGCCTGGGTAAAGCTGGCGATCAAGGCCAAGGGCATTGAAAACTGCTACGGCATAACGGACTTATCAAGCGTATCCGGTCTGCCGGATGGTGATAACGTAATGCCTGACGGTTCCGTCGTCATAACCAGAAACGGTTTCAACTACCGTCCTGACGGACATCTTCTCAGCGGTAATAACACCATGGACAGAATGATGTACAGAGCCCGCAACATCTGCGGACTGACCAAGGAACAGGTAGGTCTGCTGTATGCGGAAAACCCAGCCAGCTGTCTGAGGATCACTGACAGAGGCAAGATCCAGGTTGGCAGAAAGAGCGACTTCGTTCTGATGGATGATGACTACAACGTAAAGATGACGATCATCAACGGCAAGGTATTTTACCAGGCTCAGTAGACATTTACGAAAGAAGAAACAACAGATTTAATATTAAACCCCGGCACAAATCCCTATAATGAGGGCGTGTAGGGGTTTTTTATGAGCAACAGAAATGAAAGAATATTCTCACTGCCGTTTCTGATGATCCTTGTTTTAAGTGTCATCAGCGGTTCTGCTTCATACATGGTTAATCCGGTACTGCCGGCTTACCTGGTTTCCAGGGGTGCGCCGATGGAGATAACCGGAATCATTTCCTCATTGATGAGCCTGGTGGCTCTTTTCTGCCGTCCCTTTGCCGGAGCTGCCAGCGACCGCTTCAATAAGAAGAAGATAATGGTACTGTCCTATGTGCTATCAATAGGCTGTCTGTTTCTGTATTCCAAGGCCAATACGGTCCCGATGATCATCTTCGTCAGAATACTCAACGGCATTGCCTTTTCATTAAGCGGTACGACATCCATGGCCTTCAGCGCTGATTTCTTGCCCTTAAGCAGATTAGGCGAGGGGCTGGGCTATGTCGGCATCGGTACGGTAGTTTCAACGATGATCGGTCCGCAGGTCGGTGATTTCATCGGTACCAGATTCGGCATGGAACAGATATTCGTCTGGGCAAGCGTGCTCAATGCGGTATGTGCAGTAGGCACAGCCCTGATTCCATACCATCCGGCTGTCAGGGAAAAGCAGGAGAAGTTCGTATTCAGATTAAGCGATTTCTTTGCCTTTGACCTGATGATCTACGTTTTCCTGATCTGCATGATATCAGTAGGCAATGGCATTCTTCTTTACTACCTGAAGGATTACGGACTGGCCAGAGGCATTGCCAACATCAGTCTGTATTACACGGTAAGTTCAATTACTACCGTTCTGACCAAGCCGTTTACCGGCAAGTGGCTGGACAGAAAGGGCATAGCCTATACTCTGTATCCGGCATTCGTAATTTCAGCGATCTTCGCGGTATGTTTTGCCAGAGCTGAATCACTGCCGCTGATCCTGGTTGCGGCCGTACTCAAGTCCATCGGTCAGGGCAGTGGGCAGTCAGCCATTCAGGCCGAATCAGTCCGTCAGCTGGGCATAAACCGCAGTGGGGTAGCTTCAAGCACCTGTTTCATCGGCATGGATCTCGGCAATGTTCTGGGACCGGCCATCGGAGCTTTCGTCATTTCAAAATCAGGATACGGGCCGCTTTTCAACGGGTACGCCATACTGTTACTATTGTGCATACCGATCTACTGGTTTTACAGCAGGAAGAACCATGTAAAACCTGAACAGTGATAATATGTTCAGAAGTCCTCATCGAGGGCTTTTTTATTCGTTTTTTTAGTTAGTTGAGTTGTACAAAGTCGGGTTTTACCCTAAAATAGTTAAATGTATGAAAAAGTTATTTAAGTATGCAGAACCAAACAGAAAGCTGAGAATTGCGGAATACATCGTACTTTTGCTTATATTGGTTGGAATCATCATATCTCTGGGTTACGGATTCATCAGGCTTAACAGTGATGTTGGCAATATAACGCCGATCGGAGCCGTTGAGATGATCCGTGATGAATCTGAAGAGGACTACGATGAGGACTATACGGTATGTGACGTCATTTACGTAAACGGCGAAGACAGTCTGACCATATCCTATAGCTATGAGGAATATGTCGAACTGGATCAGGACCGCATTACGGCATACGGGTACCAGGCACAGGACGGTACCAGAATGTTCTTCACTCATGAAAATCCGGGCAGCGAGGAACTTGCGGCAACATACCGGCAATATCAGGCTGATAAGATGATGCCCTTGTTCAATCTGGGCAATGCCCTTATCATTCTGTTTCTGTCCGTATTCATAATGACGTCGTTCTCAACATTCTTCTCCACTTATGAGAAGGTGTGGTTCATAACGATCATGGTACTGGCTACCATTGCGGCAGTCATCTTCCCGGAGGAAAGCGCCAATGGGGTCAACGGTGTCGTGATAATGCTGCTGTATCTGCTGGATACCTTCCTGAACATTCTGTGTGAACTATTGATCAGTAAACAGTCAAGGTACAATTTCCTGGTATCAGTGCTGGTAGAGATCACGGAAATAGTGATATGCATCGTACTGATGTACAGATTTGCGACAATGGTTACCACGCTGTTCTTCTGGCTGCCGATCGACATCCTGAGCTTCATCAACTGGACAAAGCACAAGGATGACGCAGAGGATGAACTGACCATGGTCAGAAGGCTCAAGGGCTATCAGGAAGTGCTGATCATCATCGGCATCATCGTCTGGACGGTAGTTGTCGGTTACTTCATCAGCGGACTGGACATCACTACGGATTTCTTCGTAGACAGATCTCTGGTAACGGCAGTTGCCTATCTGGATGCCTGCGCATCGGCAGTAGGCGTTGCCAACGGACTGTTCATATTCTTCAGATTGAGAGAACAGTGGATAGCCTGGTACATATGCGCCTTGCTGGAGGCGATAATCAACGTCATTTCAGGTCAGTACGTACTGCTGATCCTGAAGCTTGGCTACTTTACGAATACTACTTACGGCTACATCAAATGGAGCCGCTACATCAGATCACACCGTGAAGAACAGCCTTCACTGTTCTGATTTGATATAATTAACGTTTTTTGGTAAAATATTGATACTTAATTAGAGGTGACTATTATGGCAATTGAAGCAGGCGATTTCAGAACAGGATTAACACTTATCGTTGACGGCGACCCATGGGTAGTACTGGATTTCCAGCACGTTAAGCCAGGCAAGGGTGCAGCCATCCTCAAGACAAAGATGAAGAACCTGAAGACAGGATCTACACAGGAAAGAAACTTTAACGCAAACACAAAGTTTGAACAGGCAGTTGTTGAAAGAAAGACTGCTCAGTATTCATATGAATCAGACAACACATATTACTTCATGGACATGGAGACATATGAGACATATGAACTCAGTGCTGATCAGATCGGTTTCAACAAGTACTTCCTGGTTGATTCAATGGGAGTAACACTGAACTTCTTTGACGGACTCTTACTGGACATTTCCGTTCCGGATAAGGTTGAACTTGTAGTTGCAGAAACAACTCCTGGCGTCAAGGGTGCTCCGACAACTCAGACAAAGGACGCTGTAACAAATACAGGTCTCACACTCAGAGTTCCGCAGTTCATTGAAGAAGGCGAAACGATTCTCGTTACTTCAGCAGACGGCAAGTATTCATCAAGAGCTTAATAAAGCTCTTTTTAGATTATGAGCAGAACGGTACTTATTACCGGAGCAGCCAGAGGCATAGGCAGGGCAATTGCCCTGGAACTGGCTGAGCAGGGATACAACATCGTCATCAACTATCTTACTTCAGAGGAGGAAGCTCTTGAACTGAAGAGCAGAGTTGAGAAAGATTACGGCGCAAGATGCATGGCTGTAAAGGCTGACGTATCAGATACAGAGCAGGTTGATGGGATGATAAGAGAGATTGAAACCACATTGGGCAAGGTCGATGTGCTGATCAATAACGCAGCCGTTGATTATCCCAATCTGTTTCATCTGAAGAATGCCGAAGAATTCAGAAAGATCCTGGATGTAAATGTCGTTGGCGCCTTTAACTGTGCCAGACGCGTTTACCGCGGCATGAAGGAGAAGGGCTGGGGCAGGATAGTAAACATCGCCTCAACCAATGGCATCAATACCTATTATCCAATGACTCTGGACTATGATGCCTCTAAGGCAGCGCTGATAAGCCTGACTCACAGCCTGGCACTGCAGTTTGCCCCTGAAGTCAATGTAAATGCCATTGCCCCGGGCTTCATCGGAACGGAAAGTGAACTTGAAGGCTATGATGAGGAATTCCTGAAACAGGAAACGGAGAAGATCCTGGTGGAAAGATACGGCAGGCCTGAGGAGGTTGCCCATCTGGTTAGATTCCTGATCAGTAATGAGGCTGATTACATCAACAATACGGTCATCAGAATAGATGGAGGACAAAGAGGAAGCTGTTAGGTTTCCTTTTTTTTACAAAACAGAAGAGTTTGACTCACGCAGAAAAAACTCCTAATTGTTTTTATCACCATGATTGTGTAAACGTTTACAAATGTTCTATAATAAAACGGAAGGGAATATTATCCCGGGAGGAAATATAATGAAAAAGATTTTTAAGTTGATCATGGTCTCCTTACTCGTCTGCAGTCTGTTTGCCTGCGGCGGCAAGAAGGAGGGTGGCGACGAACCAACAGTTGGCGGCGGAAGTCTGGTTATTTATTCACCAAACACCGATGCTCTCTGTGCAGCTGCTGAAGTATTCGGCGAAAAGTATGGAATTGACGTTCAGTTCATCAATGCCAAGACAGGCGAATGTCTGGAAAGAATCGCTGCTGAAAAGGACAATCCTCAGGGCGACGTAATGTATGGCGGCATGAACTATGCTAACTCATTCAATCCTGACTATGTTCCACTGTTTGAACCATATGTTGCAAAGGGTGACGACAAGCTTCCTGAAGCTTACAGAAACTTTAACGGCATCACAACACACTACTGCCTTGACGGTTCTGCAGCTCTGTTAGTTAACGTTGCTGAATATGAAAAGCTCGGACTGAACATCGATGACTTCGATTCTTATGAAGACCTGTTACAGCCTGAACTGTTCGGCAAGATCGCAATGGGCGACCCGGCTTCTTCTTCAAGTGCATGGGCTGAACTCACAAACATGCTTCTGGTCAAGGGCGATGAGCCATATGATGAGAAGGCTTGGGAATGGGTCAACACATTCGCAAAGAACCTGAACGGCGTTATCATCGACGGTTCTTCAGCAATCTACAAGGGAACTTATGAAGGCGAATACGTTGTTGGTGTTTCATATGAAGACCCATGCGTAGGCCTGTTAGTTGACCAGGCAGCTGCCGGCAAGGAAACTGTACGTCTGGTATATCCATCAGAAGGCGCAGTATGGCTCCCAGCTGGTACAGCTATCATCAAGAATGCTCCAAACATGGAGAATGCCAAGTTGTTCATGGACTGGCTGATCTCTGATGAAGGCCAGAAGGAAATTGCCAAGACAACAGCACGTCCTGTTAATCCGAACATTGCCAACACTTCAGAACTGATGACACCATTCTCACAGATCAATGTCAAGTATGAGAACATGGAACTCTGCGGTTCACACAAGAAGGAATGGCAGACACGCTGGACAGAAATGTTCAACGCTTCAAAGCAGTAAAAACTCTGAATAAACAAAGCAAAAAAACAATAAACAATAATCAAAAAAGTTAGGTTGGAAATATGAGTGTTAACATTAAGATTCGAGACGCTGTTAAGAAATACGGCGATAATACAATAATTTCTGACTTATCACTGGATATCAAGGAGGGTGAGTTTTTTACCCTCCTTGGTCCATCTGGATGTGGTAAGACGACATTATTGCGTATGATTGCCGGCTTCAACTCCATTGAAGGCGGAGACTTTTATTTTGGCAATACCAGAATAAATGACATGGACCCGGCAAAACGTAATATCGGCATGGTCTTCCAGAACTATGCCATTTTCCCTAATATGACAGTTGAGAAAAATGTCGCATTCGGTCTGAAGAACCGGAAACTGCCTAAGGAAGAGATCGCATCCAAGACGGATCAGTTTCTTAAACTGATGAAGATTGATGAATATCGCGATCGTATGCCGGAAAGACTGTCCGGCGGTCAGCAGCAGCGTGTTGCCCTGGCAAGAGCCCTGGCAATCACTCCGGATGTTCTGCTCATGGATGAGCCGCTTTCAAACCTTGACGCAAAGCTGAGAATTGAAATGCGTACTGTCATCAAGCAGATTCAGAATGAAGTTGGCATCACGACAGTCTACGTAACTCATGACCAGGAAGAGGCTATGGCTGTTTCCGACCGTATAGCTGTCATGAACAATGGCGATATTCAACAAATCGGTACACCGAAGATCCTTTATCAGCGTCCGGCAAATCTGTTTGTCGCAACGTTCATCGGTCATACCAACGTCATTGACGGTGAGCTGAAGATCGAAGACGGCAAGGCATATCTGTATCTGCCTGGTAATTATAAGGTACGCGTTGACACCATCCGCGAGGATGAGATGAAAGACCAGAAGGTCAAGGCAAGCATCCGTCCTGAGGAACTGGTAGTCGATGTAAATAACAAGGAAGGAATCAAGGCCGTTATTGATGACGCCGTATTCCTTGGCTTGAATACACACTATTTCGTTCATTTCGAAGATGGCGAAACAGCAGAGATCGTTCAGGAATCCAAGATCGATTCCATCATTGAAAAGGGAACGGAGATCCGTCTGGGCGTCAAGACTGAAAAGATCAACATCTTCGATGAAAAGGGAGATCACAACCTGGTGGCAGGCGTGATCAACGATTACGACGTCTACAAAAAAGAGGCATGATATGAACAGCAAGTCTAACAAGAGTCTCGATGTCTGGAAACTGGCCTCGCTGGTCATTCTTTTCCTGTACATCCTGTTCCTGCTTTTCCCGCTTTACAAGCTCTTACAGACCGCCTTCATCAACAATGACGGTCATTTCACGCTGGAACAGTTTCAGGCTTTCTTTTCACAGTCATACTATGTAGATTCTATTTTCAACAGTCTGAAGGTCTCAGGTCTGGCTACGGTTCTGACCCTGATCATCGGCGTTCCGCTGGCATACTTCTACCAGATGTATGAGATCAAGGGCAAGACGGTTCTGCAGGTACTGATCATTCTGTGCTCAATGTCTGCACCGTTCATCGGCGCCTACTCCTGGATCATGTTGTTAGGCAGAGGCGGCATCATCACCCAGTTCATCGAGAGCATTACCAAGACCAGAATGCCAAGTATCTATGGCTTTAACGGCATCCTGCTGGTTCTGGCATTGCAGCTTTTCCCGCTGGTATTCCTCTATGTTTCAGGAGCATTGAAGAACATCGACAATTCACTTCTTGAAGCATCGGAAAACATGGGCTGTTCGGGATTCAAGCGTTTCTTTACAATTGTAATCCCATTATGCATGCCTACGATCATCGCTGCTACACTGATGGTCTTCATGCGTGCATTTGCCGACTTCGGTACGCCGTTACTGATCGGTGAAGGTTATCAGACGTTCCCGGTCATCATTTACAAGACCTACTTTGCGGAAACAGGATCCGACCATAATTTCGGTGCAGCTATTTCCGTCATCGCGATCATGATCACGGCAGTGATCTTCCTGATCCAGAGATATGTCAACAACCAGTTCCGCTTCACGATGAATGCGATGCATTCAATTGAAAGAAAAGAACTGCATGGCGTGAAATCCGTTCTGGTACATTTCTACTGCTGGTTCGTTGTCATGCTGGCATTCATGCCACAGGTATACGTAATCTACACGTCGTTCCAGAAGACTTCAGGCAAGATCTTCCTGCCTGGCTATTCACTGGATTCATACCGTTACGCATTCACGCATCTTAAGAATGCAATTCCTAATACCTTCCTGATCGGCGGACTGGCACTGATAGTAGTAATCTTACTGGCTATCCTGATTGCTTATCTGGTTGTCAGAAGAAGCAACTTCATCAACAAGGTCATCGATACCCTGTCAATGGTTCCATACATCATTCCGGGTTCAGTTGTCGGTATTGCCCTGGTAATGGCCTTCAACAAGAAGCCATTGGTACTTGCCGGTACGGTAACGATCATGATCATCGCACTGGTCATCCGTCGTATCCCATATACCATCCGTTCTTCTACGGCAACCTTACAGCAGATACCGATGTCCATTGAGGAAGCGGCCATTTCACTTGGTTCTTCCAAACTGAAGGCGTTCTTTACGATCACGGTTCCGATGATGGCAAACGGCATTCTGTCCGGCGCGATCATGTCATGGGTAACGATCATCACCGAATTGTCTACGGCGATCATTCTGTATAACCTGAAGACGATCACTCTTACTCTGGCTACATATACTTATGTTTCCAGAGGTAACTATGGCATCGCAGCTGCTTACGCTACGATCCTGACGTTGGCTACCGTCCTGTCTCTGATTGTCTACATGAAGGTCACCGGTAACAAGGAAATATCGTTCTAAAAAACAGATAAACATGATAATAACCCTCCAGGTTCTGAATCTGGAGGGTTTTCTTTTGTTGAAGAGGGGGATGTGCTTTTTTCAGTCATGGTGATAAAATGAAACTGACAATGGGGGTTTTAAAATGAAAAGACTACTGATAATCATGTTAATGATCGTTACTCTTTTCGGGTGTAATGGTAATAAACAGCCAGAGGCATCGGTATATTTTCATGATGAGCCGGTCCTTTCCGGCAAGATCCATGTAAAAGGCTATCCGGACGGTGACTACGTTGCCGACCTGACAATGGAAGAGATTGAGAAGTACATTGAATTAAGAGAATCAATGCTCAGTGAAAAGGCGTTGATAAATGATTATCTGTATGGCAATCCTCCCTGCCATGTCAGCATTACCACTGATAACAAGACCTATACGGATACAATCTGTTCCTATGGCC
Organism: Erysipelotrichaceae bacterium; assembly: GCA_017512285.1. Lineage (GTDB taxonomy): Bacteria > Bacillota_I > Bacilli_A > Erysipelotrichales > Erysipelotrichaceae > RUG521. The sequence goes on along the minus strand of JAFWGU010000006.1, from coordinate 34,926 downwards.
TGATGGCAACCCCTGACGGGTACAACTACTATGATCCGGACCATGAGTTCTATTCATATGTACGTCAGCTGGCTGGTGAGAAGCTCAAACATGAAGCAGACAGCGGATTATTTGAAATGATGGAGGACATGGAAAACACCAGAATGGACCATCTTTTCTATTATCTTGTTCCATCCGGTCAGGATAAGGAGGATCTGGCAGCCATCTTCAGTGAAGAACTGGCTGAACAGATGATGGAAGGACCGTTTATATACAATGAAACAGTAACTTCAGGTGATTATACGACAGTCTGCATGTCCGAAAGAGGAGACTATCTGGTCTACGTCAAGGACAGGAAGGACGTCAGGATGAAACTGACCGGGGCCAGGTACAGCATCGTGGATGACCATCTGGCCGTTGAAGTGGATGCCGATACGCAGGAGAAAGGCATTCTGAAGGCAAAACTGCCAGTAATAAGCGGACAGAAACAGCTTACCGGCGCGGAGGCTGAGTGTGAACTTGACGGTTCAGGACACTACGTCATAACCTTTCCGCAGAATAAGAGTTACAGGAACCTCGTACATAATGATACGTATTCCCTGTCCAGGATCATCTTCTCACTGTATCAGGATGGTGAACTGGTAATGCAGACAAAGGCTCCTGCCAAGCAGGAAAAGGAAATAGTTCCGCTTGAATATGACGAAAGACTGACTGATTCAATGAATAAGAAAATCAGCTTCGTTCAGTCGTCGATGTATCCGTTTAGCATGGGAATATATAATGTCTTCAACCAGAAGGCGGACGGTATCTATCATTACGGCGCCGTACTGGTATTAAGACCGGTATATGTAAGGGAATATGACATCAGATCCATTCAGCTTGTCAATAAGGGAATCGACCTGACGGAACTCAATGCCGTGGGAAGAGATCTCGACATTCACTGGGAGAAGATGGAAGAGTATGAAGCTCTGGTCTATGTGCTGTCATTCACCAGTCCTACCCCGATACTTACGCCAAGTCATCTTGAGGTTGACCTGGGTGATGAAGTGATTGTTTCCAACGATCTGACGATGTTTGAGACAAGCGACTATGACTTTTATCAGGATAGAATTGACCTGGTAAACGGTAATTACAGTGATCTGTTTACCTATGATCTGATTGATGAAAAGCTGGGATATGATTCTGTGGATATTCCTCATGTTTCAACCGTGCGCATCAAGGGAGACCAGTGGTCTACAAATAAGCTTAAGGGAAGAACAAGAGCGGAAATTGAAGCCCTGTGGGGTCAGCCTGTCAGAAATGACAATGTATACCGCGGTTTCATGAACCTTGATGAGTTAACAGTGACCTACAGGGATGATAAGGTTGACAAGGTCAGTTATCTCTGCAGGGAAAGCGGGGAAGTGCAGGGCAGAAATGGCAATGACGTCTACGTAATGATGGAATCCGGTTTCATGAAGATAGTAAATCTGTATCATTCGGGAATGTCAGAGAAGGAAAAGGAAGCCTTCCAGCCGAATGTCCAGGTAATCGTCAGCTATCATGGCGATTATGAGGACATGTCGCTTGAACTGTTCAAGGAGTAAAAAAGAAAAGGACTTCTCAGGAAGTCCTTTTATCATGCTCTATTTATTGATTATCTTGGATAGGGCCAGCAATATTGAAAGTTTGCCGTATTCCAGTGTCAGGCCTCCCTGCATGAACAGTACATATGGCGGGATGACCGGGGCATCGGCACTTAATTCAATGGTGCTGCCCTGAGTAAAGGCACCGCAGGCCATTACTTCATCAAACGGGTAGCCCGGCATTGGTGCCGGAAGTACCTTTACATAGGAATCGATCGGTGATGATTCCTGAATTCCCTGGGTAAAGCTTACCAGCTTTTCCTTACTGCCCAGCTCAACGGTCTGAATTATATCAGTACGCTTTTCATCGTGTCTTGGTGAGACGTTGGTGAAGTCAAGCTGTTCCATCATCCAGGCAGTGAATACGGCCGTCTTGAGGGCATTTCTTACTGCGGAAGGAGCCATGAACAGTCCCTTGAAGAAGCTGTTGTTCTGATTGAAGTTAGCACCCTGTTCCTTGCCGATGCCTGGAGCCGTAAGACGTTCGGCAACCATCTGAACGAGGTCCTTTCTGCCGGCAACATAACCGCCGGTAGAGGCAATGCCGCCGCCAAGATTCTTCATCAGCGAACCAACGACGATGTCAGCCCCGATGTGGCCGGCTTCTCTTTCCTCAACCAGTTCGCCATAGCAGTTATCGATCATGATGATGACATCATCATTTACCTTTCTGATCTCCTTTATCAGATGTTCTATTTTATCAAGACATAGGGAAGCTCTGGCGGAATAGCCGCGTGATCTCTGGATCTCAACCAGTCTGACATCCTTCCTGGCCAGTCTTTCAATGATCTTCTCTTCGTCAAATTCATTGCTGATAAGGTCTATCTGTTCGTACTTCACACCGTTAGCCATTAATGACTGACTGGAATTACCGTAAAGACCGATCATCTCCTGCAAAGAATCATAAGGAGTACCGGTCAGTGAGATGAAGGTATCACCGTACTTCAGAAGAGCTGAGAAAGCCAGATACAGGGCATTGGTACCGCTCATGATCTGCGGACGCACAAGGGCATCCTCACAGCCTAATACCGTGGCAAAGATCCTTTCCAGTTTGTCTCTGCCGGCATCGTAGTTGCCGTATCCGTTGATGTCGGCGAAATCGGAATAGGAAACCTGGTTTTCAATGAAGGCGGAAAGGACCCGGTCAGAGTTGACCATGCAGATCCGGTCTATTTCTTCATAGATGCTTCTTAATTCCCTGTCACTTCTGTCTGCCAGCTTCAGCAGTCTGTCGTCTATCTGGTTTAAAATCATAATGTCGCTCCTGTTGTACAAGGATTATTATGGACCAAAAGAGCATAAAAATCAGCAAAAAAGTATCTGACGCTTTAAATATGATATCATTAATAAGAAGGACTTTTGGAGGTGCAGACATGTTCTGGGAAATACTTGGCATTGAACCTACAAGGGATAAGAAGGAAATAACGAGAGCCTACCGTGAAAAGCTTGCCGACACCAATCCGGAGGATAAGCCGGAAGAATTCAAGGAACTTCGTAATGCCTACGAAGAGGCTTTGAAGTACGCCGATGAAACCAGTGGATTAATGACGGAGAAGAAGCCGGTAGATCACTGGCGTGATAAGCTTGAGGAACTGTATGCGGATTTCCCGAGACGCAACAGCGTTGAGGAATGGCGGAAGCTCTTCAGCGATGATGTCTGCCAGGCTCTGGACAGCCGCATGGCTGTTGAGGACTGTCTGCTTAACTTCTTAATGGAGAAGTATTTCATTACCCATGACGTATGGGTATTAATGGACAGGGAATTCTCGTTCAGGGACAGAACAGAGGAACTGTACGGACGTTATCCAAAGGACTTCATCGATTACATCGTCATAAACGGCATTACCTATAACGATACCTTACCGATGAACATGTTTGTCCCGGGCAAAGACGGAGACATGTGTCAGAAGTATCTGGGCTGTTATCTGGCCATCAGAAGAAAGGATGACGAATCGGCTAAGGAGATCATAGATGAGATGCTGTCACTTCCGGAGCAGCATCCTTACGGCACGGCACTGGCCCTGTCATATAAGATCCACTTTGAGGACGAGAATGTGCTGAATGAACTGAGAGAACTGTATCAGCAGTTTTCTGATGACATCTACATCGGTTCCATGCTGATAAGCGAATGCATGGGCAAGAAGGATTATGAAGAGGCTGAAAAAGTGTGTGCACATCTGTTGGGCCTTTATCCTGAACATGCCAATCTCAAGTGGATGTACGCCAACATCCTGGCCGATACCAACAGGCATGAAGAGGGAATCAGACAGCTGAATGAATTAATGAGGGCAGCCGGCGGCGATTCCCAGCAGATATACAATCTGGATCAGACCAGAAAGAAATGGAATGAAAACGTCATTGAGCAGAAGATCAGATGGCTTGAGGTACATCCTGATGATGAGGAAGCCAAGTCTGATCTGGCCTGGTGCTATCTGGAAAACAACATCAATGACAAGGCCATTGAACTGGCCAATTCCATTGATCCGGAAAAGAGCGACAAGTTCAATTACTATAACCTCATGAGCAACATAGCCTTCATAACGGAGGATTATGACAAGGTGCAGTCAAATCTGGACAATCTGATTGAAGTCATAAAGGAACTGCCGGAAGACAGTGAGGAAAACATCAAGAGAAAGAAGCGTCTGGGTGAAATGTACGGACGCAAGGGATACTATTACTACCATGTGAAGAAGCTTGATGAGGCCATGGCTGCATACCAGGAGGCTTTAGCCAATGCCTCAGACAAGTCGGATATTCTGACGCAGATGTCACAGATCACTCTGGCTGAAAAGAATTATGAGAAGTCAGCAGAGTATGCCAATCTTCTGATCAGGGAAAGACCTGATGCCTATCACGGATATCTGTTACTGGCATATGCCCTGTTCTATCAGAGACTGGACAGGGAAGCCTATGACGCAATCAACAAGAGTCTGGATCTGTGTAAGACGGATCTTTCAGTATACATTCTCAAGATCAGGATCCTGATCAGAAACGGAGCCTATGAGGATGCCGAGAATGAACTGAAGTTCTTACTGGAAAGCGGACTGGAAAACGATCCGGCCGTACTGTACTGTCAGGGTCTGTTACTGGAAGGCTCAAAGAAGAAGATGGATGAGGCTCTGAAGAAGTATGAAAAATCCGTTGAGGAGATGGGAGAAAGGGTAAAGGACTACAATTTCTCCGATGATCTGTATTACCGGATGCTGTGCATCAGAGGCGACAGTCTCAACGGCAATAAGGAAGAAGACCGCAACATCATGATGGAACTGGCCGACAAGGGACTGGAATGTAACAGCAGCAACAGGGCTCTCATGGATTACAAGGCCTGGCTACTGGTCAAGGCTGAGAAATACGATGAAGCACTGAAGATGTATAAGGAACTGGCTGAAAACCCCAGACATCCGGCTTCGGTTGATTCTCAGATCGGATTCATCTACTATCAGGATCTGAAGCATCACTGCCGTGATTCACTGCAGTGGTATCTCAAGTCGCTGGAGAAAAACGGCGATTACAGCGGCCACTTCTATGCCGGAATGTGCCACATGTATCTTAATGAACTGGAAGAGGCTGAAGAACACTTCCTCATTCTGCAGAGCCATGAGCCGGATACACTGGACAGCTATTTCCGTCTGAGCTATGTCTATGCGATGAGAAACGAGCTGGACAAGGCTCTGGAAAACATCAACAGGACCATTGAGATAGTAAAGGACAGGAAGAATGATCAGTCCCGCTACTATCTGCACAAGGTTCAGATATTTCGGAGAATGGGCAGACCTGAAGAAGCCGTAGAGGTCGTCAGGGAGATCATGGGCAAGTATAACTATGCCGGTAACAAGCTCATCTTCGACATCTATGCCCAGTTTGGCATGGATGCGGAAATGCGTCAGCATCTTTCAGTCTGGAAGAAGCAGCGTCCTCTGGAAAACAGCTTCTACAGAGCCGTGATCACCAAGGACATTCTGGACAACAGCATCTTCAAGGCCAAGTTTGACCGGGCGAACTTCAACGCTCTGCTGGATGAGTATGATGCCATGGAAGCTGACAGAATGCTGGCAGCGGAAGACAGAAGATACCGTGGGGAAGCCATCGTATTGCAGAAGTGGCTGAAGAAGGAAGAACAGAAACAGAATGGCGATTACTCAAGAGTTGCCGGCAATCTGGCTTTTGCCTATTTCCACCTGGGCAATAAGGAAAAGCAGGCTGAATATGCTGAAAAGGCCCTGAAGGTCATCGAGGAAAGACTGGCTGAAACCAGGACGGATGAACTGCTGTATCTGACCAGAAAGGTCAGAATGCTGGCGCTGCTTGACAGAGGGGCTGAGGCGAGTTTATTAATGATGGGCTTGAAGGATCACCGTCTGTGTGAAAACTGTCCGTATGGCTCGTGCAAGGATCTGGACATCTTCATGATGGATCTGGAGGAGATCACGGGCTTCAACGAGAGAGCATATAAGAGAGCCGTAGAGGGACATGAGAAATGGCCTGATGAGGAAGATTTCGTCATAGGCATGAACATACTTAAGAAGAAGGTCAGATAAATGTTAATAGGAATAGATTTGGGAACGACAAACAGTCTGGTAGCCTGTTTCATCGATGGTGAGGTACAGATAATACCTAACCGTCTGGGCAGGAAACTGACGCCGTCAGTTGTCAGCGTGGATGATGAAGACAAGATCTTGGTAGGGGAGACAGCCCGTGAATACGGCTATCTGCATCCTGACAGGAGCGCCAGAGTCTTCAAACGCACCATGGGAACTGAAAAGGAATATGAACTGGGAAGCCATAAGTTCAATTCGGAGGAACTTTCCAGTTTTGTACTGCGTTCTCTGAAGGAAGATGCGGAAGTATACCTGAAGGAAGAGGTCAGTGAGGCCATCATTTCCGTTCCGGCCTACTTCAATGACAAGCAGAGAAAGGCTACCAAGAGAGCTGGGGAACTAGCAGGACTTAATGTATCAAGGATCATCAATGAGCCAACCGCTTCGGCTATTGCCTATGGGGTAGGCGATTCAGGAAAGATCGAGCGCTGCATGGTCTTTGACCTTGGCGGCGGTACCTTTGACGTAACGATCCTGGAATACTACAAGAACATCATGGAAGTATACGCCATAGCCGGGGATAACCAGCTAGGCGGCGAGGACTTCACGCAGGTACTGGTTGACATGTATCTGGAAAGGATCGCCAGACTGGTACCGGTCGTTGACGTCTTTACACTGAATAACATCTACAAGGCAGCCGAGCGTTGCAAGTGCGGATACGTTGACAGAAATGTCGGGACAATGAACGTCAATCTGTTCGGTACGCCTCATGAGGAAATATTCACGCTTGAGGAATACGAGGAAAGATGTTCCGAACTGTTGGAAAGACTGAAGAAGCCGATTGAAAAGAGTCTGCGCGATGCCAAGATCTCTCTTGAGGATCTGGACAGGATAATACTGGTTGGCGGGGCAACGAGACTGCCGACGGTACGCAGCTATGTAACAAAGATCACCGGCATCCGCCCGGAATACTATCTTGACCCTGATACGTCAGTGGCTGTCGGTGCAGCATTGCAGTGTGCCATGAAGGAAAGGGATAAGCAGGTGGAGGAAGTCATTCTTACCGATGTCTGTCCGTTTACCCTGGGTACGGAAGTAGTCAGGGACAACGGGGCCTTTGAGGTGCCGGGACAGTATCTGCCGATCATTGAAAGAAACACCGTCATCCCCGTAAGCAAGAAGCAGACGGTATATACGGCCTATGACAACCAGAGATACGTGACCGTAAAGGTTCTTCAGGGTGAAAGCTACCTGGCCAGAAACAATCTTCTGTTAGGAGAACTGACTGTGGACGTACCGGTAGGTCCGAAGGGCAAGGAGGCCATTGAAATAACCTATACCTACGACATCAACTCGCTGTTACAGGTAGAAGTAAAGGTAGTTTCAACAGGCCTGGAAAAGAAGGCCATCATCCAGAGCGAGGACAATAAGATATCTGAAGAAGAAGCCGCGGCAAGGTTTGAAAAGCTGCAGTATCTGAAGCAGAGCCCACGTGAAGAGGAAGAGAACGTACTGACTTTATTAAGGGCAAGCAGGATCTATGAGGAAACCATGGGGCCGGAAAGAAACAGGATAACGGAACTCGTCAACGAGTTTGAGGAGTCATTAAGCAGAAAGACAAGACTGGAAATTGAGACCGAACGCAAGAAGCTTGAGGAACTGCTTGACGAAATTGAAAATAAAAATGAAAAAGGTTTACTGGCGTAAGCCTTTTTTCATCAGTGATTGATGTTATAATATCTTAGTAACAAGAAGTATAAGGAGAGTAATATGAAGGAAACCAGGAACATAATCATTGCGATCATCATACTCGCAGCGGCTTTACTGTTGGGACAGCTGACCGGACTCAGGTTCAACGAATTTCTGCTGAACGTTGAGATCAACATGAGATCACTGCTAAAGGTCGTGGCCATCGTTGCGGCAATAATGGTGATCAAGTATCTGCTGAAGCTTCTGCTCAGCCTGATCAGGAAGGAAAGCACGGTTGTTACCTTATTAAAGAGCCTTATTGACTACGCAGCTCTGATACTGTCTGTGATCTGGTCATTAAGAATATTAGGCGCTGACATCAACGGCATCATCGCCGGCTTGGGAATCTTAGGGTTGATCATCGGTATGTCTGCTCAGGATCTGATCAATGACCTGATGACCGGCATATTCCTGCTGTTTGAACAGGAATACAAGGTCGGCGACATCATCGAAGTCAACGGATTCACCGGCAAGGTTACTGACATCGGCATCAGGACAACGGCCCTTACCGATAACGGTGGAAACGAGAAGATCTTCAATAACAGCGCCATGAAGAACATACTGAATAAGTCTTCATATGAATCAAAGGCAGTCGTAGATCTGACTCTGCCTGAGAATACGGATGTCAAGAAAGTATTAAATGCTGATTACGGAAACATTAAGTGTCTTGGCTTACAGGAAGTAGGCAAGGGACTGACCTTCCGCTTTGTCAGAGACTGTGAGGAAAAGGACGTCTATGACGTGCGCAGGGAAATGAACCTGGAATTATTGGAAAAGATGAAGGAACTCGGAGTGCTTTAGGATGGAATTCTACAGATCGGAGGAATACAGGGAACTTCCTGATGAGTTCAACGGGAACATCAGGGAAGAACCTGTAAGAGAAAGCGGCAAGAAGAAGCTGCTGCAACTGTTGATCAGCTTTGCGGCAGTGACGCTTTTGATATTCCCGATTACCATTACAGGTCACGCTGAATCTGAACCGATAATACCTGATGAACCTGTGATAATTGAACCGAAGGTCGAGGAATACGAGATCGTGGGCAAGTGGCAGCATGACGGCCAGTACTATGAGTTTTTTGAAGACGGCAATGCTTACTGGTCAAACGGTGGATTGTTTGTCCTGTTGAAATGGCAGAAAATGGAAGATAATAACTTCTCAGTAAAAGGGGAAGGCACATTTTCAGTATTTGATGGTTCCATATCTTACGGCGCTGTGGACTTTACTACTTCCAATAATGATGGCAAAGTCATGATGATGCAGTATGGTGACCGTGGGGGATATGCTGAATTTGAACGTGCGGAATTTAATCTTCATACAGAGGATGTAGTTCGGTTGTTCTATTCTGAGTTCAGTGACCGCTTAATAGGCAAGTGGTGGCAGGAAGGCCAGCGGCATCATGAAGATGAGGGTTATTATGTTTATATATCTGATCTGGTATTCAGTGAATCAACTGTTCACGTAGTAATATCTTCATATATAAGCGATCGTCAGGTGGAATACGACATGCCTTATGTAAAGGATCCGTCATTCCCGGATACCTACATGACCATAGGCGACGGCACCAAAATGTACATCGAGGAGTATCCGTCGGTAAACAGCACATATTCCTATGATACGGAACTGTTACGGGTCTATCACTTCATAACTGATAAGGGTGAGAGCCTGCTGGTCGAGGGAATCAACAGCAATTTCTTCTCTAAATGGTAAAAGAAACCGTACATCATAAGAAAAAGCAGACTATTGATCAAGCCTCATGGCTTATTCTGGGTCTGCTTTTTTCTTACTGGTTCAATTGTCCTGTTTGCTTTTCTTAATCCTCTGTACCAAATAACTTCTTGGCGTGCTTCTTCAGAGCGAAGTACAGTATCAGTCCGAGTATGCCGGCTGATATTACTTCCCCGGCACCTACCGTCAACATCATGAACGGAATCGGTAACTCAATCTGGTAGGCATAACGCAGTACGAACGGTACGATCAGTGCATTGGCGATGATTGGCGGAAGAACAGCCAGATAAGGTGTCTTCCTGAGCATTCTGGTTCCGATGGCACCAATCAGGGTGGCAATACTGCCGGCGATGATGTCAACGATCACGGCACCGCCAAGGGAATTACCCAGCAGACACCCGATGAACAAACCCGGAATGGCTGCCGGTGTGAATACCGGCAAGATCGTCAGCGCTTCGGCAATTCTGACCTGAACCTGGCTGAATGAGATCGACGCAAAGATCATGGTCAGCACGACATACAGAGCCGCAATCAGGGCTCCCTGTGCCATGTAAAGCAGTTTCTTGTCTTTCATTTTAATTCTTCTCCTTAGTTTTTATTAACGTGAGGATGGTTTCGAACTCACGTGTGCTTTTCAGCAACGTTACCTACTATATCATTTATTAATCCCAAAAGCAAACCTTTTCCCAAATTAAAACCCGCTCTTGCGGGTATGCGTTTCATTACTTATCTTACGGCATCCTTGAAGATGTCGCTCTTGTTCTCGACCGTTGAGAACATGTATTCGTAACGGTCGCAGAGATAATAGGTCTGGATGTATTCAAACGGTATCTCGTCCCCGATGTAGGTAATGTGTGAATTTCTTAACAGGGCAACGCTGTCTACTCCCAGTAGGCGCTTCTGCTCAGCCGTAGGCAGATGAGCGCTCATCATGTAAACGGCACCAGTTCTTTCCGGGAAGTTGATTGAATCAAGATAAGCCTGGAAAGAGCCTCCCTCCAGATAGCTTATGTCAATTGCCGGTATGATCTTGGCGGAAATGTATGTATAGCTGATGGCGATTGGCGTGCCGTCTGCGGTACGGATTCGCTCAAAATAATGGATGAGGTCATTGTCTTCCAGCTCCAGGTATTTCTGAATATCAGGAACTGCCGAGGCATGAAGGATCTTGTACTCTACGAGTTTACTGCCGGCAACCATGCCCAATGATGCCATGTCCTTGGTAAAACTGATCGGGTTACGGCGGATCGTCTTGACCATCATCTGATGAGAGACGAATGAGCCCTTGCCTGGGGTTCTGGTTATGTAACCTTTGGTAGCTAGATTGTTCAGAGCCTTGTTGATGGTAATGTGTCCGATACCGAACTTTTCACACAGCTGTTTTTCCGTTTCAATCTGATCGCCCGGACTGAGTTCGCCGGAATTTATCTTTCCCAGTATGTATGATTCAATCTGTTTGTATTTCGCATTCTGTCTCATAGCGGCATACCCCCGTATCTGGAAACATTCTATCATAAACAAATACATATATAAATACCTTAAAATATCCGTAATCATATAATTGTTTATCTGTATCACTTGCAGGACGTTTTCACCATATTTATCTGAGACACGACTGCGATATATGATGATATAGATTATATATAAACCATTTTATCTGTTATGACTGTCATATTAGTGTTCACATGAAATACCTAATTAAGGTATAATTAGAATGGTGAATTGTGGAGTGTATTGATATGGATAAGAAAGAATTACAATCATATTACGACGGTTATTCAACCAAAGCCTACAATGTTTTCGGAGCACACTTTACTGAAGACGGAGTCGTTTTCAGATTATATGCGCCAAACGCCAGAAGCGTCAGACTCATTGGCGACTTCAATAACTGGAACAGAAACGAAACATTGTTAACGAAGATCAACAGGGAAATATGGGAGGTCACGGTCAAGGGCCTCAAGGAATATGCTCAGTACAAGTATGTCATTGAGCAGCAGGACGGTACCTTTGTTGAAAAGAGCGACCCATATGCCTTCTATAATGAAATGAGACCCGGCTGGGTCTGCAAGGTCGTTGACCTTGATGAATACAAGTGGACTGATGATGAGTGGATGAAGAACCGCAGCCTCAATCTTGACAGACCGATGAACATCTATGAAGTTCATCTGGGAGGCTTCAAGCATCACGGTGCCGGAAGATGGTTCACCTATTATGAGATGATAGATGAACTGATCCCGTATGTTAAGGACATGGGCTATACCCACATTGAGTTAATGCCGCTGAACGAATATCCGTTCGACGGTTCATGGGGCTATCAGCAGTACGGATACTTCAGTGTTACATCCAGATACGGCAACTGTTACCAGCTGATGATGTTCATTGATGCCTGCCACCGCAACGGCATCGGCGTCATCATGGACATCGTAATGGCTCACTTCGTCAAGGACGGTTTCGGTCTGGTCAAGTTTGACGGAACCTGCCTGTACGAGAGCAGTGATCCTTCCCGCAGTGAAAGCCAGTGGGATACATACTACTTCGACTTTGCCAGAAATGAAGTCGTAAGTTTCTTGATGAGCAGTGCCGGATTATGGCTCGACAAGTACCATATGGATGGCTTAAGAGTTGACGCCGTCAGCAATCTCATATATCATAACGGGGATTCAACCAAGGGTGAAAACAGCGGAGCCATCAGCTTCATCAAGCGTTTCAACTACCACCTGCACCAGGAGTATCCGACTGCCATGATCATAGCTGAGGATTCTACCAGCTATCCGCGCGTAACGGAAAAAGTGGAATACGGCGGACTCGGTTTTGACTACAAGTGGGACCTGGGTTGGATGAACGATACCCTCAGGTACTATAAAATGGACCCTGAGTATAGAAAATACCATCACAATTTGATAAACTTCTCTATGGCTTATTTCTACTCTGAGAAATTCATCCTGCCATTCTCACATGATGAGGTAGTTCACTCCAAGGGAACGATCGTTGACAAGATGTGGGGCAGCTATGAGCAGAAATTCGCCCAGTGCCGTAACCTCATGGTATACATGTATACCCACCCGGGAAAGAAGCTCAACTTCATGGGCAATGAAATAGCTTCCTTCAGGGAATTTGACGAGCATAAGGAACTTGACTGGTTCTTACTGCAGTATCCGGCACATGATTCATTCAAGAGAATGATGCGTGATCTGAACAACATCTACAGCAGCGATCCTGCCTTCTGGAAGGATGACTATACCTGGGATGGGTTCAAGTGGATCGACGCTGACAACAATGAACAGAGAGTATACAGTTACGTCAGATACGGCGGCGAATACGTATACGTCACCGTACTCAACATGGCTCCTGTATCATATGAGGAGTTTGAGATCGGAGTACCGACATACGGCTTCTACACCGAAATCATGAACTCAGAAAGAGACATTTACAGTGGCTGCAACATGTGTAACTTTACCAAGGTAAGGGCAACCAAGCCTGGCAAGCACGGCATGAAGTATGCCATGAAGATCAGACTGGCTCCGTTTGCGGGAGTCATCCTCAGAGCCAAGCTGAAATAGAAGGGAATATTTATGTTTACAACCAAAGAAGAATTCAAGCGTCAGTTTCAGGACAGATTCGTTCAGACCTATGGACGTTCATACAAGTACGGAGACAGTTCAGAAACTTTCCTTACTCTCGGCGAAATGATCCGTGACCAGGCCAGTGAGAACTGGATGAGCACCAAGGAAACCGTTTCAGGCCGTGGACAGAAGCAGCTTTTCTACTTCTCAATGGAATTTCTGATCGGACGCTTACTTACAAACAACCTTATGAACATGGGCATTTACGAGATCGTCAGAGACGGTCTTGCAGACCTTGGACTTGACCTCAATGAACTTGAGGAAGTTGAAACAGATGCCGGATTAGGCAATGGCGGTCTGGGCAGACTGGCTGCCTGTTTCCTGGATTCCCTGGCAACACTGGGCTTACCGGGACACGGCAATACGATCCGTTACGAATACGGACTCTTCAAGCAGAAGATCGAGAACAACAAGCAGGTTGAGGTTCCTGACATCTGGCTGAAGTACGGTAACCCATGGGAAGTAAGAAAGACCAAGCATGCCGTAGACGTCAAGTTCTACGGTGACCTAGAAATGAAGTGGGAAAACGACGGCAAGATGAGTGTCAGACACATCAACGCTGAAACCATCAGAGCCGTACCATATGACATGCCGATCGTCGGCCACGGCAACAGAGTCGTAAACACGTTGAGACTGTGGAAGCCTGAAGCCAGTGAAGACGGTCCGGTCAACCGCGACTTCATCAGATATCTGAACGAAGTCAACAAGATCTGTCAGAACGTATATCCTGACGACAGCACGGAAAAAGGCCGTGAGTTGAGAGTCAAGCAGGAGTATTTCTTCGTGTCTGCAGGTACTCAGACTCTGATCAGAAGCCACATGGATAACTACCATACCCTGGACAATCTCCACGAGAAGGTAGTCATTCAGTTAAATGACACTCACCCGATCATGATCATCGCCGAATTGATGAGGATCATGCTCGATGAATACAAGTATGACTGGGACAAGGCCTGGTACATCGTTACGCATACTGTTGCCTACACCAACCATACGATCATGCAGGAAGCTCTGGAAAAGTGGCCTGAAAGCATGATCATGAAGCTTTTGCCGAGAATTCACATTCTCGTCAAGGAAATCGACAGAAGATTCAGAAACGAAGTTCTGGCCAAGACAAATGACTACAATCTGGCTGAAAGAGTCGGAATCATCAAGGATGGTCTGGTACACATGGCCAACATGGGTGTTGCCGCCAGCTTCTCAGTAAACGGTGTTGCCAAGATCCATACCGAGATCCTGAAGAACGACGTAATGAGAGACTTCTATCAGATCTTCCCGGAAAAGTTCAACAACAAGACCAATGGCGTCACTCACAGAAGATGGCTGGCTTATTCCAACCCTCAGCTGCGTGACCTGATCATTGATACGATCGGTGACGACTTCATTGAGAATCCGTTTGAACTTACCAAGCTGTCAGAAGTAGCTACTGACCGCAATGTTCAGGCAAGATTCGCCGAAGTTAAGCTGGCCAGAAAGAAGATCCTGGCTGACTACATCAAGAAGACGATGAACATTGACGTCGATCCTAATTCAATCTTTGACGTACAGGCCAAGAGACTGCACGCCTATAAGAGACAGATGCTCAACTGCATGAACCTGATCTATCTGTATCAGTACATCAAGGATCATCCTGATTTCACGATGGTACCTCATACATATTTCTTCAGCGCCAAGGCTGCTCCGGCATATGTCTATGCCAAGAAGGTCATTCAGCTGATCAACGCCATTGCCGAAAGGATCAACAACGATCCGGCAGTAAACAAGTTCATGAAGGTAGTATTCATACCTAACTACTGTGTTTCAATTGCCGAGATACTGCTGAACGCAGCTGATGTCAGCGAACAGATCTCAACAGCCGGCAAGGAAGCCAGCGGCACCAGCAACATGAAGCTGATGATGAACGGTGCCATTACATTAGGTACCCTGGATGGCGCAAACGTCGAGATCAGGGAAAGAGTCGGCGATGATAACATCGTCATCTTCGGCAATACCGTTGAGCAGTTAAGAGATCTGCGCTTCAACGGCTACAATGCCATGATGATCTACCATACCAATCCTGTCATCAAGAGGATCATGGATACTCTGATCGACGGCACATGGGATGACAACAGAGATGAGTTCAAGGTAATTTATGATGAACTGCTGTACGGAAACGATGAATACTTCCACTTCGCAGACTTTGATGCCTATGTAGCTGCTCAGAAGAAGATCGAAGAACTTTACAAGGATCAGTACACATGGAACAAGATGTGTCTGCTCAACATCGCCAGCAGCGGTTACTTCAGCACGGACAGAACCATTACTGAATATAACAGAGATATCTGGCACTTAACAAAAGTAGAGAACTGATTATATGAACGATTTTGTAGAAGCTTATCTGGATGACTATGACAGAATAGTTGTCGACATTGATAATTCGTTTTGTCATGGCTACAGCCGTGAGTTTTATCTGCTTGACAACGATCTGATCTATCCCCTGGAAATTACCGGCAGTCACAAGTCGGGCCGGCATACCGTCTATGAAACCAGTCTCGACAGGGACATCGAGATCGGCAGGGAATATCAGGTAATGGCTGTTAACGGATACAGAACAGTGCTGCAGTACCGTTTCATCGTCAAGACGGAACGGTTCAACAGAGAGTTTTTCTATGACGGCAGCGATTTGGGAAGCAGTGTGCCGGATAAATATACAAAATTCGCAATATGGGCTCCTACAGCCAGTCAGGTAAAGCTGGAAGTGGAGCATCACGGCTCAACCAAGACTCTGGACATGCACCGTGAGGAAAAGGGCGTATTCAGGATCACCATCGAACCGAGGATAATCGGAGCGATGTACAGATACCTGATCAGAGTCAACGGGCAGTGGAATTACTGCACTGACCCCTATGGCAAGGCTTCAACGGCCAACAGTGAGAAGAGCGTAGTAGTCGACGTTGATGACTACCGGGCAGACCGCCATGATCTGCCATTACTGGAGAAATACAGTGATGCCATAATCTATGAGACCAGCGTCAGGGACTTTACCCCGGCGGGAACCTTTGAGGCCATGAGTGAGAATCTGGATTATGTCAGAGATCTGGGCATAACGCACCTTCAGCTGATGCCGGTGAACGATTTTGGAAGCGTCAATGAACTGCATCCGGAAAAGTATTATAACTGGGGCTATGACCCGGTTCAGTATCAGTGTCTGGAAGGCAGCTATTCCTCAAACGTCTTCAGCGGGATCCAGGTACTGAAGGACTTCCGCAATCTGGTCAACAAGATCCACGAAAACGGTCTGAGGGTAAACCTGGATGTGGTATTCAATCACGTCTATCTGATGAGAAAGCACAGCTTTGAGCTGAGCGTTCCGTATTACTTCTTCAGATACTATGATAACGGCAGACTGTCAGACGGATCATACTGCGGCAACGACATAGACAGTGCGCAGCCGATGACAAGAAGATACATCATCGATACCCTGAAGTATTACGCAGATCAGTTCTGCATTGATGGCTTCAGATTTGACTTAATGGGCTTATTGGACATCGAGACGATCAGACAGGCCGTAAAAGAACTGAAGAAGATCAATAAGAGCATGATGATCTACGGCGAAGGCTGGAACATGCAGACGGCACTGGCTGAAGAAGACAGATGCTGCAAGGAAAATCATGAGAAGATAGACAACGTTGCCTTCTTCAATGACGTATTCCGCGACAACATCAAGGGAAGTACCTTTGAGGCAGGAAACCTGGGCTACGGCACGGGTGATGCCGGCAAGATATACGTTGCCGAGGAAGTGATGCAGGGATTACTGTTCGGCAGTAATGACAGTACGGTCAACTATGTTGAATGTCATGATGACATGACTTCATTTGACAAGCTGAGAAAGTGCTGCCCGAAGGGAGAACTTATCAGCCGTCAGAAGCTGTTACTGGGATTCGTACTGACGTCCCAGGGCATACCGTTTGTTCACAGCGGTCAGGAGTACTGCCGCAGCAAGCAGGGGTATCAGAACAGTTACAATCTGCCTGATGAGATAAACAAGCTGAGACCTGAGGACAAGGTTACCTACCGTGAGGTCATTGACTTTACCAGGGAACTGATCAGGATCAGAAAGGAGTATCAGCTTTCCAAGAAGGCTGAGCAGATAAGGAAAGAAGTGTCATTTGAAGAGTATCAGGACTGCCTGGTCTATAATCTAAAGAACTGCGCAGGAAGAGATCTGAAGATCATCTTCAATCCGACGGAAGAAGAAGTAGAATATGACTGTAGCGGATACCACATGGTATTCGGTGACGGGCTGAAACCTGTCAGCATGGTCATATTGGAAAGAGAATAATATGATAAACAAGAGCTGGGATGAATTCCTTAACCGTGAATTTGAGCAGGATTATTTCAGGAAACTGTCTGCTTTTCTTAAGCAGGAGTATGCTGAAAAGACGATATATCCGCCAAAGCAGGAAGTCTTCTCGGCTTTTTATTATACCGATCTGGACAAGGTCAAGGTCGTAATACTGGGCCAGGATCCCTATCATGAACCGAATCAGGCCTGCGGCATGTGCTTTGCGGTAAAACCGGGAAACCCATTGCCGAAATCCCTGATAAACATCTACAGGGAAATTCACGATGATCTGGGTCTTAACATGTCGACCAACGGCTATCTGGTCAAGTGGGCAACCCAGGGCGTACTGCTCATAAACACGGTACTGACCGTGGAAAGGGGCAAGGCCAATTCCCACAAGGGCAGAGGCTGGGAGGAATTCACGGATCATGTCATTCAGTTACTGAACCGGCAGGATCAGCCGATCGTCTTTCTGTTATGGGGAAACAATGCCCGTGCCAAGATGAGTCTGCTGAATAATCCCAGACATCTGGTACTGACTGCCGCTCATCCTTCACCGCTAAGTGCCTATAACGGTTTCTTCGGATGCAGGCATTTCTCCAGAACCAACGAGTTTCTCGAAAAAAACGGCGTTAAACCCATCGATTGGAAAATGTAAGGGCATACATATGTCCGCATTGATGTTATAATTTATTTAGAACCAAATAAAAAACAATTAGAAAAGTGACATCTTAGGAAGGAGTGGTTTTTCTTGAAAACGGAGATGTTAGCTATGATCTTAGCTGGTGGACGTGGAACCAGATTACTGGACCTGACCAGTAAGGTTGCAAAACCAGCTGTTTATTATGGAGGAAAGTACAGAATCATTGACTTCCCGTTGAGCAACTGCGCCAACAGCAACATTGGCGTAGTCGGCGTGCTGACTCAGTATGAGAGCGTTCTGCTGAATGCCTATACTGCTCAGGGCTCAAGATGGGGAATCGACGGCAGAGATAACGGCGTATTCGTACTGCCGCCAAGAGAAAAGAATGAAGGATTCGGCAAGTACAGAGGCACGGCAGATGCCATCTATCAGAACATTGACTTCATGGACATGTATGATCCTGAATACGTTCTGATCCTTTCCGGTGACCACATCTACAAGATGAACTACGACAAGATGCTTGATTTCCACAAGCAGCAGAACGCAGATGTCACTATTGCCGGTCTGGAGGTAACATGGGAAGAAGCCAAGAGATTTGGCATCATGAATACCAATGAAAAGGATGAGATCGTTGAATTCGAAGAGAAGCCTGCTCACCCGAAGAACAATCTGGCCAGCATGGGCATCTACATCTTCAGTTACAAGGCTTTAAGAAAGGCCCTGATTGCGGATGCACCGGATGAAAAATCAGACCATGACTTCGGCAAGAACATCATTCCAACCTTCTTAAACGAAGGCAAGAAGATCGTTGCTTACAGATTCAAGGGTTACTGGAAAGACGTAGGAACCATCGATTCATTATGGCAGGCTAACATGGATCTGCTTGACGAGAACGATCTGCTCAACATGGAAGACGATTCATGGAAGATCTATACCGAAGATGTTCCGACGACACCTCAGTTCATCGGCAAGAAGGCCAGGATCAAGAGAGCCTACATCAACCAGGGCTGTGTCGTTAACGGAACCATAGAGAATTCAGTTCTGTTCAGAGACTGCCGCATTCACAAGAACGCCAAGGTAATTGACTCCGTTCTGATGCCGGAAGTTGTTGTTGAGGAAGGTGCAGTGGTAAGAAACTGCATCGTAGCAGAAGGACTGGTGATCCCGGCCGGAGCTTCAATCGGCGATAAGGACAAGATTGAACTGATTTCAAAGAAAGCGCAGGTGAAGTAGCATGATCAACGCCATCGGTATTGTTAATTTTGAAGACAACAGTGTCAGCATCAAGGGAATGGACCAGTTCAGGACTCTGGCAGCCATGTCCTTTTTGGGCAGATACAGAATCATAGACTTCGTATTAAGCAACATGGTCAACTCTGAAATTGACCACATCAACGTCATGGTAAAGGAAAAACCGCGTTCTCTGATCGACCATCTGGGAGACGGCAGCCTTTACAACATCAATTCAAAGCGTGGATTCCTGAGAATTCTGTTCCCGGATGATCCGGCTCTGAATGAGACATATTTCCATGACGTATATCTGATGAACCAGTATCTCCATGAGATCCAGGATACTCAGAGCAAGTACGTAGTCATTTCTCCAAGCTACATGATCATGAGGATCAATTATCAGGATGTCATCAAGGCTCACGAGGAGAGCGGCGCTGACATTACCTGCGTATACAAGAGCGTAACCAATGCCAATAAGAAGTTCACCGGCTGTAAGACAGCTGTGATCAAGGACGGCATCGTTACCGACATTCAGAGAAACAAGGGTACCAGGAAGAATGCGGACATCCTGACCGAGACCTACGTCATGGACAGAGAACTGTTCATTGACCTGATTGAAAAGGCACCTCTGATCAGTCCGCTGTACAACCTGGTTGACGTAATTACCTCCGTATTGAGCAGCCTGAAGGTATGCGCATACGAATACAAGGGATTCCTGGTATGCATCAATTCTCTGGAAGAATACTATGAAGCAAACATGGAAATGATCGACTATGACAAGGCACAGGAACTGTTTGCCGACAACTGGCCGGTCTACACCAAGACAAACGATTCACACCCGGCATTCTATTCCAAGAATGCTCATGCAAAGCACTGTCTGATTGCCAATGGCTGCGTCATCAGCGGTGAACTGGAAAACTGCATTCTGGGCCGTGGCGTAACCATCGGCAAGGGCGCCGTAGTAAAGAACTCAGTATTACTGCCTGACTGCTACATCGCTCCAATGGCTCACATCGAAAATGCCGTAATAGACAAGCATGCCAGAGTAGAGCGCAAGCTTGAGATCATCGGAACAGAGGACAGACTGGCATACGTTAAGAGAAGAGACAGGGTATAAAGATGAGCAAGGTACTATTTGTTTCAGGAGAAGGCCTGCCCTATTGCAAGAGCGGCGGCCTGGCTGACGTAATCGGTTCATTACCGCAGTCCCTGTGCAAGCAGGGTGAGGAAGCCGCAGTAGTACTGCCAATGTACAAGACGATCATCGAAAAGTTCCCGAAGCTCAAGAAACTGAAAACCTACCATGTTCAGTCCGGTCTCATCAGTAAGGATGCTGATCTGTACTACGACAAGCAGGGAGACGTTGAATATTACTTCATCAGACAGGATGACTACTTCTACCGTGACGGTCTGTATGGCTTCCATGATGACGGCGAAAGATTCGCCTTCTTCTGCAAGGCTGTACTGGACATGTTACCGCACATCAAGTTCAAGCCGGACATCATTCATACCAATGACTGGCATACCGGCATGATCCCGATCATGTGCAAGCAGGAATACAGCGATGAGGCATACCACAGAATCAAGCACGTATACACGATCCATAACCTGCTGTTCCAGGGCAACTTCCCGAAGGAACTGTTAAGGTGTTTCAGTCTTTCCGATCAGTACTACAAGAACGGCGACATCAAGTTTGATGACGGCATCAGCTTCATGAAGGCCGGCATCATCTATGCCGATGAGGTTACCACTGTTTCCGAACAGTATGCCAGAGAGATCGTCACCAGCGAATACGGCGAGAGAATGGAAAGAGTTCTTGCCGAAAAGGGTGACCGCCTGAAGGGCATTGTCAACGGCATTGACGTTGAAAACTGGAATCCGGCAACTGACAAGGCTCTGTATAAGAACTATACCGAGAACGACATCAGGGGCAAGAAGGCATGTAAGAGATCATTGCAGTATCAGCTGGGCTTAAGAGTAGCCGATGACGTAATGCTCATTGGCATCGTATCAAGACTTACCTGGCAGAAGGGCATGTTACTGTTACTGGAAAAGCTGGGACAGATCATGAATCAGGACGTTCAGCTGGTCATTCTGGGTACAGGTGACAACTACATTGAAAACGAACTGAAGAAGATCGAAAGCACCTATCCTCACAGAGCCGTATTCTACTGTGGTTACAATGAGGAACTGTCTCACAGAGTATATGCAGGATGCGACCTGTTCTTAATGCCGTCATTATTTGAACCGTGCGGAATCAGCCAGCTCATTTCCATGAGATACGGCACCATCCCGCTGGTAAGAGAGACAGGCGGTCTGAAGGATACGGTTACTCCATACAACCAGTATGAGGAAACAGGCAACGGCTTCTCATTCAGATACTTCAGCGGCGATGAAATGATGTACATCATTGCCTATGCGATCCATGTATACTATGAAGACAAGACAGCATGGCGCAAGCTGATCAGACACGCCATGAATACTGACGTAAGCTGGGACTTATCCGCAAAGAAGTATAAAGAGATATACAATTCGCTATAAGACAGATAAAGGAGTTCACATGAACTCCTTTTTTTTACATGGAATACACTGACTGTGCATTGAACTGAATCGTTATCAGCGAGGAGAGGGGAAAAATAAGCTATAATTTATGCAGAGGACACAAACATGAAGATAATCAACGCAAGAGTTTTCATCGATGGAATATTTGTCAGTACGGAAGTTCAGTTTGATCAGAATGGGATAGTCGCCATTGGCAATAATCTGCCTGATGATGAAATAATTGACGCCGGGGGTAATTATCTGTATCCGGGAATAATTGACTGTCATAATCACGGCGGCTGGCTGAGGGCATTCCAGTATGGAGAAGAAGATGAGTTCGGCACATACGAAGACAGAATCAGATTTTTGGTAGAAAAACTGCCTGAGCATGGCGTAACGACAGTCTTTCCAACCCTGAGCGGAACCAACTATGAAATAGTTGCCAGAACGGTCAGGGAGTTAAGAAAAATCAGAGGGAAGTATGAGGGAGCCAGACTGGACAGGTTCCAGTTTGAGGGACTGTATCCCTCACTGAAGAGATACATGACAGAGGAAGCCGTGAATCCAAGCAGGGAACATACGGACTGCATCGTTGACAATGACTACAGTGATGTTGCCTTATTCCACGTGGGACCTGATCTGGAAGGTGCCATTGACTGGTGTGATTACATGGTTTCAAATGGTGTTTATCCAACCGTAGGCAATACCGAAGCCTCAGCTGAGGATGTCTTCAGGGCAGCTGATCATGGCTTATGCCAGGCAGACCACATGTTTAACGGTTTCAAGGCCATGCATCACCGGGAAGCCGGGGCAGCGGCTGCCGTCATGTACGATGACAGGATCAAAGCACAGCTGACATGCGACGGCTATCATGTTGATCCGTTATGGGTCAGGATACTGATAAAGATAAAAGGCCTGGAAAACGTCTATGGCGTATCGGACATGTCTGAGGCATCAGGTCTGCCGGATGGAACGCATGTTGTTAACGGACGCAGGATAACAGCCAGAGATGGTTTCATCTATGGAGAGGACGGTTACATTGCCAGCGGCAACATGGCTATCAACGAAGTCATGAAGGCAGCCAGGGACAGATGCCATCTGACGATGGAGGAAGTAGGAAGTCTGTATTGTGAAAATGTGGCAAAGTGTCTGAACATCACGGACAGGGGAAAGATTGAAGTGGGCAGAAAGAGCGATCTGGTCATCATGAATGAGGACTATGAAGCTCTGATTACGATAATTGACGGAAAGGTCTTTTATCACAGATAGTTCAGGACCATTTTGGCCTATGTGGTCAAACTATGACAAATGCGGTATAATAAGCATGATCTATGGAGGTGGATTACAGTGGCAAAAACTGGATCTAGAGGAATTAATAAGCTCCTGGTTGGCATGGTTTTGCTTGCCTTGGGAGGATTAATTGCCGGTGCAGCTATTGGATATGTAGGCACACACATGTATCTCAACAACAAGGTACTTGCCGACCTCAGGAAGGAAGGCTATGTGCTTACTGAAGACGCCAATGCGACTGCCTCAGACATTGTAAAGGGCAAGACGGCTTACGTTAACGGAGAGCTGATCATCGGAACAATGAGTGTTTTGGATACATCTGATGCAACAGCCATGAGTGAATACATTGCCAAGGGCAAGACGGCATATGTCAACGGCGAACTTGTAATTGGCAAGATGAAGGTAATGGCGGGGCAGGAGATCACCACAAAGGGTGCATCGATTGACATTCCCGGTGGTGCATACGCCGAAGGCGATATCATCATCAAGGGTGACCCTGATCTGACACCTGATAACATCAGGTCAGGAGTGCTGCTTTTTGGCGTACAGGGTACTTATACTGCAGAAGAACCAAAATACAGGGTATTCTATAAT
This sequence comes from Erysipelotrichaceae bacterium, assembly GCA_017512285.1. Taxonomy (GTDB): domain Bacteria; phylum Bacillota_I; class Bacilli_A; order Erysipelotrichales; family Erysipelotrichaceae; genus RUG521. The sequence goes on along the minus strand of JAFWGU010000006.1, from coordinate 11,064 downwards.
CTGGATGGCGGCAGTAACCATTCTGCCAATCCACTGACCTACCGTAAGTCAGAAACGCCGCTTACGCTTCATGATCCTTATAAGGAAGGCTATGTTTTTGATGGCTGGATCGAGGGAAATGAAATACCGAAAGGTTCAACGGGAGATCTGACATTTACCGCTCTCTGGACTAAGATAGCTGAACCTGACCCAATCGTTGATCCGATTGACGGTGATGAGGAAGGAGGCCGCGGATAATGAAACTGCCTTTTTCAAAGAAGAACAGGGAAGACAGGGAACTCCTTGAGACTGCTGAACTGTCTGATGATGAACTGGTCAGGGAAGGATATGATGTTGATGCCGAAGTAACAAAGGACATCAGCATGATCGAGACCAGGGAATTATCGACCCTGCCGACCGATAGCTCTATCGTACCGGTAACGCATACTTATGAGGATGAGGACGAGGATGATGAGTATGAATACATCACTCCTCACTACGGCTTGAATGCCGTCATGATTACAATTCTGTTCGTTGCCATCGGTGCAGCACTGACTTTCTTCTTAACCAGACCGATGCTGATGGAAAGCATCAGACAGGGTTACATCGATATGGGTTATATTAATACAAGAGATGCCACGGCAACAGCCAACGACATTGCCTTCGGCAAGAGAGCCTACTCAAATGTCGGCGGCATTGATGGATCATTCGTTGAGATTGATACTACCAATGCCACGGCAACAGCTGAAGACATTCTGCTTGGTTATACAGCATATGTAAATGGTCTGAAGATAACCGGCATAATACCAACATTCTCACCGTCAATGTCATATTCCCCAGGCAGCAGGGACATCGTCATCCCGAAGGGAATGTACATTTCCGGGAATATCTTCATCAAGGGTGAGGATAAGCTGAAACCGGAGAACATCAGGGACGGGGTTGACATCTTCGGTGTAAAGGGAACCTACAAGTACGTGGAGAATTAAGAAAACTGAGACCCTCTGAGAAAAACGGAGGGTTTTCTTATGGCAATAATGTTAAGTAAAAACAATTAATCCGTATTATAATGATAAGGGTTGGTGGTTTTATAATGAAGAAGTTTTTAACAGGGGTAGTAGCTGTATTGGTCATCGTCCTTGTCTTAATGGGAGTAACGGCGGGTTTTAAGCTGTTCAGAATTGACATAAAACTCAATGGCGAGGAAAGTGTCGTTGCTGAATACGGTGAGGTGTATGAAGATCAGGGTGCCAAAGTGGAAAAGGTAGCGATACTGTTTCCGTTCGTCAGGAAGGAGTATCCGTACGAAACTGTAAACGGTGTTGATGTAAATAATCTTGGAACCTATGAATACACGTACCTGGCTGAATTCAATGGTAAGAAATATGAGAAAAGCAGAAAGGTTGAGGTAAAGGACAATGCTCCACCTGTCATTACCCTGGTCAGTGATCCTGACTTCTATACCTTACCTGGGCATGAATATATTGAAGAGGGCTTTTCTGCCTTTGACAAGTATGACGGCGATGTTACGGAAAGCATAGAAAGAATCGATGACGGGGAAAGAGTTACCTATCGTGTTTCCGACTCATTCGGAAATCAGGCGGAAGCAGTAAGGGAGATAGTCTATGATGACCGCAAGGGACCAGAGATAAGCTTTGATGACTGGGTGTACATTCAGCAGGGTACAGCATTTACAAATAAGTATTATGCTGAAGATGATCTGGACGGTGACGTTACTGACCGAGTCGAAGTTTATGGTGATGTAGACACCAATACAGCCGGTGAATATAAGATCAGATACGTGGTTTCTGATTCATACAATAACGTAACAGTAGCAGAGAGAACGGTTAAGGTCTGTGCTTACGACCCGGATAAGGTCATCTACATGACTTTTGATGATGGTCCGTCAAGAAATACTGACAGACTGCTTGATCTGCTGAAGAAATACAACATCAAGGCGACGTTTTTCGTAACGGATGTCTTTGATGCCTATGAATACTGCATAAAGAGAGAATATGAGGAAGGCCATACCGTTGCCGTCCACAGCTATACGCATAACTATGCCAGGATATATCAGAGCCCTGAGGCATACTGGAATGACTTCAACCTGATGAATGACGTAATTGAAGCACAGACGGGTCACCGTTCAACCCTGTTCCGTTTCCCGGGCGGTTCCAGCAATACTGTTTCCTTTAATTACTGTGACGGAATCATGAGTACTCTGGCTGCTCAGTCACGCCAGAAAGGACTGACATACTTTGACTGGAACGTTGAAAGCGGAGATGCCGGCAGGACAACTGATCCCTGGGAAGTAGCTCAGAATCTGATTGACGGGGTACAATGGCACAGCAGATCCGTCTGCCTGTCACATGACTCTCTCGATTATACGGTTGATGGCATTGAAAGATTCTTCCAATGGGCGCTTGAAAACGGATATACATTCCTGCCGCTTGATGAGAATTCACCAACGGCACATCATGGCATAGCCAATTAACGAGGTATTAATGAAAACATTCTACAGAATAACAGGCTTAATATGTGCTGTTTACGGAATGGTGATCCTGGGAATACTGGGAATGGGAGGAGTTTTCAACTTCTTCTTCCTGGCAGCCGGGCTGTTTCTTATGGCATTAAGCCTCTTGTGGGACAGAATGTCAGTCACCTTGAAAAAGGGACTGACGGCACTGACCGTTGTTCTGGGAATGTTGTTTCTGATAATAGAGGGCATCATCATTCATGATGCCGTAAGTCCTACAGGTGAGAATGCGGACTATGTCATAGTACTGGGAGCCAGGGTCCGTAAGGACGGACCAACAGTTGACTTCAAGGCCAGAATCGAAGCCGCATACCGCTACGCTCATGACAATGAACGTGTTATGATCATTACTACGGGCGGCAAGGGTGATGATGAACACATGGCTGAAGCCCTGGTTGCGAAGAATTATCTGATGAACATGGGCATTCCTGAAGACAGGATAATCTACGAAGACAGAAGCACCAACACTCAGGAAAACATTGAAAATTCAAGAATGCTGATTGAGGGCAGGGGAGATGATCCGGAAACCAGCAGAGTGGTGATCGTCTCAGCTTCATATCATCTCTGTCGAGCCAGATTCATCGCTGGCAGAATGGGATTCAGGAATGTTGAAACCCTGGGCAGTAATGGCCTGATGATACTCATGCCTCATTACTACACCAGAGAGTTCTTTGCCCTGATAAAGGACTTCGTGGACCTGACATTTTTTGAAAATCAGACTGTGCTGAACTGAAGTCAGGACGGTCATACAAATAGATGCAATTCGGAGGAATCATATGATCACAGTTAAGGAATATACAGACAGACTGGTCAGAAACATCAGCAAGGTCATCGTCGGCAAGGAAGATGTCATCAGACAGGTGGTGATCTGCTTTCTGTCCAAGGGCCATGTTCTTTTAGAAGACCTGCCGGGTACCGGCAAGACGATGTTATTAAGGGCCTTTGCCCGCAGCATCGGCGGTGACTTCAAGAGAATCCAGTTCACACCGGACTTACTGCCTTCTGATCTGACCGGCATTAACTTCTACAATCAGAAGGAAGGCGAATTCATCTTCCGTGAAGGCCCTCTCTTCAGCAACATCATTCTGGCTGATGAGATAAACAGGGCGACACCGCGTACGCAGTCTGCCTTACTGGAAGCCATGGAGGAAAAGCAGGTCACCGTTGACGGCAAGACCTACAAGCTGGCTGAACCTTTCATGGTCATGGGCACGCAGAATCCGGTCGAATCCTACGGAACCTTCCCGCTGCCGGAAGCTCAGCTGGACCGTTTCTTCATGAAGCTTTCAATGGGCTACATGAATAGGGAACAGGAAATGAGCATCATGGGACGCAAGGATTCCAGAGAGATCATTGATGATCTGCCGGTCGTTTCCTCACCTGAGGAGATTGAGGCTGTGATCAGTGAAATCAATAAGGTAACGGTTTCCGAGGATGTTCAGAAGTACATAATGGACATCATCGAAGCTACCAGAGATAACAGTTATCTTTCTACCGGTGCCTCTACCAGAGGAACACTGGCCTTATACAGAGCTTCCCAGATACTGGCAGCCATGGAAGGCAGAAGCTATGTCATTCCTGAAGACGTCAAGAAGGAAGCTGTCAGCGTACTGGCTCACCGTGTAATCATGAATTCCGGCAGCCATACCAATGCTGAACAGGTAATGGAAAGAATACTTAACGACATAAGAGTACCATTGGAAACCATATGATCGGTCTTCTGTTTGTGGGCTTACTGGCAGTCTGCGGATTTCTGCAGGTGGTGATGGCACCGACTGTCCTTAAGAACCTTTTCTATGAGTATAAATACGATACCAGACTGGCTGAGCCGGGCGAAAGGATTACCTTTACCTCAAAGATAATCAATGCCTGGCGTTTTCCGGTGGCTTACATCAACGTAAGTGAACAGCTTCCGGAAGGGGCTGTCATAGAAAACGGCACCACAAACAGATACGGATACAGGCTGTTTCTCTTCCCCAAGAAGAGTCACACCCATGAAACGCAATTAGCTTTTTCAAGAAGAGGCGTATATCGAAACGGCAGATGCTTCCTGGAGACCGGGGACTTCCTGGGCTTTCAGGCCAAGGTCAGAAACATCGACATCACTTCCGACCTGGTAATAATGCCGAAGAGAAGTGAGAATGAATATGTCATAAAGACACTGGGAGGCTTTCTGGGTGACATCTCGGTAAGAAGATTCATCATTGAAGACCCGGTGCTCAACATAGGATACAGGGAATATACCGGCAGGGAACCGATGAAGAACATTTCCTGGAGTCAGTCGGCCAAGGTTGACAAGCTGATGGTAAAGAACAATGACTTTACCGTGGATACCAACGTGGCAGTCGTGCTGCACATGGACAGTAACCGCGATCAGGAAATGGAGGACTGTCTGGAAATAGTCAGAACGGTCTGCGAGGAACTGGAAAAGAAGCGGATACCCTATGAGTTCATATCCGATGGGGATGTGGGAAATCTCAATGAGGGCTATGGTACCAGACATCTTAACTATCTGATGACCAGACTGGGAAGATCCAGACTTCACGGCTATTATTCCTTCGGCGAGCTGATGGATGAATGCATCAGAAAGAAGAAGAATAACCGCAGCTACATCGTCATCACACCAGGACTGGATGAAGGCGAGAAGGCGGCACTTAATAAATTACAGGCATACTCAGACCATGAGGTATGCGTCTTTACCGGAGGTCGGACACTATGATCAGCGCACTTAAACTGTTCTGTGACGTCTGTTTCTATCTGGCCTTTCTGACTCTGACACCGTTTTTCTCAAGTGCCCATGCACTGAATGCGGTCATTGTGCTCTCAACTCTGGTAGCGGGTTTTCTGGCTGACAGAGAAAGAAGAATGCCGGTAAGGATCATTCTGGGACTGTTGCCGGCAGTCAGTCTGGCCTTTGTAAGTGAAACAGCCCAACTGTATTTCATGATACCGTTACTGATCTATCTGGCCTACAGCGTCATTACCGATCAGATGGACATCAGCTATGATCAGTACAGATACTGGTATGCCATACCGGCAATAGTCACGTTGGCAATGATGTTTGTCATCATAACGTCCCCATCAGACATGCCTCTGTCATTAATGTTTGGGGCACTGCATCTGTTAAGTGGAGTCATAACCCTGAGGATAAAGAGAGTTGGCAGAAATGCCGATCCTGCCAGCAAGATTCTCAACGCCATGACCGTACTGGTTGTTGTCTTTTCCGTTACGGTCATCATTGGACTGGTATATGGACTGCTGGTTCATTCGGGAGAACTGCTTGAGATGATACTATTGCCGATAGGTTTCATCATCAGACAGTTCATCGGCATCTTCGTCTTCATGAGCAAGCAGATTGTCAGAAAGCCCGAGGAACAGATCATTGAAAATGAACCGACGGCTGAAGACATCTACAACGAGATCTTCAGTAATGATACCGAGCAGATGAGTGGCGAAACAGCCAATGAAGGGGGAATGTTCTTCGTCCTCCTACAGAGATTCGTACTGATCGTACTGGCCGTTGCTGCACTGGTGCTGTTTGTATACCTGATGGTAAGGGTATTCAGGAACTTTGCCGGCAGTAAGGAAGATGACGTTGACTATGAAAAGGCTAACGGTACGGAAACCGTTAACAGGAAGAAGAAAGAAAAAGCTGCCTCGGACAGATCCAACCGGCAGCAGATCAGAAACATATACAGGGAATTCCTGTTCTTCGTCAGAAAGAACGGGGTATCTGTTAACAAGACTACTACTTCTGAGGACATACTAGACAGTTCACCTTATGGTGAGGATGCCAATGCCATCAGATTAAGGGAGCTCTACATCAGAGCCAGATATCAGCAGGACAGCTTTGTCAGTAACGCTGAAGTAAGTGAAGCCAGAAAGTGTCTGGAACTGCTTACTCGCTGATCTTCCCCACTGAATACATCGTGAAGGTTGATTTACAGATCAATGAACCGTTCTGATCGATGATGTTTACCTCGATTACCTTGGTCTTTCTGCCATTGTGGCAGATTTTGCCGGTAACCAGGAGAACATCATCTTTTTCTGCGGGTTTGACGTAGTTGATGTTACCCTGCAGGGTAACGCAGTAATCGCCCATGGTTGCGGCCGTAACACCGGCAACGGTATCGCTCAGCGTGTACAGATAGCCGCCATGAGCGGTGCCGTAGGGATTGATGTTTCTTTCAGTGACCCTGCTTTCCAGGGAGAAGTTTCCCTCGGAGTTTTCCAGGATCCTGCAGTCGTCAAATACGGTAAGTTCTTTAAATACTTCGTCCAGTGTCATACGTCTTCCTCTATGTAAAATAATACCCAATCGTAGTATAATAATAAATCAAAGGGGTGATAAAATGTTGAAAATTGAACATTTGACTAAGAAATACGGAGCAAAGGTTGCTGTGGACGATCTTTCTCTGGAAATAAAACCGGGAGAGATCTATGGCTTCATAGGTCATAACGGCGCCGGCAAGACCACGACCATCAGATGTGCGTGCGGTCTGCTGGATTTTGATGAGGGTGAGATCACCATCAACGGCAGATCGATCAGGGAAGACCCGCTGGCCTGCAAGATGGATTTTGCCTACATTCCTGATAACCCCGTTCTGTTTGATTTCCTCAGTGGCATTGACTACTTGAATTTCATAGGTGACGTATACAAGGTTGAAAAGAGCGTCAGAGAAGAGAGGATCAGAAGATATTCCGATACCTTTGAAATAACCTCAAATCTGGCTCAGCCGATCAGTTCATATTCACATGGCATGAAGCAGAAGCTGGCCATCATCGCGGCCATGCTGCACGAACCGAAGCTGTTTGTTCTGGATGAACCGTTCGTCGGACTGGATCCGATAGCCGCCTTCCAGTTCAAGAGCATGATGAGGGAACTGTGTGACAAGGGCGGAGCCGTATTCTTCTCAACTCACGTACTGGATGTTGCGGAAAAGCTCTGCGACAAGATCGCCATCATCAAGAACGGCAAGCTCATCAAGGCCGGTACGATGGACGAAGTAAAGGGCGACGTATCACTGGAAGAGACCTTCCTGGAACTTGAGAGGGAAAAAGATGCTTAGACAACTGACCCTGATCAACATTAAGGGATTAATAGGCAGGAAGGCATCAAACGGGAAGAAGAAATTCAGAATGCCGACCTGGCTGATAGTAGTCCTCATTGGTGTTCTGCTGGTAGCTTCGTTCTTTACCATGTTCTATGAATTCGCCAAGAGCTTCTACAGCGCAGCCATGGGCTGGATGTATTTCTCCATTCTTGGGACGATGACCTTTGGCTTCATGCTTATGACAAACATCGCCATGGCAGAGGGACAGCTGTTTGAGTCAAAGTACAATGACATGCTGCTGTCAATGCCGATCAAGTCACATCACATTCTGTTAAGCAGACTGATCGCCATGCTGATGTATGATTACTTCATTCAGGCAACGATGCTGATTCCTGCTCTGGCGGCCTGGATCATGGTATCCGGCAAAATCGGCTCATTCTTCATAAACGCCTTGATCGTCAGCATCTTCTGGCCGTTACTGACGCTGGCCATAGGAGCGATAATTGGATTTGGCTTATACCGTATCTTTGCCCGCAGCGCCCATAAGAACCTGCTGAAGATAATAATGACCTTCGGCATGATAGGCCTGTATTACTACTTCACCTTCAAGATGGAAATGGCAATGGCTGAAGGCGGGGATCTCGCTCCCATTGGCAATGCCTTAAGCAAGCTGAAGTTCACTGAGTGGTACGGCAAGGGCATCATGCATACGAATGTAAAGTACATGTTGCTGATAATCGGCATAGCCGTTGCGGCAATTGCCCTGGTATTTGTCATTGTTAACAGCTTCTACATCAAGGCAATTACCATCAATGGTGTCGTCGTTGCCAAACGTACATATAAGGAAAAGCCTGTTCGTGAGCGTTCCGTCATGGCAGCTCTCTGGAGCAGGGAACTGAAGAGATTCGGAGCTTACTTTACCTATCTGATCAATAACCTGATGGGAATCATCATGATCCTGGCATTTGCCGTATTCATGATCATAAAGGGCGGAAGTCTGTTCAAAGAACTGGTCGACCTGACTCAGGGTGAAAGGGAACTTGTTACCGGGCTGGTTGCCGGCGGGGGAATGGCTGCCGGATGCTTCATGTGCTGTACCTTTGGCGTATCCGGATCATCGATCTCACTTGAAGGTCCATGCCTGGACCATCTGAAATCACTGCCGATCAGAACAAGGGACATCATCAACAGCAAGCTCCTGTTCCATTATTCGCTGATAGCTCCGGCCTTACTGGTACTGTCTATTGTCTTATGCGTTGTGTGCAGATTTGACTGGAAGCTGGCAGCTTGCTGCATATTACTGCCGCAGGCCTTCCTGATCTTCTCCGACATGCTGGGCATGCTGGTTGGTCTGTTCTATCCAAAGCTGAATTGGACCAATGAAGCTGAGGTGGTAAAGAGAAGCATGGCCATTATGATCCAGATGTTTGGGTCCATGGCTGTTCTGGGCATCGGCATAGCAGTATATTTCCTATTTGCCGCTGAACACATTCAGATGGATACATATTACATGATCTCAACCGCAGCGCTGTTTGTACTGGCAGCGATTCTGTACTATGTCATAATGCACTTCGGTGCCAGAAAATATGAAAAGCTGGGAGGGTAACATGGAACCTAATGACGAATTAAGAGAAAAAGTTGAATATTATAAGAGAATGGGTCATCAGGTCCCAAAGTGGAAATACGTCAAGACCCCTGAACAGATCGAAGGCATAAGAGCCAGCGGTGTCATTAACACCGGCGTGCTTGATTACGTTTCGGAAAGGATCAGGGAAGGCGTTACCACTCAGGAAATAGATGACTGGGTAGCTGAATATACGGAGGCTCATGATGCCATCTGTGCTCCATATCATTATGAAGGCTTCCCGAAGCATGTCTGCGTATCAATAAATGACGTCGTATGTCATGGCATTCCAAGTACCAAGAGAGTACTTAAGGAAGGTGACATCGTCAATGTTGACGTTACGACGATATACAAGGGTTATTACGCTGACGCTTCCAGGATGTTCGTGATTGGAAAAACAACACCGGAAAATGAAAGACTCATCCGCGTCTGCAAGCAGTGTCTTGACCTGGGACTGGAGGCCGTAAAGCCCTGGGGGTTCCTTGGGGATGTAGGCTACGTCATTGAGCAGCATGCCAGCAGAAACGGCTTCAAAGTTGTAAGAGACTTCGGCGGTCATGGTGTAGGCATTGAATTCCACGAGGATCCGTTTGTCTATCACTATGGCAAGAAGAACACCGGCTGTCTGATCGTGCCGGGCATGACGTTCACGATTGAGCCCATGCTCAACTTCAAGAAGTCAGGTGTAAGAGTAAGCGCTCTTGATGGCTGGACAGTCTATACCAAGGACGGCCTGCCAAGCGCCCAGTGGGAATATACCGTTGCGGTATTTGAAGATCATTGCGAGATATTGAGTAAGTAGGGAATATGATATATACGGTAACTTTGAATCCATCAGTGGATCTCTTCGTTAAGACGGAGATTGAATTAGGAAAGCTCAACAGAGCAGAATCGGAACAGTACATTGCCGGAGGCAAGGGCATCAATGTTTCGCTGCTTGTCGAAAAACTGGGAATTAAAAGCTGCGCAATTGGCTTTGTCGGCGGCTTTACCGGCGAATTTATCAAAAACAGCCTTAAGGGGAAGGTTTCGGAAATCAACATGATCGAATGCGAGGGAGTATCCCGCATCAACATCAAGGTTGAGGACGAAAAAGAACTTACGGAGATCAATCTTTCCGGAATAAGGGTCGGAAGTCAGCAGAAAGAAGAACTGTTTGAATTTCTGAGGAACAGACTTACTGAAGAGGATTACCTGGACATCAGCGGCAATACGGCCAGAGGCTTCGAAACGGAAGACATTGAAACACTGTGCAGGATCGCCAATGAAAAAAAGGCCAGACTGGTCGTCGACATCAATGAAAAGTATCTTAAGAGTTTATTGAAATACAGACCGTTTTTGATCAAACCTAACATTGCCGAATTAAGCGGCATGACCGGAAGACAGCTTGATGATCCTGAGGAACTGATCCAGGTGATGAAGGACATCCATGAACAGGGAATTGCCAATGTTCTGGTTTCCATGGGCGGCGATGGAGCCTGCCTGTATGACGGCAGCTATGAACGTGCTGAGGCCTTTAAGGGTAAGGTCGTCAGCACCATAGGTTCCGGTGACAGCATGGTAGCCGGCTTCATGTATGCCAGTGAACAGGGAATGAACGGCAGGGACAAGTTGAAATATGCGACAGCCTGCGGTTCAGCTACTGCGTTTAAACTGGGACTGGCTGACAAACAGGAAGTTGAAGATCTGTTTAACAGTTACGGAAAACAATAAAGGAAAACAGCGGGATCATGATGAGGTGAACCCTCAAAGTTGGACTTAACAATTCAATTGTAACTGAGATAAGGATTGCTGCCTATACTCCAAAGGCGACAGTCCTTTTCTTTTGATGTTTATTCTTTCTGTATTGTAGTAGATGATGTATTCTTCCATCG